>NZ_JALIDZ010000002.1 GCF_025397915.1 Microbaculum marinisediminis
CCGCTTAGAGATCGAGGGCCAGCCGCAACATGCAGGTGAGCTGGGGCAAGGCGAAGGCGATTGTAGCCGCTTAGAGATCGAGGGCCAGCCGCAACGCTCCATGTCGTCTTGGTGGCCTCAAGTGAATTGTAGCCGCTTAGAGATCGAGGGCCAGCCCCTAAGGAACTGGCGGAGACGGAGACCGCCAATTCATTGTCGCCCTAATGCGCTGTGCGTCTTACGCGGGCCTTGAATTCCCTGATTAACTGCGATTTCTGTGTCGCTAGGTGTTGCTATCGGTCTCTATAAATCCTATCTAATTTTGTGGGTAGGGTTGAATATTGCGAGGCCATCATGGGCGCGGTCAACAAACTCTCCGCTACGCAGGTTCGTAACCTGTCGGAGCCCGGCATGTACGGCGACGGCGCCGGGCTCTGGCTTCAAGTCACGGCCGGCGCGAACGGCCCGGCCAAGAGCTGGCTATTCCGGTACATGGTCAACGGGAAGGCGCGAGCTATGGGGCTCGGTCGCGTTAGCCTCGTATCGAATGACGGCGGCGTATCCTTGGCGGATGCCCGTGAGCAGCGCCACCGCTATCATGCGATGATACGCGAGGGCCGCGACCCGATCGATGAACGCAAGGCGAGCAAGGAAGCCGCCCGCGCCGAAGCCGCCAAGATGTTGAAATTCTCCGAGGCTGCCGAGCGGTACATCAAGGCGCACAAAGCCGGATGGAAGAACGCGAAGCACGGCGACCAGTGGGAAAACACACTGAGGGATTACGCTTACCCCGTCATCGGCTCGCTATCTGTCGCGTCCATCGAGACGCCGCACGTTCTAAAGATCCTCGAACCGATCTGGACCGAGAAGACCGAGACGGCTTCGCGCGTACGGGGGCGGATCGAACGAATTCTGGATTGGGCGAAGGTGCAACGCTACCGGGACGGTGAGAACCCCGCCCGCTGGAAAGGTCATCTTGAAAACCTGCTGCCCAAGCGGTCTGCGGTGCGGCCGGTGCGACATCATCCGGCGATGCCCTACCAGGACGTTCCCGCGTTCATGCAAAAGCTGAACGCCAATGGCAGCCTGTCCGCCAAGGCGTTGGCCCTCACCATTCATACCGCGCTGCGCACCGGTGAGGTTGTCGGCGCCCGCTGGCCTGAAATCGATCTAAAGGCCAAGGTGTGGACGGTTCCCGCCGATCGGATGAAAATGAAACGTGAGCACCGCGTACCGCTTTCCGATGCGGCTATAGCCATCCTGGAAAGCCTGCCTCGCGAGGCCGGAACCGATTACGTCCTTCCCGGTGCCCGACGCGGGCGACCGATATCGACCGCCGCGATGTCCAAGGCGCTTAAGACGATAGACGGCGACGCCTACACGGTGCACGGCTTCCGGTCATCGTTCAGGGATTGGGCAGCCGAGACGACGAACTATCAGAACCATGTTGTTGAAATGGCGTTGGCCCATGTCGTCGGCGACAAGGTCGAAAAGGCGTACAGGCGCGGTGCCCTTCTGGAACAGCGCGCCCGCTTGATGCGCGACTGGTCCCGCTACTGCGAAACCCCGAATGCTGCCAAGCAGGGTGACAACGTGGTGACGATTGGGGAGGCGCGGGCATGACCGTCAAAGAGGATCTAGGGCACCCCGGCGCCAACGATATGAAATTTATCGACGCTGCGTTAACGATTGGGATAGCCCTGACAGGGATGACCGACGCAGAATATAGGGCGCTCATTGATGAGCTCGCGATGTATCGAGATGATTGCGATAAAGCAAAAAACGAGGCGATACGTCAGAGACAGGGCGAATTAGAGCAGCAAATTCAGCGAGCCAATTTCATTGAGCGCGGCACCGAGCACCTTATTGTTGATCTGGAGGCGGAAAGGTGTTTGGCATCCGGGCGCGACGCACTCGACGGCAAGATACGCAAACCCATACCGCATAGTCATTGGGAAGGTGCGGCAGCCTACATAAAGAAATGCATTGGGGAGTCGATTTCTTATGAATTTCCACCGGCCGATTTTACCGGCCCTGTAGTCGAGTGGTTCGACCCCGTTGCCAACGACAGTATGGCGGCGCGTGGGGAGGTGCCGAGCGGGCTGGGTGCATGCCTCAGGCTTCCCCAATCTATCGACCACACGCAGCCGCAACAGAAGTGGCACGATGTCCGCGTGTTCGAGTGGCAGGCGCAAGCCATCGCGGACATGATAAGAGAGCGCGACGCGCCTGCGGCTGTCGAATCCTCAACTCCCCTTGAATGCACCGACGAGGCGCTTTTAGCGTTCCTGACGCGTGAGGCCGATGGCGTGAAAAAAGAGGCTGAGTTACGGGAGAGCGCCGCACAGCACTTCGGCACTGGAACCTCTACGACGCGATGGAAAAAGGCTTGGCGTGAATTGCCGGAGCATAAGAGGCGCCCCAGAGGCTTCCATGACAAAAAACTGGAATACGACCAGCGGAATAAAGAATAGACCTCGAAAATAATTCAGGACCGGCGACAACGCACTGAAAGCCCCGAAATGCGGGGCTTTTTCTTTTGCAAGAGAATAGGACCGAGATAATCATACCAAAGTATTTTTGCGGTCCTATTTGTATATTATAGCGCGCATCTTCCGCCTCTCCTAGATTAGCCACGCTTCACCAAGACGGCGCTAGTCGTCTTACATGCTAATGGAGGCGTTCAGAGTGTCTGAGCTTCAAGAGTTTCTTAGAATCGCTGATGTGACGCGGGCGACAGGCCTGCATCGCAGTTCAATCTATCGCCTTATGACAGCCGGCGACTTTCCCGCCCCCGTCAAGGCGATGGGCCAGGGTGGAAGCCGGTGGCTAGCGTCGGAAATCGCAGCTTGGCAGGCGGGGCGCATCGCCGCCCGGAATGCCGAGAAAGTAGCGGCGTGACGCGATGGGCCAGATAAAATGCAACCCCGGTGTTGGGGACACCGGGGCCGCTGGGATTGTTCGGTTACGAAGCCTGAACTACCCACAAAATAGCAAAATCCCCGAAGAACTTCAAGCGCATTATGTGCGCCTGCATTGTGGGCTCCCCGCCTCTACTGCTGCGGCGGTGGCTGAACTGGCGTTCGCCGTCCCCGAGCATCACCGGAGGGCAGCCCCATGACAGCGAAGCGCCCAACGTTCCGGCTGACGATCCGCAAGGCTGCGGATCTATCCGGCTCTGAGCGGCTTATCACGCTGACCGGTCAGATAGCCGTTTTCGCCTGCAAGCTGATTGAAGCCGGGGGCGATGGTGTCACGGTCCGGGACTTCCCGACCGGCTGGCGTATCTCCGATTTGGTCCTGCGGCTGCGTCAGCGGCATGGCCTTATCATCCGCACGGCCGAAGAAGCGAACACCGGAATTTTCGCCGGGCATCATGCCCGTTACGTGATGCTATCCCCTGTATCGATCGACCGGGACGAGACGCAGGGGGCAGCGGCATGACGAACATCGCCGTCATTTCCCAAGGCGACCTTATCGGCCTCACCGTCCCGCACGATACCGGCGGCGGGTTTGTCTGGTGGGCTGCGTCCATCGCAACCGGACAGGGCCGCAACCTGGGTGAGTTTGCGAGCGAATACGAGGCTCGGCAGGCGGTGCTTGACGCTGCCAGGGGCGTCATAAGCATGGCGTCTCGCCCCCGCCCACAGGCGGCACCGGAGCCCCGTAACGGCCCCTGCGTAGTGCTGCCGTTCAAGCGGCATCAATCCGACGCGGCTTCCGAAAGGATCTAACCCGGTGGCCAGTGGCGGTTACATCAAGATTACGCGCGCGGTGTTCGACCATCCGAGCTTCGCGCGCGAAGCCTTCACCGAGCGTGAGGCGTGGCTATGGCTGATAGCCGAGGCGGCTTGGCGGGAACGCGCGGCGGATATCAACGGCGAAGCGGTGCCGCTAGGGCGCGGTGAGCTAGCCCATTCCGAGCGATGGCTTGCAAGGCGGTGGCGTTGGTCGCGGTCAAGAGTGCAGCGGTTCCGGGACCGCCTGGAGCGTGACGGCATGATTGAGAGCGTGCCGGGCAAGGTCGGAACCGTCGTGCGGATCGTCAATTACGACCGCTATCAAAGCGGGCCACCTAGCGGGCCACCCCAGCGCGAAAAATCGGGCCACGCAAACCCTTGTGACAACAGCGAAAACGGCGATGCGCGGGCCACCATCACCGGCGCAAGCGGGCCACCTAGCGGGCCAGAACTAGAAGTAATTACACAAGAAGGAAAAGAATATATGCGCAATGCGACCCAGGACGGCGGCAAGGTCATTTCCCTGAACGCCAAGCGCACGGGCAATGAACCGGATGCGACCAAGGCAAAACTTCCCGCCGGCGGGAAGTTTCAGGGCGTTGACGACTGGTTTGAACAGGCGTTCTGGCCAGCCTATCCGTTGAAGCGCGGAAAGAAGGAAGCACGAAGGGCGTTCGCCAAGGCGGTGGCGTCCGGTGTTGACCCTGCGGACATGCTGGCCGGCGCGGAGCGGTACGCCGTCGAATGCCGCAGGCGCGGAACACCGCCCGACAAGATCAAGTACGCCCAAGGCTGGATTAGTGGCGAGCGTTGGACCGACGAGCCGTTGGATAGCGGATCAACTGGCAGCCTTGCCGAAATCGCCATGCAACAAGCCGTAGCGGCCGGTGGCCGCACTGGTGGCACAGGGGATGACTGGTGAGCGCGACAGCCGCCCTACCCGCGTCGGTTGACCGTGAGGGCCACAGCGCCCTCCCCGCCCCTCCGCGTGAGGTAAAGGCGGAGGCGGCGATTGCCGAGCTAGCCGATACGTTGTCACTGGTGCGTCACCACCGGCATGACCGGTTTATATCGGCGAACGGCCTGGAGGAAGCCGAACGGCTCGCGGCCGTCTTCGAGGGGCAGGACTTCCAATCGAAAATTGCCCGCGCCGTGGCCTATGTCGAGGCACGAGCCCGCCCCGCCACCGGTGATGAGGTCGGTCGACAAATCGCGTTGTTGCTCGGCAGCTATCCGAACGCGCGACCGTCCGACCCGGCTGTTTATTCGCGGATGCTTATCGAAGACGTGAGGGCCGCACAGCCGACGTGGGCCGCTCTTGATAGCGCCTGCCGTCATTGGCGGCAAAACCAGAAGTGGCCCCCGTCCGTTGCCGAGCTTCTGGACGAACTCGGCAGGGCCGAAAGCCGCTGGCGTGTCCGCGCCGACATGATGCGCAGCGCGACAGAGACCATACAGCACCACCGCGAATTGATCGATCGAACGAAGGCCCGCGACGCACTGATTGAAGCCGAGCGCGCGGACCTGTCCGAACCGGAGTAAGCAATGTTCGCTGAGCCTGCGATAAAGCGAAATCCCGATCAGGCCGCTTTCGAATGCGAGCTAGCCGTTATTGGCTCGCTGCTTGTACCGCTCACCGGAGCCGAAGCCGCCGGCATCGTCCGCGCCCGGCTTCGCCCCGAGCATTTCAGCGATGGCGCACTCAGTGCGGTATATCGTGCTGTTCTCGATACCCTAGATCAGCGCGGCTGTGTGTCCCTGGCCCTGCTAAAGCCGCGCCTGCCGAGCGACCCCGAGTTTATCAGGCTGTGGCCGGGATTCATGGCCAGCGCCGCTGCGTCCGCCGCGACGGTCTACGACCTGCCCGGCTATGTCGACGCGGTTATCCAGGCAGCAAACCGCCGCATGTTGGCACAAGCGGCGTCGGACACGATGACCGCGCTTCGCGCCGGTGCAGATCCCACCGAGCACGCGCGGCTTCTAATCGAGACCGGCGACGCGGTACTGAGTGCGGCCGAATGGTCCCGCCCGTCGAATGCGAGCCTTGGCGATGCGATAGACCGGGCACTTAACGACGCCGAACAGCGCAAGGCCAACGGTAGCGTCCCCGCCATTAGCTGGGGCCTTACCGACCTGGACCGACAGACGGGCGGACTGGAGCCCGGCGACTATGCGGTGTTGGCCGGACGCCCCGGCATGGGGAAGACCGCTTTGATGATTGCCATCATGCTGGCAGCCGCCCAACGGGGCAGCGGCAGCGTTTTGTTCAGCCTCGAAATGAAGACGGAACAAATCGCCTTGCGGGCGGTATGTGCATGGGCTTCGCGATGGGGTGAGCCGATCGACTTTTTCGAGGTAAGACAGGGGCGCTACACGAGCGATGAGATACGGCGCTTGCGAGAGGCAAAAGCCGAATTGTCGAGCCTCCCCGTTCGGATTGATTCCGCCGCTGGCCTGTCTGTTCCAGAAATGACAGCCCGCGCCCGTCGCTACCGGGACGACTTCGCGCGCAAGGGGCATCGGCTCGGAATCGTGGGGGTGGACTACATCGGCCTTGTACCCGCGTCCGGCCGCTACGGCGGCAATCGGACAAACGAGGTTGGCGAGATATCGGCCGGGTTGAAGCGGCTCGGCATGGCCCTTGATGTTGCCTGCGTCGCGGCTTCGCAGCTAAGCCGGCAAGTCGAGACCCGCGACAACAAACGCCCAATGCTGTCCGACCTGAGAGACAGCGGCACGATTGAACAAGACGCCGACCTTGTTCTTTTCCCCTATCGAGAAAGCTATTACGCCGCCAAGGAACTGGAGAAACTTCGCGCCGCTCCTAACGCCGACCAAGCCGCCATCATGGACGCGGAGCAAACGGCGATGGACACCGAGAACGTTCTTGAAGTCGCCGTTGAAAAGCAACGCCAGGGGCCAACCGGGTCTGTCAGGCTGTTTTGCAACATGGGCGCCGGTGTAATCCGCGACCGTGCGGGGTGCTGACATGGCGGGGATGAACTGGTGCCGCGCGCGCCGCGCTCGCCGGAAACTGAACATCGCGGATGACGCCGAACGCCTGGAGTGGGACAGGGCCGCGCGATGGCTCAAAAGCCGAGACGGGCGCGAAGCCGCTCGATTGGCTCGCGAGCGACGCCAGGATTCAACCAGCGCAGGCCAGCGCGACGCGCATATCCGGCGGTATGCGGAACTGATTGAGGCGAAAGAGAAATCCGAGACTGCCGCAGCATCTTGCGGCACCAGTCTTTCCGACGGAAGAAGGGCAGGCCCACAGCATCAGAAGCAAACCGCCCGCAAGGTCGCCGAAGAAACGGGGGGCAGAACTTCCCGGCGCCGGGAAGTTTCGCGGGGCGTGGAACTTGTTACGCATAACGCGCAACAATTACCCCAGGGCGTTACCTGGGGCGATGAATGGCCGGACGATGCGCTAGGGGCAAGCATAGACCCCTTTGCCGAGCCCCCTGGACCGTCGCAATAAGGTCACTACGGCGGAAATTATATCCGCCTGTCGCCCGGCCGCAGCCATTGGATTTATTGCATTCTCGCGCTGCCCGTGCTATGCTACAAACAAAGCTACCCACAAAAGCTAAGGGTGGCCAGCCGGCTTGGGGGCGACATGCCGGCGCGATTGTTCCGGGAAACGCGATGCGGCTTGAACAAATGAACACGACAGACCCGCTTGGAAATTTGATCGGGGGCCAGCCATGATGGCCGCCCCCCTTGCCTCTCCCGAGACGAGCACGGCCGGGATGACGCGGACCCAGGCCATCACGCAGTTGTTGCGTATGGGCTACAGCCAGACAGAGGCAACCCGCATCGCGGATGCTGGTGACTCCAGCGCCGCGCGGGCCATGCCTACGCCCGGTGATGGCGGGACACCTGCAGCGATGGCTGCAATCAAAACGCAGGACATGGACAGGCAAAACCGTGATGAGCGGAGAACCGGCAGGGGCGGCTTTGCCCCGCAAGGCCAGTCCATCGCTAGCGCAATGATGAGCGCGCCGGACCCGCTCAATCCGGGCGGCTTTCATGCCGCTGGTAGGGGGCGGGACTACGCCGCCGCACCATTCGAGGCACAGAGTCCAGGCGCAGCGTTGGGAGCGGTTCAGGCAGCCTACGGGCGGGGAGAAATGACCGGCCATGAGGCAACGCAGGCCATCAGGGGAATTCAGCAGCCTGGGGCTACCCGTCAGGGCATGGGGTTCATGTCTGGGGTTGGTGATTTCCTTGGTGGGCTGCTTAACCCCGAAGGCGCATCCCGGACCCGCGTTGCTACGGCGCTGATGAAAGAGGGTGTCCCGCCTAATACGGCGATGCTGCTTGCCAGCGACAAGGGCTTGCTGCGGGGCTATGTGCAGTCCCGCATGTCCGGGACAAAGCCCATCGTCATCAACGACAAGCTGATTGACCCTAGCACGGGCCGCGTCCTGGGGGACTATGGCGACCCGGAGAAGCCGGCCGCGCCTATTTCGGTTGGCAAGGATTCCCGCCTGTTCGATCCGACGACGGGTCAGTGGATAGCGTCGCCCGGCGCCGATGAGATGGAAAGGCCGGACTTCAAGGACATTGCTGGAGTTCGGAAGGAAATCCAGTCGCTGCCGAGCTACAAGAACTATGCGCAGGCCGCGCCTATCTGGTCGTCAATCGTCGACGCCGAAGGACGCGACACCAAGGCCTCCGACCTGAACTTCATTTACGGTATCGGCAAGCTGTTCGATCCGGGCAGCGTCGTGCGTGAGGGCGAAATGGTCATGGTGCAGAGCACCGCGAACCTTCCCCAACGCATTCTGGCTGCAATCAGCATCGTGAACAGCAAGGGGCGCCTGACCCCTGATATGCGGTCCGAACTGTTGGCGGAAGCGCAGTCGCGCATGAATGCCTACGACGATGCGCTACGGACCGACATTCGGTCTTACCGAGGCCTTGCCCGTAGGTATGGCGTGAACCCGCGAGACATGATACCGCGCCGCGCCCCAATGGCGGAATCGGCACCGACCACACCCGGAGACCCCGAACCCGCGCCCGAGCTCGAACCCGGCGGCTTCAGCCCGGCACTACAGCACGGCAGCATGTCGCCGGCCCCGACCCGGAGCGGGGGCCGCTCTGGCACTACGTCGAGCGGCATTCGCTGGAGGCTCGAAGACTAATGCCAACGCTCAATATTGAAGGCGTTGGCCGCGTCACGGTTGACGAGAATTTCGCCACCCTGCCCCCGGATGAGCAGGAACGCGTCATCGGTGATATCGTCTCGCAAACCGGCAGCGGCGGGGATAGCGCCAATGACGTTACCGCGCTGGCCGCTGGCGAATACATCGAAGGCATTCCGATTGTCGGCCCCTACATTCGCGGTGGCGCGGATAGGCTCGGTGCGGGGATTCGATCGGCCATCTATGACACCGATTACGAGGACGAGCTGGCCTTTATCCAGGGCCGAAACGCGGATCTCGAAGAAAGCCACCCCAATCTCGCCACAGGGGCGAACATCGTCGGTGGCGTTGTCGGCATAGCTCCGGCCGTCATGGCGGCACCCGCTGCGTTCGGCGCCGGGGGCGGTTCGCTATTGGCGCGCTCCGGTGCGGGGGCGCTGTCCGGTGGTGCTATTGGCGGCGCCGACGCCGCTGTTAGATCGGACGGTGATATTGGAGAGACTGCACAAGGCGCGCTCTTTGGGGGCGCGCTAGGCGGTGTATCTCCGCTGGCTGGCGACCTTATCAGCGGCGGTTACAACCGTGTGATGAACTGGTTTCAAGGCCCGTCGCGGGCGCAGGCGAATTTCGGCCGCGCCGCACAGGCTGACGACGTTGCCGGCGACATGGCGGACAGGCTCGCTGCGCTCGGTGATGACGCCATGCCGATGGACCTTGGCCCCAACCTGCAACAACAGGCCGGGGCACTGGCAGCGACTCCAGGGCCGGGACAGCAAACCATTCGATCGGCGGTCCGCGCGCGCAATGCCGGGGCCACAGGCCGCATTACCGGTGCGCTTGACGACACATTCGGGCCGGCTCGCGACCCCGGT
The DNA here is from genome assembly GCF_025397915.1 of Microbaculum marinisediminis. NCBI lineage: Bacteria > Pseudomonadati > Pseudomonadota > Alphaproteobacteria > Hyphomicrobiales > Tepidamorphaceae > Microbaculum > Microbaculum marinisediminis. The sequence goes on from NZ_JALIDZ010000002.1 coordinate 9,742, forward strand.
ATGATTGACGACGCAATCCGTATTCGGCAGCGCGCGCTAGGCCCCGACTATGAGGACGCATTCTTGAATGCGCGCCGCGTCGACACGTCGCCGATAGCCCAAAACCTTGATGCGATGAAAACGCGGCTTCGGGGCGATGCACAGCGCGCCATCGGCCGCGTTCGGGACATGCTGAATATCACCGGGACCGATCAACTGGACCCGAACCCGAGAACCCTCTTTGAGACGCGCCACGCCATCGATGCAATGATGGATACGGCGGACAGGAACACCGCCCCTGCCCTAACCATTGCACGACAGCAAATCGACCGCGAGCTTACCCGCGCCGTTCCCGGTATCAAGGCGGTTGATGCCCGTCATGCCGAACTTGCGCGACAGTCGGAAGCCCTGGCCCTTGGCCAACGCGTCCTGGAGGCCGGCAAGACCGCGCCGCGCCCGACCACCTTCGCCGATGACTTCGCCAGCCGGACGCCAAGGCAACAGGTTCGAATGCGCCAGGGCGCCAGAGCCGAGATTGATAGGATCGTCGGAAACAATGCGAACGACCGCGTTGCGCTCAACAAGATCCTGAAGGGTGAAGGCGATTGGAACCGTGACCGCCTCGTGACGCTGTTCGGCGCAAAGAAAGCCGATCGGATTCTTGGCGTCATGGACCGCGAGGCCCGTTACTACGGCACGAGCCAGACCGTAACGCAAAATTCGCAGACGGCAGCCCGCCAGGCGGGGCAAGCCGAGATTGGCACCCCAGGCGGATTCCCCGAACCGCCCCAGACGATTTGGGGGACGGTCATCAAGGGTGGTCAGAAGCTCGTCGGCGCACTCCGCAACGAAACCCGCACGGCAAGCAATGCCGAGCTTGCCGACTTGCTGGCAGCCCGCGACCCTAGAACCGTCACCGCTGCAATTCGTGCCGTGCAGGCTGCACAGCGGCGCGGAGACATTACGCAGGCGGTGGCTCGCGAGACGTTGCAGGCGCTTGGAATCGGCGTCGTGCCGGCTGCCAGCGGCGCTAGCTCGATGCCCCGGAACGTCCAACCATGAACCTGCCCGACGTTGATGACACGGACCCATGACCAGTCGGCAGATTGCGCAGTCGATTGTGCAGGTAAGCGGTCACGACGCCCGCGACAGGCGGCACGTGTCGGGTCTGGTCAAGCGGGTCGGTAAGGCTTTGCCGAAAATGGACGGAAGCAGGCATGTCCAGTGCGGATCCGACGCGCATGGAAACGTCGTGTGGACGTGCTGACGGTCGGAAAGCACTAGGGGTGAAACTGTGAGACTAGGGTCAAAAAGTAACTTGACATTAACAACGGACATCATATGCTCCGTCATGAGGTCGTAAGGCCTTTCAGGTTCACCGTATGGGGGCCGCGAAAAGCCGGGTTCATCCCGGCTTTTTCGTTTTGGGATCAAAGCAATAGTATTTGATGCCAAGATGTGGCAAGTGTTCCCTTGAGAGAGCGAAGTCGGCTATTCTTCGACTGTCTCTCAGGCTTCTATAAAGCCAGAACTTCTTATCATACCTCCACCTAGAAATCGAATATATGTAGCTATCCGCGACCTGCAGCAGTGGGTGATTTTTTGGCTTGTGTTGAATCCTCCCAAGCGTTTCCTGAAAATCACTCACTCCTAATGGATTATATTTTTCACTACTTTTTGCACTAAATCCCATCCCATTAGATTTGAGATTTCTAAAATAATTAGTCACGATTTCGTTTACAGCGGGATCTTGCTCAAAAACCACGTGAAGTTTACGTTGCTCTAAACGAGCAATTTTTGCGGCGCGCTCTACTGTTATGTCGAACGCGCTGCGGCACAATAACCACTTATCATTATACTCCTCTAAGTACCCTCGCGCGACATATCCGGGGCGATCAATGACGCACCCAATGCCGATAACGGGTGATGTGCACAAGACTCCGCGCCAATCATCCCAAAACTCATCGCGAACGTGCTGGCTTTTGCGCCCAAGCCACGAAAAGCCTTTATTCTCGGATAACATATCCGTTATGTGGGCGGGTTTTCGAAGTTTCCATTTTTGTGAGAATGCAGAAACGAGCTCTCTAACCGCATTGTTGTCCTCCCCGCGAACTAAGATGCCTCCAAATCCAAACCAATCACGCCCCTTGCGCGATGCGTCGGATTTCTTGTCTGGATGACGATTCCCCGTTTCATCCATGTAAAGAGTGTAGGGCCGCTGCATGTCACGTCCTTCTGTTACATAAACTTCATGCCAGTTAAGCTGCCCGCTGCCAATACCCGGCCCAGTTCCGACTAACCGGATGTATTGGAGAGTGTCGAACTGACCAAGGACCAGCGCGACGCGCATATCCGGCGGTACGCGGAACTGATTGAAGCGCGGGAGACTGCTGCGACAGAGTGTCGTACCAGTCTCGAAGACGGCCGTAGGGCAGGCCCACAGCATCAGAAGCAAACCGCCCGCAAGGTTGCCGAGGAAACCGGACTGAGTGTCCGAACAGTACAGCGCGTTCTCAATCCCGCGCCGCCCAAGCATCCTGTATAGTTAGAGAATGCAATTCATGTTATTGTTTCGAGTGAATTTCAACCGGAGGGCGATATGGCTGAGCCTGGAAACGCGACGATTACGATGACAGTTAATTGGGCCATCGGTTTTATTGCCAGCAGTGCTATCGCTTTGGCGAGCGGTGCTTGGGTGCTTTGGACATTTACAATGGGTAGCCTGCAATCCGATGTTGCTGAAATTCGGGCTGCTGTTACTAAAACACAAGACGGAGTTACTGGAGCGCGGGACTATACGCGTGAATCAGACGCCGCCCTTCGTACGGAGTTCTCCAATCTTACGGCTGAACTCCGAGTTACCAACGCTCGCCTTTCCGATCTGACTGGTTCTGTATCGCGCTTGGACAGCAGCATTCAGGATGTCGATCAAAAGCTATCCGCGTCGGTTTTAAGGCAGCAAGATTTCGAGCGTTGGGTCGTGACTAGACTGGGGCCAATTGGCATTGCGCCGACACAGCTTATGACACCAGAAGAGTGGGGGAAGCAGCAATCGGAAATCATCCTGAAGCTTCAAAAGGAAGATGATCCTCTGACGGGCTGGTATAACGCAACGCTTAAACCCTGAGAGGACCTTCAAATTTGCTTTTGCGGCACTTGTTGTTCCGCTTGCAATCCACCTCGCATAAGCGCACGATAGGCGCGCCGATCGGGAGTTGGAGCTCCCGACCGGCACTTGCCACCCAACGCCGTGAGGAGGCGTTCGATGACCGATAACACTTCTACCAAAAACACGGCTCGGCACGAGTCCCTTCCGGCACAATCCGAAAGGGAGAATAGCCATGTCGAAGACAATCACCCGCCGCACCGCCGTCACGGGTCTGGCAGCCGCTCCGGCCGCCCTTGCCGCTACCCAAGCGCCCGCATTTGCTGCTGTCGATCCTGACGCCGACCTTTTGGCGCTTTGCCGCGATTGGCACGGGGCCAACGCTGCATTTCGCGCGTATCAGAACCCACGATGGGCTTCTGGTGAAGATCCCGACGCCGAGGCAAACAGGCTTTCCGAAGGAGCATGGGCACTGTTGCGCAGGATCGCGGATACACCTGCACGGTCAAATGCGGGGCTTATCGCCAAAGCGAAGGTTGCCCGCGCCGAGGTCGAAGGCGATCGGTGGGGCGACGGCGATATCCTCGAACAGCTAGCCATTTCCGTAATTGATGATGCCGCTTCGGGACGCGCGATATGACCGCCCCCGATCTTGTTGAATTCGCCGCTATTCCGGATGTCTTCGCGTCTGGTCTCGGGCGGGCGGAGGATGTGGGAGGCGGATGCATCCGCCTAACTTTCTTCGCAAACGACAACGGCCAACGTGTCGTGGCGGCGAAAGTCGTCATGCCGGCGGAAGCGGTCGCCGATCTGGTGAAGGCGATTCACAACGGGCGCCGACAGACCATCGATGAAGCGGGCGAAGTTGCGTCCGTAAACTGATCAATCTGGAGACCACAACCATGAATGCAACCGAAAAGCGCCTGGCCGACGCCCTTAACGGCTACGGCGATGCGACCACCTACATTTCCAATTTGTCGGTGTTGCTCGATAAGGCAGTCGAGGAACTGTTAAGCGCCGACCGGGAAAGCATCTCCGGGGCTGTGGCAGCCATTGATCGGTGCACGGCCCTGATGATTATCGCTCGGGACAGTGCGGAAGGTGAGGTCAAGGCGATGGACGCTAGGGCGGGCATCACAGCTTCCGCCCGTGAGGCGCCGGAGATGGGCGCCCCATGCGCCTAATCCGTCTCATCCTCGCATCATGGACCATGCAGGCCGGTAGTAAGGCCCTGGGCGGCGCGATTGCCATTGCCGAGCGGTACGACACCGGAGACTCATGGGCGCGCCTTGTCGCCCCTGTCGTGCGGCTTGGCGCGGCCTGTACGTCCGTTGCGGACTGGCTGGCGCCGGAAATCCGTTTGCCCCGGCGCTGAGCAGAGCACGGCGGCACCCGAGCCCGTCGCGGGGAAACTTGCGGCGGGCTTTATTGCGCCAATCGGCAGTGTGTTTTTGGGCGGTACAGCGATTGTTTAGATAGCAGGCCTGGGCTTGAATGACATCAAGCGGTCACTTGGGGATGAACCGCGACCGACGCATGTCCAACTGCCGCCGCGCAACAGCGCCCTACCCGCCCGCGCGGCGGCATCTAGTTATCTTCGGTCTACTAACAACGATTTCGCTTCGCCTCATATGCGGGGCGTCTACACTGGCCACTGTGGCGCGTAGCGCATAAGCGTGTCGTAGAACCGTTCGGACGCTTCCGACCAGGTCCAGGGCTCATCAATCGCGGACAATGGCTCCGGCAGGGGTGCCCACGGCCGCGGTTCAGGCGCCATGAAGGCGCGCTTTTCGGCGGCGACCGCACGGGCATTTGCCCGATCGATGGCTGCGGCAATCTCGACCGGAGGGGGCCAGGACAGGCCGAACCGCGCATGTATGGCGGCGGCGGCACGCAGTCTGAGTTGCGCCAGGATGGCAAGCGTTATTGGCGCTAGCGCAGTCAACGCATTCAGTTTCGGCCCCTGATCGTTGCCTAGATAGGCTTCATGGCCATCGTGCAGCAGCCCATAGGCCCGCGCCTCGGCCGGCAGCGCCTCGGCGACGAGAACGGAATGCTGCGCAACGGAAATCACAACATTCGGTGTAGCCCCGGCAAAGCGAGGGATCTTGGAGAGATGTTCCGCCAGATCCTCAGGATGAACCTGCTCGGGAGACGGTGCCAGCAAGTCGAAGGCCGCTCCGCTTGCCGTCTGCACCCAGGTAAAGGGATGGTTGGTCATTCCGTTCGATCTTCGAGCCCCATTCTCGAATTCAACTCCGCAATCGCCACCGACAAGAACCGATGCAATCGCAATGCCGGTCTTTCGGTGCCTAACAAGGTGCGGGCTAGCCGTCGTCCCACTTATGATTGTGAGCATGATTAGTGGCTAGTTTGTGAACAACAATTCCGGGACGCGGGAGCAATGCGAGTCATGCAAGCTGGTCAGTTGCGCGCCCTCCGCCAGCCAGCGGCTCTGGCCTCATCTTCGGTACAGAACCAGCGTTCCCCGTACTCAGGCCGGATAATCGTCGCCGAATAGTCCGCCTGCCCGGGCATGTGATAGATGCGCTCGCCGGAGTTGATGCTGATATTGCCCTTGATATCGCAGCCCGGCGCGAGCCCGACGGAGGCCGTCTTGTCTTTGATTATTGACAGAGCATTCGGATCCAGGACAGCCCAGGACGCTCCGGCCCCAAGACCGGCAGCCAATACAAGCGCCAGTATGTTCGGACGACCGTTGTTGTTCCTTTGCCGCGCCATACTCGTTACTCCCTAGAGGGAAGTATGCCGACACAACAACTATGAGTCGACAGAGTGCGGAATGCAGTCGGAAAGAGGCGGGTCCAGCGAAATGCCGGACCCAATTTGACCCACGGGCGCCTAAGCCCTAGTGGCAGTGGACGGAGCCGGCGCGGTTGTCCATGTGGCAGCACTGGCCAGGCGGTGAGCTCTTCCGGCAGCCTCCGCCATGGGCGTTGGCGATAGTCGGGACCACCAGGGTCGAAATCACGAACGCAAGAACAGGGATTCTCATCTGTTGCCTCCCACGATTGGTGACTTTCGGTACTTACGCAGGATGGCATACAGCCGGAAGTTGATACAAGCGATGATTGGTTGTTTGGTGAATCGCAGCTTTATATTGCAACGCTGACTTGCGGGGCTTTGGCAACGCTTCAGCGACGGCGCCATTCCCAAGGCGGTTCGAATTCCCCGCCCCATACGCCACGCCCCGCGTCCTTCGCGGTTGCCTCCGCCGCGGCATATGCGCCCTTCGAATACTGACGATAGTCGAGCGCCCAGCCCTCGCTCACCAGCCAGTCGCCGACATCCCGACCGCGCGCCTCGCATGTAGCGACGACGCGGCGATATCGGTCGATGTCCCGGACTGTGCAGGCGACCGTAGCGCCGTCCAGGTGCCTGTCGAGCGCGTTGGCTGCTTCAGCACCGCAGCGCCAAGCCTTGCCGTCCCTGGTACATGGCTGGCGGCCCTCCGGCGCGTCTATGCCCCACAACCGAATCCGCTTGCCGTGTATCTCGATGGTGTCCCCGTCGATTACGGATGCACGGCCCGTTATCGCTTCTGTCGCGGCGGCTGGCGTCAGGAGAACAAGGAACAGGAGTGGTGCCAGTTTCATTGGTTCGTCGCGCTCCGGGCATCAAGCTCACGCCGAGCGGTCGCGAGCAAATAGCCGATCAATTCAAGACCGAGGTCGTCCGCCTCTGCCTCGCATTTCGCCAACAGTTCCGCCAGTTGGGCTATCCGTTCTTCCCGGTCGCTCATTGCCGGTTTTTCCTTGGTCGCATCAGGTCGGGCAGACGAGCAACGCCCTTGACGATCCGCCGTGCCTCATCTCGGCTTAATAGCCCCGCGGCACTGCGTCGACCGGGTTCGTCTTCATAATAGACGTAGGCAAGCCGCTGGCCGGTAGCGTCTTCAACAACAAACGCGGCGCCGAGGTCTCGGATATTCCAGGGGGGCGGAAGGTGGCGTCGTGTCATCCCGCAAACCAAGGAAAAATGACCGGAGAGGCGACTCGGCTTCGGCTGTCTGGCTGCACTTTCGCGAACCTACCCGGAACGCCAATATTAGAAGTCGGCTTATATATCTCGATTATTCGGAACATTTCATGAACACACGTTCGGGTCAAGCACATGCCGTCAGGCGTCCAACCATCGAGGATGTGAATCGAATCCTAGAAAAGCCGAACGAAATCATTCCAACGCGTGATTTCGCATGAAGAATGTGGTAATATGCTACCTCAATCAGAGTGAGGCCTCACATCGCCATGACCACGCAGAACGCAAGGACCGCCCGCGCGGCCCGACTGCTTGGCCGAACCGGTGCGCCGTGGAGCTAACGCGCAATGGATAGGCCTAAGGATCATTCCCCGAACGAAAGGGCGCTGGTTCATCTAGAGGGCAGGTTGAATGCGCTGGAGGTCGTGATTCTCGCCCTGCTTACCAAGAGCGCCCCGACCGGTTCGGCCAATCAAGCCCATGTGCTGGAAGTGTTCGACCTGGCGAGCGCAACCATCACCAGCGCGCGCAACATCGAAGACAGTATCGATTGGGAATTGGCAGCGGAGAAGATGAACGAACTTCGCGAGCATTATCTTGCAGCCGCGCACTTGGCAGCCGTTGGCCAGGGCAACGAAACCGACAAGGTGACGATACAATGACGACACGCGGTAACGCCGGGAAAGGCCGGCCGAAGGGCTCACGCAACAAGACGACCACGGCGCTAAAGGAAGCTGTCCTTGAAGCCGCCCGCCTTCACGGCAGCGACGGCAACGGGACTGATGAACTGGTCGGCTATTGCCGCATGGTCGCCGCGAAGGACCACAAGGCCTTCACATCCCTGCTGGGGCGCGTGTTGCCGCTATCCGTCAGGGGGGACATCGAGGAAGGCGGACCGGTGTCCTACAAAGTAACCATCAGCTTTGATTGAGGTAGCAGCACCATGACCAATCGCGGCAATGCGGGAAAAGGCAGGCCGAAGGGCAGCCCGAACAAGGTTACGTCTCGATTGCGCGAGGCCATCATCGCCGCCGCAGATGACCACGGCCGGGATGGCGAAGGCAGCGACGGATTGAAGGGATATCTAGCGATGCTGGCACGGGACGAGAAAAAGACATTCGCCACCCTGCTAGGCCGGATCGTCCCCGCCCATGTGGAAGGCGATATGACCGTGAGCGCAAATCCTGTTGCGGACCTGATGAATCAAATTGCCGAGCGCGGCCGGCACATTACCGAGACCGACGCGCAATACGATATCCGCATGAAAGCCAGAAACGATGCCCAAGACAAAGCCGCTCACTGACGACAAGCCCGCCCCGGTTCCCGTCGAGCCCGTCAACCTTGGTGGTCGCCCCTCGAAATATGATTCGGGCTTCTGTGCCCGCGTCCTGGATCTCGGGAAGGACGGCAAGAGCAAGATCCAGATTGCCGCCTCGCTCGGTGTGAACAGGCAGACCCTCGACAACTGGTCGGATAGATACCCGGAATTCGCCGCTGCCCTGTCGGACGCTATCGAGCTATCGCAAGCGTGGTGGGAGGACAGAGGGCAAGAGGGAATCACCAGCCGGGAATTCAACGCGAACGCCTATCGGCTTCAAATGATGAACCGGTTCGGCTGGCAGGAAAAGCAGGCCAGCGACAATACGCACAGGGGCGATGCGTTCGTTGACATATGGACCGCCATTTCCAGCGGTTCCATCAAATCCGCCACCGGAAAAGCCGGATAGGGCCACCGTCTAAACTAGGTCTATTTAGGCCTAGATCCTCACCGGCCCCCACCGCCCCCCGCAAAAACGCCCTGGTATGCAGCGCCGCGACGGCAGCCGGTTATTCGGCACCGCCTACGCGCGCGACGACAGGCCCGCGACCGGGGCAAGCCCTCACGCCCTGCCGAGAATCGACGACCATCCGGCGGGATGGGCTCAAACCCCGGTTATCGCGAAACGTATTGTTGGTTAGCTTGTGGGTAGAACGGCGCCATTTCCTGAAACGCCATATACTTCAATATCTTAGATGAAAAATTGGCGGAGACGGAGGGATTCGAACCCTCGAGACGGGTTTACCCCGCCTAACGGTTTAGCAAACCGCCGCCTTCGACCACTCGGCCACGTCTCCGCTGCGCATCGAATAGCCGACCCTGCGCTCGCGAACAAGGGTGATAACCACTCATTTGCCCTATCGGCGCCGCACCGGCGCCCTGAAATTATAATGAAACACCGGTTTTGATATGGTCCGCCGCTCGACAGACCGCAAGAATTGTCAACAGGAGACGAGAATGCGCAGAACCATGCGGCTTGCGACAGCATTCCTGGTGTCCGCAGGGCTGACCACCCCGGCCCTGGCAGGCGACGCGCCGCCGGCGGTGACGACGAACGACACCGCGATCGGCAAGGTGCTCGCCGACAAGCAGGGCATGACGCTCTATATGTTCGACGAGGACCCGCGCGGCGGATCGTCGTGTTTCGGCAAATGCGCCGAGAACTGGCCGCCCCTGAAGGCATCGGGGAACGCCGGCCCGATCGGCGATTTCACCATCATCACGCGGCAGGACGGGATCGCGCAGTGGGCCTACAAGGGCAAACCGCTGTATCTTTGGGTGCGCGACAAGGCGCCCGGCGAGACCAGTGGGGACGGCGTTCGTGGCTGGCAGGCGGCGCGCCCCTGACACCAGAAGAGGAAACGTGACGCCGAGGCTCACCCTGGGAACGATACGGCTCTGGACGGGCCTGATCCTGTTCGCCTTCGTCCTGAGCCACCTGCTCAATCACGCCTTCGGCATCGTTTCGGTGCGGGCCCAGAACCAGGCGGTGGACGTCCTCCTGTGGCCATGGACGAACACGGTCGGTCTGGTGGTGCTGTCCAGCGCCGCGCTGATCCACATCGGCGTGAACCTGTACACGCTCTGGCGGCGGCGCACGCTGCGCCTGAAGGCGTGGGAAGCGGCGCAGTACATCAGCGGCCTGCTGGTGCCGGTCCTGATGCTCGACCACGTGATGGTGAACCGGGTCCTCACCGAGTTCTATCAGGCCAACACCGACTACTACGTCGTCCAGGGCAATTTCTGGCTCGCCAACCCCTGGACCGGCGTGAAGCAGGCCGTGGCCCTTCTCGTCGCCTGGACGCACGGGGCAATCGGCATCTGGCACTGGCTCAAGGTGAAGCGCTGGTTCCCGCGCGTCGAGGCGATCCTGCTTTCGCTAGCCGTGCTGGTCCCTGCCCTCGCGCTCGCCGGTTTCGTCGCCGGCAGCCGCGAGATCCTGCGCGAGGCGGCCGGCGACGCGGACTACCTGACCTTCCTGCTCGATGATGCGAACTGGACGCCGGAGAACCTCGCCATCGCGCGCGGGTTCTACTACGACGGCATGGCGATCTACGGCGCGTTGCTGGCGGCCATCGTCGTCGCCTGGATGCTCCGGCGCACCAAGACCAATCTCACCGCCGCGCGCGTCGTCTACGGCGACGGCCGGACGATGGCGCTGCTGCCCGGCGCCACGCTCCTGGAGACGCTGCGCGCCAATGGCATTCCGCACCCGTCGGTCTGCGGCGGGCGCGGGCGCTGCACCACCTGCCGCGTGCTGGTGCGCGGCGGCGCCGATGCCTTGCCGCCACCGCAAACGACCGAGGCCAGCGCGCTCAAACGGATCGACGCCGAGGATCACGTCCGCCTCGCCTGCCAGATCCGGCCGTCGACGCCGCTGTCGGTCGCCCCGTTGCTGTCGCCGAACGCCACCGCCCTCGATGGCTATCGGCCGGGGCATCTGCTCGGCCACGAACAGGTCGTCACCGCCGTGTTCGTCGACCTGCGCGGCTCGACGGGCCTGGGCGAGGCGCGGCTGCCGTTCGACACCCTGTTCATTCTCAACCAGTTCTTCGCCGAAATGGTCGAGGCGCTGCGCGACAGCGGCGGGCACTACTCGAACTTCACCGGCGACGGCCTGATGGCCCTCTACGGGTTGTCGGGAACGGTCGAGCAAGGCTGCCGCCAGGCGTTGCGCGGCGCCGGCGAAATGATCGCGCGGCTGGAGCGCCTGAACGAGACGCTGAAAGACGATCTCAAGGTGCCGCTCAGGATCGGCATCGGCATCCATACCGGCGAAGCGATCGTCGGCGAGATGGGGCCTCCCGACGCGCGGACGGTGTCCGCCATCGGCGATACCGTCAATACGGCGGCCCGGCTCGAAGGCCTGTCGAAGGACCTCGGCAAGCCGATCGTCCTGTCCGAGGAAACGGTGCGGCTCGGCACCATCGCCCTGCCGAATGCGGACGCCCAGGCGTGCGCCATTCGCGGCCGGCAACAGCCGATCACCGTCTACGCGATCGACGCTGTGCCGCCCGACTTGTGAACCTGGCCTGTGAACCCGGCGTTCGATCCCAGCCGGGCAGTCCCGACCGGGGCCCCCCGGTTCAGTGCAGGTTCAGCCATTCCCGCGCGGCGCGCTGGGCCTCCGCCACCTCGGCCGACGACATCTCGGCGGCGACTTCCTGCCGGTAAAGCGCGGCGCCGGGATATCCTTTCGCCGCGGCGATGTTGAACCATTTGTGGGCCGTGATCAGATCCGGTTCGACCGTGCGGCCGGTCGCATACATCATGCCAAGGCGGAAAAGGATATCCCCGGTTGCCGCGCCCTGCGCCAGGCCGGAGTCCTCGTAGCTCTGCATATCGAAGCGGGCCATCGATCGTGTCTCCCTGATCTGTCTGGTCCCCGGAACCGTTTACCGGTTCCTTCCCTCTGACGGCCTGCACCGTCGTGAGGAAAGCTTCGCCACCGCACTTGAATCCGGCGTAAAAAAATTCGCTTAATATTCGACGAAAAATGTCCGAATGCTTGGTAAATTCACGATCCGCTAAGCAAAAGAACGCCCGAACACTCGCGCTTTTCGTCCGCGGCCAAAATTAACGCGCCGGCAAACGTTTACCCGTTGCTCACCATGGAGTCAGGCGCGACCGAAAACCGGCCGCGCGTGGACCGGCGCCGGCCGCGCCCGGATCGCTAGCGCGCGCGCTGGCCGAACAGCACCTTCTGGGCCTCCTTGTCGTCGGCCAGATTGGTGCGCTTTTCCTCACCGACCGCCATGGCGCGCTGTACCGCAGGGCGGGCCAGGACATTGTCGAGCCAGCGCTTCACGTTCTGAAACTTCGCGATGTCGATGCCCTGGCGCTCGTAGCCGCGGGTCCACGAGACGATGGCCATGTCGGCGATCGAATAGTCGCCGGCGACGAAGTCGCGCCCCTCGAGCCGCTTGTCGAGGACGCCGTAGAGCCGGTCCGCCTCGTTCACGTAGCGGTCGATCGCGTACGGGATCTTCTCCGGCGCGTAGTTGCGGAAGTGATGGTTCTGGCCGAGCATCGGCCCGAGACCGCCCATCTGCCACATCAGCCATTCCTCGACCTCGACGCGGGCGCGCTCGTCGGTGGGGTAGAACTTGCCCGTCTTGCGGCCGAGATACTGCAGGATCGCGCCCGACTCGAACACCGAGATCGGTTCGCCGCCCGGTCCGTCGGGATCGACGATCGCCGGCATGCGGTTGTTCGGAGAGATTGCCAGGAAGGCCGGCTCGAACTGCTCGCCCTTGCCGATATTGACGTACTTCACGTCGTAGGGAAGTCCGGCTTCCTCCAGGAAGATGGTGATCTTCCAACCGTTCGGCGTGGGCCAGTAATAGAGGTCGATCGGCTTCGGCATGGGTCGCTGCACTCCGTTGCTTTTCCCGCCCTCACGGACGCAGCGCAATATGGCGCGCGGACGTCACGGGGCAAGTGGAACCGTTACTAGGCTGCGCCGGAATCATCCAGCGGCGGGGCTTTCGGCGGCTTGCGGGCGATCATCCAGCTCGCCAGCAGGAAAGCGGGCAGGAAACAGACGATGATGACCACGATCGCATGCACGAGGCCGGTTTCGAGAAGCCCCGGCCATACGGCGCCCTGCAATGCGAGGATGACCAAGTAGATCGCGTAGGACGTGATCGTGAACACGGCGAGAAAGATCAGGTACGCGCCGAGCGGTTTCGAATCCGGGTGACGCGTCTTCTGGACCCAGGGGATGAAGGCGATCAATGCCGCCAGCCATAACGCCGTGAACATCACTGCGAATACCGAGGTGGTCTGCATGGCCTCACTCCGAATCGATCTGATCGACGCTCAAGCCTAGCATTCCCCTGCGTCCGAGACCGCCTGTTCGATCCCGAAGGCCCGCTTGACCTGTTTGCCGGCCGCCGTCATGACCCGCCCGATCAGATCAGGGTGCGTTCCAGGACCAACGCGGGAATACCGGATCGATCCTCGCCGCAGTCGTCGGTCCGGTCGACGACCACGAAGCCGCGCGCCTTGTAGAAGGCGACCGCCTTGTCGTTTGCCGATTCCACTTCGAGCCGCAGGATGTCGGCGTCCGGAAAGCTGTCGACGATCTCGGCGAGCAACTGGCTGCCGATCCCCTGCCCTTGGTATGCCGGGCGAATATAGAGCTGGTGGAGCATCACCCGCTTGCCGCCGGCTTCGGATCGCGCGAAGGCCATGCCGGCGATTTCGCGTCCGTCATCGGCGACGACGAATTCCGCGTTCGGCATATCGAGCCGCTGCCGCAGAGACGACAGCGAATGCCAGTCGTCGGTTATGGCGGCGACCCTTTCGGCGCCGTAGATGCCGTCATAGGTCGCGTGCCACGTCTCCACCAGCAACGCCCGGACCCGGGGCAGGTCGGAGGCTGCGGCCGTGCGGACGAAAATCACTCGATCCCGAGCTTCTGCTTCACCAACTCGTTGACGGCCTGCGGATTGGCCTTGCCGCCGGTCGCCTTCATGACCTGACCGACAAACCAACCGGCCATGTTGGGCTTGGCCTTGGCCTGCTCGGCCTTGTCGGGGTTGGCGGCGATCACCTCGTCCACCGCCTTTTCGATGGCGCCGGTGTCGGTGACCTGCTTCATGCCGCGCTCCTCGACGATGGTGCGCGGGTCGCCGCCCTCGGCCATGACGATCTCGAACAGGTCCTTGGCGATCTTGCCGGAAATGACCTTTTCGCCGATCAGGTCGATGATCGCGCCGAGCTGATCGGCGGAGACCGGGCTCTCCTCGATCGACTTGCCAGCCTTGTTGAGCCCGCCGAGCAGGTCGTTGATCACCCAGTTCGCGGCCAGCTTGGCGTCGCGGCCGGCCGCCACCTTCTCGAAGAAGTCGGCCGTCTCGCGCTCGGCGACCAGGATGCCGGCGTCATAGGGCGTCAGGCCGAAATCGGCGATCAGCCGCGCCTTCTTGTCGTCGGGAAGCTCGGGCAGGCCGGCGGCGATCTCGTCGACCCAGGCCTGCGTCAGCTCCAGCGGCAGCAGGTCGGGATCGGGGAAGTAGCGATAGTCGTGCGCCTCCTCCTTGGAGCGCATCGAGCGCGTCTCGCCGTTCTTCGGGTCGAACAGGCGGGTCTCCTGGTCGATCAGGCCGCCGTCCTCGAGGATGTCGATCTGGCGGCGCGCCTCGTATTCGATCGCCTGACCGATGAAGCGGATCGAGTTGACGTTCTTGATCTCGCAGCGCGTGCCCAACGGCGCGCCGGGCTTTCTCACCGACACGTTGACGTCGGCGCGCAGGCTGCCCTCCTCCATGTTGCCGTCGCAGGTGCCGAGATAGCGCAGGATGGAGCGCAGCTTGGTGACGAAGGCCCGCGCCTCCTCGGAGGAGCGGATGTCGGGCCTGGAGACGATCTCCATCAGCGCGACGCCGGAGCGGTTGAGGTCCACGTAGGACTTCGAGGGGTGCTGGTCGTGCAGGCTCTTGCCCGCGTCCTGCTCCATATGGATGCGCTCGATGCCGACGGTGATCTGCTCGCCGTCGGGCAGATCGACGAGGACGGTCCCCTCGCCCACCACCGGGTGCTTGTACTGGGAGATCTGATAGCCCTGCGGCAGATCGGGATAGAAGTAGTTCTTGCGGTCGAAGACGCTCTTCAGGTTGATGGCCGCCTTCAGGCCGAGCCCCGTGCGCACGGCCTGCTCGACGCAGAACGCGTTGATCACCGGCAGCATGCCGGGCATCGCCGCGTCGACGAGGGAGACATGGGAGTTCGGATCACCGCCGAATTCGGTCGAGGCGCCGGAGAACAGCTTGGAGTTCGAGGAGATCTGGGCATGGATCTCCATCCCGATCACCACTTCCCAGGCTCCGGTTGCCCCCTCGATCAGCTTCGATTTGGCGACGTCGCGCACCGCTTCGTTCATCGTTCGCAAGTCCGTTGGATGTCTGTTGGCGCCCTTCTAATACAGATAGCGCGCGAATGGGAGGGGTGAGCGTCCGCCCGCGTCGGGGCAGGCACGTCCAAGGCGCGATGCCGCGGGCCGCGGTCGTGCCCGTGGTTGCGAGCCCCCCGGGTCGAACCCCGGGATGACGTTGGAATGGACCGCGCGTCCCCGTGAGTCGTCATGCCCGGGCTTGTCCCGGGCATTCCTGGCCCCGGCGGTCGTTCCCGTGGCGCGGGCGGTGGTCCTGGATTGCCGGAACCGATCCGGCAATGACAGGCCGAGGCATGGGTAGTCGCCCCGGTGTCAACCACGCGGGGGGCGCAATTCCGATTCAGCGCGGCGTCGGTCGCCGCAATTCAAAGAACCGCTCGTGTGCCCCAACGGGGCGCGGGCGCTCGCGAAAGCACCAGTGCGGGTAGTCCGAAACGGTGCTCCTGCGAGCGCCCGCCGCGGCGATTTCTGGACCCTCGGACCGCCTGCGGCCGTATCGCTGCGGTTCGCCGTTGTACCCCCGAAGGGGGCCTGACGCGCGCCCCGGCGACCGGCGTTGTCGTGCTGGTCTACCACGGCCCCGCCGTAGTACGGGACCGGCGATCCACATCCTCCCCGATGATCCGTCCCGACGACGGACCATGGAGGCGCCGCTCCCCTTCCGCGTGAACCCGTGTCGGATCCAGGCACGCCCCCGCGTGGAAGGGGATGGGGTCGAGTCTACGCCCGTTTCGCAAGGCGTGAAGAAAACGGGCTCGGAAATCGCGTAAGAGACTGAAATAGCGATTGGAATCGGCAGAACTGATCCCGATCCTTTCACGCGCCCGATCCCTCCGCTCATCCCCGCGAAAGCTGGGATCGGCCTGCCTGGGGCACGGCCTTTCAGCGCGGCTTGCGGATTCCCGCTTTCGCAGGAATGAGCGGAGAGGGAGAGGCCTCGCCAGCCGTCCCCTGGGCTCCGGGTCAAGCCCGGAGCACGCGGCTTCGGTATGAAGCCCGGCCGTGCCACCCGAACAAACCCGTGTCCCGGACTTGACGGGACCCATGCAGCCCATCCACGCAGGATTGCTTGCGATGTTGCCGCCGATGGGTCGCATCCAGCGCCTGCCAAACTCCTCCTCCACGTCATTGCCGGGCTTGACCCGGCAATCCCGGGCGCGTGGCACGCGAAAGCGGGTCACCCAAGCGGCGAGACGCCGAACAGCCATTCGTGCAGGAACACCAGGAACACGACATAGACCGTCGCGCCGATGACGAGCGCGACGACGTCGTTGGCCGGTGCCGGCGACAAGCCGGTGATCTGCGGTACTTCGGGGCGGCGCTTGAGCGAGATGCGGTCGCAGACCGCCCAGGCCAGGAACGAACCGAACAGGAGCACGTCGGCGAGCGTGCCGTTGGCGAGCAGGTGCGCCACCGCCCACAGCTTCACCGCGGCGAGCATCGGATGCTTCAGCGTCGTCTTAATGCGGCCGGGGATATAGGCGGCGGCCAGCATGACGAAGACCGGCATCATCAGCACCAGTGCGAGGTGGCGGGTCCAGACCGGCGGCGAATACAGCACGATCGGGTCCTGCCGGGCGAGCCCGTAGCCCCAGACGATCAGCACGAAGCCAACGAGCGCGACCAGCGAATAGACACCCTTCCAGGCGTTGTCGCCGTAGCGGGCGATCACGCCCTCGCGCCACCGAGGCGCCACGATCTTGGCCGAGTGTCCGATGAGAAAGATGGCAAGACCGGCGATGAGAACGAACATGAAAACCTCCGGGGGCGCCGTCGAACGGCGGGATGACGCGTCGACACAAGATAACGCCGATTCCCGTTTCGCCCATGCGCCAGATCGCCCGGGCGCCAGATCGCCCGGGCGGCAGTCGCATCGGCAGCCACAAACGCCTAGTCTTGCCCGCAAAGGCACATCGAAACGCGCAAACGGACGTAAACACCATGAAATATCTCGCCATCGGCGCCGGGCTGATCGCCACCGCTGTCTTCGCCAGCGCCTGCAACGGTGCCGAAACCGGAGGCGCCGGAGCCGGGACCGCTGGAACCGGGAGCGCGGCAATCGGCAGCGCGGGCCCGTCGGGCGGGAATTCCGCGACGGTCAGCTCCGGCGGGTCCGGCGTTTCGGGCGGCGGATCCAGCGGGAGCTCCAGCGGCATCGGCTCCCGGACGCTGCCGGGCTCGGGCGTTGCCGAACCGCAGCAGACCTGCAACGCCGACGCGATCCAGTGGGCGATCGGCCAGCCGGCGACCAAGGCGGTGATCGAACGGGCGCAGCGGGAGTCCGGCGCCAAGGCCGTGCGCGTGCTCAAGCCCGGCACGGCGGTCACACAGGAGTTCATGTACGGCCGGCTGAACCTGAACGTCGACGCGTCGAACGTCATCAAGACGGTGAGCTGCTGGTAGCACACTCAACGGCTGTCTAAGGGCACGGCCCAGCAATCGGGTTCACCAACGAGGCAGTGCCGCCAGCGGCCCTGCCGGGCCGCGACGGCCACGCGTCGCCCATTCAACGGGATACGTCCACCGCTCAGGACGCATTCACGAAGCGCTCTACCCGGTAGGGGGCGAGGTCGATCGGCGCCGTTTCTCCACACAGGATCCGGCCGACGATATCCCCCGTCACAGCGGACGCGGACAGCCCGAGATGGCCGTGGCCGAACGCGAAATGCAGCCCCTGCCAGTCGCGACTGCTGCCGATCACCGGCAGCGAGTCCGGCAGGCAGGGCCGGTGTCCCATCCAGAAGGGTTGCGGCGCGTCGAGACGGACGGACGGCAGCACCGCCTTGAGATCGGAGTGCAGCAGATCGGCACGGCGCGGCGTGGGCGGGGCATCGAGGCCGGCAAGCTCCACCGTACCGGCGACGCGCAACCCGGTCTCGATCGGCGTAACGAAGACTTTCCGATCGGCAGGAACGACGGGTCGCTGCAAGGCGATGCCGGAGTCCCGGAAGTCGACGTGGTATCCGCGCTGGGTCTCCAGCGGCACGGCGATACCGAGTCTCCGCAGGATGCGGGCGGACCAGGCGCCGGCGGCAAGCACGACGCCCGCGTGATCCCGCCGCCCCTGCCCCGTCACCACGCCCTCCACCGCGCGCCCCTCCAGGCACAGATCACTCACGGAGTGCCTGACGAACGAGACGCCCTCTCTCGTCAAAGCCTCGGCGATCGCCTGGGCGTGGCGCAGCGGATTGACGCTCATGCCTGCCTCGGGAATGAAAACGCCGAGCCGGTAGTCGGGACCGACCAGGGGTTCCAGCGCCTCGATGCCGGCCCGGTCGAGTTGCTCGTAGGTCACCCCGTGCTCGGCGCGAATCCGCCATTCCGCCTTGCTGCGGGCGAACTGCCGGCGGTTGCGATAGACGTGGAGCTGACCGGTCAGGCGGATGAGGTCGGGCGCACCGATCTCGCGGACCAGTGCCTTGTGGAACTCAAGGGAGGGCCGGTAGAGCCGTGCCAACGCGTCCGCGATCACCGCTACCCGGCGCGGCCGCGCCTGCGTGATGAAGGCGGCGAGCCACGGCGCGGCCTTCAGCCAGTAGTCGACGGGGATGTGGAGCGCGCTGCCCCGGTTCAGCATCATGCCGGGCACGGAGGCAAGCAGCCCCGGCATGGCCAGCGGCGCCACCGACCCCGGACTGAGCGCACCGGCACTGCCCGCCGAGCATCCGCTGCCAGGCTCGTTGGGATCGTAGACTACGACCTGCCGGCCGCGCTTGACCAGGTTCCACGCCACCGACAAGCCAATGATCCCGGCACCGATCACGGCGATACTGTCCTGCATGCGGGAGGTATCCGCGTTGAGGCTCATGATTACGTTTCACCTTTTGAGCGTGAGAAGGGGTCTCGCCCGAGCCCTGCGGCGCGCCTTCGCGCAAGCGCGCGCAGCGCCTTCTCACGTTATTGTTGTGGCCCCTGAAGCCGGGTCTGCTTCCGAAATCACCGGCAGTGCCGCGTCCGCCGAGGGCTCCAGCGTCGCAGCGAGCAATCGCCGGGTGTACGGATGGCTGGGAGATTCCAGGATGTCTCGTGTCGCGCCCTGATCGACGATCCGCCCCCGGTACATGACCAGGACGCGCGTACACATCGCCTGCACCACCGCGAGATCGTGGGAGATGAAAAGGTACGTCAGGCCAAATTCCTCCCTCAGGGACTGGAGGAACTCCAGAATTTGCGCCTGCACCGATACGTCCAGCGCGGAGGTGGGTTCGTCGAGCACGATGATCCGCGGATTGAGGATCAGCGCGCGGGCGATGCAAATGCGCTGTTTCTGACCTCCGGAGAGCTCGTGCGGATACCGACCGAGAAAACTCTGGGGCAAGCCGATCGTGTCGACCATGCGGCGCACGCGCGCCGTGATCTCCTGATGGCTGAGGTCCCCTTGTATCCGAAGCGGCTCGGCGAGAGCCCGCGAGACCATCATCCGCGGATGCAGCGCCGTATGCGGATTCTGGAACACAATCTGAACATGACGGCGCAGCGCGCGCATTTCCGTCTTGGTCAGCGTGGCGATTTCCTTGCCTTCGATCACCACCTTTCCGGCGCTCGGCGCGACGAGCCCGAGCAGCAACCGGCCCACGGTCGACTTGCCGGAACCGGATTCGCCGACGATACCGACGCTTTCGCCCGCCTCCAGCGCCAGGTTCACGTCATCCACCGCAACGACGGTGCGCGTGGCAAACAGGCCCTGCGAGACGGCGAATTCCTTGCGTAGGGCAACAAGCTCGGCGATGGGTTGCCCGCTCATTCGAACGGCTCCGGATGATGGCAGGCGACCTGGCGCCCGCCGGAGAACGTCGCGAGCTCCGGCTTCACTTTCCGGCACAGCGCCGTCGCTTTGTGGCATCGCGGGGCGAAGCGGCAACCGGGCGGCGGGTTCAACAGGTTCGGGATGTGCCCGGCGATGCCCTTCACCTGCTTCTGCGGGTACCCGAGGCGCGGCACGGCCGATATGAGCCCGATCGTGTAGGGATGCGCTGGTCGCGACAGCAGCTGCCGCTTCGTCCCCGTCTCCACGATGGTTCCGGCATACATGACGACGATGCGCTCGCACATGCTGGCGATGACGCCCAGATCGTGGGAGATCAGCAGGATCGAGGTATCGCGCGTCTCGACGATCTCCTTCAGCAGGTGCAGAATCTGAGCCTGAACGGTCACGTCGAGCGCCGTCGTCGGTTCGTCCGCGATAATCAGTTCGGGACTGCCCGCGATCGCCGCCGCGATCAGTACGCGCTGACGCATGCCGCCGGAAAGCTGGTGCGGATAGCTGTCGAAGACCCGGTCGGGTTCGGTAAGGCCGAGCCTGCCCAGCAGGTCGATCGCCTCCGCCTTGCGCCGCGCCCTCGACCCGCCGTCCCCCTTGACCCGCTCACGATGGCCGATCGCCTCCATCATGTAGCTTCCCGCGGTGTACAGCGGGTCGAAGAAGGTCATCGGATCCTGGAAGACCATGCCGATCTCGGTGCCGCGCACCTGCCGCAACCGCTTTCGGGTGGCCGACAGAAGGTTCTCGCCCTTCCACCGGATCGAGCCCCGGCGGTACCGGGCGATGGCGCGCGGCAGCAGGTCCAGAACGCTTTTCGCGAGAACCGATTTTCCGCAGCCGGTCTCGCCCACGACCCCGATGGTCTCCCGGCGGCCGACGGCAAGGTTGATATTGTCGAGGACCTGAACGGTCCCGTCGTAGGTGGCGAGTTCGAGCGAGAGGTCGCTGACGGACAGCATGGTCTCCGTCCGGTTCCCGCTTCCGGCCGAAACGTGTCTCATCGCGAGGTCCTCGGGTCGAGTACGTCGCGCAGGCCGTCTCCAAGCAGGTTGAAGCCGAGCACGCTGAGATAGATCGCCATGCCCGGGAAGAAGGCGAACCACCACCATTCGGGAAGGTAGCCGCGCGCGACGCTCAGCATCGCCCCCCATTCCGGGGACGGCGCCTTGGCGCCCAGCCCGATGAAGCCAAGACCGGCCGCGGCGAGGATCGCGGCTCCCATGTCCATGCTCGCCTTCACGATCAGCGGCGAGGCGCACCCCGGCAGCAGATAGCGGAAGATGATGCGCGGCGTGGAGGCGCCAAGCGCGCGGGCGGCCTCGACATAGGGCTCCTTCTTGATCGCCAGCGTCTTGCTGTCGATCAGCCGGACGTACCCGGGCCACCACACGACGGCGAGCGCGATCATGGTGTTGACGATGCCGGGTCCGAGCACCGCGACGATTGCGATCGCCAGGACCAGGCTCGGCACCGAAAGGAAGAGATCCGTCAGCGCCATGATGGTACTGCGCACCCAGCCGCCAAGGTAACCGCCGAGTATGCCCAGCGGCACGCCGACCAGCGCAGCGCCCACGGTGATGATGAGGCCGACCTGAAGCGAGATCTGGGTTCCGATGATGACACGGGAGAGCACGTCATTGCCCATGTCGTCGGTGCCGAACCAGTGCTGCCAGCTCGGCGGCTGAAGCATCTCGGCCATGTTGACGGTTCCGAGGGCGGCCTCGGGATATGGCGCGATCCATTTGCCGAAGAGCGCCAGAATCATGAACAGGACGACGATGGCGAGCCCGAGCATCGAGGAGAAACTGCGCGACAGGAGCCATACGGCCCGGCGCAGTTCCCTGTACCGATCCAGCTTTTCTTCCGCTTCGAAGCCGGCCCGCTCCGATCCCGGGGCTACAGTCGTATCGGTCATGGTCAGCCCTGCCGTAGCCGCGGGTCGAACCAGGCATAGGCCAGGTCCACGAGGAAATTCGCCAGCATGACGTTGAAGCCGATGATCAGGGTGACTGCCAGAACCGGCTTGAAGTCCGACATCAGCACCGAATTGACCATCAGGAGCCCCAGGCCCGGCCAGTCGAAGACCGTTTCGACCAGGGCGGTCCCGCCGAGCATCCAGCCGTAGCGCAGGCCGATCAGCGCCAGCACGGGCAGCATCGCGTTGCGCAGCGCGTGACGGATCTGGATGCTGAACGTGCCGAGCCCCTGGGCGCGGGCGCCGAGTACATAGTCGGAAGCCATGGTCTCGATCATTTCAGACCGCGCGACGCGGGCGACCGAGGCAAGGCACGGGAAGGACAGCACCAGCGCCGGCATCGCGATGTAGCGCAATGCCTCCAGCGCCGTGCCCCACTGCCCCCGCAGGAGAGAATCCAGAATGAGCAGATGCGTGATCGGCTCCGGCCGTTCGGTAATGAGGCCGAGCCGGCCGCTGACCGGCAGCCAGCCGAGCTTCACCGCCATGAGGAGCTGAAGCAGCAAGCCGAACCAGAACATCGGCAGCGCGATCCCCGACACGGCGAAGACCCTGACGGCGTGGTCAATAACGGTGTCTCTCCACACCGCGGCAAGAACGCCGATGAAGACGCCCACGACGACCGCGAAGCCCATGGCGACGAGCACCAGCTCCATCGTGGCGGGAAAGGCCTCGGATATGTGATCGATGACCGGTCGCGTGGTGGAGATCGAGCGACCGAGATCGCCGGCGAAAACATCCGAGACGTAACGCCCGAATTGCTCCCACAGCGGCCTGTCGAGCCCATATTCGACGCGGATCGTCTCGACCATGGACTTCGTCGCGTTGGGTCCGGCCGCAAGCGCGGCCGGATCCCCGGGAGCGATGTTCGCGATGAAGAACGTGATGCAGAGCAGGCCGAACATCATGGTTCCGAGAACGAGGAGCCGCCTGACGAGATAGAGGGTCATCGCCTGGTCCTTGTCCGGCCCGCCGGCTCAGTCTTCGATCCAGAGGCTGCCGAAATCGGCGAAGCCCGACGTCTTGATCGAGGTGTACTCGTACCCCTTGACGTAGTCGCGGTGCGCGAGGCGAACATTGGGCACGTAGCCGAAGATCTCCGGCTGATCGGCCGTGATCCTGTTCTGGATCTCGGCATAGATCGGGGCGCGCTGATCCCAGGCCGCCGTCGTCCTGCCCTTCTCGATCAGGGTGAAGACCTCCGGATTGTCGTAGTGGCTGACGCCGAACCACTGCCCCCAGGCGCTCTTGTGGTACTGGGACGACGCCGAGTCGGGATCGGACGTATAGGTCGCCATGAACAGGCCTGTCATATCGGCGGCCGTCTCTATGCTCTGCGCGTTCGCGACCATGTTGGCCCACAGCAGCGGCGTTATGCGGACGCTGATACCCAGGTCCTTCAGGCTATCGAGCAGGATCAACCCGACGCGGCGGGTCTCGTCATTGCCCTGCTGGTGCACATATTCGAGCTCGAGACCACCATCGGCCCATTCGGTCTTGGCCAGGTAGGCCTTGGCCTTCTCGAGATCCCGCCGCGGGAAGTCCGCGACCTCGACATGGCCGTTAAGCACGCTGGGGAACGGGCTGGTCATCAGCGTCGCATCCCCCGAGTAGAGTTCCGGAAGCGCTTCATAGTCGAATGCGTAAGCGATGGCCCGCCGGAGATTGACGTCCTTGGTCGGTCCGTCCTGATAGTTGAACTTGATCGCGAAAGGGCTGGCACCGACGTTGTTCTCGATGACGATCCCCGGAACGTTCGCGACCTGCTGGTAGTCCGCCGTCGTCAACCCTTCCACGATGTCCGCCTGCTTCGTCATCAACGCGGTCCGCTGCGCGGAAGGCTCGCGAATGACCTGATAGATGACGCCACCGAGGCGCTTGTCCTCGCCTTGCGGCCAGCCGCGCCAGTAATCGTCCAGGGCTTCGAGCTGGTAGACCGCGTCCGCACGGAACTGCTTGACCCGGAAGGGGCCGCTTCCCGCCGTGTTGGTCATCATCCAGGCCTGGCCGAGATCGCCGTCGGCCGCCTGCGCCTCGACCTGTTTCGGGTTGACGATCATCCACCACGGCAGATAGCCGATAAAGCTGGGCGACGGGACGTCGAACTTGAACCGCACGGTGTGCGCATCGACGACTTCGATGGCATCTTCCTTGAGATTGCCGGAGAGCATCCATGCAACCGCCTTGTTGATCTCCAGCGCCCGCGCGAACGAGTACTTGACCGCCTCCGCGTCCACCGGATCGCCGTTCTGGAACTTCGCGCGCGGATCGAGCTTGAAGGTCCATTCGGTCGCGTCGTCGTTCATCTCCCAGCTCTCGGCGAGCCAGGGCACGATCTCGGACGGACTGCCCTTGTACTTCACCAGCGGCTCGTAGATCGCGGACTGGAACACATGATGCGGCGAATCGAACCGCTGGTGCGGATCGAAGTTGCTGACGGGCGTCCGTCCCCCCCAAACCAGGATCTTGCGCCCGTTCTCGACCTCGTAGGCCATGCCATCGGTCGAGGTCGCGGCAAGCGCTAGCCCCGCAGCCACCAGGGCGGCCAGTGCGGTCGGGCCGGCCCCGATCAATTTACGAGTACGCATTCCAGTTCTCCCTTGCTGTGTTCCCCATCGTTATCTTTGCTCGGCGACCGGCTTGCGGGCGCGCCGCCCACCGTTCGCCGTCCCCTCTGGAGCCGGGGTGTCGGCGCCGTCGATCGCGACGCCATAGACTTCGCGGGCCTGCTCAGGGCTGACGTAGCCGCCCTTTACATCCGCAAGAACCTGATCGACCGGGCGATCGTGGGGATCGCCATAGCCGGCGCCCCCGCCAACGCGGACTTCGACGACCTGGTCGGTGGCGGTGAGCATGTCGACCGAGCCGCTGCCGTAATCCTGGAGGAGCCCGCCGTCCTCGCCATACATGCGAAAATGCGCGCCCCCGCCGGCGAGCCCGCCCGCCATGCCGACGGCGTTGAAACCCACGCCCTCCGGATAGCAGTTCACCATCACGCGGGGACCCCGGGACCGGATGCGACGGGCGCGCATCTGCTGTCCGAGACCGGCTCGGGTGCGCCCCGGTCCGGCGCTCTCGGGCACATAGGCCTTTTCGAGCACGAGCACCGGCGCGCGCGTCTCGAGCACCTCGACCGAGCCGTTGGACGCGCTGGTCGGCCAGAGCAAGGCGGACTTGCCGTCCTGCCGGGAGGATGCCCCCTGCCCTCCACCCAGATAGAGGTGCTCGCTGAACTGTCGCCCGGTCTCGTCCTTGCCGAAGAAATGAATGATCGCGGGAAGTCCGCTATAGGCCTGGACGGCATCCGGCATCGCTTCGGCCAGCGCCTGAAAGATGTTCCCCACCAGGTAGGACCCGGTGAGATGGCGCAGCCCGACGGATGTTCCGTGGCTGCAGTTCACGATGGTGCCCTCCGGGGCCTTCACCGTCAGCGCCCGGTAGCAGCCCGCCGACGCGCGGATCGAAGGCGTAAGCAGGCATTTCAACGCAAAGAACGTCTTGGCCTGGGTGAAATTGAGCGTGCAGTTGAGCCCGCCCTGCAGGAGCTCGGGCGGCGATCCCGCGTAATCGACCTCGATCTCGTCGCCATTCACCGTGATCGTAACGGGGAAGGTATGACGGGTGCCGTTGCTCAGCGGCTCGATTTCGCTGCGGTAGACGCCATCGGGAACCGCCCGGATCGCATCGCGCATGGCCCGCTCGGCGCGCGACTGGATCACGTGGGCCAAGGCCCGCAGATCTTCCAGACCATACTCCTCGAGGAAGGCCTCGAGTCGCCGCGCGCCGACGGCATTGGCGGCAACCAGCGCCTCTATGTCGCCGATCACCTGTGCCGCATTGCGAACATTGGATCGAATGAGTCGGAAGAGATCTTCGTTCGCCTTGCCGGCGCGATATAGCTTCATCGGAGGGATCTGGATGCCCTCCTCGAAGATCTCCCGCGCCCGCATCCGGTCCTTGGTTCCGCCGATGTCGCTGACATGGCCGATGGATCCGATCATCGCGACGACCTTCCC
Organism: Microbaculum marinisediminis; assembly: GCF_025397915.1. Classification (NCBI taxonomy): domain Bacteria; kingdom Pseudomonadati; phylum Pseudomonadota; class Alphaproteobacteria; order Hyphomicrobiales; family Tepidamorphaceae; genus Microbaculum; species Microbaculum marinisediminis. Next base: position 35,795 of record NZ_JALIDZ010000002.1, read on the forward strand.
GTTGCGGAAGACCGGCGTGACCACCCCCACGTCGAACAGGTGACCGGCACAGATCCAGGGGTCGTTGGTCACCAGCACGTCGCCGGGCTCAAGCGTGTGCGCGGGGAACTCCTTCAGCAGCTCCTGAACGGCCGACATGAGCGTGATGTTGAAGACCGGCATGGCGCGCGGCGAATGAGCGAGCGACTGCCCCTCGGCATCCAGGATCTCGCAGGCGAAGTCCTGCATTTCACCGATGATCAGCGAGAACGCGGTGCGGATGACCGTCAGCCAGGATTCCTCGGAGATGCTGATGAGCCGGCTCCACATAATCTCAAGGCCGATCGGATCAGCCTCGAGCCGTGCGATTTCCTGCGGAAGCGACGCGGATGCCTCCGGGCGCCGAAAGGCTGCCGTCCCCTGCGACAGGTGGATGACCAGGCTGCCGCCTGCACCGACCTCGACATGGTCGCCGGGCGGAACGACGGTGGTTGATTCATCTTCCTCGATGATCGCAGGTCCGTGGATCTCCTGCCCGGGGACCAGGGCGTAACGGTCGTGGACCGGGGTGTCGACGAATGATCCGGCCTCCGGGAACCAGACCGGCCGCGTTCCCTTCGAGGCACCCGATGCGGTGCTGGGTCGGGCCAACGAAGCAAGCGCCAGCTTCGGATCCGGACCGAGTGCCGTCACGCGCCAGCTGATCACCTCGATGTCGGCATTGCTCGGCTCGCGCTCGTAGAGCTGCCGATATTCCCTTGCGAACAGGTCGGCGATGTGCGGAACGGTGTCCGTTCCCAGAGCGCCATCGGGCACGGGGACCTGGAGGTTGTGGACCTGGCCGGCCAGCCGCAGTTCCACCTGGCGCCGTATCTCGATCGTGCCCGCGTCGACACCGGCCTCCGCCACGAGAAGGCGCCCGTCGGCCTCCAGTTCCCCCAGAAGATCATTGACCGCGGCCCAATCAAGCCCGGCAAGCAGCCCGGGAGCGGAGCGGACCGCCTCGTGGCCGACCCGACCGCCCAGGAAACCCACCGCCGAGGCGACGCCGGAGGCTTGCGGCACCACAACCTTCGCCATGCCGAGCGACTTGGCGACGCGGATCGCGTGGGCGGGGCCGGCACCACCGAACGCAACCATCGTGTAGCCGCGCGGATCGCGTCCCTTCTCGACCACGTGCGCGCGCGCCGCACCACCCATGTTCTCGCAGACGACCGCAAGCACGCCCCAGGCCGCCGCCACGGAACTGTCGGACAGCGTCTCGGCAATCGGCGCGAAGGCGCTTTCGGCCGCGTCTCGGTCGAGTTGCATCCGCCCGCCGAGGAAGGAGGCGCCGTCGAGATAGCCGAGAACCAGATTGGCGTCGGTCACGGTCGGCTTCTCGCCGCCACGCCCGTAGCAGGCCGGCCCCGGCGTGGAGCCCGCGCTCCGCGGACCGACCTTCATCAACCCCAGCTCGTCGAAATGGGCGATACTGCCGCCCCCTGCCCCGATCTCGATCATGTCGATGACCGGCGCGCGGACCGGCAGGCCGCTGCCACGCTTGAAGCGATGCTCGCGCGCCGCCTCGATCATCGGCGCAACGTCGGCGCGGCCATCCTCGATCAGGCAGACCTTCGCGGTCGTCCCGCCCATGTCGAAGGCTATGACATCGTCATGGCCGGCGATGCGGCCGAAGTATCCCGCCGCAATGGCCCCGCCCGCCGGGCCGGATTCGAGAAGCCGGATGGGGAAGCGTCGGGCCATGGCCGGCGACGCCAGCTGGCCCGAGGACTGCATCAGGTAGAGCGATCCGGAGAAGCCGCGTTCGCGCAGCGCCCCTTCGATGCTGCATACATACGGGTCGATCAACGGCATCACATAGGCATTCGCCGTCGTCGTGGTGGCGCGCTCATACTCGCGCACTTCGGCACAGACCTCGCTCGACAGGCAGACGGAGAGATCCGGATATTCGTCCGCCGCGATCGCGGCCACGAGGCGCTCATGCGTGTCGTTCTTGTAGGCGTGCATGAAGGACACAGCCACCGCCTCGGCTCCCGCGGCCACCGCAGAGGCCAGCAGGTCGCGCACCTGCCGCGCAACGATCGGGGTCACGACGGAGCCATCGGCAGCAATGCGCTCGTCCACCTCGAAGCACATGGACCGCTCGACCAGCGGATCGGGGAAACGAATGAACAGGTCGTGGGCGTCGTAACGCTGCTCGGTGGCCATCTCGAGCACGTCGCGAAATCCACGGGTGGTCAACAGCGCCGTCTTCGCGCCGCGACGTTCGATGATCGCGTTGGTGACGATGGTGGTGCCATGGACGATGTCGGCGATATCGGCGAACGATTTGCCGGCTTTCGCAACCAGCGCCTCCAGCCCCGCGATCGAGCCCGCGGCCGGGTCCTGCGAGGTGGTGAGCGCCTTGTGGGTATGCAGCCGACCGCTTTCCGTCTCCAGCAGGACGAAGTCGGTGAAGGTCCCTCCGATGTCGAACCCGATACGGCACTCACGCTTAGGTGTCATCGGTGACCATCCCTCTTGTGTCGCTATGCGATATTTATTATCGTAATACGATAATGCTAGCCGGAGGTCGAACTCTGTCAAGAGGGGTCGTTGCGGTGAATGCGATCGAAAACACGGCGGCTCGCCCGAAGCCGCGCAAGGAAGACACGGGCGACGGCCGATTTCTCGGGTCCGTCGAAAAGACGTTCCAGGTGCTGTCGGCTTTCAATGCCAAGCGAAAGCCGCTCAGCCTCACCGAGATCGTGCGGCTGAGTGGAATCGAGAAAAGCGCCGCACAGCGCGTGGTCTTCACCCTGCGCGCGCTCGGCTACATTCGGCAGTCGGAGACCACCCGCCTCTACAGCCTTTCGGCCCGCATGCTCGAATTCGGTGCTTCGTTTATCGCGTCGAGCCATCTGCACGAGGTCGCCGGCCCCATCCTCGAGGCCGTGAACGCGAGCTGCGAGGAGACCGTCAATCTGACGGAGCGCGAGGGAGAGGACGTGGTCTACGTGCTGCGCTATCCGAGCAGGCACGTGGTCAGCGTCGACCTGTCCTCGGGGTCGCGGCTGCCGATCTACTGCACGGCGCCAGGCCGCGCGATACTGGCCTATCTCGACGATGAGGAAGCGCGGCGCATCCTCGCGACAAGCGACCTGAAATCGCGCACCCCCACGACCAAGACCGACCCTGAGGAAATCCTGGAAGCCTGCGCAAGGGTCCGGGCCCAGGGCTACAGCCTGACGAACCAGGAAGCCTTTGTCGGCGACATCTCGGTCTCCGCGCCGGTATTCGACGAAAGCGGCGCGGTGCTCGCCGCCGTCAATATCGCGGTGCCCTGGCCGCGCTGGTCCGTCGAGCGCGTAGAGGCCGAACTCGCCCCGGTCGTCGTCGGCGCCGCGAATGCGATCTCGCTTGCGATGCGCTCAACCTGATTGAGGGACTCGCCATGACGTCTTCGCGACTTACAGACTACGTAGCCGAGCTGAACGAATGGGTCTCGATCGAGACGCCCAGTGCCGAACGAAAATCGGTCGCCCGGCTGCTCGAGCTGGTCGCGGCGCAGTGCGCCCGATCGGGCCTCTGCGTCGAATGGGCGGGCGGCGGCGACGGGGCGTGCCACACCCTGCTGGCACGCGGCGGCCCCGCCGGACCGGGGCCCGGCATCCTGGTGCTCGCCCACCTCGACACGGTGCATCCGTGCGGAACGCTCCAGTCTGCGTTGCGCTGGCGCATCGAGGGAGATCGTCTTTACGGGCCGGGGGTCTACGACATGAAAGGCTCGGCGCTGATGGCGCTCGCCGCCTGGTGCAGGCTTCGCGAAACGGGCCGGTCGAGCAAGGTGCCCGTCACCTTTCTGTTCTCGCCCGACGAGGAGATCGGAAGCCCCTCCTCTCGCGCGGTCATCGAAGACGAAGCCAGACGGGCTCTGGCGGCACTCGTTGTCGAGCCCGCGCGCGACGGCGGCAAGATCGTCACGTCCCGGAAGGGCGTGGCGCGCTTCGTCATCACGGCGAGCGGACACGCCGCCCATTCGGGATCGAACTTCGAGCTCGGCCGCAGCGCGGTCAGCGAAATCGCCGCGCACATCCCCACGATCGAGGCCCTGACGGATGTAGAGCGGGGCATCACCGTCAATGTTGGAACGATCCGCGGAGGAACCAGCCCGAACACGGTGCCGGCGCACTGCCGTATCGAGGTGGATATCCGCCTGCAGCGGCTCGATCAGGTCGAGCCGACGCTTGCCGCCATCCGCTCGCTCACTCCACGAGATCCGGACGTCACGCTCGAAATCACCGGCGAACTCAACCGCCCACCCTTCGACCACGGGCCTGAATCGCAGAGGCTGTTCCATCATGCGCGGACGGTCGCCGCGGCACTCGGCATTGAACTCGTGGGCATGGCCGCCGGCGGTGCGAGCGATGGCAACTTCACGTCCGCAATCGGCGTGCCGACGCTGGACGGATTGGGAGTGGACGGTGCCGGGGCGCATACCCTCGAAGAGCACATCCTGCTGTCATCGGTGGTCCCGCGGATAGACCTCTTCGCGTCCCTGCTCGAGACGACCGACCTCGGCAGCCTCCAAACCGCACCCACCGCCTAGTCCGCGCGCACAAAACCGGGACGTTGTCCGCGGCAGCCTGCCATGCCGTTCCGATCCCGCACGCGCGCGCGCAGATTGGTCTCGTCGCGTGCCCGGCGGAAGCGGCGGCCTCGGCTCACAGCTCGTCGGGGTATGGCGGCGTCGCGGAATCGAGCCCTGCGGCGATCTCCGCGCAGGCGGCCTGCTGTCGCGCCAGGATGGCATCGTAGTTCGGCGTCGCGCTGCGGCGCGATACGGCGGCCACGGTGACGCAGGCGACCGCCCGGCCCTCGCCGACCAGGATCGGGCAGACGATATCGGTGACGCCGACGATGTCGCGGCTTTCGCGGATGATGCTGCCTTCGGCATGCACCGCATCGAGCGAGGAGACGAGACTGGCCTGGTCCGGCGGATCGCGCATCAGGACGAGGCTTTCGGCGATCATGCGCTCGCGCAGATGCGGCGGCTGGAAGGCCATCAGGATCAGCCCCGAATGGGCGTCGGCCAGCGGCCGCCGGTAGCCGAGCTTGAGCGAGAAGTTCATGTCGGCGCCGCCCGAACAGGCGACGATGATGACCGTCTCGCCGCGATGGGCGACGACCAGGTGCGCGGCCTGCTGCACCTCGCCGGCGAAGCGGTCGATGATCGGCGTCGCCACGGTGACGAGCTCGCGCGCCCGCGCCGTCTTCATGCCGAGGCCGAACAGCTTATTGGACAGCAGCAGCCGGTCTCCGACGGGCTCCCGCTCGACATAGCCGCGCGCCACCAGCACGTGAACCATCCGGAAAATCTCGCCCTTCGACCGGCCGAGCACCTCGGCGACCTCGCGCGTGCTCATCGGCGCCCCGTGGGCGGCAAGCGCCTCTAGGATATCAAGCCCCTTTTCCAGCGCGGGGGCGGCGTAGCTGGTCATCGCTCTTGTCATCACATCAATTCATATACACGCATTGACAACATATATGAAGCAGCCCTAACGTTTGATAGATCAAAAAGACGCATGGACTGGCCGGACATTTAGTCCGTCCACTGGGAGGAGGTCTATGCACAAATGGATTATAGTTTCAAATTTGCAGCGATCTGGCGCTATCGGGATGAAATCTACGAAGGCGTATTCCTGACGCTGCAGCTCTCGGTCGCCACCATGGTGCTGGGGCTCATCATCGGTCTGGCGTTCGCGGTGATGCGCAACGCGCAGGCGGCCTGGCTGCGCGGCATCGCGCGGGGCTATGTCGAGGCCATCCGCAACACGCCACTCCTGGTGCAGCTGTTCATCGTCTTCTACGGCCTGCCCTCCATCGGAATCCGGCTTGCCGCCAACGAAGCGGCGCTGATCGCCCTGTCGGTCAATCTCGGCGCATATTGCGCGGAGATCATTCGGGCGGGCATCGAATCCGTGCGCGTCAGCCAGGTCGAGGCCGGCCGGTCGCTTGGCATGACGGCCAGCCAGACCTTCGTTCACGTCGTCCTGTTCCAGGCGATGAAGGCGATCTACCCGGCCATGGCGAGCCAGTTCATCCTTCTGATGCTGGCCACCAGCATCGTCTCCTCGATCGGCGCCACCGAGCTGTTTCACCAGGCCGCCTTCATCGAGTCGCGCACCTACCGCTCCTTCGAGGCCTACGCGCTGATCACCATCGTCTATCTCGGCCTCACCCTCGTCTTCCGCGCCCTGTTCTCGGCGATCTACTGGACCGTCTTCATCCGGAGGCCGGCACGATGATCCGCGAATTCGCCCTGTCCGATTTCGGCTTTCTGCTTCTGGCCACGCGCTGGACCGTGCTGCTGGCCCTGGCCGCCACGGTGGGCGGCGGCATTATCGGCCTTGCCATCGCCGTGCTGCGCATCGTGCCGGTGGCGCCGCTCAACTGGTTCGCCATCGGCTACATCAACCTGATCCAGGGCACGCCGCTGCTCGGCCAACTGTTCGTGCTGTTCTTCGGGCTGCCGCTGATCGGCCTCTCGGTCGACGCCTGGACGGCGGCGGTCGTGGCGCTCTCGCTCTATTCCAGCGCCTTCTTCGGCGAGATCTGGCGTGGCTCGCTGCAATCCGTGCCGCACCGCCAGTGGGAAGCCGGCGCCGCCCTCGGCCTCACCTACCGGCAGCGCTTCACCGACGTGGTCCTGCCGCAGGCGATACGGATCTCCATCGCGCCGACGGTCGGCTTCCTCGTCCAGATCGTCAAGAACACCTCGCTCACCGCCCTGATCGGCTTCGTCGAACTGACGCGCGCCAGCCAGATCATGACGGCCGCCACCTTCGCGCCGCTGACGGTCTATCTGGCGGCCGCGGCCATCTATTTCGTCCTCTGTCTCGGCCTGTCCTGGGCGAGCCACGTGCTGGAAGGGAAGATCCATGTCGCTCGTTAGCCTACGCAACGTGGTCAAGCGCTTCGGATCGCACGAGGTGCTCAAGGGCATCACGCTGTCGATCGACGAGGGCGAGACCGTCGCCGTGATCGGCCGGTCGGGCTCGGGCAAGTCGACCCTGCTGCGCTGCGTCAACGCCCTGGAGACGGTGCAGGAAGGCGACCTGACGGTGGCCGGCATCGAGGTGACGGCGGCCAATGCCGACCTGAACCTGCTCCGGGCGCGCGTCGGCATGGTGTTCCAGAGCTACAACCTGTTCCCGCACCTGACGGTCGAGCGCAACGTCAAGCTGGCGCTCAAGCGGGTGCGCAAGATGCGCGACGCCGAGGCCTCCGAGATCGCCCACGCCATGGTCGCCAAGGTCGGTCTCGCCGAAAAGCTGCATGCCTATCCGGACGAGCTGTCCGGCGGCCAGCAGCAGCGCGTCGCCATCGCCCGATCGCTCGCCATGCAGCCCAGCATGATGCTGTTCGACGAGATCACGTCGGCGCTCGATCCCGAACTCGTCGGCGAGGTCCTGCGCGTGCTCGAGGAACTCGCCCGCGAGGGCATGACCATGATGCTCGTCACCCACGAGATGAACTTCGCCAGAACCGTCGCCGACCGCGTCATCTTCATGCACGAGGGCCGTATCCACGAGGACGGGCCTTCGCAGGAGGTCCTGCGGAATCCGAGGACGCCGGAGCTGAAGGCTTTTCTCGCCGCCGTCCTGCACTGACCGGCGCCACCGTCGGCCCGATGTCCGGGCCGTTGCATGACCCGCGGCCGACGAACGCCGCCAACAAGGACCGGAACCGGCCGCAGCTCAACCAGTATCCAACACAGGGAGGAAGTCTATGTTGAACGGATTGATCAGGATCGCCGCGGTCGCGGCCATCACGGCCGGCCTTGCCGGCCCGGCCCAGTCGGCCGAGCTCCAGGACATCATCGACAAGGGCACGGTGCGTATCGGCGTGCCGATCGACGTGCCGCCCTTCGGCTTCATGGATGAAAACAACGAGCCCACCGGCCTCGATGTCGAGGTCGCCCAGGCGATCGGAGAGGCACTCGGCGTCGAGGTCGAGCTGCAGCAGATCACCGGCGCCAACCGCGTGCCCTACCTGGTGACCGACCGGCTCGACATGGTGATCGCGGCAATGGGCGCCACGCCTGAACGGGCCCAGCAGGTCGCGTTCTCGTCGCCCTACTCGGCGCTCTCGATCGGCGTCTTCGGACCGGCGGACATCGCGGTGACGACGCCGGCCGAGCTCGGCGACACCAGCATCGCCGTGGCGCGCGGCACCACCCAGGACATCGAGCTGACCGCGGCGGCGCCGGACGCCAACATCATGCGGTTCGACGACGACGCGACCGCGGCGGCCGCCTACCTGTCCGGCCAGACGCAGCTGCTCGCCACCGCCAATGTCGTGGCCAAGGAGCTCAGCGACCGCGACCCGAACGTCGAGCTGCAGGCCAAGTTCATCCTGCGCATGTCGCCGACCCATATCGCCATCCAGCAGGGCAATCCGGAGTTGCTGCGCTGGCTCGATACCTTCGTCTTCTACAACCTGACGACCAAGCAGCTGTCGAAGATCACGGAGAAGTGGCTGGGCCAGCCGCTGCCCGCCAACTTCCCCTCCATGTGACTTGCCCCCGGGGCCGGCCGACGCGCCGGCCCCGCCTATCGTTTCCTCGCAGGACCTTTCCCATGGCGCGCATTTCCACAGTCTCCGCGTCCGTCGATTTCGAACAGGACGGCAAGCAGACCGGATATCTCACGATTCCGCACTCCCCGCACGAGGATGCCTGGGGGGCGACGCGCCTTCCCGTCTGCGTCATCCGCAACGGCGCCGGACCGACCGCGATCCTGATGGCCGGCAATCACGGCGACGAGTATGAGGGACAGATCGCGCTCGGCGAACTGATCCGCACACTCGACCCCGCGGGCATCTCCGGACGGCTGATCATCCTGCCGGCGCTCAACCTGCCGGCCGTGGTGGCGGGACGGCGCACGTCGCCGGTCGACGGGCTCAACCTCAACCGCACCTTTCCGGGCGACCCCGCCGGTTCGATCAGCCAGCAGATCACCGCCTACCTGAGCGATGTCATCTATCCCCTCGGTGACGCTCTCGTCGACCTGCATTCCGGCGGCTCGTCGCTCGACATCCTGCCGAGCGCCATCGTCGAGCCGGCGTCCGACCCCGCCCACATGCGCCGCAACGTGGAGGCGGTCATGGCCTTCGACGCGCCGCTGACTGTGGTCATCAGCAACCTGGGCGAGCCGCGCACGTCAACGGCCGCGGCGGTGCGGGCCGGACTGACCACGGTCGGCACCGAGATGGCGGGCCAGGGCACGGTGTCACGCGAGACTCTGGCGCTGTGCCGGCGCGGCGTGCGCAACGTGCTGGCGCATGTCGGCATCCTGCCGGCCGACGCCGCGACCCGGCACAACGAGTCCGCGCGGACGGTGCTCGAGATTCCCGGGTCCGCCGGCTACGTCTATGCAACACGCGACGGCATCTTCGAAGGCGCGCACGCCCTCGGGGACAGTGTCCAGGCGGGCCAGCAGGCCGGACTCATTCACGACATTCACGCCCCCTGGCGCGAGCCCGAGCCCGTCTTCTACGGCGCCAACGGCATCCTCTTCGGCCGTCGCCAGCCTGGCAGGGTCACGCATGGCAATTGCTGCGCCGTCGTTGCCGCACCGTATGCAGGGGACCTGTGAGATGATCACGATCGACGATATCGAAGCCGCCGCCGCGCGCATCGCCGGCCAGGTCCGCCGCACGCCGACCCTTGCCGCGGACTGCCTCAAGGAGCCCTTGCCCGTCGCAGCCGACGTGATCCTGAAGCTGGAGCTGCTGCAGGCCACCGGCTCGTTCAAGGCGCGCGGCGCCACCAACCGGCTGCTGGCCACGGACCCGTCTGTTCTGGCCAAGGGCATCGTCGCAGCGTCCGGCGGCAATCACGGCCTTGCCACGGCGCGGGCGGGCTTTCTCGCCGGCGTGCCGACGACGATCTACCTGCCGGACAACGCGACGCCGGCCAAGATCGAAAAGCTGGAGGCCTGGGGCGCGACGACGCACATCGTCGGCTCGGCCTGGCACGAGGCCAACGCCGCGGCGCTCGACCATGTGGCGCGCACGGGTGCTGCCTATTTCCATCCCTTCGCCGACCCCTTCGTGGTCGCGGGCCAGGGCACCGTGGCGCTCGAAATCCTGGAAGACATCCCCGACGTCGATGTCGTGCTGGTCGCGGTCGGCGGTGGCGGCCTGATCAGCGGTGTCGGACGCGCCATCAAGTCGCGGCGCCCGGCGACCCGCGTCATCGGCGTGGAGGCGGCAGGCTGTCCGCTACTCCTGCGCGCACTCGAAGCCGGCAGCAATATCGGCCTCGATCAGGTGACCACCTCCGTCGCCACGATGGCCTGCGCGAAGACCGAAGACGCGATCTTCGAGACCGTGCGCGACACCGCCGACGGCTTCGTCCTCGTCAGCGACGAGGAGATGCTGCGCGCGGCGCGCTGGCTGTGGTTCGAGATGGGCCTCGCCGCCGACCTCAGCGGCGCGGCGGCAATCGCGGCGCTTCGGGAAGGCCGCGTTGCGCTTGCCGACGGCGAGACCGTCTGCGCCATCGTCTGCGGCGCCGGGCCGGACGCCCTCGCCGCAGGCGAGCCGTAGGCGTTTCGGCCGTCCAGGCACTTCTCCGTCAGCCCCCTGACGGCGATGGCCGCCGCCGGACGCTTCATTGGCGCGGCGGCGATGCCTTCGCCGTCAGGCGTAGATGTTCATGTATTTCATGCAGATGACGCGAAGACAGGACGAGATGTTCTTGTCGTTCGCGACCAGGCACTGGTCGTGGATTCGGGCGATCAGCTGCGGCAGCGAGATTTCCATCCGGTCGGCCATCTCCTCGAGCACGGTCCAGAACACGCGTTCCAGGCGGACCGTGGTGCTGTGGCCATGGATACGGAAACCTCGTTTTTCCGGCAGGAACTCGCTAACCTGATCAATCGAACAGGCGTTGAACATGTGGCCCAGGAAGTCGTCCGGATCGATTTCAACGTAGATCGACATTCCGTCTCGGTCCCGCCCCGCGCATCCGGTACGTGCCGGATCGCACCTGACCCGTGTTCCCCTCGCCGACTGTTGATCCTTACATGTTTGAGGGGTGTTTCCAATAATTACTACCACCGGGCGTCGGCGCCCTCCTAGGCTTCGGAGAGGTGCCGCAAGACCGCAAGATGGCACTGAGGGAGGATGTCTTGGCCAGTGAGTTCTTCAAGAAGACTCTTGATCCGGTAATCGCTCTGGCGGCGATCGCCGTTCTCAATATCTTTCTGTTCCTGATCGTGGGAGCGTGGACGGTCGGTGGCGGCGAGACCATGATGACCGGACTTGCCGCGCAGGCCGTCATCGGCGACGAGCTGCAGCGCCTGCCGTTCTGGACGCTCGTTTTCCCACCCGATCCGACCTACTGGAAGATCTACATCAGCCTCGGAATGCTCTTCGGCGCCTTCGTGGGGGCGATCCTCAGCAAGGAATTCTATATCCGGATACCCCGCCGGCTGTCCGAATGGGTGATGATCACCATCGGCGGCCTGATGATGGGCATCGGCATCCGTCTCGCCTTCGTCTGCAACGTGTCGACCTTCTTCGGCCTGACGCCGGAGATGAACATGGGCGGCTACCTCGCCATCAGCGGCATCATCGCCGGGGCCTGGGTCGGGTCGATGATCTACAAAAAAGTTCTGGAGGGCTGAACCATTACCGCCATCGGGGAATGCATCATCGCTTTCATCTTCGGCTCGATCGTCGGCCTGCTGGTTCAGCGTTCGCGCTTTTGCAACACCGCCGCCCTGCGCGACGCGATCCTTTTCAAGACCTACCGCAATACCAAGGCCTTGCTGGTCGCCATGATGATCCTGACCTTCGGGTTCACGCTGTTCATCACCTTCGGCGAGGGCAAGACGCTGCATTTCGACGTCGGCCTGAACACCTTCGCGGGCCTGTTCATCTTCGGCATCGGGATGGTCCTGGCGGGCGCGTGCACGGTGTCGACCTGGGTCAAGACCGGCGAAGGCAATGTCGGCGCCCTGTGGGCGCTGCTGTTCACCTTCATCGGAATGTTCCTGTTCTCGATGCTCTGGTCGATCAACTACTGGCCGCCCGCACCGGCGTCGATGACGGGCGAACCGAACCTGGAAGCCCTCCAGCTCGGCTTCGCGAACGCCGCGACGCTGCAGGAGAAACTCGGCATACCGGCCGTCGTTTTCGGGCTGGTGCAGATGGGCGTGCTGTTCCTCATCTACCGCGCGATCAGGCGCAAGGAGGACGCGCAGGCGGCGCACCATCGCCAGGTTCAGGAAAGCCGCAAGGTGGTCACCGCGCAAGCCGCGGAATGATGTGAACGAAGAACCCGAGAGGACGACAAGACATGGGCCTGTTCAGCAGAAAGAAGAGCGAAACGACCGGCGCCGCCCCGACGGGTCAGGCGACGCTGAGTGACGGCTCGCGCATTACCATCGCGCAGAGCGTGGATTGCCTGGGCGACAGCTGCCCGCGCCCGCAGCTGATGACCAAAAAGGCGATCGGCCAGGTCGGCTCGGGCGATGTCATCGAGATCGTTCTCGACAACCCCTCCTCGGTCGAGGCACTGCCACCGATGTGCGACGAACTCAACGCCGCCCATCTGGAGACGATCCAGGAACCACGCTGCTGGAAAGTCTACATCCGGAAGGACTGAGCGAATGACGCCCGCAAAGCTCTTCATGCATCTCTATGTGGTTGCCTCGCTGGTCGTGGTCGTGGGGGGGCTTGGGTGGATGTACGTCTCACCGCCGCCCAGCATGTTCCTGGACCGCGACGGCGTGGCCCACTTCACGCCGGAGGTGGAACACCCCGTCACCGGCGAAGGCGTCAGCGTGAACAAGCTCATCAAGCACTACCGCGGCGACTGAGGACGGATCATGGACTTCGAAACGACGGCCCAGCTGGTTTTGGCGATCGCGGCGTTCGCTGTGCTTTACGTGGGTTTCCTCAAGGACTCACTGTGAGAAACGGAGGCGGGAAATGGATCGCTCGAGCCTAATTTTCTGTACGGGAAGCCTCGTCGCCTGCCTCGGAGCGGCGTGGCTGTTCTTCCCGCTTGCCGCCCTCGATCCCGAGACGGTCGCGATGGCGCAGACACCGCAGCCCGCCGAGACGCTGCCGATGATCGACGTGGGTCAGGGCTTCGGCGAACTGCCGGCCGTCGAGCTCATCGGCTACTACGTGGAAAATCCCCCTGCCCCGCCCGCGGCCGGCGCCGCGCCGGAACCGGTCATCAGGTTCGGAGGGTGCTGAGTTGGGCAGGCGGAAAAACCGGGCTATCGGACCAGGCGCGCTGGCGCTGGCGATGGGCACGGCTTTTCCGCTCGCCGCACAGCCGATTGAAATTACGGACGTCGTCGCCACGGATGCCCGGGTGATCGACATCCGCGCCGAGGACGACTGCCTGGCGACTTCCCTGCCCGGCGCCCGGTGCCTGCCGGCCCCGTGGCTGCTCGACGGCGGAGACGGTGCACCGATCGGATTTCATGCGCTGCGCTGGCTGCTCGGCACCGTCGGCCTGACCGGACGGGAACCGCTCGTGGTATACGCCGGGCCGGAGGGCGCGTCGGACGATGCGCTGGCGGTGGCCGCGCTCGCCTATCTCGCGGGGCAAGACACCGTATCCGTCCACGACGGCGCGGCGGTCGTAACCGGTCCGGGTGGCGAGGGCCGGAGTTTCAGCCGGGAGGCGGTCTACACCGCGCCGATGCGCATCGGGTCGATGGCCGTGTCGGACGACGCCGCGCCGGACGATGCCGGATCCTTGCGCAGCCGCCTGATCGAATTCACCCGCGATGGCGCCGCCGTCGCCTTTGCGCCGCAACACTGAAGATGGAGCCGACCGGACCGACCATGGACGTTCTGTTGCATATCACGACCGCCGACGCCGCACCGATCGCCGCCGGGCTTGGCCGCGCTCTGACGTCGCAGGAGGCGAGCTGGAGTTGCTTCCTTACCAATGACGGCGTGAAAGCGCTGGACAATGCGGACTTCGCTGCGGCCAGCGCAGGCGCGGCACGCGTCGTCGTCTGCGAGCATTCGTGGGAACACCATATGGACAGCCGCGCCTGCCCGGCGGAACAGGGCAGCCAGACCGTGAATTCGGCGCTGGTGGCGGAAGCGGCGCGCATCGTGAGCCTCTAGGGAGACTATCGTGGAGCCGAAGAAAATTCTCGTACTGGGCCGACGCGATCATACCGAGGCGATGCGCGTGGCCGCTGGGCTGACCATTTTCGGCCATGACGTGCGGTTGGTGTTCATGACCGGACCGGTCGAAGAGACCGAGGCAAATGCCGAGCAGACCGAACTTCTGGAACTGGCCGAGATTGTGCCCGAGACGACCGTGGCGGCGATGGGTGACGACCTCGCCCTGCTCGATGCCGCGGCCCTGGGCAGCGCCATCGCCACGGCCGACCGTGTCGTGAATCTATAGGGGCCGCGCGATGAAGATCCTCGAATTGCAGACAGGCCTGTTTCCAGACGCGGCGCTGGTCGCGCAGGCCGTGGAGACTTTGCATGCCGGAAACGCCGTCGAGAAGGCAGACGTCACACGCCTGTCTCGCGACGACGAACACGGCTGGGCGGAGGTGGCACGTGCCATCCTGGCCGCTGACCTCGTCGTCACGCTTTGACGCGATGGCCGGGCGGCTGAATGAGAAAGGGAGGACCTGAAAATGACCGGACTTGCTAGCACTGCGAGAGCCATTGCGGCTTCGATTGCGCTCATGGCCGCAACCATCCTGGCGGTGACCACCCTGGTGGCTGCGCCCGCCACGGCGGCCGAGCCTCTGGTGGACGTGGACTGGGTCAAGGCCAATACCGGACAATCCGGCGTCGTGTTCGTCGATGCCCGGGGCCAGACAGACTTCCTGCGCGGGCACATCCCCGGCGCGGTGAATACCGACTACGCGAAGGACGGCTGGCGCGTGAAGAAAGGCGACGTGCCCGGCGTGTTCCCCGACGATCCCGCGCAACTCGCGGCGCTGATCGGCAGCCTCGGCATCGACAATTCCACCCATGTCGTGCTCGTCGCGCCGGGTGGGACGTCGTCCGACATGGGTATGGCCACGCGCATGTACTGGACCTTCAAGGTCCTGGGCCACGACAACGTGTCGATCCTGAACGGCGGCATGAACGCCTATCTCGCCGAGCTGGATGCCAACAAGAACCCGGCCAATCCGCTCGAGAAGGGGGCGGCCAAGGCCGAGCCCAAGACCTTCAACATGGCCCTGAGACAGGACATGCTGCTGGACGACAACGCGGTCAAGGCGGCGCTGGATGCCGGCACGCTGATGGTCGACAACCGGACCAACGACCAGTACCTGGGCGTGAACCGCCACGGCGCGTCCAAGGCCTCCGGTACGATCCCCGGCGCCGTCAACCTGCCGCAGAGCTGGATGACCGAGAACGGCGGCGGCACGTTCCGCGATGCCAAGACGCTCGCCTCGCTCTACGAGGCGGCCGGCGTGCCCACGACGGGCAAGCAGGTCAGCTTCTGCAACACCGGCCACTGGGCGTCGATCGGCTGGTTCGTGTCGTCCGAGATCCTCGGCAACAAGGACGTGCAGATGTATGACGGCTCGATGGTGTCCTGGACGAACGCCGGCATGCCCACGGAGCAGAAGATCTCCACGGGGCAATGACATACCAGGTGGCATAATGGCGCCCAGGCGCCGCACTATCGGACCTGCGATGGCCGCAACGCCGAGGGGCGTTGCGGCCATCGTCGCGCTCGTTCTGGGGCTTGCGACCGCAGGTGCCGGTCATGCCGGGGACGATGCGCGTGTCCTGGCGAGCGAGCTTCGCATCGCGTTGGGCGACGTCGACCGCCTGGCGGAAGCCGACCTCCCCGCGGCGCACAAGATCGGGCTGGCCGAGCGGCTTGCCGGTTCCCTGGGGCTCCTGCCCTGGCTCCTGCAAAGGGCCGGAGACGCGGACGGGGCACGGGCTCTGAGCGAATACCAGGTGACAAACCTGGAGCCCGCCAACACCGAACCGCTCGCGGCACTGCTGGCGACGCTCTCGGATCGCCATCCGCTCGACCTGGCCGGGACCGCAGCGCCCGCGGTCACGGCGACCGCCATGCGCGAGGCCCGGGTGATCCACCAGACCTACTGCGCCGGCTGCCATGACGGAGCGGAAAACGGCGATCCCGACCTCACGCTTCCGGCCCGCGACCTCTTTTTCATGGCCCGGACGGAACGGCCCGACATCTTCGTCGCCCGCATTTTCAACGGCGTCAAGGGAGACGAGACGATCGGTTTTCGGAACCCGTTGACCGACGAACAGCTCGCCGCCCTCCGAGCGTTCTATTCCGACGATTGACCGGTCCCCGCCCCCACTCAGTCCCGTGACAGCAGCCGCAGGCCGAGGAAGGCGACGAGGATCGACAGGGCGATCGTCAAGGTGGCGATGGCGTTGATCACCGGGTTCACGCCCTCGCGCAGCATCGACCAGATATGCATCGGCAAGGTGTTCTCGCTGCCCGTCAGGAAGAACGTCACCGGGATCTCGTCGAAGGACAGCACGAACACCAGCAACGCGCTGCCGAGAAGCGCCGACTTGAGGTTCGGCAGCGTCACCCGCCAGAAGGTGGTCGCCGGGCCGGCGCCCAGATCGAGGCTCGCCTCCTCTATGCTGCGGTCGAAACGGCGCAGCCGCGCGTAGACCTGGGTGACGACGATCGGCAGGCACCACACCGAATGCCCGATGGCGACGGTGAAGAGGGAAAGCCGCGTATCGAAGCGGCTCAACAGCAGCAAGAGCGCCAGCCCCGTGACGATGCCCGGCACCACCAGAGGCAGCAGAATCCCGTGCTCCAGCAGGCGTTTGCCGGGAAAATTCACGCGGTCCAGGCCGAAGGCCAGCGGCACGCCCAGGATCAGCGTCAGTGGCACCACCGTGCCGGCGACGATCAGGCTGTTGCCGACCGAGCGCCACAGGTCGCTATCGGCAAACAGCGCCCGGTACCAGGCGAGGCCGACGCTGTCGATCGGGAAGACGAGCAGTGGCGAGTCGGAAAAGGAGAACACCACCAGTACCGCGATGGGCAGGTAGAGAAAGGCAAATGCCGCGACAGCCGTGACCAACAGACCACGGCGGACCGGGCGGGTCAGGAGGGGATCGTAACGGGCCTGCATGGCGGTCCTACCGTTTCTCAAGCCGTGCGCCGATGCCCACGATGGCCAGCACGATGACCACCACCACCATCGCCAGCGCGCTGCCGAAGGGCCAGTCGAAGGCGGTGCCGAACTGGCTGATGATGACGTTGGCGATCATGATTTCGTTCGGCCCGCCCAGCAGAGACGGCGCGACGAAATCGCCAAAGCTCAGCGCGAAGGTGAAGGTGCCGCCGGCCACCACGCCGGGCAGGCTGAGCGGCAAGATCACGCGCCGGAACGTGGTGAAGGGCCGCGCACCAAGGTCCAGGCTCGCCTCTATCTGGTCGCGCGACAGCTTCTCCAGCGACGCATAGATCGGCAGGGTCACGAAGGGCACGAAGATGTAGACCAGCGTCAGCACGACGCTGAACTGATTGTACAGGAACAGGTCCAGCGGCCCGTCGGTCAGCCCCAGCGAGGTCAGCGTGCTGTTCACCAGACCGGAGCGGCCGAGGATGATCTTCCAGGTGTATGCCCGCAGCAGGAAGCTGGTGAGCAGCGGGATCACCACGAGAAAATAGAGCATCTGCCGGTGACGGCGGGCCACGAAGGCGAGAAAGAACGCCAGCGGATAGCCGATCGCCAACGCGAACAGCGTGACCAGGAGCGCGGTTGAGAACGAGTTCCACAGCACCTGCCGGTAAAGTGGGTTCTCGACGATCCGGGCGTAGTTGTCGCCCGTCAGCGTGCGCGAGATGACATAGCCGTCCACCTGCCAGACGCTGTGCAGCAGGATCTCGCCATAGGGAATGACCAGGAAGACCAGCAGGTAGAGCAGCGGCGGGCCGACCAGGAGCCATCCACCCGGGATCCGCCAGCCGCGCGCCGCGCCGGCGTCCTGAACCGTGGCGCCGCTCATCGTGCGGGCGTTTCGGGAAAGACGAGAAGCGCGTCGGGAGCGAGCTCGAGGCGCATCTGTGTGCCCTCGTCCAGCGGACCGGGCCAGGCTGCAAGGGCTTCGGGACTGACCTCGGCCGTCAGCGTATCGCCGCCGGGCAGGCGCAGGATCAGGCGATTGGCGGTGCCGACATAGGCGATCTCGCTGAGGCGCGCCTCGACGACGTTGGTTTCCGCGCCGTTGGTGGCGAGCCGTATCTTCTCCGGACGTATGGCGACAAGGCCCGCGTCCGCGGGCGTCGCCCCCTCGGGCAGTCGCAGTCGCGTGCCGTCGGACAGCACGACGCCGCCCGGCACGGTGTCGGCGATGGGCAGGAAGTTCTCCGTGCCGACGAATTCGGCCACGAACCGTTCGCAGGGACGCTCGAAGATGTCCGCCGGCGTGCCGATCTGGCGGATCTTGCCGGCATTCATGACCGCGATCCGGTCGCTCATCACCAGCGCTTCTTCCTGGTCGTGCGTGACGTAGACGAAGGTGATGCCCAGGCCGGTCTGGATCCGCTTCAGCTCGAGCTGCATCTCGCGCCGCAACTTGGCGTCGAGCGCGCCCAGCGGCTCGTCCAGAAGCAGGACCCGCGGCTCGTTAACCAGCGCCCGCGCCAGCGCCACCCGCTGCCTCTGCCCGCCGGAAAGGTTGTCGGGCCTGGCCGCGGCCTTGTCCAGCAGGCCGACGCGCTCGAGCATCTCGGAGGTCCGCTGGACGATTTCCGCCTTGGGAAGCTTTTTTAGGGTCAGGCCGTAGGCGACGTTGGCCTCGACCGTCATGTGCGGGAACAGTGCGTAGCTCTGGAAGACGGTGTTGACCGGGCGGCGATAGGGCGGACGCTCGTTCATCCGCGCGCCGTCGACGGTGATCGTGCCGCTGTCGACGGCCTCGAAGCCGCTGATCATGCGCAGCGTGGTCGTCTTGCCGCAGCCGCTCGAGCCGAGCAGCGTCAGGAATTCGCCTGCCCGGATGTCGAGAGAGACATCGGAGACGGCAACGAACGACTCGAACGACTTGCTGACACGATCGAGCCTGACGGCGCCGCCCCGGGGGGCGGCGCCTTCATTCTTGGAAAATGCTGGGGTCATTGGCGCGCGGCTTTGACCTCGTTCCAGACTTCCAGATAGCGGCCACGGCGGGGAATGTCCTGCCAGAACTCGATGCGCTCCAGAAGGTCCGGCCCCTCGTCCATGTAGAGCTGTTCCCAGACGGCTTCGTCCATGAACTCGCGGGATTCCGGGTTGGTCACGGTGTAGCCCGTGGCCTCGGCGATCTGGCCCTGCGTCTTCGGCGCTATCAGGTGGTCGATGAAGGCGTGCGCCTCGGCGGCGCAATCGCTGCCTTTCACGACGAAGTTGGAGTCGAGCCAGCCGACCGGGTTCTCCGGCACGAACTCGCGCACGTTCACGCCCTGCTCGCGCAGCGCCTGGGTGATGTAGTTCCAGGAATTGCTGGCCACGATCTCGCCGCTCGCGAAGAGCTCGATCGCCTCGCCGGCCTGGCTCCAATAGGTGCGCACCAGCGATTTCTGCTCGATCATCTTCTTCTTGACCTCTTCGAGCTGCTCGTCCGTCAGGGTCCAGAGATTGTCGTAGCCGAGATAGCTGGCGACGTCGGCAATGGTGGTCACGTCTTCCCACATGCCGATGCGGCCGGCGTATTCGGGATCGAAGAGAATGCCGAAATCCTCGCCCTCGGGGATCACATCGGCGTTCACGGTCACCGGCGTGGTGCCCCAGAAGGTCGGCACGCCATAGAGCTCGCCGTCCTTGTGGATGAATTCCAGATCGCGGAAGCCCGCGAAGATCTGCTCGATATGCGGCAATTGTGCGACGTCGAGCGGCTCGACGAAGCCGGCGCCGATGGCGCGCTCGGCCAGGGAGCTGACGATGGTGACGACGTCATAGTCCCCGCCCCCCGCAGCCAGCTTGGCCATGTACTCGTCGTTGGAGCCGACATAGGTGCGCTTGACGGTAATGCCGGTCTCTTCCTCGAACGGCTTGACCCAGGCGTCGTCGACATAGCCTTCCCAGGTCAGCATGCCGATTTCGGTGCATTGGGCGAAGGCGCCACCGGTGGTGGCCAGGGTGATGCCGAGAAGTACGGCGGAAGTGGTCAGCAGACGTGTTTTCATTGGCGATCTCCGCTTTTTGTTAGGGGTTCTTATGGGTCTTGGGGAGCGGGCTCAGCCGCCGAGCTGGGCGTACAGGCTGTCGACGGTCTCGGCGGTATAGTGCATCGCGTGGGGCTCGGAGAACGTCCAGCCACGGTATGGCTGGCCTGCCATCGCCTTGACCGCCTCGTCGGCGAGAAGGATCTGCCCGCCGTAGAGCCAGTTCGCCATGTCCAGCATCGCCACCTTGTGGGCGAACGTGTTGAACGATCCGCAGGCGTCCAGAACCAGCGTCACCCGGTAGTCGCGCCAGATCGCGTCCCAGACCGTCGTCTCCAAGCACGCCTCGGTCCAGCAGCCCAGGACGATCAGGTGCTCCGCGTCCACCTGGCTCAGCAGCAGGTCCAGCTTGGTGCCATAGAAGGCCGAGAAACGCTGCTTGTCGAAGACGACGTCTCCGGGCTGCGGGCGCACTTCGTCGCAGATGCCGACCTCGGGGCTGTCGCTGCGGCTGGCGAGCGGCCGGCCCTCGGCATCGCGGGGCTCGTGCTTCTGGGCGTCGTGGCCCGCGGGATCGAGGGCATGGCGGCTGTAGATCACCGGAATGCCGGCGGCGCGGGCGGCCTCGATGGTCTTCGCAGCATTGGCGAGGATCGACTCGTATCCAGCCACCTGCCAGACGCCACCGGCGGCGTTCTCGCCCTGTAGATCCACCGCCACGAGGGCGCTTCGGTTTGCTTTCATTTCGTCGGGAAATCCCATCTTCGTTCGCTGAAACGCTCGGACTTGACTCGCGGCCGGAGGCTTGCATGTCGCCATGGTGATGAAAACTTGAAAAAACCTCATAGATTCATTAGTCAGCGGTTATGAGTCTGGTGAACGACCTTCCCCCGCTGCAGTGGCTGGTGGCGTTCCAGCGGGTGGCCGAGCACCTCAGCTTCACGCGGGCGGCGGCCGAGCTGAACGTGACGCAACCGGCGATGAGCCATAAGATCCGCCAGCTCGAGGCGCATCTGGGGGTGAAGCTGTTCCTGCGCGCCGGCCGGGGCATCGCCCTGAGCCGGGAAGGCGAGATCTTCCTCAGCGCGGTCGAGGACGGGCTGGTGCGGATCGCCGGCGCGTCGACGATGCTGAGCCAGCCGATGCCGCACGTGACGATCCGGACGGACGCGGAGTTCGCCAGCTTCTGGCTGCTGCCGATTATCGCCCAGTTCAACGCGCGGCATCCGCGCATCGTCACCTCGATCGTCTCCGACCAGGGCGGGACGGTGCCCGATCCATCCAGTCCCGACCTGGACATCACCTTCGGCGACGGCAACTGGCCCGGCGCGACAAGCCACCGGCTGTTCTACGAGGAAGTTTTCCCCGTCTGCAGCCCGTCCTATCTCGAGGGGTGCGGCCGGATCGGGAGCCTCGAGGCCCTCGCCCGGCAGACCCTGCTGGGCTGGCACACGTCCCGCTGGGATTTCATGGATTGGGGGGAATGGTTCGAACGCCGGGGCGCGCGCCATATCGATTCAGCCTCACGGCTGATCTTCGACAACTACCACGTCGCGATGCAGGCCGCCGTCAACGGCCAGGGCATCGCCCTGGCCTGGCGCTACTGCCTCGGGGATTTGCTGGAAAAGAAGCTTCTCGTCAGGCCCGTGCCCGACACGGTGATCACGCCGCGGGGCCAGTTCCTCATCGAGTCGCAGACGTCCGAGATCCCGCAGGTGCTGCAACGGCTGATGCAATGGATCATCGACAAGTCGCGCGACACACTGGACGAGCAGCAAAGGATGCTCGACAGGCACTGACGCGGGCGGCGGAGATCCCTTATCCGGCGTCGAACAGGGCGGCGTAGCGCTCGGGCTTGAAGCCGATCTCGACCGTTTCGCCGGCCTCCAGCACAGGGCGCTTGATCATCGAGGGCTGATCGAGCATCAGCGCGACGGCCCTGGCCTCGTCCAGCCCGGCCTTGGCGTCGTCGGGCAGCTTGCGGAAAGTGGTGCCGGCCTTGTTCAGGACCTTTTCCCAGCCGGCCGCCGCGCACCAGCGCCGCAGCGCCTCGGGCGTGACGCCCTCCTTCTTGTAGTCGTGAAAGGCATAGGCGACGCCGTGGCCATCAAGCCAGGCGAAGGCCTTCTTCATCGTGTCGCAGTTGCGGATGCCGTAGATCGTCACGGACATGAATTGCTCCGGTGGTTTCAACGCGGGCCCGCTGTACGCCCCCTACTCCCACTCGATCGTCCCGGGCGGCTTGGACGTCACGTCGTAGACGACGCGGTTGATGCCCTTGACCTCGTTGATGATGCGCGTCGCCGTGGCGGCCAGGAAGTCCATGTCGTAGTGGTAGAAGTCCGCCGTCATCCCGTCGACGGAGGTGACGGCCCTGAGCGCGCAGACGGAGTCGTAGGTGCGCCCGTCGCCCATGACGCCGACGGTCTGGACCGGCAACAGCACGGCAAAGGCCTGCCAGATGGCGTCGTAGAGGCCGGCCTTGCGGATCTCATCGAGATAAATCGCGTCGGCCTTCCTGAGGATCTCCAGCTTCTCGCGGCTGATGCCGCCGGGGCAGCGGATCGCCAGACCGGGGCCCGGGAACGGATGGCGGCCGACAAAGGCCTCCGGCAGGCCGAGCTCCCGGCCGAGCGCCCTCACCTCGTCCTTGAACAGTTCCCGCAGCGGCTCGACGAGCTTGAGGTTCATCCGCTCGGGCAGGCCGCCGACGTTGTGGTGCGACTTGATGGTGACCGAGGGGCCGCCCGTGAAGGAAACCGACTCGATCACGTCGGGATAGAGCGTGCCCTGCGCCAGGAAGGCCGCGCCGCCGATCTTCTCGGCCTCGGCCTCGAAGACATCGATGAACAGGGAGCCGATGATCTTGCGCTTCCGCTCGGGGTCGGTGACGCCCTCGAGCGCGGAAATGAAGGTCTCGGACGCGTCGACATCGACCAGCGGGATGTTGTAGTGGCCGCGGAACATGTCGACGACGTCCCTGGCCTCGTTCATGCGCATGAGGCCGTGATCGACCAGAATGCAGGTGAGCTGGTCGCCGATCGCCTCGTGGATGAGCACGGCGGCGACGGCGGAATCGACGCCGCCCGACAGGGCGCAGATCACCTTCTCGGAGCCGACCTGTTCGCGAATGCGCGCGATCGCCTCGTCGCGGAACGCGGCCATGGTCCAGTCCGGCCGGCAGCCGCAGATGTCGACGACGAAATGCCTCAGCAGCTTCGCCCCGTCCGGGGTGTGGTAGACCTCGGGGTGGAACATGGTGGTGTAGATGCGCCGGGCCTCGTCGGTGGCGACGGCGAACGGGGCGTTCGGCGACGTCGCGCGCACGGCGAAGCCCTCGGGCAGCCGGGTCACGCGGTCCCCGTGGCTCATCCAGACCTGATGGCGCTCGCCGACCGACCAGATGCCTTCGTAGAGGGCGGAGGGCTCGTGAATTTCGACGAAGGCGCGGCCGAATTCGGCGGCGTGGCCGCCCTCGACCGTTCCCCCGAGCTGCTGGGCCGTCGTCTGCTGGCCGTAGCAGATGCCGAGAACGGGCAGGCCCGCCTCGAACACGGCCATCGGCGCGGACGGCGCGTTCTCGTCGAGCACGGAGGCCGGTCCGCCGGACAGGATCACGCCCTTGGGCCGAAGCCGCGTGAAGGCTTCTTCCGCTTTCTGGAAGGGGTGGATTTCGCAGTAGACGCCGGCCTCGCGGACCCGGCGCGCGATGAGCTGGGTGACCTGGCTGCCGAAGTCGACGATGAGTACGCGATCGTGGGTGGGTTCCGTCATAGCGAGCATTTATGCGCAAGCACGAGTCGAGTCCAGTCGGTCCGGCGCGAGAATTGACACGCATGCGCGCGACGGCCGCCCATCGCGGCGGATTGATTTGCACCCGCCGTCTCTCTTATTAAGGTGCCCCAAATGATGTTTCCGGAGGAGGTTCAAGTGCGTATCGTCAGGACTGGTTTGCGGATATCCGCTGTCGCGGCAATCCTGGTGGCCTCCGGTCTCACCGCCGCCTGCACTACTGATTCGAGCTACGGCGTCCATCCGTACAGTTCCTGGCAGGGCCCGGAACTCGGTCAGGGATGCAACAGGTGGCCCGCCCCCTCGCAGTGCTGAGCGGCATATTCGCGAGTCGTTTTCGACGCTTAGGTCGAAACGCTGACAAACCGGTTCGGGCGTTGCCCGAATCGGGTCTGCTCGAATTGGAGCGGGCGGCGCGCGCCGCTCACCGCCGTTCGAGCACCGAGACGTAGAACCCGTCGGTACCGGTGCGCAGCGGGGTGAGCTGCAGGCCGTGTCTAGTCGCAAGCGCGGGGTCGGCCAGGCGCGCCTTGGTCTCGTCGGGCAGCAGCGTGGCCGCCACGAAAACCGCGGGTTCGAGCGGCGCGAAGGCCGGTTCGGCGGCGACGAACGCGGCGACCCGGGCGTCGTTCTCCTGCGGCAGCACCGAACAGGTGACGTAGACGAGCCGCCCGCCGGGCTTCACCAGCGGCGCGGCCAAGGCCAGGACGGCATCCTGGTCGGCCGTGCGGTCCTCCAGCGCCTTCTCGCTCACCCGCCACTTGGCGTCGGGCCGTCGGCGCCATGTGCCCGTACCGGTGCAGGGCGCGTCGACCAGCACGACGTCCATCTTGCCGGCAAGATCCGCAAGCGCGTCCGACTTCCCGGCCTCGCGCACCTGAACGTTGCGGGCGCCAGCGCGCTGCAGGCGCTCGTGAATGCCGGCGAGCCGGTGCCGGTCGCCGTCCCAGGCATAGATCTGGCCCTTGTTCCCGGTAAGGGCGGCCAGCGCCAGCGTCTTGCCGCCGGCCCCGGCGCAGACGTCGGCGACCTGCTGGCCGGGCGCCGCACCGGTGAGGTAGGCGGCGAGCTGCGAGCCTTCGTCCTGGACCTCGAACCGGCCCTTGCGAAAGGCGGCCTCGGACTGGACATTCGGCGACCGACCCGGCCCGGTCCCGGGCTGCAGACGGATGCCGATCGGTGACAACGGCGTTTCGGCCGGCTCGAAGCGCGACAGGTCCTTCATCACCTTGTCACGGGTCGATTTCAGCGTGTTGGTGCGCAGATCCACGGGCGCGCGGATGGCGAGCGCCGCGCCCTCCTCCGCCGCCTGGCCGTCGAACGCCGCCGCGAAAGCCGGATCGAGCCATTCGGGATAGTCGCCCTTCACCCAGTCCGGCGCATCATCGAGGCTTCCGGTCCTCAGCGCGATCTTCTCGGCATCGGTCAGGGGTTCGGGCGAATGCCGGTCGGCGGCGAAGGCGACGTCGAGCCGATCTATCCCGACGCCCCAGCACTGCGCATAGGCCCCGATCGCCAGCGCGCGCGGCGTATCGGCGCCCATCCGCCAGGCGATCGACGCGCGGTTGCGCAGGGCGTCGAAGACGAGATTGCCGATCGCGGACCGGTCGCCCGACCCGGCGAACCGATGCGAGACGGCCCAGGCCGTGAGCGCCGCGGACGCCGGGCGGTGATTGGTCTCGATGTCGGCGAGGACCTCGATCGCCGCGGCAACGATACCACCGTGCTTCATGACAACATCTCTCCAAGCACGATGAGCAGGGCATGGACGGCGAGCGCCGCCACCACCAGCATCCCAAGCGCGAACACCCGCATGCGCACGGCCACGTTCTGTCCTTTCGTGTGGGCGATGAAGTGGACGACGCGCAGGCCGACGAAGGCCCACGCGAGGACGACATCGAGCATCGTCACCCGGTTGATGGCCACCAGCATCAGCACCAGCGCGTAGAACAGCACCGGCAACTCGAACTGGCTGCGTACACTGTTGGTGACGCGCGCGAGATGCGGCGGCTCGCCTTCGACGAGGTCGTATTGCGACGCGCGCACCTGCTTCGCCTTGACCGCCGAAACACGGCCGCGGACCATCACGAAATAGACCGCGAATGTCAGCGCCATCTGGGCGAGCGCGGCCAGAAGGATCAACGCGGTGTTGAGCGGCATGGCGGAGTCCGGTTCCTGTTTTTTCAGTCCCGTCGTTCCGACGACGGCGTCGGCCGAGAGACCTCTGCGGTCGTCCTGACCACGTTCGCGCGTCGCGGTCAATCGCATCCGGCATCGCCAACACGGCAACTTGACGGCACCGCGGCGAAAACGGTGTCATGCGGCCCCGCATCCACAGGAGAGCCGCCATGGGGCGCATCACGACAATCGACGGCGTCACGCTCCATGTCGAGGACACGGGACAGGGCGACCCTATCGTGTTCGTGCACGAATTCGCCGGCGATCACCGGAGCTGGGCGCCGCAGGTGCGCTACTTTTCGCGCCGCTACCGCTGCATCGCCTATTCGGCGCGGGGCTACCTGCCGTCCGACGTGCCGGAGGACGTGTCTGCCTACAGTCAGCGGCGCGTCGTCGATGACATCCGCGACGTTCTGGACGGGCTGAGGATCGACAAGGCCCATGTGGTCGGCCTGTCGATGGGCGGCATCGCGACGCTGCATTTCGGCCTGACCTATCCGGCCCGCGCGCTGTCGCTCGTCGCCGCCGGCGCGGGGGCCGGGTCCGAGCCGGACTATCACGCCCGCTTCAAGCGGGAGGCCCTTCTGACCGCCGACCTGATCGAGGAAAAGGGGATGCAGGCCTTCGCCGCGGTCTACGGCGCGGCGGCAACGCGCCAGACGCTGGCTGATAAGGATCCGCGCGGGTTCGAGGAGTTCTCCCGCCAGCTCGCGGAACATTCGGCGAAGGGATCGGCGAATACGATGCGCGGCTATCAGGCGACGCGCCCCTCGCTCTACGATTTCGAGACGCAGTTCGCAGCCCTCGACGTGCCCACCCTCCTCGTCGTCGGCGACGAGGACGATCACTGCGTCAAGCCGAGCCTGTTCCTGAAGCGGATCATGCCGACGGCCGGGCTCGCGGTGCTGCCCAAGACCGGGCACGCGGTCAACCTGGAAGAGCAGGCATGGTTCAACGCGATCGTCGCCGACTTCCTGGCGCAGGTCGAGCATGGCCGCTGGCCGGTGCGCGACCCAAGCACCGCGGGCGAACTGATGCGGGTCCGATAGGCGGCAGCTCCCGAACCTGCGACGTTCCCCCCGCCCTCTTCGGGCAGGGGATCGTGCCAGCGGTTGCCTACATCCCGCCCGGATAGTTCGGGCTCTCCCGCGTGATCGTCACGTCGTGGGCGTGGCTCTCGCGCAGCGCCGACGGGGAGATGCGGATGAACTGGGCGCGCCGGTGGAAGTCGATGATCGACTTGGAGCCGGTGTAGCCCATTGCGGCGCGCAAGCCGCCGACAAGCTGGTGCAGGACGCTGGCGAGCGGGCCGCGGTAGGGAACCTGGCCCTCGACGCCCTCTGGAACCAGCTTCAGCGTGTCCTTCACCTCCTGCTGGAAGTAGCGGTCGGCGGAGCCGCGCGCCATCGCGCCGACGGAGCCCATGCCGCGATACGCCTTGTAGGAGCGGCCCTGGTACAGGAACACCTCTCCGGGGCTTTCGTCGGTGCCGGCGAAGAGGGAGCCGACCATGCAGCATTCGGCACCCGCGGCGATGGCCTTGGCGAGATCGCCGGAATACTTGATGCCGCCGTCGGCGATGACCGGGATGTCGGCCTTGCGGGCGACTTCCACCGACTCGAGGATGGCCGAAAGCTGCGGCACGCCGACGCCGGCGACGATCCGCGTGGTGCAGATCGAGCCCGGGCCGATGCCGACCTTGATGGCGTCCGCGCCGGCGTCGATCAGCGCCTGGGTGCCCTCGGCGGTGGCGACGTTGCCGGCGACCACCTGCACCGCGTTGGACAGACGCTTGATGCGGCTGACCATGTCGAGCACGCGCTGGGAATGGCCGTGGGCGGTGTCGACAACAACGACGTCGACGCCCGCATCGATCAGCATTTCCGAGCGAGCGTAGCCGTCGTCGCCCACCGTGGTGGCGGCGGCGACGCGCAGACGGCCCTGCTCGTCCTTCACCGCGTTCGGATGCAGGCGGGCCTTCTCGATGTCCTTCACCGTGATCAGGCCGACGCAGCGATAGTCCTCGTCGACGACCAGCAACTTCTCGATGCGATGCTGGTGCAGGAGCTTCTTGGCTTCCTCCTGATTGACGGTGTCGCGCACCGTGACCAGATTTTCCTTGGTCATCAGTTCGGAGACCGGCTGGTCGGGATTGGTGGCGAAGCGGACGTCGCGGTTGGTCAGGATGCCGACCAGACGGGTCTGCTCGCCGTTGGCGTTACGCTCAACGACGGGAATGCCGGATATGCCGTGGCGGCTCATCGTGTCGAGCGCCTGGGACAACGTTTCCTGCGGGGTGACCGTGACCGGGTTCACCACCATGCCGGACTCGAACTTCTTGACCTGACGGACCTCCTCGGCCTGCAGATCGGGATCGAGGTTCCTGTGGATGACGCCGATGCCGCCGGCCTGGGCCATGGCGATGGCGAGGCGGGACTCGGTGACCGTGTCCATCGCCGAGGACACGATCGGGATGTTGAGGGAGATCGACTTGGTCAGCCGCGTCGAGGTGTCGACCTCGCCCGGCATCACCTCGGAATGAGCGGGTTTCAGCAGAACATCGTCAAAGGTGAGCGCGATCGGCCCTAACGCCGAATCGAGGGTCAGGGCTTTCGGATCGGTCATCGCCAACTCCCGGATATGCGAATACGCCGCCGATGGGCATTTCAGGCCCCAACCAGCGACTCGCGGTCTAAGGAAAAAGATTGGCGCGGGTCATTAGCACGACGATGACGGCAGGGGAAGCGGGGATGGACATCCCGAGTCCCCCTCCCGCGCCGCACCTTCACGTCTTCAGGCGGTATCCCGTCCTGAAGATCCAGGCCACGAGCCCCAGGCAAATCGCCAGGAACCCCAGCGTCATCGCCAGGCTGACGCCGATGCCGACGTCGGAATGTTCGTAGAAGCTCCAGCGGAAACCCGAGACCAGATAGACGACCGGGTTGGCCAGCGACACCTGCTGCCAGAACGGCGGCAGCATGTTGATCGAGTAGAAGCTGCCGCCAAGGAACGTCAGCGGCGTGATGATCAGCAGCGGCACGATCTGAAGCTGCTCGAAACTGCCTGACAAGATGCCGATGATGAAGCCGAACAGCGAAAAGGTGAACGCTGTCATGATCATGAACGCGAGCATCCACATCGGGTGCTCGATGCGCAGCGGCACGAACAGGGTGGATGTCGCCAGGATGATCAGTCCGAGGATCATCGATTTGGTCGCCGACGCGCCGACATAGCCGATGACGATCTCGAAATAGGAGACCGGCGCCGACATCACCTCGTAGATCGTGCCGACGAACTTCGGGAAATAGATGCCGAACGCCGCGTTGGTGATCGACTGGGTCAGCAACGACAGCATGATCAGGCCCGGCACGATGAACGCGCCGTAGCTGATGCCGTCGATCTCGCTGATGCGCGTGCCGATGGCCGCGCCGAAGACCACGAAATAGAGGGACGTCGAGACGACCGGGGCGACGACGCTCTGCCAGAGCGTGCGCCAGGTGCGGTGCATCTCGTAGGCGTAGATCGCACGGACGGCCAGGAGGTTCATCGCGAGTCGCTCACTAGGTTGACGAAAATCTCTTCCAGTGAGCTCTGCTCGGTGTGCAGGTCACGGAAACGGATATTGGCGGCGGACAGATCGGTCAGCAATGCCGTGATGCCGGTTCGCTCGCCCTGCGTGTCGTAGGTGTAGGTCAACTCGGTGCCGTCGCCGGACAATTCGAGGGCATACGTGCCGAGCCCCTCCGGAACCGCGTCGAGCGGCTCGTGCAGATGCAGGGTCAGCGCCTTCCGGCCGAGCTTGCGCATCAGCTCGTTCTTGTCCTCGACCAGGATCAGCTCGCCGTTGTTGATGACGCCGATGCGGTCGGCCATCTCCTCGGCTTCCTCGATGTAATGCGTCGTCAGGATCACGGTGACGCCGTCGTCGCGCAGGCCGCGAACCAGATCCCACATGTCCCGGCGCAGCTCGACGTCGACGCCGGCCGTCGGCTCGTCGAGGAACAGGATGCGCGGCTCGTGCGCGAGCGCCTTGGCGATCATCAGCCGTCGCTTCATGCCGCCGGACAGGGTGACGATCTTCTGGTCCTTCTTATCCCAGAGCGAGAGCTGCTTCAGCAGCTTCTCGACAAGGGTGTGATCCTTTCGCTTCCCGAACAGCCCGCGGCTGAGATTGACGGTCGCCCACACCGTCTCGAAGGCGTCGGTAGTCAGTTCCTGCGGCACAAGGCCGATCAGCGAGCGGGCGGCACGATAATCGCGGACGATATCATGGCCGCCGGCGGTGACGGTTCCGTCGCTGGCCGTGACCAGACCGCAGACGATCGAAATCAATGTCGTCTTGCCGGCGCCGTTGGGGCCCAGCAGAGCGAAGATCTCTCCGGAGACGATATCCAGATCGATCGCTTTCAGCGCCTGGAAGCCAGACGCATAGGTCTTGGACAGGTTCGAGATGGAAACGATCGGCTGCATGGCGCCTCTACGTGTCGAGACCCGGACCGGTCCGGGGCAACGGGGGCACATCCATACCGGATTCCCGCACCGGTCGCACAGCCGGTCGCGCAAAGGTGATCGGTCGAGCCGCACTCAGCCGGCGGAAACCGCCCCGCGGCTAGTGCTTCCTGGCGACGAAGCGCCCTCCCCCGAGCGCGCCGGCGGCGATCTGCTCCACGAAGAACTCGTAGTTGCGGATATAGGTGTCGAAGCGCTCGCGGCCGAAACGGGCGACGGTCTCCTGTTCGAGCGACCGGAACATCTCCAGCCGTTCCTTCAGGATCTCACGCCATTCGTCGGAAACGTTCTCGGCCCGAACCGCGACGAATCCGGCGGCCTCCAGCATCGCGCCGTAGTCGCCGAAGCCGATCAGGCGCGGCGCCGCGAAAGTCTCTGCGATGGTCTTGCGGGCCTCGTCGCTCAGCTTCTCCGTGGCGATCCAGTCGGTGAACCCGAAGACGCCTTCCGGCTTGAGTATGTGAAGGCAGCCGGCGAAGACCGCTTCCTTGTCGGCAACGTGCAGAAACGACTCCTGGCTGATCGCCCTGTCGAAACTGCCCTCGTCGAAGTCGAGTTGCGCCGCATCGCCGACCTGGAAGCTCACCTTGTCGTCGAGACCGACCAACTCGGTCAGGCGCGTTGCACCGTCCACGCGCGACTCGTTGATGTCGACGCCGAGCACGGTCGCGCCATAGCGATAGGCGAGATAGCGGCTGGTACCGCCGAGGCCGGAACAGATGTCGAGCACCCGCATGCCGGGCTCGATCCCCATGACCTTGACCAGGGCATCGGTGGCGGGAAGCCCGCCATAGTGGTCCTGATCGTATCGGGACAGGTCCTCGGGGCGCATATCGGCGCGACCGATACCCTCGGCTTCGAGTTTGCGGAGGATCTCCGCTTCGTTGATCGGATGCTCGTCATAAAACGTCTTGAGACTGATCACTGGCCCCTCCCCCAATGCCGATCCCTAGTCGGCATCCTTCAATACAATATCGACCATGACGTCCTGCGCGATATCCTCGAGGTCCTCCCGCAGCCGGTCGGTGCTGAGTTTTTCGGGGATGAGAATCCGCGCCTTGGCCTGAAACAGCGCTTCGCCCGACATGGAGCCGGTAAAGACATGGGTCTCCAGTTCGTCGATGCTGGCGCCGTGCCTGGCCAGCGCCGCCGAAATATCGCGGACGATACCGGGATGATCGCCGCCGGTCAGCTCCAGGAGCGCGGCGTGGCCCGCCGGTGCCACGGTGCCGTCGGATCGCTTCGCGGTAACGCTGATGCCCCGTTCGCCGAGCACGGCAAGCGCGGCTTCCAGTCCCGCCACCGAGCCCTCGGGAACCTCGACCAGCACGATGCCGGCGAATTCGCCGCCGAGACGCGCCATGGAACTGTCGATCCAGTTTCCGCCGTGGGCCGCCACCGCTTCCGACAGGATCTGCACCAGACCGGGCCGATCCGCGGCAATGATACTCAACACCAGTCCGACCGGCATCGCGTTCCTCCCCACTCAACGGTCTCCAGCGATTCTTAACACAGTGACGGGGACTGACTAGCGTTCCGGCAGCGGGATGAACTCCGTTTCCTCCGGAACCTGCTTGAAACGGCCCGTCTTCCAGTCCTCCTTCGCCTCCTCGATGCGTTCCTTGCGGGAGGACACGAAGTTCCACCAGATGTAGCGCGGGCCTTCCATCGCCGTGCCCCCGAGGAACATCAGATGCGCCGGCCCGACCGCCGTTACCGTAATGCGGTCGCCGGGACGGAATATCAGCAGGCGCGGTCCCTCGAAGCGCTCGCCCGCGACCTCGACGGTGCCGGTCACCACGTAGATGCCGCGCTCCTCGTGATCGGGATCGAGTGGCGCGCTCGCGCCATCGTCGAGCATCACCTCGGCGTAGAGCCAATCCGACAGCATGCCGACCGGCGAGGTCCGGCCGAAGGCCCTGCCCGCGATCACGCGCGCCCGGACGCCACCGTCTTCCACGACGGGTAGACTGGCGTCATCGAAATGCTGAAAGGATGGATCGGTCTCCTCATGCGCCTCGGGAAGCGCGATCCAGCTCTGGATGCCGAACATGCCGCCACCCGCCGCGCGCGTCTCGACCGGCGTGCGCTCGGAATGGACAATGCCGCGCCCGGCGGTCATCAGGTTCATCGCCCCGGGCGTGATCTCCAGCGCGTTGCCTTCGCTGTCGCGATGCATGACGCGGCCGTCGAACAGATAGGTGACCGTGGCCAGGCCGATATGGGGGTGCGGCCGCACATCCATGCCCTGACCGGCCAGGAACTGCGCCGGGCCCATCTGGTCGAAGAAGATGAACGGACCGACCATCTGCCGCCGGCCGTGTGGCAAGGCGCGCCGGACATTGAAGCCGCCGATGTCACGGACGCGCGGGACGATCACCAGATCGAGGGCATCGCAGGATCGCGGATCTCCGAGCACAGGATCCTTGTCGGGCAACCAGCTCATCGTCTTCTCCCGGTTTTGCGGCGGACGCTCTGGCCCGCCCGACCCGGTATATGGCGCAGCTGGCCGCCGTCTCCAGAATTCCAGGCCTCCAGAATTCCCGGCCTCGAGAATTCCGGGTCTCCGGGATTACCGGCCGATCAGTCGATCCGTTCGACCTTGGCGGCCTGATCGGGGACGAGCTTCACGCGGTAGGTGGCGTTGTCGCAGGTTACGATCCAGGCCTCTTCGCCGGGCGTGGAGGCGGACTGGTCGCGTTCCGCCTTGTGCGGATCGACGCAATCGTAGCCTTGCGCGCGAAGCTGCGTTGCGACGATCAGGGCGGCTTCGGAGTCGTCGCCGGACTGGGCGACCGCGGGCGCGAAAACCGACAGCGACGCGGCGACCGCCGTCAGCGCGAATATGGGAAAATATCTCGTCATGGAACGCTCCTGATGCGCCTGTACGCACTCCACACGCGGCCACGAAGGCCGAAGCAGGGTCGATCCTATACCAGATAATCCGGGTACCGTTACCACGGTGGCAAGGTCGCCCGTGAAACCTTGCGTGGCGCGCGACGCTCCCGATTGGAGAAAGCAAGTTCCTGCGCCAATGGAAATTAGTACGTTGGCTGCGATCCATATTCTGATTCTAAGGAGATTTTTTATGGCGAGACGGCGTGGACTTGGCGTAGCAGCCGCGATTGCGGTCCTGATGACCGGTTTGCTGGCCGGTGTTCCCGGGGCGAATGCGGGATCCGGCAAGATCAAGATGGAGATCGTGAAGGCTGCCTTCATCGTCGGCGCGTCCGGCGGGAAGGGCACGCTCATTTTCGACGGAAAGTCCTATCCCCTCTCGATCGGGGGGATCAGCGCGGGCTGGCAGCTCGCACTGTCGAAGGCAATGCTGGAAGGCAACGTGCGCAACATCAACCGCCCGGAGGATATCGAGGGCGTGTTCTCGGCGGCCGGTGCCGGGCTCGCGGTTGCGGCCGGCGGCAAGGCGGCGGTGATGGTCAACGCCAACGGCACCACCATCGAAGTGATCGGCACGCAGATGGGCGTGGACTTTTCGATCAATCTCGAAGGGCTGAACATCAGGATCAAGCGCTGATCTAGGCTCGACCAACGGCAGGCCAAACCGGGGACGAGCCGCGAAGGCGCGGCCTTCCCCGGCCTCGCTGTCGGCGGCAACCGCCGAAGACGTTTCGCGCGGACAGGCGCGGGGGGGGGGGGGCGACGGGCACGCCGCTATGCGGCCCGCGCAGGGCCGGTCCCGACGGCCGGCCTCGCCAGTGCCGGCGCGCTCTGGTACCTCTCATCGCCTCATGCAAAACCGTACCATCGTCCTTCTCGTCGTTGCCTGCGCCCTGTTCATGGAGAACCTCGATGCGACGGTTCTCTCCACGGCCCTGCCAGCGATAGCCCTCGATTTCGGCGAGGATCCGATTCAGCTCAAGGTGGCGCTGACCTCCTATCTGATCAGCCTCGCGGTGTTCATTCCGGCAAGTGGCTGGTTCGCCGACACGTTCGGGGCGCGTATCGTCTTCCGCATGGCGATCGTCGTGTTCACGCTGGGGTCGATCGCCTGCGGGCTGTCCTCGTCGATTACCGAGATCGTCATCGCGCGCGTCGTGCAAGGAATGGGCGGAGCGATGATGGTGCCGGTCGGCCGGCTCGTGATCATGCGCACGATCCCGAAATCCGAGCTGATTGGCTACATGGCCTGGCTGACGGTACCGGCGCTGACGGGACCATTGCTCGGCCCGCCGCTGGGCGGGTTCATCACCACCTATCTGACGTGGCGCTGGATCTTTTGGGTGAACGTGCCGATCGGTCTGATCGGCCTTGTCTTCGCGACCCTGTACATCCCCGACGTGCGCGGCGAGACGCGCACCAGGTTCGACACGCTCGGGTTCGTGCTGTCGGGCGTCGGGCTGGCGCTGGTCGTCTCGGGCGGCACCAACCTCGGCCTGCAGGTGCTGCCGGCGGCGGCAATCTGGTCGATGCTGGGAATCGGATCGGCGCTGCTGATCGCCTACTATTTCCACGCCCGGCGGGCGTCGGCGCCGATCCTCGATCTTGGCCTGTTCACGATCCCGACCTACCGGATCGCCGTGCTCGGCGGCGGGCTGTTCCGCGTCGGCGTCGGGGCGACGCCGTTCCTGATCCCGCTGCTCCTGCAGGTTATCTACGGGCTGTCGCCATTCCAGTCGGGTCTGACGACGTTTGCCGCGGCGATCGGGGCGATCGCCATGAAGTTCGTGGCGCCGCCGGTGCTGCGCCGCCTCGGGTTCCGCACCATCCTCATCGTCAACGGGATCATCTGCGCGATCTTCATCGGCCTGCCGGCCACCTTCACCCTGTCGACGCCGGTCCTGATCTTCACGCTGGTCCTGCTGATCGGCGGGTTTTTCCGTTCGCTGCAGTTCACAAGTGCCAACAGCCTGGCCATCGCCGATATCGAGCCGAACCGCATGAGCCGGGCGACCTCGATGACGAGCGTCGTGCAGCAGCTTTCGCTCTCGGTCGGCATTTCCGTGGCGGCGATCTCGCTGGAGCTGTCGCGCGTGAGCCGCGGCGGTGGGGCGCTCGCGATTACCGACTTCACCGCTGCTTTCGTGGTCGTGGGCCTGGCGACGGCGGCCTCGGTGATCCTGTTCCTGATGTTGCCGAAGGATGCCGGCCGGGAAGTTTCCGGTCACCGCCGGGACCTGGCGCCGGACGCCGTGACGGCGGCAAGAGAGCGTTAGGTCGGCGCAAACGCGCAAGGGCGCTCGATCCGAACGGACGCGGTGATCCTTTCGCCCTTTTCGCGTCGCCTACACGGCGTCCCGAAGCGGCATGATCACCTTCAGCACCTCGACACGCGGCTCGCCGATCGTCTGATAGGCGGTGCCGATGCTCGCCCGGAGTTCGGATTGACGGTATTCGTCGAAGGCCTCCGGGGACTCCCACAGATAAACCCCGCCAAACTCGCCCGACACCGCATCCTGGACGTAATATTTCTGTATCAGCCCGGAAAGCGCCCGGAACTCGTCGGCCCTATCCTTGGCGACCGCGGTTACCTCATCCAGATTCAGGGGCGATTTGAACTTCACGAACACGATCAGTTTCGGATGATCCATTTTATAATCTCCCGTTCCACGTCCTGACAGAAAACGCTCAGGGCTTCCGATTGCCGATCCCCCGACCTGATACCGCCGGGGCCGCCGCGGACCATAGAGCCGCGCCTATAGGCCAGCCCCTCCCGGCTACGGCATCATCGCGAAGAAGCCGGTGGTCGCGCCGAGGAAGGCCCCGATCAGCGCGCCGAGCCACCAGCGCCGCCGCCATGTCACATGCCAGAGTACCGCGCCGGCCACCGCACCGCCCAGCAGCCAGGGCAGGCCGAAGACCAGGACTACGAGCGCGAACTGCATTCCGCCTGGTTCAACTTCGGACACGGTTCGATCCGTCCTGTTTCAAATCAAGCGCAGCCAGGCATACCAGATCGCCGTTCCGGCGATCGCGCCCAATACGACGCCAAGCCACCAGTGCCGGCCCACGAAGAGAAACCAGCCCGTGCCGCCGACGACCGCTCCGACGACGAAGCCCGGGGCGAGGATCGCGATCAGGATATCGAGGAAGCTGATGCCGGCATCCGTCACAGGCCGCCCCTCACCTCGCGTCGCCGGGACCAGCGTCGTCGCCAGGACCGGCATCGCCGCCGCGAAAGCCCATCGCCAGCACATAGAGTTCGGCGGAATCGGCCCGGCTCGCCGGCGGCTTGACGTGACGGACCTTGTCGAAATCCCGCTTCAGGTCGTTCAGCAGCTGAGCCTCGGTGCCGCCGCGCAACACCTTCGCAAGGAAGGTTCCGCCCGGCGCCAGCACCTCGCGGGCGAACTCCAGCGCCGTCTCGCACATGCCCATGATGCGCAGATGGTCGGTCTGCTTGTGACCGGTCGTGGGCGGAGCCATGTCGGAGAGGACGACATCGGCGGGCCCGCCTAGCGCCTCGCGCAGGCGCTCGGGCGCGGTGTCGTCGAGAAAATCGAGATGCAGGACCTCGACGCCGGGGACCGGGTCCATCTCCAGGATGTCGATGCCGACCACCCTGCCCTTGCCTTTTCCCTCGGCCGAGCCGACCCGCTCGGCTGCGACCTGCGACCAGCCGCCGGGGGCCGCGCCAAGGTCGACGATGCGGCCACCAGGCTTGAGGAACCGGTACTTGTCATCGATCTCGGCGAGCTTGTAGGCGGCGCGCGAGCGATAGCCCTCCGAGCGCGCCTTGGCGACATAGGGATCATTCAACTGGCGCTGCAGCCAGCGGGTGGAGGCGGTCGAGCGCCTCTTCGCCGTCTTCACGCGCACCTTGAGGCGGTCCTGGCGGCCGCCGGACTTGCTGGTCACGAATTGTCTCCGGTCGGGTGGTCGGGCTGGCCGCCCTGCTGGCGGCCGCTCCTGCCGCGCCGCCGCCCGCCGCGCCGGCCGCGGCGCCATACGCCGTCATCCGCCATCAGCGTGAGCAGCATGCCCTCGCGCAGGCCACGGTCGGCGACGCGCACGCGATCGCAGGGCCAGATCCGCCGTATGGCCTCGAAGATCGCGCAGCCGGCCAGAACCAGATCGGCGCGCTCGGCGCCGATGCACGGGTTGCCGACGCGCTGATCGTAATCCATCGCCAGAAGCTCGCCGGTGACGCGGACGACGTCGTCGCGCTGCATCCAGGTGCCGTCGACGCGCCGGCGGTCGTAGCGGTCGAGGCCGAGATGGACGCCGCAGATCGTCGTCACGGTGCCGGACGTGCCGAGCAGATGAACACCGGCCTCGTCGAAACGGCTCAGGCGACCGACCTCGCCGGCAAACGCCGCCAGCGCCTCCTGCACATGGGCGACCATCCGCTCGAACAGTGCCCGGTCGACATCGCGGCCGCCGAACATCTCAGACACCGTCACGACACCGATCGGCAACGAGGTCCAGGCGGCGACGTTCTGCTGCACGGCGAACGGACTGCGGAAGCCGTTGCCGCCCGCCTTGAGCAGGACCAGCTCGGTCGAGCCTCCGCCGATGTCGAAGACGATGGCACCGTGCGCGTCCGGATCGACCAGCGAGGCGCAACCGGATACCGCAAGACGGGCTTCCGTCTCCCGGTTGACGATCTCCAGCTCGAGGCCGGTCGCCTCGCGGACGCGGGTGAGGAATTCCTCGCCGTTGTCCGCGATACGGCAGGCTTCCGTGGCGATCAGACGGCGGCGCGTGACGCCGCGGGCATTCATCTTGTCCCGGCACACGACAAGCGCGTCGACGGCCCGCTTCATGGCATCGTCGGCAAGCCGGCCCGAGCCGGTCACCCCCTCGCCGAGACGAACGATGCGGGAAAACGCATCGACGACTCGAAAGGCGCGGCGCGTCGGCTGCGCGACAAGCAGGCGACAGTTGTTGGTGCCGAGATCGAGGGCGGCGTAAAAGTCGCCGTTCGCCGTCGAAGCACGGCTGTTCCCGGGCCCGCGGGGACGGTGTCGGGAACGGCTTCTGTCACCAGACCGTCCATTGCCCGCCGGCCCGCGCGCCTCGAATCCGGCGCTGCCGTCGTTCCTGTCCAAATGTCCTGTCCCTTCTCGCCGGCCGTCGCGTCGTGTGACGCGCCATGGCGCGGCGCGGATTGCGAGTTGCGTGACAGGTTAGCAAGACGACGGAAAAGCGCAATCTGCGCACTTACTCAAGACCTACCCGAGTGACGGCCTCTGCGCCGCGGTGTCGCATCGATTCCCCATAATATGACTTTTATAGTCATGTTATGATCTGGGGTCGGCGTGCCGATCCGGACACATGGGAGCGACACATGCCATCACGATTCGGTCTG
Source organism: Microbaculum marinisediminis (assembly GCF_025397915.1). NCBI lineage: Bacteria > Pseudomonadati > Pseudomonadota > Alphaproteobacteria > Hyphomicrobiales > Tepidamorphaceae > Microbaculum > Microbaculum marinisediminis. The sequence goes on from NZ_JALIDZ010000002.1 coordinate 74,686, forward strand.
TTCGCGGTTCTCGCCTTCACGGCGATGCCGGCGGCAGCGGAGCAGGCCTGCTACATCCCCTACACGATGTTCGAGGCCATGGTTCCCCATATCGATCTGGACGCATGCCCGGTCGAATTCGCGGCAGACACCAACGGTTTCTGCCGCTTGGCGCTGGACGGCGACACCGTCCGGATCTACGCGTTCGCGTACTCGGACGATGATGCGTGCCTGGAACGCCTCGAGAGCCTGCCCTTCGCCGACTTCTCCGCCCGCCACGGCACACGCTATTCCACCGAGTGAACGACGTGTGCCGTTACAGCACACCGATCGGGATCTTGAGATAGACGCGGCCGTTGTCTTCAGGCTCAGGCAGACGGCCGCCGCGGATATTCACCTGCAGGGCGTGCAGGATGAGCTTGGGCATCGGCAGGGTGCCGTCGCGTTCGTTGCGGCGCTTCACGTAGGTCGCCTCGTCCGGGGCGTCCTTCAGATGGATGTTCTCGCGCGTCTGCTCGTCCACCGTCGATTCGAAGGCGACCGGGCGGCCGCCGGGCTGATAGTCGTGGCCGGTGAACAGGCGCGTATCGCCGGGAAGCGATAGGATCGCCTGGATGGACCGATAGAGCTCGGCTGCGTCGCCGCCGGGAAAGTCGGCGCGCGCGGTGCCGAAATCGGGCTGGAACAGCGTGTCGTGGACAAAGGCGGCATCACCTATCACGTAGGTGATGGAGGCAAGCGTGTGGCCCGGCGAGAACATCACCCTCCCCTGCAATTCGCCGATCTGGAAGGTGTCGCCCTCCGCGAACAGCCGGTCCCATTGCGACCCATCGGCGGGAAAGTCCGGCAGGTTGTAGAAATCCTTCCAGAGCTTCTGGACGTCGATGACGTGCTCGCCGATCGCCGTCGGTGCGCCCAACTTCTCCTTCATATAGGCGGCCGCCGAGAAATGGTCGGCGTGGGGATGGGTGTCGAGAATCCAGGCGATCGACAGCCCCCGCTTCTCCACTTCCGCCAGGAGCATGTCGGCAAAATCCGTCGAAACGCGGCCCGCCTTCTCGTCGTAGTCGAGCACGGGATCAATGATCGCGGCCTGGCGCGTCGTCGGATCGATCACCAGATAGGCGATCGAGAAGGTTGCCTCATGGTAGAAGCCGACAACGTCCGGTCTCGCGGTTTTCATGCTTTCACTCCCGATCTGATACGGATGGCGGCGGGCAGAACGCCACGCCGGGCGGATTCATATTCAGTTTCTAGAATGCGTTATATAGGGAGACAGTATCCGATTTGTCCCCCTGCGGGCCATTTCCATGGTGGATAATGGGAATTTCGGGCCGATCGTTCCGATATCCCGCTTCAATTCACCCGAATGCCGGTCAGGGGGGTTGAGAAATCCGCGGCGGTGGTCTATCTGAGCACAACTCCCCGGGTGGGGGATAGTTTAACGGTAGAACCGCGGACTCTGACTCCGCTAGTCCTGGTTCGAATCCAGGTCCCCCAGCCAACCCTTCCTTTCCATGCGAGCCATTTTCCTCCGCTTACGAGGGCCAGCGTCTTGCAGTTGCCGGACCGGCAACGTCCTGCGATAAGAACGCTCCGGTTTGCATCCCGGGCCCGTAGCTCAATTGGTTAGAGCCGGCCGCTCATAACGGTCTGGTTGCAGGTTCGAGTCCTGCCGGGCCCACCATTCCCGGACCATGCCGGCCCGTGACCGGCCAGCCGCCCGCGGCAATGCTCAATTGGACCCTGGCTCAATCGGAATTTGGCGATTCGCCGCGCGACGCGCGCCGCCGTAGCCCCCCCCCTTTCCCGAAACCGCGCCCACCGCGGCGAACGATGTCGCCAGTAACGCCGGGTCCCGTGCCGGAATGACCACAGCCGCTGGCAATGCGCGCGGCACCAAGACCGCCGGAGGCGCCGACGATACCGAATCAACCGGCCGGCACATCTTTCAAGGAAGACGCTCGTTAATATAGACCACGCCCGCTTTTATTGGGCTCCTCGGCACTATGCCGAAAAACTATTAATGATTAACGGCGTTTTATTTAATGCCCCCCGTCTGATCACGCGACTCACCCTCCCACAAAGGCCAGGCGAGCGGTGTCGCATGCGCACAACCGGCGCCCCTACGCCTTACGGCCATAGCACCTATGCTTTGCAGCGCAGCAAACAACGCACTTCCGACTATCACTCTGTTTTTACATAACTCTTTCGCCTGCCAGTTGAGCCGCACACCGCAAACCATACGAAACTTTAATCCTCGAAACGCCTGTCGTCCGATTGCAATACAAACAAATTTATGAAAAACAGAACGAAGACGAAGACAGGAGCCCAAAACTACGGAGTTGCTGGGAAGAAAGCGCCGAGATGGAGTATTGCAAAGACTCCATCGGCCGGACTCAAGCACTCAAATAGGGATAGCCTGAATGACCAAATCGCTAAAAGCATACTAAAGAATATATCTTACGTTACGACAGTTTATTCGCGTGTTTCGGTGTTGAGGCGCGTCGCAAAAGGGACCTTTGAGCTTTAGCTCGCAACTTACAAGTTGCCGAAATCGCATCTTCCGGATGCCCGGTATTCGGCACGGTACGTTTTGCATCGATAGCTTCCGCCCATGTCGGATCTCATCCGACTTTGGCCCGAAACATGCACCGATCGAGGTAACGGCCAAGGCAGGACCACAAGAACACTGGCCAACGGGCACCTGGATCCAACCGGATCCGTCGCACTTGTCCCCTTTCTTGGGACACGGGGGACGCGATCCGGTCAAAACGGGACACGAGGTGAGGAACTATCGGGCTGCGACATCGTCGATGCGCAGCGTTTGGAATGGAATGCCGGGACCACCTTTGGGGAGGTCGTCGACGCGGCTAGGACAAGTAGGCTGGGTATGACCGTCAGACAGTTCGAGTCGCCGCGAGTTACTTCATATTCGCGGACACACACTAACCCGAAACGTATTCTGGTGACCGGAGGCGCGGGCTTTCTTGGTTCGCACCTGTGTGATCGCCTTATTGGAGAAGGTCATGAGGTCCTGTGCCTCGACAACCTCCAAACCGGACACCGGAGCAACTTCGCGCATCTGGTGAACAATCCCCGGTTCGAGTTCATCGAGCACGATGTCACCGTTCCCCACGGCATGGACGTCGACGCGATCTACAATCTCGCCTGCCCGGCATCGCCGCCGGACTATCAGGCCGAGCCGATCCAGACCACCAAGACATGCGTGCTGGGCGCACTCAACGTGCTGGAAGTCGCCAAGGCGCGCGGCATCAAGGTGTTCCAGGCATCAACATCGGAGGTCTACGGCGATCCGACCGCGCATCCGCAGCTGGAAGGCTATTGGGGCAACGTCAATCCGGTCGGCCCGCGCGCCTGCTATGACGAAGGCAAGCGCTGCGCCGAGTCGCTGTTCTTCGACTATCACCGCCAGTACGGCACCCGGATCAAGGTCGCCCGCATCTTCAACACCTACGGGCCGCGGATGCGCCCCGATGACGGCCGGGTCGTGTCGAACTTCATCGTCCAGGCGCTCAAGGGCGAGGATCTGACGATCTATGGCGACGGTCTCCAGACCCGCTCGTTCTGCTATGTCGACGACCTGATCGAGGGCTTCGTCCGGCTGATGGCGTCGCCCGACACGGTGACCGGGCCGATCAACCTCGGCAATCCGGGCGAGTTCACGATAAGCGACTTCGCGTACATGGTCGTCGAGATGACCGGCTCGCGCTCCAGGATCGTTCATCTTCCGGCGTCCATCGACGACCCGCATCGGCGGCAGCCGAATATCGAGCGTGCCCGGGAGACGCTGGACTGGGAACCAAAGGTCCCGCTGGCCGAAGGCCTGGCCAAGACGATCGACTATTTCGACCGGTGCCTGAGCGAGGGCGGTCCGGTCGCGGCCGGTTCGGCGGCTTGAGCGAACGGCGAATCCTCGTAACCGGCGGCGCCGGTTACATCGGGAGCCACACCTGCAAGGTGCTGGCGGAGCATGGCGTCGTGCCGGTTACGTATGACAATCTCATCGCCGGCCATCAGGATGCAGTGCGCTGGGGGCCTTTCGTCCCCGGCGACATTCTCGATACGGGCCGCGTCGCCGCCGCCCTTGCCGAGTACCGTCCCGACGCGGTCATCCACTTCGCGGCCTTCGCCTATGTCGGGGAGTCGGTCGAGGACCCGGCCAAATATTACCGCAACAATGTCGCCGGCGCGCTTTCGCTGCTGGACGCATGCCGCGCCACGGGCGTCGGCAACATCATCTTGTCGAGCAGCTGCGCAACCTACGGCATCCCGAGCACGCTGCCGATCAGCGAGGCGGAGCCTCAGCATCCGATCAATCCCTACGGCCGCACCAAGCTGATGATGGAGGAGATCGTCGCCGACTACGCGGCCGCCTACGGTCTGCGGTACGTGGCGCTGCGCTACTTCAACGCGGCCGGCGCCGATCCGGACGGGGAGCTGTCCGAACGGCACGATCCGGAGACCCACCTGATTCCGCGCGCGTTGATGGCGGCAAGTGGCCGAATCCCGCATCTTTCCGTTTTCGGCGACGATTACGACACCGACGACGGCACCTGCGTGCGCGATTACATCCACGTGACCGATCTGGCCCGCGCTCACGCCATGGCGACCGACTATCTCGCCAGGGGCGGCGCCAGCGCGGCCGTCAATCTCGGCACCGGCAACGGGATTTCGATCCTCGAGATCCTGCGCGCGATCCAACGTATTACCGGGCGCGAGGTGCCGACCGTCATGGAGCCGCGCCGGCCCGGCGATCCGCCGGTCCTCGTCGCCGATCCCCGGCTCGCCCGGGACACGCTCGGATTCTCGGCGAATCTGTCCGATATCGACACGATCGTCAGGACCGCGGCGCCGACGTTCGGACTAGATTTGTTGTCATGACCGATCTCGTCTACGACCGGACAATGCCGCTGCGAATTCCCGACGCGGACCCCTACCTCGTCCCCTTGATGAGCCGAGGGCAGAAGGCCCTTTTCTATCTGGGCGTCGCGCTTTGGGTCGCCAGCCTCGTCTATTTCTGGGGCTGGTGGCTTCGGCCCGAGCACAATATCAGCACGTTGCCCTACGTCGTGCTCTCGGTGCTCGTCGCGTGGGTTATGCTCCTGCCGCTTTATTTCGTAGCGGTGATGTTCAACGCGAAGAAAGCCAATCCGAAACGGCCCGCCCCGACCGACGTGCGTGTCGCCATGGTGGTCACTAAGGCGCCGTCGGAGCCGTTCCCGGTCGTCCGTGAAACGCTGTGTGCCATGCTGGGGCAGACGTACCCGCACGACACCTGGCTGGCCGACGAGGACCCGAGCGCGGAAACGATCGCCTGGTGCGAGGCGCATGGCGTGTTCATCTCCACCCGGCGCGGTCGGGAGGACTATCATCGCACCACCTGGCCGCGACGGACCCGCTGCAAGGAAGGCAACCTTTCGTTCTTTTACGACCATTACGGCTACGAGAACTACGACATCGTCTCGCAGCTCGACGCCGACCATGTGCCGTCGCCGACCTATCTCGAAGAGATGGTCAAGCCGTTCGCCGACCCCTCGGTCGGTTACGTGTCGGCGCCCAGCATATGCGACAAGAACGCGGCCCAAAGCTGGTCGGCCCGCGGGCGTCTCTATGTCGAGGGGATGTTTCACGGCCCGTTGCAGGTCGGCTATACCGGCGGCTGGGCTCCGCTGTGCATCGGCTCCCACTACGCGGTCCGCACCAGGGCGGTGAAGGAGATCGGAGGCCTCGGGCCCGAGCTCGCCGAGGACCATTCGACCACGCTGATGATGAACGCCCATGGCTGGCGGGGCGTTCATGCCATCGACGCCATCGCCCATGGCGACGGTCCGAACACTTTCGCCGACCTGGCCACCCAGGAGTTCCAGTGGTCGCGCAGCCTGGTGACGATCCTGCTGCAGTATTCACCGAAATACGTGCCGATGCTGCCGCCCCGGCTGAAGTTCCAGTTCCTGTTCTCGCAGCTCTGGTACCCGTTTTTCTCGTCTTCAATGGCGGCAATGTACCTGCTGCCGATCATCGCGCTGGTCTTCGACTTCAATTACGCGCAGGTCAGCTATCCGAACTTCATCCTGCACGCGCTCCCGGTCTCGGTGACCATGATGATCCTGTGCTACATCCTGAAGAGCGGTGGGTGGGCGCGGCCGGTCGACACCAAGATCGTCAGCTGGGAAGCGATGGTCTTCGCGCTGGTGCGCTGGCCCTGGTCCATCCTCGGCACCGTCGCCGCCTGTCGTGACTGGATTACGGGAACCTTCGTGGATTTCCGCGTCACGCCGAAAGGGGCCGGCGCCGTTGCACCACTGCCCTTCCGGGTGGTGACACCCTATGCGCTTCTCGCCATCGGCTCGGCGATACCGGCGCTGGTTCTGCCGAATATCGAAGTCGCGCGCGGGTTCTACGTGCTCGCCTGCCTGAGCGCCGCGTTCTACGCGGTCTCGCTGATGGTGATCGTCGGCGGTCACCTCAAGGAAAACGGCCTCGAGATCAAGAGCAAGCCGGTGCGCATCGTCGCCGCGCAGGCTGGGCTCGTCGTTCTGGCATCGGCGACGCCCGTCGCGGCCATCGCGGTCAACGGCCAGACAGGCATTGAGGCGATCGCCTGGGGTACGCAGGATATCGGACTCACCAAGCTGACCTATACGGTGTCAGGCGCCGGTCACGGCGGGCGTGGCATAACCACGCTCAAGCTCAATCCCAACTTCTTCAAGGATATGTGGCCCCGTGACTGATAATTTCGGATGTCAAGTAACGAACGCAAGGTTATGTGGGATCGGAGCCTGCAAGATACCGTCTGTGCTGAGTCGGCGTTGAGGCTACGGGAGAAGGGCTGGGACATGAGAATATCAGTCATCGGATCAGGATATGTCGGGCTCGTCACGGGCACCTGTCTTGCCGATTGGGGCCATGAGGTCGTCTGTGTCGACCGAGATCCGGCCAAGATCGAACTCCTGACCAACGGCGGCGTGCCGATCTACGAGCCCGGCCTCGAGCAGATGATCGCGGCGAACGTCGCGCGCGGCCGCCTCAGCTTCACCCGCGATCTCGCAGCGGCGCTCGCGGGCTCCGACGTCGTGTTCATCGCGGTGGGAACCCCGCCGCGTGCCAGCGACGGCGAGGCCGACCTGTCCTTCGTCTACGACGTCGCGCGCGATATCGGGGAGGCGATAGACGGATACACCGTGGTCGTCTGCAAGTCGACGGTTCCGGTCGGCACCGGCGACGTGGTCGAACGGATCATTTCCCAGGTACGACCCGACGCCGACGTGACGGTGGTCTCGAACCCCGAATTCCTGCGCGAGGGATCGGCGATCGAGGACTTCACCAAACCGGACCGCGTGGTCATCGGCACCGAGGACGAGCGTGCCCGCGAGATCATGCTTGCCGTCTACGAGCAGGTGCGGGCCAACGGGCAGCCGATCCTGATCACCAAACGACGGACCGCGGAACTGATCAAGTACGCCGCCAACGCGTTCCTCGCCGCCAAGCTTTCCTTCATCAATGAAATCGCCGACCTGTGCGAGCATGTCGACGCCGATGTCGACGAGGTGGCTGAGGGTATCGGACTGGACAGCCGTATCGGCGCCAAGTTCCTGAAGGCAGGTCCCGGCTTCGGCGGTTCGTGCTTTCCCAAGGACACCCTCGCCCTGCTGCGCACCGCACAGGACCATGGGGTCGACATGCGGCTGGTCGAGACGACCGTTTCGGTCAACGACGCGCGCAAGCGGCGGATGGCGCTGAAGATCATGGACGCCGTCGGCGGATCCGTCGAAGGCAAGACCGTCGCGGTGCTCGGCCTCACCTTCAAGGCCAACACGGACGACATGCGCGCCTCTCCGTCCCTTCCCGTCGTGGAGCTGTTGCAGCGGGCTGGGGCAACCGTCCGCGCATACGATCCCGAAGGCATGCCGCAGGCGCGCCCGCTCATGTCCGATGTCGAATTCACCGACGACCCCTACACGTGCGCCAAGGGGTGCGACGCCGTCGTGCTCATGACCGACTGGGATGAATTCCAAAGCCTCGATCTGGAGCGGCTGCGCGGACTGGTTCGGACCCCGGTCTTCGTCGACCTGCGCAACGTCTACGCGCCGGACAAACTCGTAAAGCACGGCTTCACGGCTGTGGGGATTGGTCGCTCCACGCAAACCGGAGCCGATGACGGCCGCCACGCGCCGGCACAGCCCCCCGCCGCACATAGCGGTAATGGTTCTCCTGCGGGCCGGACGATAGACGAAGAGGCCGAGATGCGCCTGGTCTCGATCCGCTAGCGGCGACGGACGTTCAACGCACCGGCTTGCCGGCGCCAATGTAAACAAGATGGTTCTTGAAATGCATAGACCGACAAACCAGAGAAACCTGAAATTCGTCCTGCCGTTCGCGGCGGCCGCTATCCTGTCATTTGCGGCGGCGGTTCCGCAGCCGGGCCTGGCCGGGACGCCGGAGAAGCCAGCATTCGGCGTCTACGACCCCAATGCCGATTTCGCCAACACCAAGGGCATCGACATCGAGCATGTCTTCATGCCGTGGTCGAACATCGATCTAGCAAGCCTTCGCAAGGCCGACGCCTACGCGGCCGAACGCGGTCGCGACTTGCTGCTGAGCGTCGAGCCCTGGTCGTGGAGCACCGACGGGACCCTGCCGAACGACCAACTGCACGACATGATCCTCGCCGGCGACTACGACGGGCACATCGAAGAGGTTTGCGGCGCGATCGGCGGACTCAATACCCCCGTCACGATCCGCTGGGGGCATGAGATGGACTCGAACACCGAGCGCTACGCCTGGTCGCTCTGGTCGCCGGAGGACTACGTGACGGCGTATCGACGCTTCGTCAACGAGTGCCGGAAGGTTGCTCCGAACGCCAAGTTCATGTGGTCGCCCTTGGGCGAAGCCTCGCTCAAGGCCTACTATCCCGGCGATACCTACGTCGATACGATCGGCCTGACCGTCTTCGGCTTCCAACAGTACGACAAGGACCAGTACGGCCGGGAAATGGGCTTCACCGAGCACCTGGCCGCCCGCTACAAGCTGGTCGCGGAATACAACAAGCCGGTGGTCGTGGCTGAAGCCGGATGCGCCGGAGACCAGGTCTATATCGACCGCTGCCTCCAGGAACTGGTCTCGCCCGGCGCGCAATTCACGCAGCTGGAAGGCGTCATCTACTTCAACGACATCGATCCGGTAGCGTGGCCAGGACACGGCACACCGAACTGGCGGGTTCCGAGCGACACCTTCGATTTCAGCAACTGACCGGCTTCGATCGCCGAAACAGAAAGCCCCGCGCCGGAGACCTCCGGCGCGGGGCTTTGCTTTTGTCGACATCGATACTTCAGAACTTTTCGGAAAGGCTCGCGAATTCCTGCGGGCCCACGCGCCAATCCGGCTTGCCCAGCCCATTCGGCCATTCCGCTGGCTCTTTCCTGTTGTAGTAGACAACGGAGTTGATCAGCGGAAACGCCTTTCGCACCGACTCCAGTCCCGACAACCACTCCGCCTGGTACGCGCGAGAGCCGACCACGCCGAGTTCGGCGATGATCACCGGTTTGTTGTAGCCAGATACTCGCACGTACTTCTCGCGCACGGCGTCGCTGAGACTCCGGTCGGAGCCGTACCAGAGACGGTCGGCCTTCTGGTATCCCCAGACCGGTATGCCGACGATGTCGACATACGCGTCGCCAGGGTAGTAACGCTTCAACGGCTCGTGGCCGATCGGCGACCACACGAACCGCGCCCTCGGGGCGATCTCTCGACATGCCGAGACGAAATACCGGTAGGCCTCGATGTAACCGGCGCTGTCGTGCCGCGCCCAGGGATAGCGGCCGGTCACCTCTTCCATCTCGTGGCCCCAGCGGACCATGACGAGACCGTCCATGCGACCGATCTCGGTACACGACGCCGTAATGGCATCGTCGTAGCCGCCCGCCAGGATGTCGGAGAACAGGGTATCGCCGCCGTCCCGCCAGTCTGGCGCCTTCGTCCACGGCTCCAGAGTCACCAACATCTGCCGGCCGCGCTGACCCGCGTAGCGAACGGTCTGCCGCAATTCGGCCTGATCGAAACTCTGCCAGGGAATGAACACGTGCTCGATCGCCATGCGATCCACACGGTGATAGTCGCGCGTCGGATCGTAGACGCCCAGGCTCGCCGTCGCGGTCGCCTCCTTTGTGGCCTCCGCGGGCTCTCCGTGCATCAAACCACTTGCGACCACGGCTGCGATCAATCCGAGTACCGACAATTTGAACATTGATGCACCCTCGGCCCAATAACGTCGGGATAGAATGCATTACAAAAGATACCGGGAGCTTCCGCCGAACTCTCGGATTCTATTATCCTTTTAAATAATGGCGAAAAACGACATGGCGCCCGAACGCCAAGGCGCCTCCGACACTCACTATTACGCTAGGTCACAAAGATATCGACGGGCACTGCAGGCCGGTCAAGGGAACCTTGCCGTATCGGAGGCGACACGGGGGCGCCGCCGGGCCGGTGAGAAAGGCCGGGTCCGGCGGCGCGGCTGCATTAGCGCAGGAGGCGCGGTTTGATCCGCCAATCGGGCTTGCCCAGTCCATCGGGCCACGCGGCGGGCTCCAGCATGTTGAAGTAGACCACTGCCTTCAGACGGCTGAACGTGCTGGTTGCCTTCTTCATCCCCTTGACCCAGCGGCGCTCGTATCCGCGCGGTCCGCTGATGCCGATTTCGGCCAGGATCATCGGCTTGCCGTATCCTTTCACGCGATTGTACTTCTCGCGGACCGCCTCACCGAATGTGCGGGCATGGCCGTACCACTTCTGATCCGCCTTCCGGTAACCCCAGACCGGAAACCCGATCATGTCCACATAAGCGCTCCCCGGATAATAGTCGTCCAGCCCTTCATGGCCGATCGGCGACCAGACGAAACGTGCCTTCGACGCAATCTCGCGGCATGTCGAGACGAAGTACCGATAGGCCTTGATATAGCCGGCGCTGTCGTAGCGCGCCCAAGGGTAGCGGCCTGTAACTTCTTCCATCTCGTGGCCCCAACGCACCAAGGGGCGACGACGGACCTTCTTGATCTCAGTGCAGACACTGGTGATCGTCTCGTCGTAGGCCCCGGCAACGATGTCGCCGAACAGGTTCTCGCCGCCATCGGTCCTATTGGGCGCGTTCGTCCAGGGCTCGACGGTTATCATCATCCGGCGCTTGCGCTTGCGCGCGTAGCGAGCCGTATGCTGGAGTTCGGCCGCATCGAACTCGTGCCAGGGAATGAACACGTGCTCGATTTCCATGCCGCGTACGCGCTTGGCCTTGCGCAACGGATCATAGATGCCGATCGGTGTCTCCGGCTCGGAGTTCGTATCCTGTTTCGCCTTCGGCTGCGGCGCGTAAACGATACTCCCCGGCCCGATCGAGAACTCGGATGTGGCCGCGCCGCCTCCGGCAAAGCCTCCCGCAGGCGATGTCGTCGTCGAGAAGGTCGCGCCCGGGGTAACCGCTCCCCCGGTAGATTGCGCGTGGGCCGGGAATCCATTGAGCCCGCCGGTCGCCATCGCCAGCGCGACGAATGGAATCGTCAGAGGTCTCAGCATAAATATCTCCCGCATTACGAACTCGAGCGGAAGATACAGATCGGCTCAAAATATATAGTTTGCCGAGCCGATTAGGTTATAATAAAAATCCAATATTATTTACTTGTAATTTTACGCATTTAGATAGCCTAAATAATATACTTGATTTATACTTATTTTATTAAATGTTTAGACGCCTCTCCACGACTACCGGAAAAGCGGAGCGAAATCCGACACGGCGCTTAGCGCCACGTAGAAGGCCCGACAACTTCCACCTTGCCCGGAAGGGGAACCGGATCGCCAACGGACGATACGGCGAGCGTTTCCGCTCCCGCGCTGCCATCGGACCGCGCGGCCCTGCGGAGACCCAGAATGAAGCGAAACAGCCCCTGTCACTGGCCGTCGCGGATCGGACCTATTCGAGAAGAGTGTTCCGGAACAACGTCACGCCGCTCCGGTCGCCGTGCGATCAGAAGGAGCGGCGGATATCGAGCGCGACAAGGAAGGCGCCCTGACTGTCATCGGCAAGCGGGTTGACGACGAACGGATTGAATACGCCGCCCGCGGTGCCTGCGCCGTTGAAATCGACGTGGCCGTAATGAACGTCCAGCATGAACGTGGTCTGTGCGACCGGCCGCCATGAGATGTTGCCGAAGATCTCGTAGGTATCCATCTCGAAATCCGAGGCCAAGGTCGCGACGAATGGATTGAACGCGCTGATCGGGGCCGTCACGTTCTGGTAGCCCGCACCGATCGTCGTGTAGACGCGATCCGTCCAGAAATGGGTATGCGAAGCGAGCACCGACCACGTGGTGACCGTGTCGACGATGCAGTCGCCGGCGGCCGGAACCAGCCGGTTACACGCGCCCCAGACCGTGTTGGCGGTGTAAAGGAAGTTGTCCTCGTTGTACTGCGTCGCGCCGTTCGTATAGATGCCCTTCAAGGTGAAATAGTCGTACTCGCCGGTCGCCGGAGTCTTGACCATGGCGCCGCCGAGCAGCGCCCAGCCAATCTCGGAATCGGTCTGGTTGCCGGGGACCGGCGCCGGCGCGGCGCCGAAGAATACGTCTCGGAATTTGTTGTTGTGCAGGGCACCGGACAGCTGCGCGTTGCCCCAGTCGCCATCGACGCGGAGATTGGCGACCACGTCGGGAACTTCGTTGCGATTGTTCACCACCGCGCAGCCATTGGGCACGCCGCAGAACGCCGTAACGGGGCCCAGCAAACCGGTCGCCCGCAGCGAATACGGATAGGCGTAATTCTGATCCTCGACGGAGACCGCCATGGACCAACCGTTTCCGAAGGTCTGGGTATAGCGGATCTGGTTGCGGCGCATGTAGTTGTCGCCGGTTACCGTCACCACGTCGGAATAGATCGGGCTGGAGTCGAGGTGCAGGAAGGTCGACCACGTCTTGCCCAGCGTCCAGTTGCCGAACTGGATGAAGGCATGGCGCAGGCCGAAGCTGCCGCCGGTACGGGTATCGTTGTCGGTCAGTTCACCCTCGATGAAGGCGCGGACCGTGCCGTATTCGGTCGCGGTGCGCACATCGAAGTTCACATGGGTGAAGGCGTACATCCCCATGGTGTTCTCGAGGACATGCCCGTCCGGGATGATCCCGTACGCAGCCCCCACCGACGGTGGCCACTGGTCCTCGAAGGCGTAGACCTCAAGCCCGGCATAGCCGCCGATCTTGAAACAGACGTCGGTACCGGGCAGCTCTATGAAGCCAGTAATATCGCACCGGTAGACCGGCTCGCGGGGCGCCTTCACGTCCATGATCATGTCGGCCGCGTTGGCGCTGACACAGGTGGCAGAAACCGCAAAGGCTGTTCCGAGGATACGCTTCATCATTACCAAGTCCCCGCAGGACCGCCTTACCGCCGCATGCGGCCGCGAAGGCGAGAGGCGCGGCTCCCGTACTGGGAACCGAAATCCCCCGGAATGCCCTCACTCCGGTTCTCGCTTCGCGAATGCAGGCCCAATCCGAATCGATAGTTCGACTCCCTTGACTAAATCCTCGCCCTTCGCACGCCAACCGGAATAGTGCGCAGCTCCCGGTCCGAACCGCATTCTGGGGCCGGCAGTTGCCTTATTGCCACGTTTTGTCAGCCGTGCTTCGAACCTCCGCTGGCCAGCTCGAGGGCAACCGCACGAACGACCGGCACTCTCGGCGAGGACGAGCCGGAATCGAATCGCCAATCGGGGCAGTGGCGAACGGCCCGACATCCGCTATCGTCTCATGCCGCCCTCTCAGTTCGGAGCGAAACACATGAATATCAAGGCCGCCGTCGACGACATCTGGCAGGACCTCGCGGCCGGCCGGCACATGCCGGCCCGCTGGGCGGGGCGCTTGAGCCTCGAAGAGGCGTATGCCGTCCAGCTCTCGATCCTCGACAGGCACATCGAAAGCGGCGAACGCCAGGCGGGCTGGAAGGTCGGCTTGACCGCAAGAGCGATGCGCGAGCAGCAGGGGGTGTTCGAGCCCTGTTTCGGGTTCCTGCTCGAAAGCGGGTTGCGACCGAGCGGACACCACTTCACGTTCGGCGACCTGATCGCACCCGGTTTCGAAAACGAACTCTGCCTGACGGTCGGTTCATCGCTGCACGGTCCGGACCTGTCGCCCGACTCCGTGCGCGCGGCCGTCACCCACGCCGCGCCAGCGCTCGAGATCATCGAGAAGCGCAGCGACCTTGCCGCTGGCCTCCCCCTGGCGATGGCCGACAACGCCCAGCAAAAGGCGTTCGTCACCGGGGACCCGATCCCGCTGACAGCCGAGAATGGCGATCTGGGACGATCCGAGGTTTCCGTCCACGTGAACGGAGGTCCAACCGAACGGGCTTCGGGGGCGAACGTGATGGACGCCGGCCCCCTGCTCTCGGTGATATGGCTCACCGGCAAGCTCGCCGAGTACGGACGCGGGATTGCGGCCGGCCAATGCATCATGTCCGGCTCCTTCACCAAACAGTATGCGATCGCACGGGGCGATGCGGTCCGAGCCGAGTTTACGCCGTTCGGGACCGTCGAGGCGTTCTTCGACTGACGGAGCGATCGCGTCGCCGGCCTATCGCTGCTTCGCCTGCTCCTCGACGTCCTCGACAGAAACCCTCGGCATCTCGAACAGGTCGCTCAATCGCGCGTACCAGCCGCGTCCGTGCAGCCGGCCGATCAGATCGAGTTTCGGCGTGTCGATGTAAAGCTTGTCCTTGTCGATCACCGCGTCGTCGCGGACATGGACCGCGAGGACGCGCCCCGTGATGATGTGCCGGTCGTTGCCGAGATCGATGGAGTCGTGGAACGCGCATTCGAGCGCCGCCGGGCTTTCCGCGATGCGGGGGACGTCCACGCGAACGCTGTCGACGGTGGCCAGGCCGGCCTTTTCGATTTCGTTGATACCGGCGGCGTAATCGGCGGCACAGATGTTCATCATGTGGCGCATGTCGTAGGAGACCAAGTTCACGACGAACTGCCGGGTCGCCAGGATGTTCGCCGAGCTGTCCTTCGACTGCGCCCCTTCCCGGGCCCCTTCCCGCGACCCGATTCCGATCCCGACGATCGGCGGATTCGTCGAGAAGACGTTGAAGTAGGAAAACGGCGCGGCGTTGAGTTCTCCGGATGCGCTTTTCGTCACCAGCCAGGCGATCGGGCGAGGCACGACCGTCGTATTCAACAGTTTCGCGTAGTTGGCCGGTGCGATCTCGGCTAGATCGAAAAACATGCAGATCTCCTGAATGGCTTCCGGCCCGCGCGGCATCCCGGCGGGCGACACCACGCCTTTCTAGGGCTTTGCACGCGACAGGAAAGCCGCGACGTCGCGTAAACTTGACCGCCGCAGCGGCTGCGCGACCTCGAAATCGACGTCGACACCTGGATCCACCCGCCAGAGTCCCCTGAAAACGGTGCCTGGGCCGCGAGCCAGACCGCGAATACGTGATCGGCTGCCTCTTGACCGGACGGCACTCGATGCCATCCTTATCCGACCTTGAAGACCCCGATGGAAATACCCCGCTGGTCAGGGGCCGGCCGGGGCGGTTGGGGATTGCGCGCGAAGCCGACATATGCCGGTTCGCCGAGAAAGGACAGCCAGTTGGCGAAGATAGTTGTCGGGTCGGTGCGGAGTGCCGCCATCTGCGCGGCGCTGGCCATGCTCGCGTCGGTTTCCTTCATAGACATATCGCTGGCGCAGCGGGGACCCGTCACAATCGAGGCGCGGAGCGTTGCCGTGGCGCGCGTCGTCGAGGAGGCGACCGCCGTCGGCACGCTGCTGTCGGCCGAGTCCGCAGATATCAGCCCCGAGATCGCCGGCCGTATTGAGGTGATCGCCTTTGACGAAGGCATGCCGGTCAACGAAGGGGAGCTGCTGTTTCAACTCGATTCCTCGGTCTACGAGGCGCAACGCGCCGAGGCACAATCGAACTACGAACTCAAACAGCGCAACTTCGATCGCGCCGACGGTCTGCTCAAGAACAAGGTCGGAACGGTCCGGGCGCGGGACGAGGCCCTATCGGAGATGCAGGTCGCCCGCGCACTCCTGACAATGGCGGAGGTGCGGCTGGAGAAGACCAAGATCCTCGCTCCCTTCGACGGAATTGTCGGGCTGCGCAACGTCAGCCGCGGCGACTATGTGCAGCCCGGCGCGAAACTCGTGAATCTCGAAAAAATCGACCCGATCAAGGTCGATTTCTCGATCGCAGAACGGTACCTGGCCGACGTCCGAACGGGGGCCAACGTGCGACTGACCGTCGACGCGCTCGGCGACCGCGAATTCACCGGCACGGTCTACGCCATCAATCCGCAGATCGATCCGGCAGGCCGCTCGATCGCCCTGCGCGCGCAAGTGCCCAATCCGGACGGCCTGTTGCGGCCCGGCCTGTTCGCCCGCGTCGGATTGCAGACGGCGGTGCGCGACAACGCCATCATCACCTCGGAGGACGCGATCGTCTCGCAGGGCGGCGGCAATTTCGTCTACCGGGTCGTCGACGACAAGGCGGTGCTGACACCGGTCACGCTCGGCCAGCGCCGCTACGGCACAGTGGAGATCCTGGACGGCCTGTCGGAGGGCGACGTGGTGGTGGTCGCCGGGCAGATAAAGCTGCGCGACGGCGCCGAGGTCGACGTGAAGATGCTGGACGAGCCCGCCGAGGCGCCCGCCCCGGCCACCGCGCCGTCGGCATCCTGAGGCCGGTCGCATGACCCTTTCCGAGATATGCATCCGCCGGCCGGTCTTCGCCACGGTGCTCAGCCTGGTGATCGTGCTGGTTGGTCTCGTGTCGTATGACCGCCTGTCGGTGCGGGAATACCCGAACATCGATCCGCCGGTCGTGAGCGTCGACACGACCTATCCCGGCGCCAGCGCCGAGATCATCGAGACCAAGGTGACGAATGTCCTGGAGGACACGCTGGCCGGTATCGAGGGCATCGACTTCATGACCTCGACCAGTCGGCAGGAACGCAGCCAGATCTCGATCACCTTCAATCTGGACCGCAGTCCCGCCGACGCCGCCGCCGACGTGCGCGACCGCGTGTCCCGCGTGCGCCGGCATCTGCCCGACGAAATCGACGAGCCGACCATCCGCAAGGTGGAGGCCGACGCCCAAGCGGTGATCTACCTGTCGCTGTATTCGACCGGGTCGCACAGCTCGCTGGAAGTCTCCGAGATCGCCGAGAAGGTGGTCAAGGACCAGCTTCAGAGTCTTCCGGGCGTCGCCCAGATCGGCATCTACGGCGACCGCGAATACGCCATGCGCATCTGGCTCGACATCGCACGGATGGCGGGATACGGCGTCACGGTCCAGGACGTCGAGGCCGCGCTCAGGCAGCAGAACGTCGAGATCCCTGCCGGCCTTATAGAGAGCCGCGACCGCGAATTCACGGTCCTGTCGGAAACCGATCTAAAGACGGTCGAGGAATTCAACGACCTGATCATCCGGCAGACCGATACGGGCTATCTCGTCCGTCTCGCCGATGTCGGCCGCGCCGAGATCGGCCCGCGCAACGAGGACCGCAATGTCCGCTTCAAGGGCAACACCGCCGTCGCGATCGGCGTGATCAAGCAGGCGACCGCCAACCCGCTCGATATCTCGCGCGAGGTCAAGGCGGCGCTGCCGCGCATCGAGGAGTCGCTGCCCGAGGGCATGGTGCTGACGACGTCCTACGACCGCACGCTGTTCATCCAGGAATCCATTCGCAACGTCTACGTGTCGATCGGCGAGGCCATCGTGCTCGTCGTGCTGATCATCTTCCTGTTCCTGCGCTCGCTGCGGGCCACCATCATCCCGCTGGTGACGATCCCGGTGTCGCTGATCGGCGCGTTCGCGCTGATGTATCTGTTCGGCTTTTCGATCAACACGCTGACCCTCCTGGCGATGGTGCTCGCCATCGGCCTCGTCGTCGACGACGCCATCGTCATGCTGGAGAACATCCACCGGCATATCGAGGACGGCATGGCGCCGATGGCCGCCGCCTTCCGGGGCGCGCGCGAGATCGGTTTCGCGATCATCGCCATGACCCTCACCCTGGCTGCCGTCTACGTGCCGATCGGCTTCATGGAGGGCTCGACGGGACGGCTGTTCACCGAATTCGCGCTGGCGCTGGCCGGTGCGGTTCTGGTGTCGGGCTTCGTGGCGCTGACGGCGACGCCGATGATGTGCGCGAAGCTCTTGAAGCACCAGACCCGACACAACTGGCTCTATCGGATATTCGAGAACGGCCTGAACGCGCTGACGGCGGGCTATCGCGGGCTGCTGCGCGGGGCCATGCGGGTGCGCCCGCTCATCATCCTGGTCGGACTGGCCGTGGCCGGCTCGAGCTATTTCCTCATCAAGAACATCAATTCCGAGCTCGCGCCCTACGAGGACCAGGGCACCATCGTCAGCTTCTTCAGCGGCCCCGAAGGCGCGACCGTCGCCTATACCGACCGCTACGCGCGCCAGATCGAAGACATCTTCGCCGAAGTTCCCGACCTGCAGCGCTACTTCGTGATCGTCGGCACGCCGCTCGCAAACCAGGGCATCGCCTTCCTCGGCCTCAATCCCTGGAGCGAGCGCACCATTACCGCCCAGCAGGTCGCCGGCGCGATGATGCCGAAGATGGGTCAGGTCGCCGGCGTGCGTGCCTTCCCCTCGACGCCGGCGCCGCTGGGCCAGTCGATCCGCTCGTCTCCGGTCGAGTTCGTGATCCAGACGTCGCGGCCCTATGAGGAGCTGCAGGGCTTCGTCGAAACCTTCGTTGCCCGCGCCACGGAAAACGAAGGGCTGGTGAACGTCGATTCCGACCTGAAACTGACCAAGCCGCAGCTGAAGGTCCAGGTCGACCGCGAGAAGGTCGCCGATGTCGGCGTCGATCTCGCGGCACTGGGCCGGACGCTGGAGACATTGCTGGGCGGACGGCAGGTGACCCGCTTCAAACGCGGCGGCGACCAGTACGACGTGGTGGTGCAGATCGCCGACGTCGAGCGCTCCAATCCGGACGATCTCAGGCAGATCTACGTGCGCTCGGCGCACGGCGACATGGTGCAGCTTTCGAACCTGGTGACCGTCGAGGAAACGGTCGCGCCGCGCCAGCTCAACCACTTCAACCAGCTGCGTTCGGCCTCGATCACCGCCAGCCTTGCGCCCGGCTACTCGCTTGGCCAGGCCCTGGACTTCATGAACGAGGTCGCGGCCGAAACGCTGCCGCTGGACGCGCGCACCGACTACGGCGGGCAATCGCGCGAGTTCAAGAGTTCCAGCACGAGCATCTTCGTGACGTTCGGGCTCGCCCTCGCCTTCATCTATCTGGTGCTGGCCGCGCAGTTCGAGAGTTTCCGCAGCCCGTTGATCATCATGCTGACCGTGCCGCTGTCGATCACCGGCGGACTGCTGGCGCTCTGGCTCGACGGCTCGACGCTCAACATCTACAGCCAGGTCGGCCTGGTCACCCTCATCGGCCTCATCACCAAGCACGGCATCCTGATCGTGGAGTTCACGAACCAGCTGCGGGCGGCCGGCAAGGACATGCGTGACGCGGTGATCGAGGCCTCGGTGCTGCGCCTGCGCCCGATCCTGATGACCACGGGCGCCATGGTGCTCGGCGCGGTGCCGCTTGCGATCGCCACCGGCGCCGGCGCGGAAAGCCGCCAGGACATCGGCCTCGTCATCGTCGGCGGCCTCATGGTCGGCACCTTCTTCACGCTGTTCGTGATCCCGGTGGTCTACACCTATATCGCCAGCCGCAAGGCGCCGGGCGCGAGCGACGAGGAAACGGCTCAGATCCACGCGGTCGGAAAGAAGGACCTGCCGCAGGCGGCAGAGTAAGCCACCTTGTAGGCCACTTTCGGCTCACGCCCGCGAAGTCGGCAAGGTCAGGCGGAGCGCTTTCACCCAACCGGGTGAAAGCACGCCACCGTCCGACCCGCCCCATGCGGCTCCAGCGCCGGCTCCTCCATCCGACATATCTCCGTCGCCCTCGGGCAGCGTGGGGCGAAGGGACACGCGCCTTCCGCCGGTGCGGCCGGCGGCTCGACGGGCACGCCCGTGGCGCGGCGGCGGAAGGCCGGATCCGGCTTGGGAACGGCGGAGAGAAGAAGCTGGGTGTAGGGATGGGCCGGCGCCGCGAATACCTGTGACGTCGGCCCCTGCTCGACCACGCGCCCAAGATACATCACCGCGACGTCGTCGGTGACGTGATTGACCACCGTCAGGTCGTGGCTGATGAACAGGAAGGTGACGCCGCGCGCCTCGCGCAACTCCATCATCAGGTTGAGGATCTGCGCCTGGATCGACACGTCCAGGGCGGAGACCGGCTCGTCGGCGACGATCAGATCGGGGCCGGTGACGAGCGCGCGGGCGATCGCGATCCGCTGGCGCTGGCCACCGGAGAACTCGTGCGGATAGCGGTCGGCATGAGCCGACGACAGGCCGACGGCGTCGAGCACCTCGGCGACGCGCTGGCGCCGCTGGCCGCGGCTCAGGTCGGGGGCGAGCACGCTCAACGGCTCGGCGACGATCCAGCCGACCTTGTGGCGCGGGTCCAGCGAGCCGTAGGGGTCCTGAAAGACGATCTGCATGCGCCGGCGCAGCACGGCGAGGCGGGCACGCGAGGCCGAGAACAGGTCTTCTCCGTCGAGGCGTACGGTGCCTTCGGTGGGGCGATCCAGGGCGAGGACGATTCGGGCGAGCGTGGACTTGCCGCAGCCGGATTCGCCGATGAGTCCGAGACTCCGCCCGCTCTCGATCGCAAGCGAGACGCCGTGCACCGCGCGGAACAGGGGATGTGGCTGGAACAGACCGGGCCGCGGCAGCGCATAGTCGCGCACGACGTTGTCGATCTCGATGAGCGGGCGTGCGCTCATGCCGCCCTCTCCTCCTTGCCCGGATAGAAGCAGCGGACGGTGTGCTCGGGTCCGAACCGATCGGCCGCGGGCGCCTCGATACGGCAGCGTTCGCGGGCGCGGGGGCAACGGGCGGCGAAGGGGCAGCCGACACGCGGTTCGCGCGGATCCGGCACCTGGCCCGGGATCGTCGGCAGCCTGCCCCGTGCACCGTCGGTCGCCTCCCCGCCAACGAGTTCCGCGGCCGGCATCGCCGCGAACAGCCCTTGGGTGTAGGGATGGGCCATGTCGGCGAAGACCACCGCCGTCGGCCCCTCCTCCACCACGGTGCCGGCATACATGACCAGCATCCGGTCCGTCGTCTCGGCAATGACGCCGAGGTCGTGGCTGATCATCAGGAGCGCCATGCCGGCTTCCGCCGTCACCTCGCAGATCAGGTCGAGGATCTGCGCCTGGATGGTGACGTCGAGCGCGGTGGTCGGCTCGTCGGCGATCAGCAGCTCGGGACCGCAGGCGAGCGCGATGGCGATAACGACCCGCTGGCGCTGGCCACCGGAAAGCTGGTGCGGATAAAGATCGGGCGAGAACCGCGACCGCGGCAGGCCGACACGCTCCAGCATCGCCACGGCGCGATCGAGGGCTTCGGCGTCCGACAGACCCAGATGCAGGCGCAGACCCTCGGCGACCTGATCGCCGATGGTGCGCACGGGATTGAGCGCGGTCATCGGCTCCTGGAAGATCATGCCGATGCGACGGCCGCGGATCCGGCTCATCGCCGCATCGCCGAGGCCGAGGATCTCCTGGCCGTCGAGCCGGATGGATCCGGAGACTTCGGCGCCATCCGGCGTCAGCCCCATGGCAGTAAGCGCAGTCATCGACTTGCCGCAGCCGGATTCGCCGACGATGCCGACCGACTCTCCGGGCGCAACCTGAAGATCGACGTGATGCAGCACCCGCGCCGCGCCCCCGGGAAGCGGGAATTCGAGCACCAGATCACGGATGTCGAGCAGCGCCGTCATCGGGCCCGCCTCAGCCTGGGGTCGAGCACGTCGCGCAGGCCATCGCCGAACAGGTTCAGGCCCAGCACGGTGAAGACGATCGCGAGCCCCGGGAAAATGACGAGCCAGGGCGCGATCGCGGCCATGGTCTGGGCCTCGTTCAGCATCTTGCCCCAGGAGGGCTGCGGCGGCTGGGTGCCGAGGCCGAGATAGGACAGCGCCGCCTCGCCGAGGATCGCCAGCGCGAACTGGATGGTCGCCTGGACGATCAGGACGCTGGCGATATTGGGCAGGATGTGTTCGGCGGTGATCCGCGCCGCGCCCTTTCCCGCCGCGCGGGCGGCCATCACGTAGTCCCGCTGCCACACCGACAGGCCCGAGCCGCGCGTCAGCCGGGCGAAGACCGGAATGTTGAAGATGCCTATGGCGATGATGGAATTGACCGCGCCGGGGCCGAACAGCGCGGTGATCATCACCGCCGACAGGAGGAAGGGAAAGGCGAAGGCGAAATCGGAGAAGCGCATGACGAGCTCGTCGATCCAGCCGCGCCGCGCCGCCGCGGCCGCGCCGAGCGGAACGCCGAGCCCCATGCCGATGCCCACCGCGACGACCGCCACCAGCACCGAATTGTGGCTGCCCTTCATGATCATGGAAAAGACGTCGCGGCCGAACTGATCGGTACCGAACCAGTGCGTCCAGGACGGCGGCTGCAGCCGGTCGGGGATGTTCATGGCCGTCGGCGAGAACGGCGTCCAGACGGTCGCGACGACGGCGACGAGGACGAACAGCGCCGTGATCGCGCCGCCGAGAACGAAGGCGCTCGATCTCAATCCCTTCGACAGGACCTCGCGGATGGCGGCCGCCTCAGCCATGGACGGCCTTCCTCAGGCGTGGGTCGATCACCAGGTACGTGAGGTCGACGACGAAATTGACGATCACCACCGCCCCGGCGAGAAGCACCACCAGCGACTGGACGACGATCAGGTCGCGCTGGGCGATCGCCTGGAACAGCAGCCGGCCGAGACCCGGCAGATAGAAGACGTTCTCGATGACGATGGTGCCGGCGAGCAGGAAAGAGAACTGCAGGCCCATGATCGTCACCACGGGGATCAGCGCATTGCGCACCGCGTGGCGTCTGAGCGCGGCGCCGCGCGTCAGGCCCTTGGCGCGCGCCGTGCGTACATGGTCCTCGCCAAGCACCTCGAGCACGGCGGACCGGGTCACGCGGGTCAGGATCGCCGCCTGCGGCAGCGCCAGCGCGACAGCCGGCAACAGGAGCGAACGCAGCGCCGGCAGAACGCCCTCGTCCCAGCCGGCGAAGCCGCCGGCGGGAAACCAGCCGAGCGTCACCGCGAAGAACAGGATCAACAGCATCGCGAACCAGAAGTTCGGGATCGCGATGCCGATCTGCGCCAGCGCCGAGACGCCGATATCGGCCGCCTTGTTGTGCTTCGCGGCGGCCACGACGCCGGCGGGAATGGCGATGGCGGTGGAAAGGAGGATGGCGAAGACCGCCAGCGGCAGGCTGACCAGCACGCGCTGGCCGATCAGCTCGGAGACCGGCCGCGAATAGGTGTAGGACTCGCCGAGATCTCCCGTCAGCAGCCCGCCGACCCAGAGCAGATACTGTTCGATCAGCGGCCTATCGAGACCGAGCTCGTGGCGCAGCGCGGCGAGCGTATCCTCCTGCGCGCCGATGCCCAGAATGATCTGCGCCGGGTCGCCGGGCAGCACCGCCATCACCAGGAAGACGATCAGCGAGGTCGCGAACAGCGTCGCGACCAGTGCGGCCAGGCGTTTGGCGAGGAGCTGGCTCATGAACGGGTCGACCAAGTGAGCACGAGCGCCCGGGACTTACCCTGGACCGCCCGATGCAACGTACCGGACGCCCCTCCCCGTGTTCGAAAGAGAACCGGGGCGGGGGTGCATCGGCAAGGCCCGGCACAAATCCTCGGGCGACCTCACTCCGTCCAGCGAACCTCCGTCAGGTCGTTGGCCTGAACCGGGCTGTTTTCCCACAGGCCCTCGAGCTTCGCGTTCCAGACACCGGGCTTGGCGAGCTCGAACAGGAAGCCGTTGACCGCGTCGTCTGCCAGGATCTTCTGCGCCTCGCGCATCAGATCGTATCGCTTTTGCGTGTCGGTCTCGGCGGCCAGCTTGTCCATGATCTCGTTGAACTTCGGGTTGTGATAGTCGAAGTAGTAGTCGGGCCGCGCATAGATGCCGATGTCCATCGGCTCGGTGTGCGAGACGATGGTGAGGTCGTAGTCCTTGCCCTTGAAGGCCTGCTCGAGCCACTGCGCCCATTCGACCGGGATGATCTCCAGCTTGATGCCGACCTTGCCGAGCTGGTCGGCGATGATTTCGCCGCCCCGACGGGCGTAGGACGGAGGCGGCAGCTTCAGCGTCGCCTCGAAGCCGTCCGGGAAACCGGCTTCGGCGAGCAGGGCCTTGGCCTTCTCCGGGTCGTAGGGATAGGTGCCGGTCAGGTCGACATAGGCGGGATGGTGCGGGGCGAAATGGCTGCCGATCGGCGTACCGAGGCCGAACATGGCCCCATCGATGATCGCCTGCCGGTCGATGGCGTGGGCGATCGCCTGACGCACCTTGAGATTGTCGAAGGGCGGCTTGCCGTTGTTGGTCGACAGGATGGTCTCGCCTTCGGTCGAACCGCTGACGACGGTGAAGCGCGGATCGGCCTCGAACTGCGGCAAGGCTTCCGGGGCCGGGAAGTTGGCGAAGGCGTCGACGTCCTCGGCCAAAAGCGCGGCGGTGGCGGCGGCGGGATCGGGGATGATCTTGAAGGTCGCCTTGTCGAGCGCGACAGGGTTGCCCCAGTAGTCCGGGTTCTTCTCGATGGTAATGTGGTCGCCCGGCACCCATTCGACGAACCTGAACGGGCCGGTGCCGACAGGCTTCTCCTTGTTGGTCTCCGCGGTCTCGGACGCGACGATCACAGCATCGCCCCAGCCGAGATTGAACAGGAAGTGGCCGGTCGGGCGCTTCAGGGTGATGACCACCGTCTTCGGATCAGCCGCCTCGACCGTCTCGATCGGCTCGAACAGGGCCTTCTGGGCGTTGGTCGAATCCTCCGCCATGGCGCGATCGAGCGTGAACTTGACGTCCTCGGCGGTCATGTCGGTACCGTCGTGGAACTTGACCCCATCGTTGAGCGTGAACGTGTAGGTCAGGCCGTCGTCGGAGATCGTCCAGCTCTTCGCCAGCGCCGGCTTCACCTCGCCGTTGCGGTCGATGCGGGTAAGCCCCTCGAAGACATTTGCGTAGACAACCTCGTCGATCGCCGCGGCCGCGCCGGCGGTCGGATCGAGATGGGGCGGCTCCAGAACGAGCCCCATGGTGAAGTCGGTCTTCGCCGCCTGGGCAGGCAAAGAAAACGCCGCCGCGACAAGCACCAGCGCAGCGAACAAACCGGTACGCTTCATTTTTTTCTCCCTCGAACGCCTTACCCGTTTCCGCGAGAGTAGCAGAAACCGGCAAAGGCGGGTCAATTGTTGAAAAACGCGGAAGTGGCCAATAACGGCGACCGAGCGTACTCCTTGCTATCTTGTGGATCCAAGACTATACGTCTCGCACTTCGACTTGCAGCCTGCCTTGCAGTCCTGCCCCACCAAACGGGGTTCCTCCAAGTCATCGCTGAGTTCGGACGGAAGGCCGTGTGATCGTCACGTGGCTCGGGCTCGCTCGCGCGTGCTCTTGTTTTCAGGAAAATTCTCAATGGCTACTGGTACCGTAAAATTCTACAACACCGACCGTGGTTATGGCTTCATCCAGCCCGACGATGGCTCGAAGGACGTATTCGTCCACGCCACCGCGCTGGAAGCCGCCGGCATCCGCACCCTGGTCGAGGGACAGAAGGTCTCCTTCGAAGTCACCACCGACCGGCGCAGCGGCAAATCCGCCGCGTCCGACCTGCAGACTGTCTGATCAGACATCGCGGGTTCGCGAACCGATACAGGCCCGGCGATCATCGATCGCCGGGTTTTTTCTTGCCGTACAGGTCGATCAGCCCTTGGGCGCCGGCTTTTTCTTCTTCGCAGCGCCCTTTGCCGCGGCCTTCGCGTCCTCCGCTTCCTTGGCCAGGCGCAGCTCCTTCAATCGCGCTGTCTTCTTGCGCGTGGCCTCGATGCCGGATTCGTACTCCTGCATCGCGGACGACTTGTCCTTGTCCCGTTCGGCTTTCTGTGCCTTGCGAAAGGCTACCTCGGCCTGGGCTCGTGTCTGTTTCGATCGTTCGGCCATCACCGAATCCCTTTCTCCGGAATAGCCGGAAGCTTCCTTTTACCACGCAATCGACCGCAACCCGTCACGTCACCTCCCCCGTCAGCAGCGCCCAGGCCGATGCCGCCATCACCTTGGCGGAGGCGACCAGGTCGTCGATGCCAACATATTCGTCGGGCTGGTGGGCCAGATCGAGGATCCCGGGCCCGTAGGCGATACAGTCGTGCAGGTGGCCGAAGCGGGCGACATGTTTCTGATCATAGGTGCCGGGCGAGATGACGTAATCGGCCGGCTTGCCGAGCACGGTCTCGATCTCGGAGGCGACGGCCCGCACCACGGCAGCCTCCTTGTCGGTCATGGTCGGCGGCACCGACCACAATTCCTTGAGATCATAACGGAAATTCTTGCGGTCGCGCTTCAGCCGCTCGAGCAAGTCGACGACTTCTCCCTTCACCTCGTCGTAGGTTTCCTCGATCAGGTAGCGACGGTCGACGACGACGCGGCAGGAATCGGCGACGACGGCGGAGGGCCAGCCGTCGAAATCCTCGCCGAGGCCGCCGTGGATCGAGTTGATGTTCATCGTCGACTGACGCGCGCCTTCGGGCGCGACGGGCATGTCGGTGCGCTTGGAGGCGAGGTGCGGATAGAGATCGTGCTCGAAGCGCTCCAGCACGGCGGCCATGTGGCGGATGGCGCTGTCGCCCAGAAAGGGCATGGAGCCGTGGGCGATACGGCCGTGCGTCTCGATCTGGGCCCACCAGACGCCGCGGTGGCCGAGGCAGACCCGGTCGACGTTGAGCGGCTCGGGAATGATGACATGGTCGACGCGGGGCTTCGAAAAATAGCCCTGCCGGGCAAGATAGGCGACGCCGCCATAGCCGCCGGTCTCCTCGTCGACGGTGCCGGAAATCTCCAGTGCGCCGGGGAAGTCCGGGCGCGTCTCGATCAGGGCCTCGACCGCGATGATCGCGGCGGCGATGCCGCCCTTCATGTCGCAGGCGCCGCGACCGAACACCTTGCCGTCCTTCACCACCCCGGCGAAAGGATCGACGGTCCAGCCCTTGCCAACTTCCACGACGTCCGTATGGCCGTTGAAATGGACGCACGAGCCCGGCGCCCCGCCCTCGCGGCGCGCCACCACGTTCACGCGCGGATAGCGATCGGAATCGCCCGGCGTGCCGTCGCCGCGAACATAGGCGATATCGAACCCGCGGGCGCGCATGCGCTCACCGATCAGTCGGGCACAATCCTCGTAGTCCTCGCCCGGCGGATTGATCGTCGGGATCTGGATGAGGTTGCGGGTCAGCTCGACGAGTTCGTCGGTCTTCGCCTCGATACTGGCGAACAGCGCGTCGCGCATGCGATTCCTCCGTTTCGCGCCAGTGTTCCCGGCTATTCCCGCCTCGGCAAGAGGAGACCTTGTGTCGGGTCGCCAATTCGTGAATGCGCTCCGCACCCCGTTGGCCTATTCTGACCTCCCATGCGATCGCGAGGCCGGATCGAAACGATTATGGCCGTGGCAATGTGCCTTTTCGCCGCGACGGGTCTTGTCGCGCCGGAGCCCGCATGGGCGCAGGACGAGACCGCCGTCGACCTGGAACTCGTCATCGCCGTCGACGTGTCGCTGAGCATGGATCTCGACGAACAGGCGCTGCAGCGCGAAGGCTACGTCAAGGCGTTCCTCGATCCGCGTGTCATCAACGCCATCGAACAGGGGATACACGGCAAGATAGCGGTGGCCTATGTCGAATGGGCCGGCGCGATCTCGCAATACGTGACGATTAACTGGCTGCAGATCGACGGGAAGGCGGCGGCGGCCGAGATGTCAGCCTTGCTGGCGGAAGCGCCGATCGCCCGCCTGCGCCGCACGTCGATCAGCGGCGCGCTGATCTTTTCCGGCAAGCTGTTCGAAAACAACGGCTACCGGGGCTTGCGTCGCGTCATCGACGTGTCCGGTGACGGGCCGAACAATCAGGGGAGCCGCGCCGATCTCGCGCGCGACACGGTGATCTCCCAGGGCATCACCATCAATGGGCTGCCCTTCGTGCCCGACCCGGACGGACCGCTGTCGCTGTTCGACCTGACCGAGCTCGACATCTACTACGAGGATTGCGTGATCGGCGGGCCTGGCGCCTTCTCGCTTCCCGTCCGATCGGCGTCCGAGTTCGCCGAGTCCATTCGCAACAAGCTGGTCCTGGAGATCGCCGGTACGCAGCGGCCGAAACTGATCCGGACATCGGCGGCATCGCCACGGGTTCCCTGCGATATCGGCGAACGCCAATGGCATATGTTCATGGACGGAGACCGCCCTTAAGGCACCTCGTCTTCAGAGCGCGCCCAGGTCTTCAGAGCGCGCCCAGCCCGAGTCGCGTCAACAGCTCGACCAGCATCGTGCCGCTGCGCTTGCGGTGGTGTTGGTGCGCCGCGAATGCGGCTTCGGGATCACGGTCGCGGATCGCCTCGACGACGGCGCGATGATCCTCGTTGGATTCGGTGGGAAGCGGCCTCAGCATCAGCGTCGACATCCGCGCCCGGTGCGCCTGATCGCGCATGGTCGCCACGATATCGCCCAAGCGCTTGTTGCCGGACCCGGCCACCAGCAGATCGTGGAAGCGCTCGTCCGCCTTGGCCCAGGCCTTCAGATCCTCGCGCTTGAGCGCCTTGTCCATGTCGGCCACCGATCTGTCCAGCGCGGCCAACTCGGCCGGCGGCAGGCCGCGCGCGGCGGCGAGCGAGGCGGCGGTCGCCTCGAGACTGGTCAAGACGTCGTAGATCTCGCGCATGTCGTCGGGCGAGACCGGCCTGACGCGCATGCCGTGGCGGGGACGGATTTCGACGAGCCCCTCCTCGGCAAGACGGATCAGCGCCTCGCGCACCGGCGTGCGGCTCATGCCGAGCATGTCGGCGACTTCCGTTTCCAGCATCTGGACGCCGGCCGGCAATTCGTTCTCAAGGATCCGCCGCCGGATCTCGCCGAAGGCGCGCTCGCGCTGCGACCGATCCTCAGCCGCGGCGTCTTTCGCGGCGGCATCCGATTTGCGTCGCCCCCGGGTGCCCGACGAGGCCTGTGCCATGGTTCGTCCCCAACAATGCTCCACTGGGGGCGTTCTATGCCTTTCCGCAGCCATCCCACAAGCAGTTGTTGGTTGCCGATCGGAAACGCGCTCGCCCCGCCCACGACGTATGCATTGTTCGCGCCCCAACCATACCGCGAAACCGATTGACCTTTGCGCATCCGATGTCGGAATAGCAAAGTGCGGAAAGTGCTTCGCGCGAACGATGTGTGGATCCGGTCCAGTGCCCCGCCTGCAGACATCACCTTCCTTGACGCGTAACAGGCCGGTCGCGCCGTGACGGTCCTGTCCGATGCCGACGAGCAATCGCTGAGGCTGCGCGGCATCCTGCTGATGATTGTTGCGGGGCTTTGCTTTTCCGCGCTTGATACCTGCGCCAAGCTGCTGGTCGCCGAATTCGCCGCGATTCAGGTGGTTTTCGTTCGTTTCCTCGGCCATCTCCTGCTGACGGTCGGTGGCGTCGGGCCACGCAATCTGCCCTCGGTGTGGCGTACCAAGCGCCCGGTCCTGATGATCGTGCGCGGATTGCTCTTGTTCGGCTCGACGCTCGGCAATTTCATGGCGCTGCGCTATCTGGCGCTGTCGGAGACCGTCTCGATCTTCTTCTCCTCGCCGTTCCTCGTGGCGATCATTGCCGGCCCGATACTCGGCGAATGGATCGGCCCGCGCCGTTGGGCCGCGGTTCTGTTCGGTTTCGCCGGCGTTCTCGTCGTGACGCAACCGGGCACCGCCGGTTTTCATTGGGCTGCCTTGTACTCGATCTCGGCGAGCTGCTGCTACGCACTCTATGCCATCGTTACCCGCATCCTGGCGGCGACCGATTCGAACAGGGCCCAGCAATTCTACGCCTCGCTCGTGGGCACGCTGGCCTTTCTGCCGGCCATGCCGTTCGTGTGGGTCTGGCCGCAGGATCTGCTTTCCGTTGCGCTGATGGCGGGCACGGGAGTCTTCGGCTTTGTCGGACACGGCTTCCTGATTACCGCGCACCGCTATGCGCCCGCCGCCATCCTCTCGCCGTTCGTCTACGTGCAGATCATCTGGATGACCCTGTTCGGCTTCGCCGTGTTCGGCCATGTACCGACGACGGCCAACCTGTTGGGGGCGGGCATCGTGGTCGCTTCAGGCCTCTATCTGCTGTTCCGCGAACGTGCCGTCAAAGCCCCGCAATAGGCGACAAACACTTTGCCTTTCGGGGCGAATTTCCTAGAACCGGACAAACGGCTAGGCTCCTCTTCGGACGTGTACGCAACCAAGAAGGCTACATACGATGACGAAACGCCATCTCCTGATGACCGGCCCGATGATGCGGATGGTGATGGAGCAGCTCGACGCCGCTTACACAGTGCATCGGCTGTGGGAAGCCGAGGACGCCGACGCGATGATCGGCGAGATCAGCGACAAGATCGAGGCGATCGCTGTCGGCCCGCACACGCCCGTCGACGGCCCCCTGATGAGCCGCTTGCCCAACCTCAAGATCGTCTCGAATTTCGGTGTCGGCTACGACACGGTCGACGCGAAATGGGCCGGCGCGCATGGCATCTACGTCACCAACACACCGGATGTGCTGACCGAGGAAGTCGCCGACACGACACTCGGCCTGCTGCTGATGACCGTGCGCCAGCTGTCCGAATCCGAACGTTATTTGCGCGCCGGGCGCTGGGAGACGGAAGGTCCCTTCCCGCTCACCAAGGCTTCGCTGCGCGACCGTCGCATCGGCATCGTCGGTCTCGGCCGCATCGGCAAGGCGATCGCCCGCCGGCTCGACGCCTTCAGGGTGCCTGTCGTCTATCACGGCCGCAGCGAGCAGGCGGACGTCCCCTATGGCTATTACGCCAATCTGGTGGACATGGCGCGCGACGTCGACATCCTGCTGTCGGTCGCACCGGGCGGCACCGCGACCAATCACATGATCAACGCCGAGGTCCTCGACGCCCTCGGCCCGGACGGTATCCTGATCAATGTCGGGCGCGGCTCCGTGGTCGACGAAAAGGCCCTGGTGGAGGCGCTGAAGAGCGGCACGATCCTCTCGGCGGGACTCGATGTGTTCGAGGACGAACCACACGTGCCGGCAGACCTGATCGAGATGGAACACGTGGTGCTTCTGCCGCATGTGGGCTCGGCGTCGGTCCACACGCGCAACCAGATGGGTCAGCTGTGCGTGGACAATCTCAAGTCTTACTTCGAGACCGGAAAGCCGCTGACGCCGGTCGTGGAAACACCCCTGCGGGACTGAAGGAAACCCTGATGCGAAAGACGCTCGCCTCCCTCGCGGCCCTCGGGCTCGCAACGCTTTTCTGCGCCACGCCCGGCACGGCCGCGGAAATCGATGTCCGACAGATGGACCTGACGGAAGGCCCGTGGGCCCTCGGTACGGAAGGGGAGACCTGCCAGCTCATACTCGGCGACGCGGAGGTCGAAGGCGGCCGCCATCTCGATGGCGGCGCCGAATGCAGCGGGATCAATCCGGCGCTGGGCCAGGCCACCAAGTGGCGCATCGACGTGCCCCACGAGTTGGTGTTCCTGAACGACGGCGGCAGGGTGCTGGCGAAGATGAACTACGACGAGGCGAAGTCGGTCTTCACGGGAATCTCGGCCAACGGCGACCCGTTGGTGCTTTCGCAATCCGAGTAGCCGGCCACGCGTGTAGCCGGCCGCCTTAGAAGAAGGCCGCGCCCCGGCGACGTCAGGTCTTCCACCAGACCGTCAGCGTTACGTTTGCCGCGGGGTCGAGGACCTCGGCCGGATCGGCGACGAGGCCGGCGTCCCGCAACACGTCGTTCGCCGTCCTGCCGGGCTCCAGACCGGAAAACACTGTGGTCCCCTCGCCCAGGACGACGTCTTCGGCGCGCGCCAGATCGAAGGCGTCATAGCCGACCGCCAGGAAGAAATCGAAGACCGGCTGGCCGCCGGGCACCGCGATCGTGCCGCCGCCGGGCGCGACCTCGTGCAACGCCTCGGCAAGGGGCATGCCGGCCGGATTCCACCACCAGCAGCCCTCCCCTATCTCCAGGGTCTGTATCCGTCGCGTCAGCACCAGGCGCCGGCGGCGCGCGTAGTTCGGATTGGCCTCGTGACCGAGACGGCCGAGAACGGTCACGGTCGCTTCGTTGAGGGCGGCCTGGAAACGGCGCCAGTCGGCTTCGTTGCGTAGCGCAGGCGGCGTCAGACCGTCGACCCCCGCGATGAAATCATCGGCGGAGACGATGGCGTGGCCGTGGACCCGGTAGCCCGCCGGCACCCCGTGCCGGGCGCGAATGATACCGGGATCCGGCCAGCTCATCGTTTGTCTCGCGCGGCCTTCTACTCAGGCGTTCTTGAACCGGGTGATCTCCGAGAGGCCTTCGTTGATGTCGAAGACCTTCGCCCGAATGTCCTTGATGCCGAAGGAGGCGAGGCGTGCGGCGTGCATGTCCTTGTAGGCGAGCGCGCTCGGCTCGTCCTTGAAATAGTAGATGCCACCGGCGATGCCTTCGGCCTCGTTTTCCGTCCACGCCTTCCAGATCAGGCCGGGCTCGGCGGCGATACTGTCGGCCAAATCCTTGAGCGCCTTCGCGCCGTCCGCGCCCCAGGGGCCGGGATAGGGGAAATCGAATTGCAGGATCGTCGCCATTGATATCTCCAGAGATTGCGTTCGGTAGAGATTGCGTATGGTCAGGGCGGAGAACCTAGACGCCGCCCCCACGCCAGATCAATCGGCGACCTTGCCGCCGAGCTCGTCCTCGATGTGATAACGGATGATCGAATCGAAGTCGGGATCGGCCTCAAACCCGAGCGAAAGCGCGCGATCCGTCGCGAAATTCTGCGGCCAGCCGGCGACGATCCCGCGAATGAAATCGTCGGGCACGAACGTCACGCGGTCCGCGACCTTGTCGCCGGCCACGCGGCGCAGGGCATCGAGCATCTCGCGAATCGATACGCAATGGCCCGGCATCGACAGGTTGCGCCGCGGGCCGACCTTGTCGCCGTCGAGACCGGCGGCGTGGATAAGGAACTGCGTCGCCGCACGGGGGCTGGCGACCCAGTGGCGCACCGTCTCGTCCACCGGACAGACCGCGTCCACGCCGGCAAGCGGCTCGCGCAGGATGCCGGAGAAGAAACTCGACGCCGCCTTGTTGGGCTTGCCGGGCCGGATGCAGACCGTGGGCAGGCGGATACCGATGCCGTCGACCAGGCTCTTGCGGGTGTAGTCGGCCAGAAGCAGCTCGGCGCACGCCTTCTGGGTGCCATACGAGGTCAGCGGCTGATGGAAGAAATCGTCCGGGATCGGCTCGGGGAACGGCGCGCCGTAGACGGCAATCGAACTGGCGAAGACGATCCGCGGGACGTTTCCGGCGCGGCGCGCCGCCTCCAGCAGGTTCAGGACGCCGGTCAGGTTGACCCGGTAGCCCTTGTCGAAGTCGGTCTCCGCCTCGCCGGACACCACGGCGGCGAGATGGAAAATCACGTCCGGCGTATTCTCGAGCAGCGTGTCCGCCTCGCCGGGAGCCGACAAATCGGTGACGCGGGTCTCGACGGCGAACGGCGCGTCCGCGGGCCCCACCGGCTCGACCACGTCCTGCAACGTGACGCGATCGATCTTCCGGCCGTTCAAAGTGCCGTCGCGGGCGAGTCTCTCGACAAGCTTGCGGCCGATCATGCCGCCGCCACCGGTGATGAGGATATCCATGACCGTTCTCCTAGAGCGCGAAGCCACCGTCGACGAGATGGATCTGGCCTGTCGTGTAGGACGACTCGTCGGAGGCAAGATAGACCGCAAGCATGGCGACCTCCTCGGCCGTGCCGAGCCGCCCCATCGGCTGGCGATCGATGAACGCCTGGCGCACGGCCGTCTCGTCCTGACCTGTCTCCGCAGCCAGCGTGGCGATGCGCTGGTCCAGCGACGGCGACTGGATGGTACCGGGACAGATCGCGTTGCAGCGAACGCCCCGCTTTATGAAATCCGCGGCGACCGCCTTGGACAGGCCGATCACGGCAGCCTTGCTGGCGCCATAGACGTAACGGTTCGGAATACCGCGCACAGAGCCCGCCCCCGAGGCCACATTGACAATCGAGCCCGAGCCCTTTTCCAGCATGCCCGGCAGGAACGCGCGGATCGTGCGGTGCATCGCCTTGACGTTGAGGTCGAAGGAAAAGTCCCAGTCGTCTTCCGAGCAGTCGAGCACGGTGCCGTGATGCACGAAGCCGGCGGCGTTGAACAGGATGTCGACCGGACCGACCGACTCGGCGGCGGCGGTCACCGCGTCGGTATCGCGCACATCGAGGCGCAGGGTTCGCGCTATCCCACCGTCCGAAAGCGCGGAAAGACCGGCCTCGTCGATATCGGTGGCAATCACCGCTGCGCCCTCGGCGGCGAAGGCCATCGCCGTGGCCTTGCCGATACCCGCCGCGGCGGCTGTAACGAACGCGGTCTTGCCTTTGAGCCTTCCAGTCATCATTTCCTCCGTCTGCCGCCGGTCTTTCTGCCGGCACCTCAGAAGCGTTATTGTGTCCGCGCGCGCGGCGCAACCGCCGAGGCCAACCATCACCTATGCTCGTTCGAGGAAGCTCGACATCGTGATCCCTGACATCGATCCCCTTGATCAAAAGCCGGTACCGCCCGGCGCCCGCGGCGAGGGTTTCCTCGCGCCGGCCACCGTCGAGGAAGCCAGCGCGCTCCGGTTCGCGGCGATCTCCAGCCTCGTCCTGGCCGGCTTCGAGGCGCTCGTCGCCCTGCTCATCGGTTCCGTCGCCGTCATGGCGATCGCCATCGATTCCCTGCGCGACGGCCTGAGCGCCGGCTCAGCGCTGGTGCTCGCAGGCCGCGACCGGCGCCTTTACCGACTCGCCGCCGTCATCGTCGCCGCCCTGACGGCATTCGCCTTCCTCTGGATCGTCTGGATCGGCTTCACCCGGTTCGGCGTCGGCCGACTGCCCAATCCGTGGCTGATGATCGCCGTGGCGGCCATATCGTTGGCGGTGAACGTCATCACCGCGCTGCGGCTCAGGGTGATGGATGTGGGCGACGACGACGTGCGCTGGACCTGGCGGCAGACGCGCTGGGATTTCGTCGCCGATCTCGGCGTGATCGTCGCCGCACTCGCCATTTCCGATTTCGCCCAGCGCTGGCCCGACCTCGTCGCCGGCCTGCTTATCGCCGCCTTCAACCTGTGGGGCATCTGGAAGCTGGTCCGCGCCATGTGGGAGGCCGAAGCCGAGGATATCCGTGAGCGGTCCTAGCCGCTCTTCGCGGCATCCAGCGCCATCGCGGTCAGAGACTGCAGGCTGCGGCGCTGGTTCCCCTTGTCGTCGAAATTCGCCGGATCGAGCCAGGTCTCGAATGCCTCGCGCAGGCGCGGCCATTCGTCATCGGTGATCGAGAACCAGGCGGTGTCTCGGTTTTTTTCCTTTACCACCAGGTGCTTGCGGAAAATTCCTTCGAAACTGAATCCGAGCCGTTCGGCCGCGCGCTTCGACGCCGCGTTGGCATCGTTGCACTTCCATTCGTAGCGCCGATAACCGAGTTCGTCGAAGACGCGGCTGGCCATGAGATACATGGCCTCCGTCGCGCCCGGGGTGCGCTGGAGCAGCGGCGAATAGCAGATATGGCCGACCTCGATCACGCCATGCTCGGGAACGATGCGCATCAGGCTGGCGACGCCGACGGCCTTGCCCGTCGACAGATCGACGATCGAATGGAAGTATGGATCGTCGCCCGCCATCACGGTGCGGGCATGCTCGCGATAGGCGTCGATGTCGGCGAAGGGGCCGTAGGGCAGATAGGCCCATAGCGCCCCCTCCGTATCGCGCCGATAGGCCTCGAACAGGTCGGCGGCATGGGTGCCGATGTCGAACGGCTCGACCCGGACGAGCCGGCCGCGCATCGGCTCGCGGGAGGGGCGCGGCCGGATCGTCCAGCCGGACAGGTCCTCGTCGCTACGCGCCACCGCTATCGATCCTTCCCACGGGGACCGACTGTCGGCCCGGTAAGCGCATCCGCCCATTCGCCGGCCTTCTCCTCGAAGTCCTCCCAGTCGCGCATCTCCTCAACACCCCGATACATGGCGAACGGGCGCAGCTTCTCGACATAGAAATCGACCAGCTCCTGCGGCCGGAGCTTGTCCTTCTCGTAACCGTTCCAGTGGACGATCTGCTCGACCGGCCTGCGCCAGCGCAGCGAAACGTCCTTCTCGGGATAGCCGATCGGGATCGTTCCGTAGGCAATGAGCGGGTCGGGATAACCGAGCAGGTCGGACAGCTCGCGATTGGTCGTCGCCTCGCCGCCGCCGGACAGCCAGGCCGACGTCAGCCCACACGCGGTGACGGCGAGCTGGACGTTCTGGATCGCCGCGCCGATCGAGGCGAGCAGGATGTTCTCGTTGTTGGCGTGGTACTCGTCTTCCCAGTCCGAATCCGTGGCATTCGGAAACGACGCCTTCCAGCGTGGATCGCCGAGCACGACGACGATGGCGACCGTGTTGGCCAAATAGGTCTTCTTGACCGCCGGGAAGCCCTTCACGTGGGCGATCAGCCGGTTCGACTGGCGCAGGAAGACTTCGAGCACCTTGTCCCGCATGTCAGGATCGTCGACGATCAGCACGTCGAAGCACTGGGTATTGGCGCCGGTCGGCGCCCAGCGGGCGGCCTCGGCGATCCGCATCAGCGTGTCCCGGTCGATCTGCCGCCCTTTCTCGAACCGGCGCACGCTGCGGCGCCGGCGCATCACATCGATCAGGGCATCGTAGTCGACGGTATGGTCTGCTTGCGCTACGGCTCGTTCGGACATGGGCCTTGCCCTCCCCCCTGCTGGCCACAAGAGGCTATGCGAGGGACGGCATGCCCGGCAACAGAGTCACTTCACAGATTGATTCAAGCTGCTGAGAAGCCGATTCAATCCGACAATGGCGACAATCCGGAAAAGGCGAGTCGGATGAATCGGATAGTCCGCGCCGTTAAAGCATCGATTCCGGAGGTTCGCCGCCGCCATCGTCTTCACAATCCGATTCAACACGGGCCGCAGTCCCCATACCTGCCCCTAAGGAAGACGCCGCGCACTTCGACTTCCGGCCCAGGCCTATTGCCCCTCCAAAGCCACCGGAAGCGGGCGGTCACGGCTCGCGCGAGGTGACGGGCGGGGTGACGGGCGGGCGAGCTTGTAATAGACCAGTGTGATCCATCGGCCGGGATCGGGCAGCGGCATGGCTCAGCTGGAAAAGAAGCACCAGATCAATCTCTGGTACGCGCTTATCGCGCTCGCGCTCCTGCTCCTGTTTCAGGGCTGGTACACGACCTGGAAGACGGTCGAGGCGATCCCTTATTCCGAATTCGAACAGTACCTGAAGGACCGCAAGATCGCGGAGGTCGAGGTCCGCAAGGAGCAACTGTTCGGCAAGTTCGCCGAACCGCAGGACGGTCGCACCTATTTCATCACCAACCGGGTCGACCCGGCCGTCGCCGAACAGCTCGAGAAGTATCAGGTCAAATTCGACGGACGGGTCGAGGACACGTTCCTGTCGAACCTCCTGTCCTGGGTGCTGCCGGTCCTGCTGCTGTTCGGCCTGTGGGCCTTCTTCATCCGCCGCTTTGCCGACAAGCAAGGCTTCGGCGGAATGATGACCGTCGGCAAGTCCAAGGCCAAGGTCTATGTCGAGCGCGACACTAAGGTGACCTTCAAGGACGTCGCCGGCGTCGACGAGGCCAAGGACGAGCTGAAGGAGATCGTCGCCTTCCTGCGCGATCCGCAGACCTACGGCCGGCTCGGCGCGCGCATTCCCAAGGGCATCCTGCTGGTTGGCCCGCCCGGCACCGGCAAGACGCTGCTCGCCCGCGCGGTGGCCGGCGAGGCCGGTGTTCCGTTCTTTTCGATTTCCGGTTCCGAATTCGTCGAGATGTTCGTCGGCGTCGGGGCCGCGCGGGTCCGCGACCTGTTCGAGCAGGCACGCAAGGCCAAGCCCTGCATCATCTTCATCGACGAACTCGACGCACTGGGCCGCGCGCGTAGCGCCGGCGGCGCCCTCGGCGGGCACGACGAGAAGGAGCAGACCCTGAACCAGCTTCTGGCCGAGCTCGACGGTTTCGATCCGTCGGAAGGCATCGTGCTGCTCTCGGCGACCAACCGGCCGGAAATCCTCGACCCGGCGCTTCTACGCGCCGGCCGCTTCGACCGGCAGGTACTGGTCGACAGGCCCGACAGGCCCGGCCGGCTGGCGATCCTTCAGGTGCACATCAGGAAGGTGAAGGTCCTCGCCGAGGATGTCTCGCTCGACCAGATCGCGGCGCTTACGCCGGGCTTCACCGGCGCCGATCTCGCCAATCTGGTCAACGAGGCGGCCCTTCTGGCCACCCGCCGCGGCGGCGACCAGGTGACGATGGCCGACTTCACCAACGCCATCGAGCGCATCATCGCCGGGCTGGAGAAAAAAAGCCGCGTGCTCAACGAGCATGAGCGGCGCGTCGTCGCCCATCACGAGATGGGCCATGCCCTCGTCGCCGCCACGCTGCCCGGCATGGACCCGGTGCACAAGGTCTCGATCATCCCGCGCGGCGTCGGCGCCCTCGGCTACACCATCCAGCGGCCGACCGAGGACCGATTCCTGCAATCGACGGCGGACCTGGAGAACCGCATGACGGTGCTGATGGGCGGGCGCGCCGCCGAGCACATCGTCTTCGACGAGATCTCCACGGGGGCCGCCGACGACCTCGCCAAGGTGACCGATATCGCCCGGCGCATGGTCACCCGCTTCGGCATGGCCGGCGAAATCGGACAGGTCGTCTATGAAGAGGAACGCCAGGCCTTCCTCGGCGAAGCCTACGGCGCCTTCCAGACGCGCGAATACTCGGAAGAAACCGCCCGCGAGATCGATGTCGCGGTCAAGACGCGCGTCGACACTGCGTTCCAGGAGGCGATCCGGATCCTGACCGAGCGGCGCGGCGACCTCGATGCCGGCGCCCGGCTGCTGCTCGAAAGGGAGACGATCACCGCGGCCGATTTCCCGCCGATCAGGGGAAAGGTGCCGGCCGGGGAAGCGGCGGAGGAAGAAACGCCGCAGGTCGGCATGGACGACAAATTGCGGGTCGACTGAAGCGCCGGCGCCCCGGCCGCCTATCCTTTTCGCATGACTGCCTTGCGGCACGGCAAGATTGTCGCAGGCACTCCCGACGTCTAAACCGTCTCCATGGCTCCCACCGTCTGTCGAACGCCCGCTTCATGGCCGCCACCGGGCATCTGATCGTTTCCGTGAAAACGCTCGCCACCGTCGCCGTCGGCGCGACGGCAGGCTGGACGGCGTTCGAAGCCGGGCTGCCCCTACCGTGGATGATGGGACCGATGCTCGTCGTCGGCCTGATCGGCATCGCCGGGATCCAGCTCAACGGCCACGGCGTGCACGTGCCCATGTGGCTCCGCACCACTATGGTGCCGATCATCGGTGTCATGCTCGGCTCGGGCTTCACGCCGGCCGTCGTCGCCGGGATGCGGGAATGGTGGATCACGCTGTCCGCCCTGGTCGTCTACATCGTGGTGACGTCCGGGCTCGTCTATCAGTTCTATCGGCGCGTCTACCGGTTCGATCCGGCAACCTCCTATTTCGCCTCGATCCCCGGCGGCCTGATCGACATGGCGATCATCGGCGAAGGCCAGGGCGGCGACGCGCGGACGATCTCGCTCATCCATTTTTCCCGTATCCTGATCTCCGTGATCGCCCTGCCCTTCCTGATGCGGCACATCTATTCGCCGACCGGACCGGCGAGCCTTGTACCGGGCGGGAGCGCAACGATGGAACTGCGCGACCTGGTGTTGCTGGGCGGCTGCGCCGTGATCGGTTATTTCGGCGGCAGGCTCATCCGCCTGCCCGGCGCACAGATCTCGGGCCCCCTGGCGCTCAGCGCCATCCTGCACGCCACCGAGATCACCGTGGCGAGCCCGCCCGTCTGGCTGATCATATTCGCCCAGATCGTCGTCGGCTCCGCGCTCGGCGCGCGCTTCGCAGGCGTCTCCATCAAGGCCGCCGGCAAGCTGATGGTCGCGGCGATCTTCGCGACCATGATCATGTTCTCGATGACGGTCGCCGCGGCCTTCTCCCTGTCGCAGTTCGTCGACGAGCCGCTCGCCGCCCTGATCCTCGCCTATGCGCCGGGCGGCGTCACCGAGATGAGCCTGATCGCTCTGTCGCTCAATATCGGCGTCGCCTTCATCACGAGCCACCATATTGCGCGCATCGCGCTGTCGATCGGGTTGATGCCGTTCCTGTGGCGACACGTGGTCTCGAAGCGGGTCGGCAAGGCCTGAATCCAGCGCCTGCGGCGCGGGCCACTCGGGCATTGCGGTAATCTATCTCCGGGAAACCTAGAACTTCCCGCCCGTGCGGAAGCCGCCGCGACCGCCGAAACCGCCACCGGTGCGGAAACCGCCGCGACCGAAGCCGCCGCGGCCGAAACCGCCCGACGAGCCCGACCGGCGCGGCTTGAAGATCGAGCCCCCGCCGGGGGCATGCCCCCAGGGGCCGGGACGAGACGGGCCGTCGGAATACTTGCCGCGCCGACGCATTTCCGCCCATACGGCCGCCCCGGAAATGACGCCGCGCAGAAGCTCCTTCAGGAAATCCTCGACCATGTCGTCGTCGAATTCCCAGCGGTCGTCGTCGTAGCGTTCGCCGACGAAACGGCCGCGGACCTCCTGCAACTCGCCGAGCTTGTTCTCGAGATCGCGCTCGACCTTGCGGCGGCGGTCGAGATCGTGCTCCAGATCCTCGATGTCGTCGCGCAGATCGTCGATCGTCTCGACAAGCCGCTCGTCGGTGGGATCGGGCGTCAACAGCGCGGCGCGGTGGAGCTGCTTCAGGCTCGTGTCCTGCAGGGCACCGACGATCGCGTCGATCGCGGACCGCGACGCCTCGTCCTCGCCGCGATTGACGGCCGCGCTCTTGGTCTGGAGCGCCGTGCGCGCGGCTATCAACTCGTTCAGCCGGTCGGCTACCTTGGCAAGCTCCGCCTCGTCGGCATCGACGGTCTCGTCAAGCGCAAGAACGCCGGCCTCGCCCCGCCTTTCCCTCTCGAATGCGACGAGACGCCCGGCTTTGTCCTCGGCCGCCTCGCGCGATCGCACCGCATGCTCGCCGAGGCGCTCGGGAAGTTCCAGCAGCATGTGATAGTTCGGCCGGGCACCGTGATAGCGCACGAGCCGCGCGACCCAGGCATCGAGCATGCGGGTCAGCCCCCGGCCGCTATAGTCCGAGGTGCCATAGCCGCGCTTCCACAGATACATGAACAGCGCGTCGGCTTCGTAGGGCGCCCCCTTCTCGATACGGTCGTCCTTGGCGAGTTCCGCCTTGCGCTCCGCCTCGACGGCAACCTTTTCGGCGGTTTCGACGGCGGCGATGCGCTCCAGGTAGTTCGCGTCGTCCTTCAGCGTTTCGAGGAG
Source organism: Microbaculum marinisediminis (assembly GCF_025397915.1). Lineage (NCBI taxonomy): Bacteria > Pseudomonadati > Pseudomonadota > Alphaproteobacteria > Hyphomicrobiales > Tepidamorphaceae > Microbaculum > Microbaculum marinisediminis. Next base: position 116,246 of record NZ_JALIDZ010000002.1, read on the forward strand.
TTCCGCGTCCTTCGCGTCGATCTGCGCGCGCAGGTCGGTGATGCTGCGGGAGAGGCGGTCGCGGTCGGCTTCCAGAGCCTCGATCTCCGCGGTGGCCACCTCTATCTCCTGGGCGAGGTTGGCCAGCGCGGTATCCCGAGCCGCCCTGAGACGCCTGATCTCGGCCTGCGCACGGTCGAGCCGGCCGCCGAGCGCGGCGTCACCGTCCTGACCGAGTCGGAAGGCCGCCAACTCGCGGAAGGCAGCTATTTCCTTTTCTCGCAGCGCTGCGATCCGCTCGGCCATCCGGGAAATCTCGCCGGCGAGTTTCTGCTCCTCGCGGCGCAATCCGGCGATTTCACGATCGATACGCTCAAGCGTCTTGCGGCCCTTCGACATCCCGCTCCCCGCCTACCAGTCGGTGATCGCGCCGCCGCTGACCGGCATGGCGTAATCGGGTTCGAGGGTGCCCCGGCGCTTGGCGCCGAGAATGTCTTCCTGGATGATGCCGTCGTCTTCCTTGTCCCGGCGCACGCTGTTGAAGGTGGTCTCGGGCACGCGCACGGCCCATTGCGTCACGGTTTCGGCCTTTCCGGTTTCCTCGTTGGTGACGGAAACCGTCACCGGCTGTGCTCTGCGGTTCAGCGCCTCCACGATCAGGTAGTAGTTGCGAGCATCCGGATTGGCTTCCGGGATGCGCCACAGGCCTGAGGTCGCACCGGGGCGGGAGACGATCCGCAGGACGTATTCCTGATCGAGCCGACCGCGCAGATCCTCAAGCTGGGCGACGGCGGACCGGGCGCCGTCGAGATCGTTCTCGGCGAGGGCCCTGTCGCCGTCGGCCCTGATCGATTGGGCCATCCGGCTGGCTTCGGGCGCCTGCGATCCGGATTCGATCGCGGCGGACAATGTCTCGAGCCGCTTCGGCAACGTCTGCGTCAGTTCGATCTGCCGCGCTTCGGCACGCTGCTCGGCGGGAACGGTCACGAGGAAATGCCAAGCGCCCCAGGCGATCGCGACCGCGGCGACGATGCCGAGCGCCGCCTTGCCCCAGGCGTGGCGGCGCACGTAGAGCCTTGCCAGGGAAACGGAAAAGCTCGGCTCGGGCGGCGTGTAGACGAAGCGCTGCTCCTTCAGCGCCTCGACGCCCTCGGCCAGGATAGCGTCCGTTACCTCGATGCCTTGCGAGGCATAGATCTCGCGCAGCCGCGCGATGAGCTGACGGTCGCGCTCCTCCTCGTTCAGCTCGCGCGCGACGAGGTTCTCGCGATGGCGCAACGTGTCGACCACGTCCATCGCGAGCATGACCTCTTCGAGCGGTCGCTTCTGTTTCGGTGCAGGATCAGCCATTGCGCCCAGTCCGGTCCGCCGAGGCCTTCAACTTACCTCAAACCGGGTTCGGTTCGTCACGCCAGTGCGTTTCCCTCGGCCGCGAGCTTGGCGAGCCGGCGCTTGCCGTCCTCAACCGCATCGCGAATCTCCTCGGAGTTCTGCGTGGCGAGCTTGCGCATTTCCGTGATGATCTCGGTGGACCGCTCCTGGAAGCCGATCACCGAATCGACAAGGCTCTTCACCGCGTCGGCACGCACCGTCGGACCGTAGCCTGCCTTCAGCGCGGCTTCCTGCACCTGATTGCCGATCTCGCCAAGCGTTTCCAGGCTCTTGGACACGCCCTCCTTCATCGCATCGAGCGTCTTGGTCGACTCGTTGAGGCCGAACAGGCCGGTGAACGAGGCCTTCAGCGCGGTCAGCACCGTCTCGTTGGTGGAGAAGAAGCTGATCGCCTGCTGATAGACCCGCTCCTTCGCATTGGTCGTCTGCATCAGGCGGGCCATCACCACTTCCGAGGTGTTGTAGCCGATGGTCAGGTTGTCGGAGAGGTCCTTGGCGACCTGGTAGCGCTTGTCCTCGTCCTGCATCGCCCGCATCTTCTCGTCGCGGTCGAGTTCGAGGCGCGCGCGTTCGGCGGGCTCCACGTCGGCCGCCGCCGCGACCTTGGCCGAGGCGTCCTCCAGTATCTTCCTGGCCGCATCGAGCTTTTCCTCGGCAGCCTTCAGAACCTCCAGCGCCAGCACCTCGGCGTTCTTCAGGGCGCCGCGGAAATCGCTGTAGGCTTCCTGGATGATGTGCTCGCGCTCGATCTGGTCCTTGGTGTCGCGGGCGACGTCCAGATAGGTCTTCCTGATGTCCTCGAACCGGTCGGCAATATCGCCCCGGCTGACCTTCATCCAGACGTTCTGCACCCGCTCCCAGGAACTGATCGTTCCGTCGGCGAGCTGATCTACCATCCCCTTTGCATCGTCGCGGATGGAATCGAACGACTGGGTGATGTCGTCGTAGCGCTCGCCGATGTTCATCGCGGCGATCTGCTCGCGCACCACTTCGTTGAAGAACGAGGCCTGCTGCAGGGTCCGGGCGATGATCACGGTCTTCTCCGGCGCAAGATCGGAGATCTTGTTCAGCAGCGCGACGATCGGCGCTTCCTCGCCCTCCTTCGGTACCAGACCGATATCGCGAAGGGCTCCCATCGCGCGATCGAGATACTGCATGGGCGTCAACGACGCCGACTGGCCCGTCGTCTCGTTCATAGCTCACTCCCTCTCTGGCCGGTCCGCCTCGAAACCCTCGGGCCGGGCCCGCTAATTTAGTGGCATCCGCCGCCAAGAATAAGACGCGATGGCTCGATTTCACCGCAAATATGGAACTTTTTCACCTTATTTGATGACATACTGGCCGCATGCTGGACCTTCCGCTCCTTTTCATCCTGATCAGCTCCGCGCTTTTGGTGCTGGCCGTCCTGACCAGCCTGATTGCGTTCCGCATCGGCGCGCCGTTGCTGCTGCTGTTCCTCGGTATCGGGCTGCTGGTCGGGGTGGACGGGCTCGGGCTGTCCTTCGACAACGCTCCGGTCGCCTATTTTATCGGGTCGGTCGCGCTGGCGGTGATCCTGTTCGATTCGGGGTTCAATACCCGTTTCGAGACGGCGAGCCGCGCCCTGTGGCCATCGCTGACGCTGGCCACCGTCGGCGTGCTGCTCACCACGGCGCTGGTCGGCGTGGTGGTCCACGTTCTGGGCGGCCTGTCGTGGCGCGCCTCGTTGCTGCTCGGCGCCATCGTCAGCTCGACGGACGCCGCCGCCGTCTTCTTCCTGCTGCGTGTCGGCGGCATCAAGATCCGCGAACGGGTGCGCGCGACGCTGGAGGTGGAATCCGGCTCCAACGACCCGATGGCGGTGTTCCTGACGGCGACGCTGGTCGACATGATCGTCGCCGGGCCGGAGGTCGGCGCGCCGTTGGCCGCGTTCCTGGAAGCCTTCGTGAGGCAGATCGGATTCGGTGCCGTCGCCGGTATCGGGGGCGGCTGGCTCATCGCGACCACCATAAACCGTCTCAGGCTCGAGCCCGGCCTCTATCCGGCCATCGTGCTCGGTATGGCGCTGCTCATGTTCGCGCTGGTCAGCCTGTCGGGCGGCAGCGGCTTCCTGACGGTCTATCTCGCCGGCATGATGACCGGCAATCTCGGTCGTCAGGGCATGCCGCTCCTGCGCCGGTTCCAGGACGGGCTGACCTGGCTTTCCCAGATCGGCATGTTCCTGATCCTCGGTCTTCTGGCAACGCCGTCCGAATTCGGCAAGATCTGGGTTCAGGGCATCGTCGTGGCCCTGTTCCTGATGCTGGTCGCCCGCCCCCTGGCCGTCTGGCTCTGCCTGTTGCCCTACCGGTTCACCCGCGAGGAGACGGCGTTCATCTCATGGGTCGGCCTGCGCGGCGCGGTGTCCATCCTGCTGGCTATCCTGCCGATGATGGCGGCGATTCCCGCCGGCCAGGCGTTCTTCAACATCGCCTTCATCGTCGTTCTGACATCCATGATGCTGCAGGGCTGGACGATCCGGCCGGTCGCGAAGAAGCTCGGCCTCGTCGTCCCGCCGGATATCGGACCGGTCGAGAAGGTGGAGCTGGAACTGCCCGGCCGGGCGACGCACGAGCTCGTCGCCTACCACATCGTCGAGGACAGCCCGGTGGCAACCGGCGAACGCATTCCCCGCTGGGCCCGCCCTTCCCTGATCGTGCGCGAGGGACGGTCGATGAAGCCCCTCGAGGCCGGTCCCCCGCGCGTCGGCGACTACGTCTACATCTTCACCGCGCCGCGCTACATCCGACTGCTCGACCGCCTGTTCGCCAGCGCCGTCGCGCTCGATGAAACCGACCGGGTCTATTTCGGCGACTTCGCCCTCGACGGTAAGGCAAGCATGGCCGACATCGCCCACGAATACGGGGTCACGCTGCCGGAAGACCCCGGCGACACGACGCTCGCGGATTTTCTGACACGAGAATTCGGCAGCGATCCGCGACGCGGCGACCGCATCGTGCTCGGGCCGATCGAGCTGATCGTGCGCGACATCGGCGATGACGATGACATCGAGACGGTGGGCCTCAGCCTGGCGCCGGTCGAACCGACGCGTCGGCGCCTGCCAATGTTCTGGAATATCGACGAGATCGAGGAAGGCCTGCGCCAGCGCTATGCCCGATGGAAACTGTGGCGCATGGCGGCGAAGGCCGCCAAGGCGAACGCAACCGATTCGACCAACGCAACGGGCGAGGCCAAGGATGCGCCGGAACCCGCGAAGATAGAAGCAAGACAGGACGCGTAATGGTCAAACGAACCGAAACGCATAACCGCACGGCATCAGGAGCGGTTTAACTCGCGCCCTTGCTGGTCCATGATCGGCCTTCGTCAACAACGCGACAACCGCTGCCCGGCAGCGAATGGAGATCCATGAAGCCTCTCACGATCCTCCTGCCCGCCCTGATCGGGCTCACGGCCCTCCCCGCGACGGCCCAGCCGGTCGATGTCGACCACGGCCGGGCCCTGGCGGAAACCTGGTGCGTCAACTGCCACGTCATCGACCGCGAGCAGACGACTCCGGTGCCGGCCGGCCCGCCGTCGTTTCCCGCTCTGGCCGACGATCCCGACGTAACCGACGAGCGGCTGGCAAGCTTCATGCGCATGCCGCACCCGCCGATGCCCAACATGTCGCTGACGAATATCGAGGTGCAGGACCTCGTCGGCTACATCGGGAGCCTGAAGCAGTAGGGCTTCGGGACATCGCCGATATCAGCCGACGCTGGCAAGGGCCGGGAAGGTCTCGAGAAGCCAGTAGGACAACGCCGCCATCTGGCCCGTGAGGAACATGATGCCGGTCAGCACCAGCAGCGCGCCCATCGCCTTTTCGACCTTGCCCATCTGCGAGCGGAAGCGGCGCATCAGTGCCATGAACGGGCCGGCGAACAGCGACGCGAGCAGGAACGGCAGGCCGATGCCGAGTGAATAGACGGCAAGCAACATCGCGCCATCCGCCACCGTATCCTCGGTTCCGGCCACGAACAGGATCGCTGCCAGTACCGGCCCGACACATGGCGTCCAGCCGAAGGCGAAGGCGATACCGACAAGGAATGCACCAATAAGCCCGGCGGGACGGCGCTCCACGTGGATCCGCGCCTCCTGGTAGAGCAGCCCGATGCGGAAGACGCCGAGGAAATGCAGGCCCATCACGATGATGATGGCGCCGGCGATGTAGCCGAAGATATCCAGATAGCTCATCACCACGCGGCCGATAACCGAGGCGCTGGCCCCGAGCACGACGAAGACCGTGGTGAAGCCGAGAACAAAGGCCAGCGAGGACAGGAAAACCTTGAGGCGCGGCACCTGGGTCCGATCGTCCGCGGTCAGCTCATCCAGGGTGACGCCGGCCAGGAAACACAGATACGGCGGCACCAGCGGCAGCACACACGGGGAAACGAAGGACAGCAGCCCGGCGACGAAGGCGCCCCAGATGGTGATGTCCAGCCCCATTAACCTGCTCCCGATGTGAGTCCACGAACACTCGCAACCCGTTGCCGGGATGCTATATACCGTGGCACTTCCGAATACCGGAGGGCGGCACGCCGTCTCAATGACCTATGTTGCTACGGATCGTCACATTCGCTCTCGGACTCGTGATCGCCGCGCCGGCAATCTCGGCCGAGCTTCTGATGTTCGAGGATGATGGCTGCGTGTGGTGCGCGCGTTGGGATGCGGAGGTCGCCCCCGACTACGCCGAAAGCTCGCACGGGCAGATCGCGCCGCTGAGGCGCTTTGACCTGCGTCGCGACCCGCTGCCCGACGATCTGGAGCTGAAGAGCCGCGTCCGCTACACGCCGACCTTCGTCCTTGTCGACGACAACCGCGAAGTCGGGCGGATCATGGGGTATCCCGGCAGGGACATATTCTGGACCCAGCTCGACGCGTTGATCGCACGTATCGAACCGGACGAAAACCGCCCGTCCTTGACCACGGCAGCGGCCACACCTTATCAAGCCGGCGTGTAATTTTCGGTTCACAACAGCTCGAAAGCCGCCATGGCCCTCCCCGCGACCGCTTCCGATCCGCAATCCGATGCGCTGGACAAGATGTTCGCCAGCGCCAGGCAGGCAAGCAGCCTGCTGAAGTCGCTGTCGCACGAAAGTCGGCTGCTGATCCTGTGCATCCTTTCAGGCGGCGAGAAGACCGTAACCGAACTGGAATCGATGCTGGCACTGCGCCAGCCGACCGTGTCGCAGCAGCTATCGCGGCTCAGAATCGACGGGCTGGTCGAAACGCGACGCGAGGGTAAGGCCATCTACTACAGCCTTGCGAGCGAGGACGTGAAACGGGTAATCTCGGTGCTGTACGATATCTATTGCGCCGTTCCAGCGACCGAGGAAACAGACGACTGACCAGAGCGCGTGCGCCGATTTGTCGTATTTCCCCTTGATCACGCAGTCGTATAGATGGCGCCCGAGATAATCGTAAGCAGTCGGCATCAGATATTCGACAATCCGACAACGATCCCCCGGACACGAACAAGGAGTTCCTAATGATCAGGCGTATCGTTCTCGCCGCCGCCGCCGCCGCCGTACTTGCCCTGCCGGCTCATGCCGACGGCGATGCGGAGAAGGGCGAGAAAGTCTTCAAGAAGTGCCGTGCGTGCCACGAAATCGGTGAAGGCGCGAAGAACAAGGTCGGCCCCGAGCTGAATGGCGTCATCGGCCGCACCGCCGGCACCGGCGCGGATTTCAAGTATTCGGACGCGATGGTCGAAGCCGGCGCCGGTGGACTCGTCTGGAACGATGACACGCTGGAAGAATACCTCTCCAAGCCGAGGGACTTCATTCCCAAGAACAAGATGGCGTTCGCCGGCCTCAAGAAGGAAGACGAGATCGAGGACGTCATCGCCTATCTGGAGCAATACTCCCAGTAAGACGCGACTGGGTATCGAAATGCGAAAGGCGCCGCGGGCTACCGCGGCGCCTTTTTCCTTTCCGTTCGAGGCTCAGCGCCGAACGGCCGCACCCGCCTTGGCAAGCACCGGCTCGTCGGTGACACGGACCGCGACCTTGCGCCCCTTGGGGCGGTCGCCCTGGTCATAGGGCAGCCCCATGATCGCCGCCCCCATCGCGGCGCTGCCGATCGTGATGACGAAGCCGATCATCAGCATGGCGATGGCGACGATCGGATCGCGGTCTTCCATAATCAGGCGACCGAGCGCATGGGCGTCGGTCAGGATCAGCGCCGTGACGACCAGAACCGCGACGGACGCCCCGATCGCGAGATGAAGCGCCAGAAACCGCAGTAGCGAGGGCGGGCCCCGCCGCGACTTGCCGTTTGGCGATGGCAGGAGATTGATCCGGGCCATTGCGATCCTCGTTTGCGTGTATGCCCGATAATTGGGTCTTGCGCCGACGAAGGAAAGGTGTCGACTGGTCGCACCCCGGTGCGCCGACCGAACCGCGGCCCCCTTCCCCCCCGGGGACAACGTTGACCTCCTTTCCATGTGATTATATATCGCTGAGTTATATGCTCGAAAAGCATATGCTCGACCGATACACGACGGACCTTCCCAGGAGGGTATGACAGAATGAACGCCCGCACCCTTTGCCTCGCGATTCTCAATTTCGGCGAGGCGACCGGCTACGAAATCCGCAAGCAATCGATCGAAGGCGATTTCAGCTACTTCGTCGACACCAGCTTCGGCGCTATCTATCCCGCGCTGACCCGGCTGACCGAGGAAGGGCTCGTCGAATGCCGCGACGAGGTTCAGCCCGGCAAGCCCGCGCGCAAGGTCTACTCGATCACGCCGGCCGGGCGCGCCGCCTTCATCGATGCGCTGCACCAGTCCGTCGAGCCGGACATCTTCAAGTCGCAGTTCCTGCTGGCGTCCACATGCTCCGCCTATATCGAGCCCGCCCACATGGCGCGGTTGGTCGACGAGCGGGTCACCCAACTCGACCGCATGCTCGAGACGATACGCTCACTCGAGGCGCAGTGCGACGATCCGGGCATGCGCTGGACGATCGGCTACGGCCTGGCGGTCTACCAGGCCAGCCGCGACCATCTGATCAAGAACCGCGAGGCCCTGATCGCCAGTGCGGGTGCCGAGATCGCCACCGAAACCGCCGAAGCGACCGAAGCCGCCGAATAGGCGCCGGAGAGCAATCCCATGCGAAAATCATACATCTGGGCCATCGTGATCACCGTGGCGATCGCCGGCTGGCTGGCTTCCGGCCAGGTCATCGTCGGCGGCCAGGGCGAAAGCGCCGTCACCGCCCCGAATACGCAGGACGGCAACCTTTCGGCACAATCGGACGCTGCCGGCGACGCAACCAAGCCGTTCCGCGTCCGCGTCGGCACCCTCACCTCGGTGGACCGCACGGCAGAGCTGAAGGTTCGCGGCCGCACCGAGGCGGCCGAGCGCGTGATGCTTCGGGCGCAGACGCCGGGCCTCGTCGAGCAGATTCCGGTCAGCAAGGGCCAGCGGGTCGCGACCGGCGACGTGATCTGCAAGCTCGAGGCCGGCAGCCGCACCGCCAACATCCTGCGTGCCGAGGCCGGCCTCGCCCAGGCGGAGCTCGATTACGACGCGGCCAGCAAGCTCAACGAGAAGGGATATGCCGCCGAGACGCGGGTGCGCGCCGCGAAGGCCGCCATGCACGCGGCCAAGGCGGTGTTGTCGGAAGCGCGGCTCGACCTCGAGCGCACGAAAATCAAGGCTTCGTTCGACGGCGTCGTCGATGACCTGCCCGCAAAGATCGGCACACTTCTCAACGTTGGCGACCCCTGCGCCGAAATCGTCGCCGCCGACCCGATGCTGGTCGTCGCCCAGGTTTCGGAGCGCGATGTGGGCCGTATCGCCCCCGGCATGGCGGGCGCGGCGCGGCTCGTCACCGGCGACACGGCGGAGGGCAAGCTCCGGTTCGTGGCGACATCTGCCGACGAAGCGACCCGGACGTTCCGCATAGAGCTGTCGGTTTCCAATCCCGACGGCCGGCTGCGCGACGGCGTTACCGCCGAGATCGCCATTCCGCTCGAAACGACCAAGGCGCATCGGTTTTCGCCCGCGATCCTGACCCTCGACGACGACGGCGTCATCGGCGTGCGCACCCTGACCGACGACAACCGGGTCGCCTTCATGCCGGTCCGGATCCTCGGCAACGAGGACGGGACGGTGTGGGTCGCGGGTCTGCCGGACACCGTCACGGTCATCACCGTCGGCCAGGACTACGTCAAGCCGGGCGAACGCGTGGAGCCGGTGTTCGAAACGGCGTCAAGTAAAGCCCAGACGGGGAACGCGGCCCAATGATGCAAGCCCTCGCCGCCATCCTCGGGCACACACGGACGGTCCTGACGCTACTGGTCGCGATGGTGATCGCCGGCATGATCGCCTATGCCAGCCTTCCCAAGGAAGCCAATCCCGACGTCGATGTTCCGGTCTTCTACGTCTCGGTGACGCAGCAGGGCATTTCGCCCGAGGACGCCGAGCGACTGCTGGTCCGCCCGCTGGAAACACGCCTGCGCGGCCTCGACGGGATCAAGGAGATCACCGGCATCGCCAGCGAAGGCTACGGCGCGATCCTGCTCGAATTCGACATCGATTTCGACAAGGACGCGGCCCTCGCCGACGTGCGCGCGAAGGTGGACCAGGCCAAGGCGGATCTGCCGGCCGAAGCCGACGAGCCGCAGGTCGCCGAGACCAATCTGTCGCTCCTGCCGACCGTCGTGGTGACGCTGTCCGGCGACGTGCCGGAACGCACCCTCCTCCAGCACGCCCGACGCCTGCAGGACGAGATAGAGGGCATCCCGACTGTCCTGGAGGCGAAGCTCGTCGGCCATCGCGACGAACTGCTCGAGGTCGTGATCGACGCCACCCGGCTGGAATCCTACGGCGTCACCCAGGAACAGCTCATCCGTGCGGTGTCCGCCAACAACCAGCTCATCCCGGCCGGCTTCCTCGACCGGGGGTCGGGCAAGTTCAACGTCAAGGTGCCCGGGCTTTTCGAGACCGGCCAGGACGTGTTCGGCCTGCCGATCAAGGTCGACGGCGACGCGGTGGTGACGCTGTCCGACATCGCCGAGATCCGCCGCACCTTCCAGGACGCGACCGCCTTCAGCCGCTTCAACGGCGCACCGGCAATCGCCATCCAGGTGATCAAGCGGACCGGCACCAACATCATCGACAACAACGCCGAGGTCCGTCGCATCGTCTCCGAGGCGACGGCCGACTGGCCCGGCACGATCAAGATCGGCTTCACGCTCGACCAGTCCGAATTCATCGCCGAGGTGCAGAACTCGCTGCAGTCCTCGATCCTCACAGCCATCGCGCTGGTGATGATCGTGGTGGTGGCGGCGCTCGGCATGCGCTCGGCGATCCTGATCGGGCTCGCGATCCCGACGTCGTTCCTGATCGGCTTCCTGATCGTCGGCCTGATCGGCATGACGGTGAACATGATGGTCATGTTCGGCCTCGTGCTGACCGTCGGCATGCTGGTCGACGGCGCCATCGTCATCGTCGAATATGCCGACCGAAAGATGGCCGAAGGCCTGCCCCGCAAGGAGGCCTATACGCGCGCGGCGCAGCGCATGTTCTGGCCGATCTTCTCGTCCACCGCCACAACCCTCGCCGCTTTCCTGCCGATGCTGCTGTGGCCGGGAGTGGCGGGTGAATTCATGGCCTATCTGCCGATCATGGTGGTCATCATCCTGTCGGCAGCGCTGTTGACCGCGATGATCTTCCTGCCGGTTCTCGGCGGCCTCTTCGGCAAGACGTCGGCGCGCCCGGAGGATCTCGATCAAGCGCGCATGCTCGCCGGCGACAGCGATGTCGACTATTCCGATATCCGCGGCTTCACCGGCGTCTACGTCCGTTTTCTCAAGGCGGTCGCCAGCCGTCCGCTCGGCCATGTCGCGGTGATCGTCGGCACCATCGGCGTCGCGATCATGGTGTTCAGCTACTATGGCCAGCACAATGCCGGGGTGCAGTTCTTCGTCGACGAGGAACCGCAGCAGGTGGTCGTTCTGGTGCGCGGACGCGGCAATCTTTCGGCCGCGGAACAGCGTGACCTGGTCGACGAAGTCGAGCAGCAGATCCTGGAAGTCTCCGGCATAGACGCCCTGTTCACGACGATCGGCCAGTCCGGCCCGGGCGGGGTCAATCCCGCCGGGGTGCAGGACAAGCCCAACGACGTCATCGGCGACATGATGATCGAGCTGTCGGATTACTGCTGCCGGCGCAAGGCCGAGGACATCTTCGCCGAGATCCGCGAGCGCACCGCGCCGATCGCCGGCATCATCGTCGAGATCCGACAGATCGACGGCGGTCCGCCGGTCGGCAAGGATGTCAGGCTCGAACTGACCGCCAACGACTACGAAACCGTCAAGGGCGCCGCGACGTTCGTGCGCAAGCACCTGGAAGCCGAGGTGGACGGCCTGCGCGACATCGAGGACAGCAGTTCCCTGCCCGGTATCGAATGGGAACTGACGGTGAATCGTGAGGAAGCCGGCCGTTTCGGCGCCAACGTCGCTTCCGTGGGCGCGATGGTCCAGCTCGTCACCAACGGGATCCTGGTCGGCAAGTACCGGCCCGATGATTCCGACGACGAGATCGAGATCCGGGTTCGGCTGCCCGAGGGCGAGCGCACCATCGACCGGCTCGATACGCTGCGTATCTCGACTCCGGCCGGCATCGTGCCCATCCGCAACTTCGTCGAGCGCGCCGCCCAGCCGAAGGTCTCGACGATCTCCCGGCAGAATGGCCGCTTCGCGATGGAGGTGAAGGCCAACGTCCTGAAGGAACAGGGCATTCTGCCAGACGACAAGGTTCGCGAGATCGGCGCCTGGCTCGACAAGCAGGATTTCCCGATCGGAGTTTCCTACCGGTTCCGGGGCGCCGACGCCGAACAGAAGGAGGCGGAAGCCTTCCTCGGAAAGGCGGCGATGGCCTCGCTGTTCATCATGTTCGTGATCCTGGTCACCCAGTTCAACTCGTTCTACCAGACGCTCCTGACGCTCTCGACGGTGATCATGTCCGTCGTCGGCGTGCTGATCGGCATGCTGGTCACGGGCCAGAAGTTCTCGGTGATCATGACCGGCACCGGCGTGGTGGCGCTGGCGGGCATCGTCGTCAACAACGCCATCGTGCTCATCGACACCTACAATCACATGCACCGCGATCTCGGGATGCGGGGGCTCGATGCGGTGCTGAAGACCTGCGCGCAACGCCTCCGGCCGATCCTGCTGACCACGATCACGACGATCATGGGCCTCGTGCCGATGGCCCTGCAGATCAACTTCGACTTCCTGAACAGGCTTGTCCAGGTCGGCGGCATCACGTCGATCTGGTGGGTGCAGCTTTCGACGGCCGTGATCTTCGGCCTTGGCTTCTCCACGCTGCTGACGCTGATCGTGGTCCCCACGATGCTGGCCATGCCGTCGGTCTGGGCGGAGAAATGGCAAGATTGGCGCAGCCGCCGCGGCGGGGCCCCGGCCAAGCCGGACGAGGAGCCGCCGCTATCCGACGCCGGACCGGCCTTCCCGCAGGCGGCCGAGTAAGTCGCCCTACCCGTCCTCGGTGGACTTCGTGGCCGGGGCCGTCTCCCCGGCCCCGCCAGGCGTGCTGCTTGCCAGCTTGCGGTGCACGTTGAAGGCCATCGGCAGTGACGCGAGATACGCGATGGTGCCGATGGCGAGAACCTGCCAGGGGAAGGCGATCAGCAACGCCACCACCAGGATGAACGCGACGAAGACAGGCAGGACCAATTCGCGCGGCACCCGTTCGCCGAGCTGCTTTCCCGAATAGGTCGGCAGACGCGAGACCATCAGAAAGCCGATCGCAAGCTCGTAGACGAGCACGGCGGGCGCGCCGGCTCGAAATTCCGGAATGCCGGCGAGCTGCAGGTAGACCGGGAGCAGCACGGTCAGCGCGCCGGCGGGCGCCGGCACGCCGGTGAAGAACCTGCCGGCCCAGGACGGCCGGTCCCTGTCGTCGAGTGCGACGTTGAAGCGGGCGAGCCTCAGCGCCACGCAGACGGCGAAGACGAGGCCGGAAATCCAGCCGATATTGCCGAGCCCGTCGAGCGACCAGGCATAGAGCAGAATCGACGGGGCGACGCCGAAATTGACGAAATCGGCCAGGGAATCGAGTTCCGCGCCGAAGCGCGAGGTCGATTTCAGGATCCGCGCCACCCGCCCGTCCAGCGCATCGAGGATGGCCGCCAGGACGATCGCGGCAATGGCGATATCGAACTTGTCCTCGAAACTCATGCGGATCGAGGTAAGCCCCGAACACAGCGCCAGCAGCGTGATCATGTTCGGCAACAGCTGGCGCACCGGCACGCGGCTGAGCGCACGGCGCCGGCGGCTGCCCGGTTCGTCCGGGTCAAAGGGCGGAAACGGCATCGACATGGGGGCGGACCTTACTTCAAAGGGCCGACCGGGTCATGAACGAAGACGCTCATGTGACGCGATAAGTGCGCTCGGCGCCGGACGCCTTGGCACCCTTGGCTTTCGGAAGCTCGGCGACCACGGTTTCGCCGGCGATCGCCGTCTGGCCGACGGTGACGAGCGGCGTCGAGCCGTGCGGCAGATAGATGTCGACGCGGCTGCCGAAGCGGATGAGGCCGATACGGTCACCGGCCATCACGGCCTGCCCTTCGTGCGAGAAACCGACGATGCGACGGGCGACCAGGCCTGCGATCTGGACGACGCCGATCGTCACCTCACCATCCGTCTCGATCAGGAAGCCGTTTCGCTCGTTGTCTTCGCTCGCCTTGTCCAGTTCGGCGTTGAGAAACTTGCCCGGCTTGTACGCAATGCGGGCGACGCGGCCCGTCACCGGCGCGCGGTTCACGTGAACATTGAAAACGTTCATGAACACCGAGATGCGCAGCAGCGGCTCGTCGCTCAGGCCCAGTTCGGGCGGCGGCACGGCATCGGCCACGGAAGACACCCGACCGTCCGCACCGCTGATGACGAGATTCGGCGCAAGGGGGGTGACCCGGGGCGGGTCGCGAAAGAAATAAGCGACCCAGCAGCCGATCAGCACGACGATCCAGGCAAGCGGCGAGTCAAGCACGAACAGGATCAGCGCCGCGACAGCGCAGATCGCTATGAACGGATACCCCTCGCGATGCACCGGCACGAAGGCGTTTCGGATCGCTGACACTATCGAATGGCTCATGCGTCGTTTTCCTCGTTGGCCGGCAGGTAGTCGACCCGGGCGCGCCGGTTGATGTCCAGATAGCCTTCCGCGTCGCCTTCCACCGTTTCCTTGAGCCGCTCGGCGGCTTCGGCGGCCTCGCGCTGGCGGTTCCACATGCCCGCATAGACGCCGCCTCTGGCGAGCAGCACGTGGTGGGTGCCCTTCTCGACGATGCGGCCCTTTTCCAGCACGATGATCTCGTCGGCGTCGATGATGGTCGACAGGCGATGGGCGATGACGAGCGCGGTGCGGCCGCGCGACACCGCGCCGAGCGCCGTCTGGATTTCCTTCTCGGTGTGGGTGTCGAGCGCCGAGGTCGCCTCGTCGAGGATCAGGATCGGCGGGCTTTTGAGGATCGTGCGGGCAATCGCCACGCGCTGTTTCTCACCGCCCGACAGTTTCAGCCCGCGTTCACCGACCTCGGTTTCGAATCCCTCCGGCAGATGGGCGATGAAGCCATCGATCTGGGCGAGGCGGGCGGCGGCCTCCACCTCGTCCCGGCTAGCCGAGGGGCGGCCGTAGGCGATGTTGTAGTAGATCGTATCGTTGAACAGCACCGTGTCCTGCGGAACCATGCCGATCGCGTGACGCAGGGACTCCTGGGCCACGTCGCGGATATCGTGCCCGTCGATGGTCACGCTGCCGCCGGTGATGTCGTAGAAGCGGAAAAGGATGCGCGAGATCGTCGACTTGCCCGCCCCGCTCGGGCCGACGATGGCGACGGTGCGCCCGGCCGGCACCTCGAAGCTGATGCCCTTCAGGATCGGCCGGTCGGCATCGTAGTGGAAGTGCACGTCATCGAAGCGGATCGTCCCCTCGCGGACCTGGAGAGGACGGGCGTCCGGCCTGTCGACGATCTCGGGATTCTGGTCGAGCAGGTCGAACATCGTCTCGATGTCGACGAGCCCCTGCGTCATTTCCCGGTAGAGGGTGCCGAGGAAGTTGAGCGGCATGTAGAGCTGGATCAACAGCGCGTTGATCATGACGAAATCGCCCGGGCTCTGGGTCCCCGCGACGACGGCCCGCGCCGACATGACCATGCACACGGTCATGCCGATGGTGAAGATCACCGCCTGCCCGCCGTTGAGAACCGCCAGCGATGTGTAGGTCCGCGTCGCCGCCTTCTCGTAGCGGGCCATCGAGCGGTCGTAGCGCTCGGCCTCCATGCGCTCGTTGCCGAAATACTTGACCGTCTCGTAGTTCAGCAGGCTGTCGACCGCCTTGGAACTGGCGTCGTTGTCGTAATCGTTCATGTCGCGGCGGATGGCGATACGCCGGTTCGACGCCCAGACGGTGAACGCCAGGTAGAGCCCGACCATCACGACCAGAACGCCGACATACTGCATGTCGAACTGATAGGCGACGACGACGGCGACGAGGGCAAATTCCAGGATCGTCGGGATCAGCGAGAGGATCGCCAGGCGGACGATGTCCTGGATGCCCTTGGTACCGCGCTCGATGATGCGGCTCAGGCCGCCCGTGCGCCGCTGCAGGTGGAAGCGCAGCGACAGGGCGTGCATGTGCTCGAAGGTCTTGAAGGCGAGCACGCGCACGGCGTGCTGGCCGACCTTGGCGAACAGCGCATCGCGCAGCTGCGTGAACGCCGCCATCAGAATGCGGGAGACGCCGTAGGCGATCACCAATGTCGCCGGAACGGACAGAAACGTCAGCCAGTCCGGCACTTGCGCGGCGAACGTGCCCGGCTCGGTCAGGGCGTCGACGGCCCATTTATAGGTGTAGGGCACCAGCACGGTGATGATCTTGGCGGTGACCAGCATCAAAAGCGCGAAAACGGCGCGCGCTTTCAGGTCCGGCCGGTCGACCGGCCAGATATAGGGCCACAGGTCCCGCAGAACGTCGATCGTCGACGCGTCGGCGCGCACCTGCCGCCCCTTGGGGCGGGAGATTGGGGATTGCTTCACGTTTATCGGTCCGCCCGGTCGGGGAAAGCGGTTGTTTTGACGGTTCTATATAAGGCGCGAAACCGCCGGCGTCAGCCTTTCGGCCCCTCCTCGTCCTCCAGGACGGGGATCGTGAACACCTGGCCCGGATAGATCAGGTGCGGGTTGCGGATCTGGTTCCTGTTGGCCTCGTAGATCACTGTGTGGCGAACGCCCTGGCCGTATAGCTTCCTGGCGATCCGCCAGAGATTGTCGCCGCGCGCGATGACCACGACGGAGGTGCCCGCGCCCTCGCCCACCGCAGCGCCGCTCGAGGCCGCGCCCGAACCGGCGGTGCGCGAGACGATGGTGACCTCGGAGCCTTCCGAAGCGGCTCCCGCGGCGCCCGAAACCGTCGGCTCGGGCGTCGGCCCGGTCGTGCCCTCGTCGGCTGCCGGGTCGCCTTCGGCGACCACCCGAACCCGGTCGAACTTCACCTCGGCGCGGCCCTGCACGGCGCCATCGGCACCGATCGCATCGGCACGCACCTCGTAGCGGCCGGGCGGCATCGGGCGCTCAGCGGACAGGGTCCAGCGTCCGTCGGCGCCCGCTTCCACATCCGCGAGCCGCTCGTTGTTCATGTAGACGCGCACGGCCTGGCCCGCGCCGCTGCGGCCTCCCAGCATCAGCCGGTCGGGATCCTCGACCTCCACCGTCTCGATGGCGATGTCCACCGCGGGAGCGGCCGGCTCCTCGCCGGTGGGCTGTTCCGGCGTCGCGGCGGCAACCTGCTCGCCGGAGGCGAGCTGATCGGCACCAGACTCCTGGGCGGCAGTCTCCTGATCTGCGGGCTCCTGCGGGCTTGCCGGCTGCCCGGCCGGCTCCTGGGCCAGCTCGGCGCCGGCCTGCGCCGACGTTCCTGCTTCGGCCGTCTGCCGCGGTTCGGCCCCGGCCTGTTCGGCTGCGGGCTGTTCGGCCGCCTGCTGTTCGGGCGTCGAGCCCCGCCCCGCGGCCGGTTCCTGCGGCTTCGCCTCGGCGGTTACGGTCTCCCCGGAGGTCTCGGTTGGTGCCCCAGCGGGCGCCTCCATGGCCGTCTCCCCGGTTTCCGCCGGGGTCTGCAGCACTTCCGTGGGCTGGCCAGGACGGGTGACGGCGACGAGCGGCGTCTTGTCCGGCCCCTCGATCACGACCGTCACGCGGTCGCCCTCGACCATCTCGCCTGCGCCGTCCGGACCGGTGGCGCGCAGCGCCAGATCGTAGCTGCCGGGCTTGAGCGGCTCTTCGAACACCAGCGCCCATTCTCCGCCGGCATTGGCTTCGGCGCTGGAGATCACGTCGTCGCCGAGCAGCAACTCGACCCGCGCGCCGACAGACGCACGGCCGGCGGCGACCACCTCGCCGGAGGGCTCGACACGGACGATATCAAAGCGCGGCGCGACCGCCTCGCCCGCCGTTGCCGCTTCCTCGCCGGCCTGGTCCCCGGCCGGTGCCAAGACCGTATCCTGGTCCTGCGTCCCGGCGACGTCCGTTTGGCCAAGCTCTTGCGTGGCGTAATAGATGCCAAGACCGGCCAGGCCCGCGACGACGAGGATCACGAGGATGGCAAGAATGTATTTCTGCTGTTGGCCCATGTAACCCGGCGCTCCGCGGGTGGACGATTTATCCTGCGGCCGGGCGTCCCCCAGTTCCGGCCCCGACTGCCGCAGGGTGACGCGATACAGGCGGCAATCGCGCGTAACTTGTTCATACCTCACCTATATTGTGCGACGGGAAAGGACAAGTCCGCTCCGACTTGACGGATTCGCGGCGAAAAGGCCTCATACAGCGATGAGTGAGATCAAGAATATCTGCGTTTACTGCGGTTCCAGCGATGGCCGGGACCCTGTGTTCAAGGAAACGGCCGACCGATTCGGCGAATTGCTCGTCGAAAACGGCATCGGCCTCGTCTATGGCGGCGGCAGCCTCGGCCTGATGGGCGCGGTTGCCCGCTCCGTACTGCGCAACGGCGGTACCGTCACCGGCATCATCCCGGAATTCCTGGTCGAGCGCGAACGCATGCTGCGCGACGTGCAGACGCTGACGGTCACGCCGGACATGCACGAGCGCAAGCGGCTGATGTTCGAGCAGTCCGACGCCTTCGTCGCCCTGCCCGGCGGCATCGGCACCCTGGAGGAAACCGTCGAGATGCTGACCTGGTCGCAGCTCGGCCAGCACGCCAAGCCGGTGGCGCTCGCCAATATCGGCGGCTACTGGGATCCGTTGCGGGTGCTGTTCGATCACATGCGCCAGGAAGCCTTCATCCGCCGCGATCTCGACGTCGGCTATATCGTCGTCGAGAAGATCGAGGACGTGATCCCGCACCTGCGCGAGGAAGCCGCAAAGGCACCGAAGCCGGCGCTGACGGAAGCCCAGGTCGCCGAGCGGATGTAGCCCCGACGCCCCAGATGCCCGGGTCACGCCCGGGCATGACGGGGAGAAAGGCGCGGCCGTGCAGTCTCTTGGCCCTGTCGTATTGGGCTTCGGCGCATGGGGCTGCGACGCGTGTGGCTCCGGCCCCTGGGCTCCGGGTCAAGCCCGGAGCACGCGGCATTGCTGTTTGGCAGGGCCTTGCCACCCGAACAAACGCGTGCCCTGGACGTGATCCAGGGCCCATGCAGCCCATCAGCACGGCGTTTTTATCGATGTGGGAAGGTGGGGTCGGCGAGCCACCTCCACGTCATTGCCGGGCTCGACCCGGCAATCCCGGGCGTGTGGCACCAGATGCCCGGGTCACGCCCGGGCATAACGTCGAAAAACGCACGACGGTGCAGTATCGGCCAGGCTGGACGCGCTACTCGGCCTGCACTGCCCCGGTGGCGGGGCGGGCGGTCGGGGCCGGCCACAGCACCGGCAGAATGCGCGTGGTGAAGACGAGCAGCGCCAGCCACGCCAACGTCGCGCCGGTCGACAGGAGGACGCGCGTCTCGGTCAGCGTGCCCAGGACGAAGGCCAGAAGCCCGGCGTGGGCGAGGCCCTGCTGCGCCCATGCCGCCGCGCCGAAGCGGATGGGGTTGCCGGTGAAGCGCGGCAGCAGGTGCTCGCCGAGGCCGTAGATCATGAACGTCACGAAGCCGAGCGTGAACAGGTGGATGGCCGCCAGGCGCGGCGGCTCGCTCTGCGGCAGGCCGCCGTACCAGGCGAAAAACCCGCCGCCCACCAGCAGATAGGCCACCGCCGCCAGCACTGCCGCCCGGCTCGACGTGCCCATCACCAGGCCGACATGGAGCACCGCGGTGCGCACGCGCGGCGGCGCCGCCGCCACATATTCGAGGGCGGCGCTCCTGGTCGGCACGCCCAGCCCCTTCAGCGCGTCGTCGATGACGAGCGCGGGAATGGACCGGATGCCCAGCCGCTTCGCCACCGCGCGCCCCTCGGGCTGCGCCATGTCGAGCACCTCGAGCTCGATCTCGCGCATCTCGGCGACCTCGCGCCAGATCGCCTCGGCGCGGTCGCAGGGCTCGCACCATTCCGAAACGAGAAGCTGCACCTTCATCCACCGGTCTCCTGGCGCCCGCCCCCTAGTCGACGCACCGCATGCACTCGATGTCGTAGCGGTCGACCCAGGCCTTCAGGGCGGCGATCGCCTCGGGCCCCCTTTTCAGCCGGGCCATCGCCTCGTCCGGATCGTCCGGCCTGGCGATCAGCAGCCATGCGTCGGTATAGGGCGACACGTTGACGATGCCGGGATCGTCGACCACCGCCGGGTTGATCTGCTCGATGGTCCCGTCGAAGGGCAGCGGCACGCCGCCGACCCACTTGCCCGACTCCAGCGTCGCCACGTGGCGGCCGGCCTTGCGGTGGGTTCCGACCTTGCGGAACATGACGGCGACGACGCGGCCCGCCATGGTCTGGGCCGGGTCGGTCAGGCCGAGCGTGAACGTGCCGTCGTCGCCCGGCCGCGCCCAGAGATAGTCGAGGTCGTAATAGAGATCCTCGGGCAGCTCGCAGCCGCGGTATTCGGTCATGTCGCTACACCCTCGGGCCGAACAGCCGCACCGTCGCGGCGATATTGACTGCGAATAGGGCCATGGCGAGCCACGACACGGCCCCGCCGACGCCCAGGGCGACATCGTCGAGGGCCAGCCAGCCGTAGATCATCACCCAGAGCCCGAGATTGGCGAGGAGGAACTGCGCGTCGGCCATGCGCTCGGAAAACAGGACCCGCCCGGCAAACCGCGGCAGGACGTGCAGCGCGATCCCGTAGATCATCATCGTCACGAACCCGAACAGCATCAGATGTCCGTGCAGGCGCGCGCCGTCGCCGGGAAGCAGCGCGGGCATCTCGATACGGCTGATGCCGACGAGCCCGGCCAGCAGCGCGTAGACAAGGGCCAGCGTGATGAACCAGCGGTTGCGTTTGAGCATCCTGCCCTTCCGAAGCGGTTCGGCGCCCTCCGATATCGAGGTCGGACGGAAATATACCGTAACGTGAATATATGCGCGAGCGGCCGATGGTCGCGCCGAGGAGCCGTCCCGGGCGGGCCATCCTTCGAGACGCCGCCTGCGGGCGGCTCCTCAGGATGAGGGCAGAGCTCCCCGCCGCGACTCATCCCCTCCCGTCATTCCCGGGCCTGACCCGGCAATCCCAGGCGTACGGCACGAGATGCCCGGGTCACGCCCGGGCATGACGTGGAAAAGGGACAGCGGTGCGATCCGGGGTCCGCGAGATGGGCTCTGGATCAAGTCCGGAGCACGCGGCTGGATTGGGGCACGGCCTAACCACCCGAACAAACGCGTGCCCTGGACGAGATCCAGGGCCCATGCAGCCCATCAGCACGGCGTTTTCTGTGATGCGGGAAGGTGGGGGGCGGCGAGCGCCGCTCACTCCCCTCCACGTCATTGCCGGGCCTGACCCGGCAATCCCGGGCGTACGGCACCTGATGCCCGGGTCACGCCCGGGCATGACGTGGAAATGGAGAGGACACGGCGATACGGCCGGGCATGACGTAGAAGCGGTACGGACCGGCCTAGCCGGCCAGCGCCGATGCGGGTGCCCGGGCCGGGGCGGCGTCGGACTTGAGCAGCTTCCAGGTGACCGAATCCACCAGCGCCTGGAACGAGGCGTCGACGATGTTGGGGGAGACGCCGACCGTCGACCAGCGGTTGCCCGCCGCGTCCCGGCTTTCGATCAGGACGCGGGTGGTGGCGCCGGTGCCGCCGTTGAGGATGCGCACCTTGTAGTCGGCAAGCTCGAGATCGTCGATGAAGCGCTGGAAGCGGCCGAGATCCTTGCGCAGCGCCTGATCCAGCGCGTTGACCGGGCCGTTGCCCTCGCCCACCGACATCAGCGGCTCGCCATCGACGGTGATCTTCACGGTGGCCTCCGACACGGTGACCAGTTCGCCGACCGCGTTGTAGCGGCGCTCGACCAGCACCCGGAAGCTCTCGACGCGGAAGAACTCGGGCACCTTGCCCAGCGTCCGGCGGGCCAGCAGGTCGAAGGAGGCGTCGGCGGCCTCGTAGGCCCAGCCATCGGCCTCGCGACGCTTGACCTCGTCGAGCAGCCGGCCGACGCCCGGGTCGTCGCGGTCGACCTGGATGCCGAGCCGGTCGAGCTCGGCGAGCAGGTTGGAGCGGCCGGCCTGATCGGAGACGAGGACGCGGCGGCGGTTGCCGACGGTTTCCGGGGCGACATGCTCGTAGGTGGTAGGATCCTTGAGGATCGCCGAGGCATGCAGGCCGGCCTTGGTGGCGAACGCCGCCTCGCCGACATAGGGCGCCTGGCGCGCCGGCGCGCGGTTGAGGATCTCGTCGAAGGTGCGCGAGATCGGCGTCAGATGCGCCAGGGCGTCGTCGTCGACGCCGGTCTCGAAGGCCTCGGCGTAGGCGGGCTTGAGCTTCAGGGTCGGGATCAGCGAGACCAGATTGGCGTTGCCGCAGCGCTCGCCCAGGCCGTTGAGCGTGCCCTGGATCTGGCGGGCGCCGGCGCGCACCGCGGCCAGCGAATTGGCGACCGCGTTGCCGGTGTCGTCGTGGGCGTGGATGCCGAGCCGGTCGCCGGGCACCACCTGGGCGACGTCGGCGACGATGGCGGCGACCTCCTCGGGCAAGGTGCCGCCGTTGGTGTCGCACAGCACGACCCAGCGGGCGCCGGCGTCATAGGCGGCCCTGGCGCAGGCGAGCGCGTAGTCGCGATTGGCCTTGTAGCCATCGAAGAAGTGCTCGCAGTCGAGCATCGGCTCCTTGCCGCTGGCCGCCACGGCCTCGACGGATTCGGCGATCGCCTCGAGGTTCTCCTCCAGCGTGGTGCCGAGCGCGACGGTGACGTGGAAATCCCAGGTCTTGGCGACGAGGCAGGCGGTGTCGGCGGCGCTGTCGAGCACGGTGGCGAGGCCGGGATCGTTGGACAGCGAGCGGCCGGCGCGCTTGGTCATGCCGAAGGCGGCGAAGCGGGCCCTGGCGGTGCGCTTCTCAGCAAAGAACTCGGTGTCGGTGGGATTGGC
The DNA here is from genome assembly GCF_025397915.1 of Microbaculum marinisediminis. Classification (NCBI taxonomy): domain Bacteria; kingdom Pseudomonadati; phylum Pseudomonadota; class Alphaproteobacteria; order Hyphomicrobiales; family Tepidamorphaceae; genus Microbaculum; species Microbaculum marinisediminis. The sequence goes on from NZ_JALIDZ010000002.1 coordinate 139,138, forward strand.
GCCGGGCCAGCCGCCCTCGACATAATCGATGCCGAGCCGCTCGATCAGGCCGGCGATCTGGATCTTGTCCTCGACCGAGAAATCGACTCCGGGCGTCTGCGCGCCGTCGCGCAGGGTCGTATCGTACAGATACAGGCGTTCGCGGCTCATCGCTCGCTCTCCTTCGGCCTGGATTCCGGCGGCCGGTCTTGCGGCGGCCAGTCCGTCGTGTCGTGGTCGGGATGCTGGTGGTTGTGGGCGGCGATCACGGCCAGCTCGTCCATGAAGCCGTATTTCTCCGCCGCCGCCTCGGTGGTTTGCTCCGGCAGGCCCGGCAGCGCGGCGAACCAGGGCATGCGCGCCTCGATGCCGATCTGGATCTCGGGCATCAGGCGCGCCGGCTCGTCGAAGCTGCCGATGGCGACGTTCAGGTGGTCGTCGCCGTCGGTGAAGACGGTCAGCGGCGTGCCGCAGGCCGCGCAGAAGCCGCGCTCGACGTCGCGCGAGGAGCGGAAGATCGCGATCTCGCCGCGGGTGACCTCGAAATCCTCGTTGCGCACATTGACGAGCGGGGCGAAGAAGCCGCCGAACGCCTTCTGGCACATGCGACAGTGGCAGATGTGGCGGTTGTAGGGTTCGGCGTGGACGGCATAGCGCACCGCGCCGCACTGGCAGCCGCCCGTCATTACCGGGGTTCCGGTCGTCATGGCGCTCTCCTCACAAAAGTCCGGCTGACAACAGGCCGGCTCACAAGAGCCCGGCCCACCACAGGCCGAGACCGACGGCGACGGCGAGGACGATCACCTTGATCGCGACATAGCCGATCCAGCGCTTCGGGAACGGCGTGTCGTCGTGCCAGGTGTGCTTCCCCTCGGGCTTCCCCCCGGGCTTTGGGGACTCTTCGGTCATCGTGCGATCTCCCAGGTGGTGACCAGCTCGCCGGTCTCGGGGTCCTTGGCGTCCTTCAGGGCGATGCCCTTGGCGGCGAGGTCGTCGCGGATGCGGTCGGCCTCGGCCCAGTCCTTCGACGCGCGGGCGGCCGCGCGGGCGGCGATCAGGGCACTTACTTCAGCCTCATCGACTTCGATTTTTCCATGGGTGACCGTCGCGATTATCCGGTTCGCGTCAAACCCATCCAAATCACCGATACCCAGTAATCTCAGTGAATTGCGCAGTTGATCGAGCAAATCGCTTTGCTGCTTGTCCGCGTCGGAGTGCGATTTAAGGGCACCAATTAATTGGTGCAGCTCCGCAAAGGCTTTGGGGGTATTCAGGTCATCGCTTAGTGCGTCCAAAACGCTTGGTGCTACGTCACTGGAAATCGGCTCGTAGTCGAGGCCGCTTGTCCAATTGCTAATTCCTTGGAGCTCCAAGGTCGCTTCAACTATCCCTTTGTGCGTCCAATTTATCGGCTGACGATAGTGCGTTTTTAGCATTGCGAAACGCAGGACTTCCCCCGGCCATCCCTTCTCCAACAGCTCCCGGATGGTGATGAAGTTGCCGAGCGACTTCGACATCTTCTCGCCCTCGACCTGGAGGAAGCCGTTGTGCATCCACACCTGCGCCATGCGCTCGGAGTGGAAGGCGCAGCAGGTCTGGGCGACCTCGTTCTCGTGGTGCGGAAAGACCAGGTCGACGCCACCGCCGTGGATGTCGAAGGTCTCGCCCAGGTGCTTCCAGGCCATGGCCGAGCACTCGATGTGCCAGCCGGGGCGGCCCGGCGCGGCGATGCCGCAGGGGCTGTCCCAGGCCGGCTCGCCGGGCTTCGACGGCTTCCACAGGACGAAATCCATCGCGTCCTTCTTGTAGGGCGCGACGTCGACGCGGGCACCGGCCTGCATCTCGTCGAGGGAGCGGCGGGCGAGCTTGCCGTATTCGGGCATCGAGGGCACGTCGAACAGGACGTGATCCTCGGCCACATAGGCGTGGCCGCCCGCGACCAGCTTCTCGATCAGCGCCTTCATCTCGCCGATATGCTCGGTCGCGCGCGGCTCCACCGTGGGGCGCAGGCAGCCGAGCGCGTCGACGTCCTCGTGATACTGGCGCTCGGTCAACGCGGTGACCTTGCCGATCGCCTCGTTGAGCGGCAGGTCGGGATAGTCCCGGGCGGCGCGCGCGTTGATCTTGTCGTCGACGTCGGTGATGTTGCGGACGTATTTGACGTGGTCGGCGCCGTAGACGTGGCGCAACAGCCGGAACAGCACGTCGAAGACGATCGCCGGTCGGGCGTTGCCGATATGGGCGAAATCGTAGACGGTCGGCCCGCACACATACATGCGCACATTTGCCGGGTCGAGCGGACGGAATTCCGCCTTCGTCCGCGTCAGCGTATTGTAAAGCCGCAAACTCACGTCAAACCCTCACCTGCCTGCCGGCCGGGGCGCCCGAGTGTCCTTAAGCTTTCAGGAAATAAGGAACGGCCGCGGCCAGCGTGTGCGCTAGCCGCAAATAATGATCGAGCGAATGATAATTCCGCGTGAAGCCGTCATGGGTGGCGATATGCGCGCATGCGGGGCCCGGCGTCAAGGGCTCACCGCGCGCAGTGTCGCGGCCGGTAGCCCGGGGGGCGGCCCGGCACCGCCGCGGAAGACGGCACGAGATGCCCGGGTCACGCCCGGGCATGACGTAGGGGATGGGAAGAAGACACGGTGACGCGGCCGGAGAGGCAATAGCCAGGCTTCCGGTCCCAGGGACCGGTCCCTCGGCTCCGGTCCCAGGGACGAGTCCCTCGGCTCCGGTCCATGGGCTCCGGGTCAAGCCCGGAGCACGCGGCCTTGCTTTTGGCCACGGCCGTGCCACCCGAACAAACGCGTGTCCCGGACGTGATCCGGGACCCATGCGGCCCGTCCGCGCGATTCTGTCCTCTATGCAGAAAGCGGGAACCCCATTCCTCCTGCACGTCATTGCCGGCCCTGACCCGGCAATCTCGGGCGTGCGGCACGAGATGCCCGGGTCACGCCCGGGCATGACGTGGGGATGGGGAGGTCACAGCGATACGGCCAGGGCCCCTTCCCAATGGCCGCCGGGCGGCATCGTTGCCCCGCCTGAACCGCGGATGAACGGGGGCTTCAGGTCCGGCTCAGGCGCGGTTTCCTATCGTCCGCCCACGTTGTTGTTCACCCGCGTATCGAAGGGGCCACTCCGATGGGTAAGTTCGTGATGTCGCTGGCGATGGTTTCGATGTTCGCCGGCACCATTTTCCTGTTCGCAGCACCGGTTCTGGTAAAATCGGACTACGGAAGGCCGATGACCCAGGCCGATCTATGCCTGCAGCGCGGCATCGGCTGCGGGGGCTGAGACCGGCAGGCCGAGCGCGGAGAGATCGGCGGCAAGCGCCTCGGGGGTGGTGAAGTGCACGGCCTGGAAACCGAGCTGGCGGGCGGCATCGACATTGTCGGTGCGGTCGTCGATGAACACCATCGTTCCCGGCGCGCGCCCCGTGCGGGCGACCAGCGCGTCGAAGATGCGCGGATCCGGCTTGACGTAACCGACCTCGCCGGACACCACGGCCTCGCCGAACTCGCCAAGGAAGGGGTATTCCTCGACCGTGACCGGCCACAGCTCAGCGGCGAAATTGGTGATCGCGTGCACCGGAACGCCGGCGGCGCGCAGCTGTTCCATCACCGCGACGGTGCCCTGGATCGGCCCACCGATCGTCTCCAGCCAGCGGTCGTAGAAGGCGGCGATCAGGTCGGCGGAGCCCGGGAACCGCTTGGACAGGTCGGCGATCCCGTCGGCGCAGCTTCGGCCACGATCCTGATGCAGGTGCCAGCCCAGGGTGACCACATGGGTGAGGAACCATTCGCGTTCCTCGCCGCCGGGGATCAGCTTTTCGTAGAGATAGGCCGGATTCCAGTCGAGCAGGACGTTGCCGACGTCGAAGACGACGGCCTCGGGACGAACAATTGGTTGCAAGACGAACTCCCTTTACACTGCAGCGCCAAATCCGGATATTGCGTAGCACAATAGCGGACCCTGCGGATACTGCACGTATCGCGGGAAAAATAATCCGGCAATTCCGATCGGCTGCAAAGTCGGCGGCTGCCGGCGCGCGAGACGAGCCTGTTTCTCGCGGATATCCGCCCTATTCCTCGATGAAATCGGCGCAGCGGGGCGCCTCGGCGCCGGCCCAGGGCATGATCGGCACGGTCGAGGTGGAATTCTCCGGGCTGCCCTCGACCAGCTTGTCGGTATAGACGAGATAGACCAGCACGTTACGCTTGGCGTCGCAGCCGCGCACGATCCGCATCTTCTTGAAGAAGACCGAGCGGCGCTCGCGGAACATCTCCTCGCCCTGCTCGAATTTTTCGTTGAACGAAACCGGGCCGATCTGCCGGCACGCGAGCGAGGCGTTCGACAGTTCCTCGGCAACGCCGAACATGCCGCTGATGCCACCCTTTTCCGGCACCGTGAAGTGACAGGCGACGCCCTCGACCTTGGGATCGTCCAGGGCATAGGTGGCGAGCTTGTGGTCGGGAGTGAGGAACTTCCAGACGGTCGACTTCTTGAAGATCAGTTCCGGTTCCGCCTCCTGCGCCGCCGCGGGGCCCGTTGCGGCGGCCGCGAAGGCGAAGAGGAACAGCGTGGTGCAGAGGGCGGCAAGGGCGCGCATGGTCGTCTCCCGGGTCGGCGGTCCGTTTTCAGATAGGGGCGCGGACCGACAATTACGAGCCGAATGCCGTTCCCGGAGCCACTGCGGGGTCACCGCGGGGGGCCGAAATCCGGTCGGGCGGCCCTATCGCGCCGCCTTGCGGGCCGCGGCGACCGCCTGGCGCAAGACGTCGAGGTCGCCGATATGGTTGGCCAGCAGCAGGACGAGGCGGGCGTTGAACTCGGCGCTCGCCTCCGCGTCGAGGTCGCGATGCGCGTCGACGAGGACGTGAAAGGCGGCGTCGGGGTTGTCGAAACGCGATGCGGTGTCGAGATCAGCCATTCATCTCTCCCCTGGCGCGCTTGAGCGCGGCCTCCACGCGCGACCGGTCGTAGGAGCGGAAGCGGGCGGTCAGATACTGGTCGGGACGGAACAGGTAGCAGGCGCCCGGCGTGGCGTCGTAGCGCTGTTTGAACAGGCCCGAAGCGTCGTTCAGATCGTCGCCGATGGTGATGAGCGTCACGCCCTCCGGCACATTGGGCCGGTCGCCGTCGGCGACGCGGACCAGCGTGAAATCGCGCGACAGGGCGTTGAGCAGCCAGACCGGCTTGCCCGCCGCATCGACCAGCGGCGCGTCGGCGGCCGGGTCTCCGAGCGCGACCGTGCCGTCGAATTCGTCGCTGTCGGGTGTCGTCAGCGGGCTGTCGTAATGGGCGGCGGTATGCAGCCGGCCGGAATTGACCATCCGGCGCGCGAACGGGAATTCGCGGGCAAGATCCAGCACGGCGTCGCGCAGGCGCTTGTCGCCGGGGCTCTTGGGCACCAGGAAGTCGGTGGAGCGCGTCGAGTGGCCGATATTGGTCTCGGCGGCCTGGATGCGTTCCAGATCGTAAGAGCCGAGCAGCGAGGCGGGCGCCTCCCCGTTCAGCACGAGGGCGAGCTTCCAGGCGAGATTGTGGGTGTCCTCGATGCCGGAATTGGCGCCGCGCGCGCCGAACGGCGAGACCTGGTGGGCGGCGTCGCCGGCGAAGATCACCCGGTCGTAGAGGAAGTGCTCGTTGCGGCGGCACTGGAAGGTGTAGACCGACACCCATTCGAGCTCGTAGGGACGCCCCTGCATCATCTTGTCGAGGCGGGCGCGGACCTTCTCCGGCCGGGTCTCCTCCTTCGGATCGGCGTCCCAGCCGATCTGGAAGTCGACGCGCCAGACGTTGTCGGGCTGCTTGTGCAACAGCGTCGACTGGCCGTTGTGGAACGGAGGCTCGAACCAGAAGCGCCGGACCGCCGGGAAATCGGCCTCCATCCTGATGTCGGCGATCAGGAACTGGTCGCGGAAGGTCTCGCCGACGAATTCGATGTCCATCAGCCGGCGCAGCGTCGAGTTGGCGCCGTCGGCGGCGATCAGCCAGTCGGCGACGAGCCGGTAGGGTCCCTCCGGCGTCTCGATATCGATGGTGACGCCATCCGCGTCCTGTTCGACGGCCGTGACCTTGTTGCGCCAGCGCACGGTGACGATGTCGAGTTGTTCGACGCGCTCGACCAGGTATTTCTCGAGGTAGTACTGCTGCAGGTTGACGAACGCCGGCATCTTGTGGCCGGGCTCCGGCAGCAGATCGAACTCGTAGACCTCCTGATCGTGGAAGTAGACCTTGCCGAGCTTCCAGTCGACGCCCTTGCCGGCGACCGCCTCGCCCGCCCCGAGCGTGTCGAGGATTTCCAGGCAGCGCTTCGAATAGCACAAGCCGCGCGAGCCCTCGCCGATGCGGTCGGCGTCGTCGAGCACCACGACCGGAATGCCGCGCTGGGCCAGATCGATGGCGCCGGACAGGCCGACCGGGCCGGCGCCGACGATGATCACCGGATGGCGGACCGGCGCCTGCGCGTCCTGATCGGCCGAGCGGCTGTAGCGGAAGCTGAATACCGCGTGGCGACTTTGCGTTTCACCCATTGTTTCCTCCCGACTCCGCTCTTGCCTTTCCGGCCTTGTTCTTGAGCCTGTTCGTGGGTCAGCCCTGCAGCGCCTCCCACATCTCGCGGTCGCGCTCGGCGGTCCAGATGCGCGGATGGTCGAGGCCGCGCGCCTCGTCATAGGCCCGCGCGACGTTGAAGGGCTGGCAGTGCTCGTAGATCGCGAACTTCGAGAATTTCGGGTCCATGACCTCGCGCGAACGGTCGAAGGCCTGCTTCAGGGTGAGGCCGCGCGCGGCGCTCTCCGAAACCGAGTCGTAGAGCGTGGTCAGGAAGTCGCGGGTGAGCGCGATGCCGTCGGCGACCATCTTCGGGCTGTCCAGGGCGTCGCCGCGGCCGGGCACCAGCGCGCGCGGATTGTAGGCGGCGAGCGTGTCCAGCGTCTTCGGCCAGTCGGCGAAATGGGCGTCGCCGCAATAGCAGGCGGAGTGATACTCGACGAGGTCGCCGGAGAACATCACCCTGGAATCCGGCACCCAGGCGACCGTGTCGCCGGCGGTGTGGCCGCGGCCGAGATGGATGAGGTCGACGCGGCGCTTGCCGAGCCAGACGGTCATCCGGGTCGGGAACGTCATGGTCGGCCAGGTGAGGCCCGGCACGGACTCGGCGGCCTGGAACAGCCGCGGGAAGCGGCCGAGCTCGGACTCCCAGTCCTCCTTGCCACGCTCGACGATCAGCGAGCGGGTCGCCTCGGAGGCGAGGATCTCGTCGGCGCCGTAGGCCGAGGCGCCGAGTACGCGCACCGCGTGATAGTGCGACAGCACGACGTAGCGGATCGGCTTGTCGGTGACGGTGCGCACCCGCTCGATGACCTTGCGGGCCATGACCGGGGTCGCCTGCGCGTCGATCACCATGACGGAATCGTCGCCGACGATCACGCCGGTGTTGGGGTCGCCCTCGGCGGTGAAGGCATAAAGGCCCTCGCCGATCTCGGCGAAGGTGATGGTCTTCTCGGCCGTGTCTCCGGTCGATGCGAACGTTTTCGCCATCCCTGGGCGTCCTCCGTTTTTTCTAGAACTCGCGGCCGAGCGCGCGGTCGACCGAGATCGGCCCTGCCCCGCGAACGGCGAAGAACAGCGCGGCCACCGCCCACAAGACGGAATATTCGTAGCCGCCATTCTGCCCGAAGAAGCCGTTGGCGGCATGCACCGAAACGGCGGCGACGAGCAGGAAGCCGCAGGCCAGCGCGGCGGCCGGGCGGGTCAGGAAGCCGATCATGATCAGCACGCCGCAGCCAATTTCGACGAAGATCGCGAGCGCGGCGAACAGCCAGCCCGGCGCCAGGCCGATGCTGCCCATCCATCCCGCCGTTCCGGCGAACCCGCCGCCGCCGAAGACGCCGAACGCCTTCTGCATGCCGTGCGGGATGAGAAAGCCGCCGACGACGAGGCGCAGCAGCAGCTCCGAAAGCGGCGACAGCGCCCGGTAGAGCGGCCCCAGCATGGGGATGACGAGGGTCTGCGAGGTGTTGGACATCGTATTCCTTTCCAGTTCCGGTTCTTGCTCATGCCCCGCGATGCGGGGGCTGGACTGGAACTAGGGAGTCCACGCGAACCATCAATTCGCTCCCGGAGCCGAGTATTTTGCGATTTCCTGATCAATCGCCCCGAAGATGGAATGGCCGTCGGCGTCGGTCATCTCGATGCGCACGCGATCGCCGAACGTCAGGAACCCGGTCCGGGGCGCGCCCTCGTTGATCGTCTCGACCATGCGGATCTCGGCGATGCAGGAATAGCCCGCCCCGCCCTCGGAAACCGGCTTGCCCGGCCCGCCATCCAGCTTGTTGGAGACGGTGCCCGAGCCGACGATGGTGCCGGCGCACAGCGGCCGCGTCCTGGCGGCATGGGCGATCAGGGTCGGGAAGTCGAAGGTCATGTCGACGTCGGCGCGCGGCTTGCCAAACGGCTCGCCGTTGAGCGCGGTGAGCAGCGGCAGCGACACGCGGTGGCCGTCCCAGGCAGCGCCGAGCTCGTCGGGGGTGACGGCGACGGGCGAGAACGCCGTCGACGGCTTGGCGTGGAAGAAGCCGAAGCCCTTGGCCAGCTCGGCGGGGATCAGGTTGCGCAGGCTGACGTCGTTGACCAGCATGATCAGGCGGATGCTGCCGGCGGCAAGCTCGGGGCTCGCGCCCATCGGCACGTCGTCGACGATGACGGCGATCTCCGCCTCCATGTCGATGCCGTAGGCCTCGTCGGCGACGAGGACCGGATCGCACGGGCCGATGAAGGAATCCGAGCCGCCCTGGTACATCAGCGGGTCGGTCCAGAATGTCTCCGGCATCTCGGCGCCGCGCGCCTTGCGCACCAGCTCGACGTGATTGACGTAGGCGGACCCGTCGGCCCACTGGAAGGCGCGCGGCAGCGGCGCCATGCTTTCGGCGGGATCGAACGGCTCGCCGGCGATCATGCCGAGATCGAGCTGCTCGGCGATCTGCCGCAGGCCCGGCTCGGCGGCGGCCCAGTCGTCGAGGGCGTGCTGCAGCGTGCCGGCCACGGTTCCCGCCGGCGTGCAGCGCTTCAGATCGGCGGAAACGACGACGAGGCGGCCGTCGCGGGTGCCGTCACGTAGGGTCGCGAGTTTCAACTGTCAGGCTCCTCGGGCGCGATTGAAGGACGAGATGCCCGGGCCGGGCCCGGGCATACCGTAGTGTAGCGAAGGATCGCGGCTATACCCTACCCCGGCGATCTGCGGAGAGGACACGGCCGCGGCCGTGCAGACTATTCCGCGGCGTGGCGTGGCACGACCGGATGGGTCACCGGCGCGCCGTCGACCTTCCAGCTCTCGGCGTAGTCCGGGTTCTCCACCGCCTGGGCGCCCGGCCCCATCTCCAGCGCGTCGCGGGTGTCCAGCATGACCGCGTACTCGTCGGTCTCCTTCTTGGGCTGGACGAACATGCGCTGCAGCGCCTTGGGGTGCGGCCCGTGGGTGAAGCCGCACGGATGCCAGGTGACCATTCCCGCCTCGATGTTGTCGCGCGAGAAGAAGTCGCCGTCGTGGTAGAACAGCACCTCGTCGTAGTCGTCGTTGTTGTGGAAGAACGGGATCTTGAGGGCGCCCTCGTCCTCCTCGAACGGCCGCGGCACGAAGGTGCAGATCACGAAGCGGTCGCCGACGAAGGTGGTGTGCGCCGACGGCGGCAGGTGGTAGCGGGCGCTGACCAGCGGCCGGATGTCCTTGACGTTGAGGCGCACCACCGACAGATCGCCCTGCCAGCCCACCGCGTCGAGCGGATTGAACGGATAGGTGACCGTCGAGATCTCGCCGCGCCGCTTGATGAGGACCTTCCATTCGGTCTCGTCCTGCTGGGCGAGGAACGCGTCGTCGATCTTCGGGCTGTCGAGGACCGCGGGGTCGAACTGGGCGTGCTTGCCGAGCATGCCGCGATCGGGAAGCTTGTAGGAGCCGTTGGTGCACTCGATCGCCAGAACCAGGGTCGGCTCCGACGGCGCCAGGCGCCACATGGTGGACCGCGGCAGCACCAGGTAGTCGCCCTTGGCGTATTCCAGGCGGCCGTAGTCGCAGAACAGCTCGCCGGCGCCGCGATGGATGAACAGCAACTCGTCGCCGTCGCCGTTGCGGGCAAGATAGTCCATCGGCTTGTCGAGGTTCCAGTAGCGAACCTTGACCGACGCATTCTGCAGAACGGCCGGCGCGTCCCAGAACGACGGGGTGCCGGAATCGAGCTTGTTGAGGTCGAACGCGCGCGGGCGCAGTGGGCCCGCCCAGCTGTTCCAGGCCGTCGGCGGATGCTTGTGGTACATCATCGCCGCAGGGCCGAAGAACCCTTCCTTGCCCAGCTCGCGCTCGAACGTCCCGTCCGGCAAATCGGCATGCGCCTGCCGCGACGCCTTGCCTTCCACCCGGCTCACAGGGATGTAATCGCTTGCCATTGCCACCTCCCCTATCGGTGCCTATTGTCCGCTTGCCGCTCCCGGAAACCGGATCTTCGGGGTAGCGGTGCAGGACATTCTGTCGCAGTATTAGTTTCAAATGAAACCATTGTCAACGAATCCGGGGGAAAACGTGCACACGGTCGCCGATGGCTCCGGCGAAGCGGGCGACCGCACGCTGAAGCTCGAGGAATTCCTGCCCTATCGCCTGGTCATGCTGGCCGAACAGGTCAGCCAGTCGCTGTCGCGCCTCTACGCCGAGCGCTACGGCCTCACCAATCCGGAATGGCGCACGATGGCGGCGCTGGGGCAGTTCGGGACGATGACGTCGACAGACATCGGCCGCAACAGCCGGATGCACAAGACCAAGGTCAGCCGCGCGGTCGCCGAGCTCGAGAAGAAGGGCCTGATCGTCCGGCAGACCAGCGATTCCGACATGCGCGTCTCCTACCTGACCCTCACGGACAAGGGCCGGGCGACCTATCGCAAGCTGGTGCCGCTGGCGCTGCGGTTCGGCGACCAGCTCGCCGGCGGCCTTTCGGCGGACGAGACCGCCGTGCTGGAGCGCGTTCTCACCACGCTGATGGAACGCTCAGACGAGATCGCTCGCGAGATCGGCGGAACGATCGGGAGCGACAGCGCGTGAAGCTCTACACCTACTTCCGCTCCTCGGCCGCCTATCGCGTCCGGATCGCCCTGAACCTGAAGGCCGTCGCCTGCGACATGGCGCCGGTGCATCTCGTCCGCGACGGCGGCGAGCACAAGATGCCCGCCTACCGGGCGATCAACCCGCAGATGCGGGTCCCCTCCCTGGAACTCGACGACGGCGCCGTGATCGTCCAGTCGCCGGCGATCCTCGAGTATCTGGACGAGGCCTATCCCGATCCGCCGCTGCTGCCGAAGGATCCGGTGACGCGGGCGCATGTGCGCGCGGTCGCCGCGATCGTCGGCTGCGACATCCATCCGCTCAACAATTCCGGAACGCTGGGGTATCTGAAACGCGAGCTCGGCCAGGAGCAGCCGGCGCTCGATACCTGGTACGCCCACTGGGTCACCGTCGGCTTCGAGGCGATCGAGCAGCTGATCCGGCCGGGACCATACGCCTTCGGCGACACGGTCAGCCTCGCCGACCTCTATATCGTCCCGCAGGTGTTCAACGCGCGGCGTTTCAACGTGCCGCTCGACGCCTTTCCGAAGATCGCGGCCGTGGACGAGGCCTGCGCGACGATCCTGGCCTTCATCGACGCGGCGCCGGAGAACCAGCCCGACGCGGCGTGACACCCGCCGATCCCGATGCGTCCGACAGGTTTGCCCGCCGGGTTTGACCGCGTTGGGGCGATTTTCCATACTGCCGCCACCGCGCCCGATCCACGATGCCGATGCGTCGATCCGGGCAGGCAAAACCACCAGACTCCGCAGGGACAGACAGGGTGTTCAGCGTTCGCCATTCCGTTTCAGGATTCGCCCGAGCGGTTCTTCCGGCCATTTCGGGCCTGTTCATGTCGGGGCTGGTCGCCACGAGCGGCGCGCTGGCGCAGGACTATTCCCTGTGCGTCAAGCTCGAGGCGCGGCTGGTCGACCTCGAACGCGGCGCGATGGGCGCCTCGCCGGTGACCATCCAGCGCTACAACTCCGACATCGTCGAGCAGCAGCGGATGCTGAACGTGGCGCGCCGGCAGGCGGCGCGGGCGGGATGCGCCCAGCAGAAGGGCTTCCTGTTCTTCCGCCCGCAGCGCCCGGCCGGATGCGGCGAGCACGACGCGATCATCAACCGGCTGGAAACGAACCTGCAGCGCCTGCAGGGCCAGCGCCGCAACCTGATGCCGGTCAACACGGGCGTGAACGAGGGCGAGCGGCGGCGCCTTCTGGCGATGCTCGGCGACAATCGGTGCGGCCCGCAATACGAGCGCTACGCGACGCGGCGCAGCGGCGGGATGTTCGAGTTCTTCAACCGCGACTACACGCGCGATCCCTACGTACGCGATCCCTACATGATGGAGCCCTCCGGCGGCGTGGGCTTCTACGGCACCTACCGGACGCTGTGCGTGCGCACCTGCGACGGGTTCTTCTGGCCGATCAGCTTCTCCACCGTGCAGGGCCGTTTCGACATGGATGCCCAGATGTGCCAGGCGAGCTGTCCAACCTCGGACGTCGCGCTGTACGTCCACCGCAATCCCGGCGAGGGGCCCGAAGAGGCGATTTCCCTCTTCGGCGAGCCGATCTCGATGCTGCCGAACGCCTTCCGCTTCCGCAACGAGTTCGTCAACGACTGCAGCTGCAAGGCGGGCGTGCAGACCGCCGCGCTCGGCGAGCGCGTCGTCGTCTCCCTGCCCGGGCGCGACGGGACGATGATCCTTGGCGGCACGGCGGCGGGCCGGGGCCTCGTCGCCGAGGAGCCGGAGCCGCTGCCGACCGCGGCCATGTCGATCCCCGTCCCCCGCAACCGGCCGGGCAACGAGCCGCCGGTGGCCGGCAGCATCGCCACGGTGACGGGAATGGAGGACTATATCGCGGTGTCGGCGCCGAAGGTCGGTGTGGTCGCCGGCAAGTCCGTGCGCATCGTCGGGCCGGGCTTCACCCTTTACCGGTCAGGCGAAGAATAGCCTTTTCGCGGCCGATCAGCGGCAGCATCGCCTTCAGCTCCGGACCGTGCTCGACGCCGGTCAGGGCCAGCCGCAGCGGCCTGAACAGCGCCTTGCCGGACCGGCCGGTCTCCCGCTTCACCGCGCCGACCCAGGACGCGTAGACGTCGTCAGGCCAGGGATCGGCCGGCAGCAGGCCCGCGGCGGTCTCCAGGAACGCTCGGTCCTCACCCGTGATCGGGGCGGCGACCGGCCCCTCGACACGCCGCCACCAGTCGAGCGCGTCGGACACCTTGTCGAGGTTCGGCCGCACCGCAAGCCAGAACGCCTCGCCGCCGCCGATGCCCATCTCGTCCAGCCGGCCGGCAACGGCGTCATACGGCAGGTCGGTGACGAGGCGGTGGTTGAGACCGACGAGCTCGGCCGGATCGAAGGTCGCCGGCGCGCGCGACAGCTTGTCGAGAGCGACGATCCCGGCAAGGGCGTCGAGCGAGGCCACCGGCTGGACGGATTCGGACGAACCGATCAGCACCGCCAGGCTCGCCACCGCCATCGGCTCGTAGCCGTCGGCACGGAGGCTGCGCAGCGACAGGGCGCCGGTGCGCTTGGACAGCCCCTCCCCGCCGGCGGCGACGAGCAGGTTGTGATGGGCGAAAACCGGGGGCGTCGCGCCCAGCGCCTCGAAGATCTCGATCTGCACCGCGGTGTTGGTGACGTGGTCCTCGCCGCGGATGACGTGGGTCACGCCCAGGTCGGCATCGTCGGCCACGCTCGGCAGCGTGTAGAGATAGCTGCCGTCGCCGCGGATCAGCACCGGATCGGACAGCGAACCGGCGGCATAGTGCTGCGCGCCCCGGCACAGGTCGTCCCAGGTCACGGCGCGGTCTTCCAGCAGGAAACGCCAGTGCGGCTGCCTGCCTTCGGCCTCGAACGCCGCCCGGTCCGCGTCGGTCAGGCTACGGGCCGCGCGGTCGTAGACCGGGGGCTGATGGCGGGCGAGCTGGCGCTTGCGGCGGCGCTCCAGCTCCTCCGGCGTCTCGTAGCAGGGATAGAGCCGGTCGAGGCCGCGCAGCCGGTCGGCGGCGGCATCGTGGATATCGCGCCGCTCCGACTGCCGGACGATCAGGTCCGGCACGATGCCGAGCCAGGCGAGATCCTCGACGATAGCGTCGGCGAACTCCGGCCTGCTGCGCTCGGTATCGGTGTCGTCGAGGCGCAAGATGAAGCGGCCGCCGTGGCGGCGCGCGAAGAGCCAGTTCAGCAGCGCCGTGCGGGCATTGCCGATATGCAGGTAGCCGGTGGGCGACGGCGCGAAGCGGACGGTTACGGACATCGTGGTGGCAAAGGTCCTCACATCGCGGTGTCGCGATAGCGGTTGACGATCGGGTAGCGCCGGTCGCGACCGAAGTTCTTGCGGGTGATCTTGATGCCGGGCGGCGCCTGACGGCGCTTGTACTCGGCGACATAGAGCATGTTCTCGATCCGCTTCACCGTCTCCACTTCGTGGCCGCGCGCGACGATCTCGGAGACAGACATCTCGTTCTCCACGAGGCACTCGAGGATGTCGTCGAGCATGTCGTAGGGCGGCAGCGTGTCCTGATCGGTCTGGTCGGGCTTGAGCTCCGCCGACGGCGCCTTGTCGATGATGTTCGTCGGGATCACCGGATGGTCGGGGCCCAGGCACCCCTGGGGGCGGTTGGCGTTGCGCCAGGCGGCGAGCCGGTAGACCTCGGTCTTGTAGAGGTCCTTGATCGGATTGAAGCCGCCGTTCATGTCGCCGTAGAGCGTCGAATAGCCCACCGACATCTCCGACTTGTTGCCGGTGGTGACCACCATCGGCCCGAACTTGTTGGAGATCGCCATCAGCGTGGTGCCGCGGGCGCGCGACTGCAGGTTCTCCTCGGTGGTATCGGCGGGCAGCGCGTCGAACAGCGGCGACAGCGCCGCCGTGAAGCCGTCGACGGGCGCGACGATCGAGACGCTGTCGTAGCGCACGCCGAGTGCCTCGGCGCAGTCGGCGGCGTCGGTCAGCGAGGCGCTGGAGGTGTAGCGGTAGGGCATCATCACGCAGTGGACGCGCTCGGGCCCCAGCGCATCGACCGCCATCGCGGCGCAGATCGCCGAGTCGATGCCGCCCGACAGCCCGAGCACCACGCCCGGAAATCCGGTCTTGTCGACGTAGTCGCGCAGGCCGTTCACGCAGGCGAGCCACATCAGCTCGTCATTGTCCCCGAGCGGGGCCATCGGCCCGTCGACGCAGCGCCAGCCCTCGCCGCGATCGCGCTTCCACCGGGTAATCGCGACACCTTCCTCGAAGGCCGGCATCTGGAAGGCGAGCGTGCGGTCGGCGTGCAGGCCGAAGGAGGCGCCGTCGAAGATCAGCTCGTCCTGGCCGCCGAGCTGGTTGACATAGATGAGCGGCAGGTTGGATTCGGTGACGCGCTGGACGACGACGTTGAGGCGCAGGTCGTGCTTGTATTTCCACCACGGCGAGCCGTTGGGGACGATCAGCAGTTCGGCGCCGCTTTCCTCCAGGCACTCGACGACCTCGTCCTCCCAGATGTCCTCGCAGACCGGCACCCCGAGCCGGACGCCGCGAAAGGGCACGGGACCGGGCAGCGGGCCGGGCGCGAACACGCGCTTCTCGTCGAACGGGCCGTAGTTGGGCAGGTCGACCTTGAAGCGGGTCGCCGCCACCCTGCCCTCCTCGAGCAGGCAGAAGGCGTTGTAGGTCTTCACGTCCTCGTGCCAGGGCGCGCCGATGAGCACGGCCGGACCGCCATCGGCGGTGTCGGCGGCCAGAGCCTCCACGGCGTCGCGGCAGGCCTGCTGAAAGGCCGGCTTCAGCACCAGATCCTCCGGCGGATAGCCGGAGATGAACAGTTCCGTGAACACGACGAGGTCGGCGCCCAATTCCGCCGCCTCGGCCCGGGCCTTGCGCGCAAGCGCCAGATTGCCGGCGATGTCGCCGACGATCGGGTTGAGCTGCGCGCAGGCGATCGCAAGTTCGTTCGTCATGACGCCGACCAATCCTGTCCCCATTCCCGCCTGTCCGGTCCCCGGCTCGCCCGCATGCGGGCCGTCAACCGGCGAACAGATCCGGCCGCCGCGCCTTCAGCCGGAACACCGCGATCGCCGATTTCGCGTCGACGATGTCGCCGTTTTCCGTCATGCGGGCGATGTCGGCCATCGGAAGCTCGTGGACCTCGATCATCTCCCCTTCGTGATCCAGGCCACCGGTCGCCGCGGGCGGCGGTCCCTCGTAGGTTCCCCAGAAGAGATGCACGCATTCGCGGACGATTCCGGGAGAGGACAGTAAATCGCCGAGCGATTCAAGCGCCTGGATCGCGATTCCCGCCTCTTCCTGCGCCTCCTTCACGGCGCAGCGCGGCGGCGGGTCGCCGCCGAGCAGGCCGCCCGGGACCTCCCACAGCCAGCCGTCGCCGCCGTCGAGAAGGGGCGAGAGGCGGAACTGGCGGATCAGCAGCCCGACCTTGCGGTCCGGATCGACCGGCAGGATCGCGGCGACATGACCGTGGAAATGGACCTCGCGGTCGAACCGCAGCAGCCTGCCGTGCCAGGGCGCCTCGACCGTATAGCGGGTCAGCCTGACGAAGCCGTCGTAGACGGTCTCCTCGTCGACGATGCGCGGGCCGTCCTGCGCCTTGCCCATATCCGCCTCCCCGGTGATGGCGGGTCCTGCGTAGCGGGCGGGCGATCCAAGGGCAAGGGCGGGGCGTGCGATCGGCCCTAGTCGAACGCGAACGCGTCCAATTCCAGCGCGCCGAACTGGTGGCTCTCGTGGATGCGGTGGCCCTTCGGCCTGGCGCCGGCCGCGCCGAGCGCCACGTAGAGCGGCATTAGATGCTCGTCGGTCGGGTGGTTCTCCACCGCGAAGGGCGCCTTGGTGCGGTAGGCGACAAGATCGTCGACCGCGCCGGCCTCGATGCGCGGCACCATCCAGTCGACGAAGGCCGACACCCAGTCCGGGCGCTCCGCGTCGACGGCACCCCGTCTCAGGTTCTGAAACGCCTCGTGGAGATTGTGGGTGAAGGAGCCGGAGCCGACGATCAGCACGCCCTCGTCGCGCAACGGCGCCAGCGCCTCGCCGAGCCGGTAGTGGTGCGCGGCGCTCGCGCCCGGCTGCACCGAGAGCTGGGCGACGGGGATATCGGCGCCGGGGTAGAGCAGCATCAGCGGCACCCAGGTGCCGTGGTCGTAGCCGCGCTTGCGCACGATCGCGGGCGCCAGGTCGGCGTCCGAAAGCAATGCGGCAACGCGCTCGGCCAGCGCCGGATCGCCGGGGGCGGGATAGGTGAGCGTGTAGAGCTCGTCCTCGAAGCCGCCGAAATCGTAGATCATGTCGGGCGCCGGATCGGCGACGACCGCGGGGCGGTCGGTTTCGAAATGCGCCGATACCGACAGGATCGCCGTGGGACGCTCGATACTCTCGGCGTAGTCGGCGAGGAATTGCCGCGCGGGCGTATCGTACAAAATCAGGTTCGGCGCACCGTGCGACACGAACAGCGAAGGCATCGCGGCCATGGGTCATCTCCGCATCCAGAAGCGATGACGACTATTTATTGTTCTCGAATGGACGATAAAGACGGGAAAACTGCACGATTTGTTGATGAAAGCGCAACAATCGCCACGGTCCGGCTCGCCCGATAACTCCCTGGCCGGTCAGCCCCTGGCCGCTTAGTCCCTGGGCGGCCTCCCGTCATATTGCGGCAAGCCGTCGGAGATTTCGTAATAGTCGCCCTTTTCGGCGACGAAGATATGCCCCCAGGGCGTCAGCCCCGTCGGCGTGTCCAGCGAGCCGGCCATCACCGAAATCGACGTGGCGTCATGCCCGCGCCAGAACAGGTGGGAGCCGCAGACCTTGCAGAACTGGCGCACAGCGTCGGGCGTGGCCTGCCAGTCGCCGAGATTTTCCGCGCCGGTTACGGACAGGCGGTCCAGCGGCACGGATGTCGCCGAGACGATATGGCCCGACTGCCGGCGGCAGCTTTCGCAATGGCAGAAGACCACCGGGCGCAACGGCCCGCGCAGCACGTAGGAAACGGCCCCGCAGGCGCAGCGCCCCCGGTGGATCTCATCCTGCGGGGCGGCGCTCACGCATCACAACCCGACGGCCGCACCGCTGTCGATCTTCGGCCGGCCGCGCGAGGCGCGCTCCTGCTTCAGGCCCTCGGCGACCAGGAACGCGAGTTCCAGCGACTGGTCGGCGTTGAGACGCGGATCGCAGTGGGTGTGGTAGCGATCCGACAGGTCCGCCTCCGAGATCGCCCGGGCGCCGCCGGTGCATTCGGTGACGTTCTGGCCGGTCATCTCGATATGGATGCCGCCGGCGTGCGAGCCCTCGGCCTGGTGCACGGAGAAGAAGTTGCGCACCTCCTGCAAGACCCGGTCGAACGGCCGGGTCTTGTAGCCACCCGCGGCGACGGTGTTGCCGTGCATCGGGTCGCAGGACCACACGACGGTGCGGCCTTCCTGCTGCACCTTGCGGATCAGCGCCGGCAGGTAGTCGAACACCTTATCGGCGCCGAAGCGGCAGATGAGCGTCAGCCGGCCGGCCTCGTCCTCGGGGTTGAGGATGTCGATCAGCCTGATCAGCTCGTCGGCGTCCAGGCTCGGGCCACATTTCAGGCCGATCGGGTTCTTGATGCCGCGGCAGAACTCGATATGGGCGTGATCAGGCTGACGCGTGCGGTCGCCGATCCAGACCATGTGGCCCGACGTGTCGTACCAGTCGCCGCTGGTGGAATCGACGCGGGTCAGCGCCTGTTCGTAGCCGAGCAGCAGCGCCTCGTGGCTGGTGAAGAAATCGGTCGAGCGGAATTGCGGGGTCGCGTCGGCGGTCACGCCGCACGCGCGCATGAAGTCAAGCGACTCCGAAATGCGGTCGGCGATTTCCTTGTAATGGTGGCCTTGCGGAGACCCCGAAACGAAACCCAGCGTCCAGCTGTGGACGTGTTCGAGGTTGGCATAGCCGCCCTGGGAGAAGGCGCGCAGCAGGTTCTGTGTGGCCGCCGCCTGGCGATAGGCCTGCAGCATCCGGTCCGGATCGGGGATACGCGCCTCGGGCGTGAATTCCGGCGCGTTGATGATGTCGCCGCGGTAGCTCGGCAGCTCGACATCGCCCTGCTTCTCGACGGACGAGGAGCGCGGCTTGGCGAACTGGCCGCCGATGCGCCCGACCTTCACCACCGGCATCGCCGCGGCAAAGGTCAGCACCACCGACATCTGCAGGAAGACCCGGAAGAAGTCGCGGATGTTGTCGGCGTGATGCTCGGCGAAACTCTCGGCGCAATCACCGCCCTGCAGCAGGAATCCTTCTCCGCCTGCGACGCGTCCAAGCTGCTGCTTCAGCTTGCGCGCCTCGCCTGCAAAAACGAGCGGGGGAAATCGCGACAGCGTGGCCTCGGCCTCGGCAAGGGCCTTGAGATCGGGATAATCGGGAACCTGCACGATCGGCTTCGACCGCCAGCTTTCGGGGCTCCATGTTT
The DNA here is from genome assembly GCF_025397915.1 of Microbaculum marinisediminis. Lineage (NCBI taxonomy): Bacteria > Pseudomonadati > Pseudomonadota > Alphaproteobacteria > Hyphomicrobiales > Tepidamorphaceae > Microbaculum > Microbaculum marinisediminis. The sequence goes on from NZ_JALIDZ010000002.1 coordinate 158,657, forward strand.
TCGCCATAACGCAAACCACTCGCTTTTTGTCGCAGTGCCGGCGGCATTCTCCAGTTTAACCGCCGATGCGGGCGGGTTATACACCCTGACCCACAGGGTGGCCAGTGTATCCGCCCCCTCGATCTAACCGGCGGTACGAAAACGCGAATTGGCGTCTGAATGAGGATCGAGCACGAGCATTCCGAAGCCGCGATCGAAAAGCGGCTCGCCGACGGACCGAAGATCAACTACCTGCGCGACTGGGTCTATGGCGGCATCGACGGCGCCGTGACCACCTTCGCCGTCGTGGCCGGTGCGGTCGGCGCCGAACTGTCGACCCGCGTGGTGCTGATCCTGGGCATCGCCAACCTGATCGCCGACGGCTTCTCGATGGCCGCCGCCAACTTCTCCGGCACACAGTCCGAGATCGAGGACTACGAGCGGCTGAAGGAGATGGAGGAGCGCCATATTAAGCTCTATCCCGACGGGGAGCGCCAGGAGATCCGCCAGATCTACCGCAACAAGGGCTTCACCGGCTCGAAGTTGGAGACGCTGGTCTCGCTGATCACCTCGCGAGACAAGAACTGGGTCGAAACGATGCTCATCGAGGAGCACGGCCTGGCGCCGATCCAGCGATCGCCGCTGAAGGCCGCGTTCTGGACGTTCGCAGCCTTCATCATCTGCGGCGCGGTGCCGCTGCTGCCGTTCGTCCTGTCGATGCCGAACGCACCGATCCTGGCGACGGGGATGACGGCGCTCGTTTTTTTTGGCATCGGGTCGTTCAAGAGCCGGTGGTCGACGTATTCGTGGTGGCGTTCAGGCACGGAAACCCTGACCATCGGCATGACAGCGGCGATGCTTGCCTATCTGGTGGGGCGCTTGCTCGAGTCCATCGTCTGAGGCCCGCGGCGATTCCTGCTGCCGCTCGCGAATATGGGAGCCGGTACCAATGAGATCCGCCCTCGCCTCGATCGCCGCGCTGCTGATCTCGGTGTTCATCCTGCTCACCGGATCGGGCCTGCAATCGACGCTCGTGCCGCTGGCGGCCACCGGATACAACTTTTCCGACCTGGCGATCGGCCTGATCGGCTCGTCCTACTTCGTCGGCATGATGATCGGCTGCTTCGCCGCGCCGTGGCTGATCCGGCACGCCGGCCATATCCGCACCTTCGGTGCCTGCACGGCGCTGGCGACGGGCGCGGCCATCTTGCACGCGCTCGTGGTGGAGCCGATCACCTGGAACATCCTGCGCTGCACCTCCGGCATCTGCTTTGCGGTGCTTTACGCGGTGATCGAGAGCTGGCTGAACGACAAGTCGGACAACTCCAACCGGGGCGGCGTGCTGGCCTTCTACAACGTCATCAACTTTGGCGGTATGGCGGCGGGCCAGCAGTTCCTCCGGCTGTATCCGCCGGCGGGCTTCCAGCTGTTCTCGCTGAGCGCGCTGATGATCTCGCTGGCGGCGATGCCGGTGGCGCTGACGCGGTCGAAGTCGCCGCCGGTTCCGGAATCGCCGCAGCTGCGGCTGCGCTGGCTGATGGCGCTGTCTCCGGTGGGCGTCGCCGGGGCATTCACGGTGGGCCTGGCGAACGGCGCGTTCTGGACCATCGGGCCGATCTACGCGAGCCTGCAGGGGCTAGGCGCGGGCGGCGCGGGTGACTTCATCACCGCATCGATCCTCGGCGCCGTCGCCGTGCTCTGGCCGGCGGGCCGTATTTCCGACCGCATGGACCGCCGCCATGTCATCGCCGCGTGCTGCGTCGTCGCAGGCGCCGCGGGCATCGGCCTTGCGATCGCGCCGGCCAATTCGCCGTGGCTTCTCTACGGGCTCGCCTTCCTGTTCGGCGCCGGGGCGATGCCGATCTACTCGCTGAGCTCGGCGCACACGGCCGACTACGCCGACGCCTCGGACATGGTGCAGGTCTCGACCGGGCTGCTGCTGATCTACACGGTCGGCGCGGTGGTGGGGCCGACGGCGGCAGCCGCGCTGGTCGAGGTCACCGTGCCCGGCGCCCTGTTCGCGCTGACGGCCGTGACCCATTTCGGCCTGCTGGCCCTGACCGTCTATCGCCTGACGCGCCGCGCCCCGGTCCCGCCGGAGGAGCGCGAGCCGTTCGTGCCCGTGCCGCGCACCTCGCCGGCGGTGGTGGAGCTCGATCCGCGCGTTCCCGTCGAGGACGAGGAATACGAGCACATCGACGATTCCGGCAGCGGCACGGTGACGCCGGGGCAACATCCGACCTGACGGCGCAACGCCACGCTGGCCAAGGACGCCCGGGGAAGGCAAGATCGGTCCATGAGCGCCAGCGAACCCAGCTTCACCATCGGGGTCGAGGAGGAATATCTGCTCGTCGACCGGCAGACGCGCGACCTCGCCGTCGACCCGCCGCGGGCGCTGATGGACCGGTGCGAGGAGATCCTACCGAAGCGGGTGACGCCGGAGTTCCTGCGCTGCCAGATCGAGGTCGGCACGCCGGTCTGCGAACGGGTGGAGGACGCCAGGGCGGAGCTGGCGCATCTGCGGGGCACCATCGCCGCGGTGTCGGCCGACTACGACCTAGCCCCGATCGCCGCCTCGACCCATCCCTTCGCCACCTGGGCGAGCCAGCAGCATACCGACAAGGACCGCTACAACGCGCTGGCCCGCGACATCCAGATGGTGGTGCGGCGGATGCTGATCTGCGGCATGCACGTGCATGTGGCGATCGAGGACGAGGCGTTGCGGATCGACCTGTTCAACCAGCTTCCCTACTTCCTCCCCCACCTGCTGGCGCTGTCCACCTCCTCGCCGTTCTGGCAGGGCCACGAGACGGGGCTGAAGTCCTACCGGCTGTCGGTGTTCAAGGAGATGCCGCGCACCGGCCTGCCGGAATCCTTCGACAGCGAGGACGAATATCGCCGCACCGTCGACGTTCTGGTGCGCGCCGGCATGATCGAGGATGCCACCAAGGTCTGGTGGGACCTGCGCCCCTCGGCCCGGTTTCCCACGCTGGAGATGCGCATCGCCGACGTGTGCACGCGGCTCGACGACGCCATCGCGGTGGCGGCGCTGTTCCGCTGCCTGGCGCGCATGCTGTGGCGCCTGCGACGCGACAACCAGCGCTGGCGCCACTATTCGCGCTTCCTGATCGAGGAAAACCGCTGGCTGGCGCAGCGCCACGGCGCGGCGGGCCGGCTGATCGACTTCGGCAAGGGCTCGACCACGCCGTTCGGCGACCTGATGGAGGAAATCCTCGAGCTCATCCGCGAGGACGCGGCCCATTTCGGCTGCATCGCGGCGGTGGAGCACGCCCGCGCCATCGTCGCAGACGGCACCTCGGCCGACCGGCAGCTCGCCATCTGGCGGGAGGCCGTCGCCGACGGCATGGACCCGCGCCAGGCGCACCAGCGCGTGGTCGACCACCTGATCGCGGAGACGGTCGAAGGGATCCCCGACGCGCGGATGCGCCCCGTGGAAGCGCGCGGGCAACCGGCAGACCGGCCGCACTAGCCGGCCGGCCGCCGTTCATCAGCGCCGCATCAGTCGACCGGCTCGATCTCGGTCGGCCGCCAGGTCTTGTCGAAGAAGGACGGCAGCGGGCTGTAGAGACGCAGGATCGTGAACCAGCCCTTGTCCGGATCGGTCTGGATCCAGTTGCCCCGCGCCACGCCATCGGGTTTTTCCGGGCCGAAATAGACCGTGGTGACGCCGTCGGCACCGGCCTCGGCCGCCGGCGAGGGATACGCCTGACTGCCGGCGCGCGGGAATTTCTGCGGCGTCTGCAGCATCGAGCGGGTCTGGTTGTCGTAGAGCGTCAGCGACCAGAACTTGCCGGCCGGAATGTCCTTGGGCAGGGTCACCTTGTAGGTCTTCGCCCCGTCGAACGGGTTCCCGTTCGCGTCGAGAAAGCCCATCAGGTACTGCGAGCCGACGTCGGGGATGCGCATGATCATGCCCGGCGAGTCGAGCGTGTAGGCGTAGTAGAACGCCGTGCGTGAATCGAGCGTGCGCGCGCCGGTCGGCGGGAACGGCTTGAACATGCCGTCTTCGAACAGCGGCGGCGGGGTCTCGAAGAAGGCGCCGCCCTCGAACAGCATGTTTCCCCAATGGGAGTCGGGATAGTAGGCCCAGTCGGGATGCGAGACGGCGAAGCGCCAGTTGAGCGAGCGCCCCGCGGCGGCGCCGACCCCGGCGGCGTCGGTGAGGATCGCCTTCATGGACTCATCCGGCGCGAACGGCTTGCCGTGCACGATACCGATCGCGGCGAGCTGGCCGGCAAGCTCGACCTCGTAGCTGGTGGCCGGCTCCTGCTGGTAATTCTCGTTGATCAGCTCGAAGAAGCCGAAATCGCTCGGCGGGATCGTGTTGAACGCCTTTCCGCTCAGCTCGGTGAATGTCGTCTCCGGCGGCGGCGGATTGCCTTCAAGCCGGACCACGCCCTCCAGCGCGGTGGCGATGCTCGTGCCGAATCCGCCCGGCGTATAGGGATAGATCTTCAGGTTCGCCTTGATGGCCTCGACGGCCGGTGCCGGATCGTCGTCGACGAGATAGGTGCGGGCCGCATAGAGCAGGTAGTTCGTCCTGGCGTGCGCGACGAAGAACCCGCCTTCGGGCAGCGGCCCGTCATATCCGGGCGGGACCAGCAGATACTTGCCGCCGTGCCCGCGATCGGGGCCCGGAAAGCCGATGTCGACGACCCAGGAAAACCACATGTCGTTGATCGTGCCGAGGCCGTCCGCCGGCTGTTCGAGCACGACCGGCCCCTTGGTCAGGTCGATGACCGACATGTAGTAGACCGTGTCGGCGTTCGCGGTCAGGAACAGCGAGCTTGCATCCATCAGCGTGGAGAAGATGCCGACCTGGTTGTCCTTGACGCCGGCTTCGCGAAGGCCCTTAGCGATCGCCAGCGCCGAGGCCCCGCGGAAGCTGTTGTTGTAGACGGCCAGCGCATTGGCGAAGGCCATCGCATCGGCGACCTTCGCGGCCGTCTCGCTGGTCGGCGCACCATCCGTGAACTCGAGCCGGCCGAGGCTCGTTTCCATCGTGTCGGGCACGCCAAGCGACTTGACCGTCTCTTCGGAGACCTGCGCGGTTGCGGTGGCAGCGGGCAATACCAGCGCCGCAATCGCGCCGGCGCGCATCATGTTCAGAAGCACATTCATCGGGTCGCCTCCCTCGTGGTTTACGAGGCGTCTCCTCCGGTAAGGGCCTGGAGCGATTTCCCGAACGCCGAACGCCTACCGAAACAACCTCGTCGTGCCGGACCGGCCTATGCCTAGAAAAGGGAGGGTATTCGCCCGGCCGGCAGGACGCCACACCAAATATTAGCCACCTCAGACGCCACGCGAGCCGAAACATAGGGGGCATGCGCAGGCCCGATCTGTTCGCCGGGCCGGTCCGCGGCTAAAACGTATCGCCATGACCGCCGCCGCACTCGACCGTGCTCCCGCCCTGACGCTCTCGCGGATCGTCGGGCTTTGCGTGGCGCGGGTGTTCCTGTTCGCGACCTTCATGACGGTCGCCGCGGCCATTCCCCTGCTGAAGAGCGAATGGGATCTCACCGCGACCGCGGCCGGCGCGATCGTTACCAGCTTCACCGTCGGCTACGCCATCTCGCTGTTCATCTTCGCCTGGGCGACCGACCATTACGGGGCGAAGCGGATGGCGATCGTCTCGGCGATCGCGGCGGCTGCGACCAGCCTGCTGTTCGGCCTGCTGGCGCGCGACTGGTGGAGCGCCTTCCTGCTCTACGGGCTGGTCGGGCTCGCGCAGGGCGGGGTCTACACGCCGCTGATCGTGCTGTTCGCCGACGAGGCGCCGCCGCATGCGCGCGGCAACGCCATGGGCTGGCTGATCGGCTCGACCTCGGTCGGCTACGCCACCTCGCTGGGCGCGGTGGCCCTCGGCATCGCGATCGGGGGCTGGCGGATGGGGTTCATCCTCTCCAGCCTGCTGCCGATCATCGGCGCCGTTCTGCTGATCGCCTTCCTCAGACCGATCGAGAACCGGGTGCACGACCGCAGCGTCGACATGCGGGCGAGCGACCAGCTTCTGCGCAACCGGGAGGCCGGGCTGCTGGTCGCCGGCTATACCGCGCATTCGTGGGAGCTGCTGGGGATGTGGGCATGGATCCCGGCCTTCCTCGCCGCGAGCTTCGCGCTGGCCGGCGCGGCGGCGGCAAGCGCCACGATTTCCGGAGCCTACCTGTCGGGCTTCCTGCACCTGTTCGGCGCCACCGCCGCCTTCACCATGGGACGGCTGTCGGACCGGGCCGGCCGCAAGCCGGTGCTGGTCGGTCTGGCGTTCGCTGGCGCCATCCTGTCCTTCGTCATCGGCTGGATGGTGAGCGCGCCGCCGATCCTTCTGATCCCCGTCGCGCTCGCCTACGCCTTCGTCTGCCTAGGCGATTCACCGGTGCTGTCGACGGCGGTGGCCGAGGCGGTCCGGCCGGGCTATCTCGGCGCGGTGCTCGCCTGGCGCTCGCTGCTCGGCTTCGGCGCCGGCGCCATCGCGCCGATCGCCTTCGGGGCCGTGATCGACGCGACCAACGCGCCGGGGGGAACGCCGACCGTCTGGGGGCCGGCCTTCGTCATGCTCGGGATCGGAGGGGCGATCGCCACGGTGTGCGCGCTGGCGCTGAAAAGACGGGAAGCCGCGCGCTAGCGCCCTGCCCTGCCCGGCCGGACAGCCGCACGGGGCCCGGCCCCATGGCCATGGACGCGGGGCGCGAAAACTACTCCGCCGCGTCTTCGGCGGCCCAGCGGCTCGTCGGCGTGCGCATGGTGACGAGTTCCTCGGCCGCGCTGGGATGGACGGCGACGGTGGCGTCGAACTGGGCCTTTGTCGCCCCCATCTTCACCAGGATCCCGAGGACCTGGATCAGTTCGCCGGAATCCGGCCCCATCAGATGGCAGCCGACGACGATGCCGGAATCGGCATCGACGATCAGCTTGATCAGCATCTTCTCGTCGCGGTCGGTCAGCGTGAGCTTCATCGGACGGAAGCTGGTCTTGTAGATATCGAGGGCGCGGCAGCGCTCGCGCGCCTCCGCCTCGGTGAGCCCGACGGTGCCGATCTCGGGCGTCGAGAACACCGCGGTGGGGATCGACTCGTGGTCGATGGAAACGGGATTGGCGTTGAACACGGTCTCGGCGAAAGCATGGCCCTCGCGGATCGCGACCGGCGTGAGCTGGACGCGGTCGGTGACATCGCCCACGGCGTAGATCGAGTCGACGGACGTCTTGCCATAGGCATCGACCACGACATGGCCGTTCCAGCCCTGCTCGACGCCCGCTTCGGCCAGCCCCAGGCCTTCGACATTCGGCGTCCTGCCGATGGCGAACATGATCTGATCGGCCGCGAGACTGCGTCCGGACGCGGTGTGGCCGACCAGGCCGTCGGCGGTCTTCTCGATCGTCGTGAAGACGTCGCCGCAGACGACGTCGATACCGCGCTTGACCATCTCGGCGTGCAGGCCCGCGCGCAGGTCGTCGTCGAAGCCGCGAAGGATCTCCTCGCCGCGATAGAGCAGCGTGGTCTCGACACCCAACCCATTGAAAATGCCGGCGAACTCGACGGCAATATAGCCGCCGCCGGCGATCACGATGCGCTTCGGCAGCGCCTCGAGGTGGAACGCCTCGTTGGAGGAGAACACGTGCTCGATGCCGGGAAGCGTGCGGTCGTAGTTGGGATGGCCGCCGGTGGCGATCAGGATGTAACGGGCCGTGACGTCGCGGCCGAGATTGGCCAGATGCACGGTGTTGGGACCGCGCAGCTCGGCGCGGGTGTCGATGATCTCGACATTCGCGGCCTCGAGATTGCGCCGGTAGATGCCTTCGAGACGGGCGATCTCCCGGTCCTTGTTGGCAACCAGCGTGTTCCAGTCGAAGGCGGTCCCATCGACGCTCCAGCCGAAGCCCGCGGCTTCCTCGAACTCGTCGGGAAAGCGGCTGGCGTAGACGAACAGCTTCTTGGGCACGCAGCCGCGGATCACGCAGGTGCCGCCGACGCGGTATTCCTCTGCGACCGCCACCTTCGCGCCGTAGCCGGCCGCGATGCGCGCCGCGCGCACGCCGCCGGAACCGGCGCCGATGACGAACAGATCGTAGTCGAATTCAGTCATGGTGCGCCTGCCTCGGACGGTCTCAATCTTTGCCCATAACCCGGATCTCGTCGGCCCCGGCAATCACGGCGGCTGAACACAGGCCGATGAACAGGCCGTGCTCGACGACGCCGGGAATGCCGGACAGGGCGTCCGCCAGGGCTTCGGGATCGGGAATGGCCGACAGGTCGCAATCGTAGATCAGGTTGCCGCTGTCGGTGCGGAACGGGGCATCGGCGGCGCCCATGCGCAGGTGCAGCACCGGATCGAGCCCGAGCTTCCGCGCCGCCTTGTCGATGGCGATCGCGGTGGCGCGCTGGCCGAAGGGGATAACCTCGATGGGCAGCGGGAACGCACCGAGCCGCTCCACAACCTTGCTCGCGTCGGCGATGACGACCATGCGGGCGGACGCCGCCGCGACGATCTTCTCGCGCAGAAGCGCGCCGCCGCCGCCCTTGACGAGGCGCAGGGACCCGTCGAGCTCGTCGGCGCCATCGACGGTCAGATCGAGTTCCGGGGTCTCGTCGAGCGTCGTCAGCGGCACGCCGTGCTGGACGGCGAGCTTGTGGGTCGCCTCCGACGTCGGCACGCCGACCACGTCTAGGTGGCCCTTGCGGACACGCTCGCCGAGCCCGGCGACGAAATGCGCCGCCGTCGATCCGGTGCCGAGCCCGAGCTTCATGCCCGAGGTAACGAATGTCAGGGCCCGCTCCGCGGCGAGGCGCTTCTGGTTATCTGCCGACATGATCCGCCTGGTCAGTTGTCCCGGTTTCAGTCTCAATGGCGCCACCGAGCCCGGACGGTGGCCGTCCGCGGCGCCGGGCACGGCGCGCCCTTTCATCTGGAGCATTTCGACCGGGAAATCTACCTCCCCGGAACGAAAGGTCACGGCTCTTGGCCGAAACGGGCCGCCCACGCTCCCGGGACTCGCAACCGTCATCCCCGCGTGACCGAACGGCCACAAAAGCATCATCGCTCTCACACGGAAGCCGATTAGTCGAAATCCCGATCGGACTACACCGATCCGGGCCGAGCCGGGGGCTAAGCAGCCCTTGCCGGCCCGTTTTCCCTGATCAGAAGCCGTCCAGCCACGCAAGGACACTCGCAATGAACATATTCCTCAGATCCATCGTCATCGCCGGCGCGCTCGTCGGCACCGTGGCGATGACGCAGCCCGCCGACGCCGCCGGCAAGTATGACAGCGGACGCGGCAACGCCGATGCCGGGGCGCCGCGCGCCGGCGGCAAATGGAGCCGGAACAAGGACAAGGTGCAGCTCGGCCCGCGTCCCTACTACCTCGTCGACCAGATGACCGAGGGGCGGCTGAAGCGGAAGCTGCAGCAGTGCGCCAACCGCGAGTTCACCAAGCGCAAGTTCTCGATCGCCCATCGCGGCGCTCCCCTGCAGTTTCCCGAGCACACCGAGGAAAGCTATCGCGCCGCTGCGCGGATGGGCGCCGGCATCATCGAATGCGACGTGAGCTTCACCAAGGACGCCGAGCTCGTTTGCCGGCACTCGCAGTGCGACCTGCACCAGACCACCAATATCCTGGAAACGCCGCTGGCCTCGACCTGCGAGGTCGGCTTCCGGCCGGCCGAGTTCGACGCCAACGGCAACCGGATCAAGTCCGCGACGGCCAAGTGCTGCACGAGCGGCCTGACGCTCGCCGAGTTCAAGTCGCTGAAGGGCAAGATGGACGGCCGCAACACCAGCGCCACCACGGTCGAGGAGTACATGGCCGGCACGTCGAACTGGCGCACCGACCTCTATTCGACGGGCGCCACGCTGATGTCGCACAAGGAGAGCATCGAGCTGTTCAAGGAGCTCGGCGTCGAGATGACCCCGGAACTGAAGGGCGTCGACGGCGCCGTCGGCTTCGGCGACTCCGGCCTGACCCTGGAGACCTATGCCGCGAAGATGATCCAGGACTACATCGACGCCGGCGTCTCCCCGAAGAAGGTCTGGCCGCAGTCCTTCGGCTACGAGGCCATCGAGTACTGGCTCGACGAGTACCCGGCCTATGGCCGGCAGGCCGTCTTCCTCGACAGCCCCGCCGACGCCCTGTCCGGCAACACCCCGCCGTCGGTCGCCGATTTCGAGGCGCTGTACGACCAGGGACTGCGTGTCATCGCCGTGGCGATGCAGAATTTCGTCACGCTGGACGCCAACAACAACATCGTCCCCTCCGACTACGCCAAGAACGCCAAGGCGGCGGGCCTGAAGCTCATCGCCTGGACCACCGAGCGGTCGGGCCGCATCGTCGAGGATGTGCTGCCGGGGAGCGGCGGCTACTACCGGACGACGCTGGACGGGCTCTCGAACGACGGCGACATCATGACCACGATCGACGTGCTGGCGCGCGATGTCGGCCTGATCGGCCTGTTCTCCGACTGGCCGGCGACGACGACCTACTACGCCAACTGCATGGGCAAGAAATAACAAACGAAACGGGCGCCGGGATGACCCCGGCGCCCGCCTTCGAACTCAGTGTGTCGCGCCGTCTTCGTCAGCGGTCGACCCCGCCCATCAGCATGTATTTGATGTCGATGAACTCATCGACACCGTAGTGCGAGCCCTCGCGGCCGATGCCGGATTCCTTCACGCCGCCGAACGGGGCGACCTCGGTGGAGATCAGGCCCTCGTTGATGCCGACGATGCCGTATTCGAGCGCCTCGGCGACCCGCCAGACGCGGCCGATGTCGCGGCTGTAGAAATAGGCGGCCAGACCGAACTCGGTGTCATTGGCCATGCGGATCACGTCTTCTTCCGTATCGAACTTGTAGAGCGGTGCGAGCGGACCGAAGGTTTCCTCGCGCGTGACGACCATGTCGGAGGTCACGTTCTTCAGGATCGTCGGCTCGAAGAAGGTGCCGCCAAGCGCGTGACGCTTGCCGCCGAGAACGACCTCGGCGCCCTTGTCGACGGCGTCCTTGATGTGCTCCTCGACCTTGGTGACCGCGGCCTCGTTGATCAGCGGGCCCTGGGTGACGCCCTGCTCCACGCCCGGGCCGACCTTCATCCTGGACACGGCTTCGGCGAGCTTCGCGGCAAACGCGTCATACACGCCCGACTGGACATAGAGACGGTTGGCGCAGACGCAGGTCTGGCCGGCGTTGCGGTATTTCGAGGCGATCGCCCCTTCCACCGCCTTGTCGAGATGGGCGTCGTCGAAAACGATGAACGGCGCATTGCCGCCGAGCTCCATGCCGACGCGCTTCACGGTCGAGGCGCACTGCTCCATCAGCAACTTGCCGATCTCGGTGGAGCCGGTGAAGGTGACGACGCGGACGGCCGGGTTCGAGGTCATCTCGCCGCCGATCGCCGACGCCTTGCCGGTCAGCATGTTGATGACACCGGCGGGAACGCCGGCCCGGGCGGCGAGCTCGGTCAGGGCCAGCGCCGTCAACGGGGTTTCGCCCGCGGGCTTGCACACGGCGGTGCAGCCGGCGGCGAGCGCGGGGCCGAGCTTGCGGGTGATCATGGCGGCGGGAAAGTTCCACGGCGTGATCGCGGCGACGACGCCGACCGGCTGCTTGACCACGACGATGCGACCGTCGGCGCGATGGCTCGGGATCACGTCGCCATAGATGCGCTTGGCTTCCTCGGCGAAGAACTCGACGAAGGAGGCGGCGTATTCCACCTCGCCGGCGGCCTCGGCCAACGGCTTGCCCTGCTCGCTCGTCATGATGAGCGCGATGTCATCCTTGTTCTCGATCATCAGATCGAACCAGCGGCGCAGGATCTTCGCCCGCTCCTTGCCGGTCCTGGCGGCCCAGGGCTTGAAGGCGGCGCTGGCGTGGGCGATCGCCTGGCGGGTCTCCTCAGTGCCGAACTGCGGCACCTTCGTGATCTCCTCGCCGGTCGCCGGATTGGTCACCGGCGTCACGCCGGAACCGACCCATTCGCCGTTGACATAGCACTGGCTCCTGAGGAGCGAGGGATCCTTGAGCTGCATGAAATCCTCCGGGAAATCCGACCTGCTGTTCGACCTGAGGGCCAGCCTGCAGACCGCGATCTTGTTGGCTAAACGGTTCGGAGCGCTACCTAGCACGGCCATGGCTGCCCGACCATGCCGTTTCAACGCAGGTAGCCGGCTGGGCGGAAACAGGGTGGGCGGAAACAGGTCCGGGACGGCAACGCGCCCGCCTGCCTAGCCGATGTAGGGCTGCTCCGTGACGGGATCGATCAGCGGACCGGGGTCCGACCGGCGATCGGCACCCAGCCATTTGGCCATGGCGCCACGCCGGCGGTCGGGACCGAAATAGCCCGACAGGTCGACGAAGCCGCGGCGGTCGTGAACGATCGAGCGAACGCGCTCGCCCAGCGCCTTCGGCGAGAACGGACACGCGAGAAACTCGTCGACGCCGGCATCGCGGACCGCGGTGACGGAGGCGACCGTCGCCTCTTCCATGATCGCGACGACCGGCATGAAGGGATGGGAGAACGTCTCGCGGTCGCGGATCAGGCGGCAGAGCTGCAGGGCGTTCTTGTTCGATCCCGAGAACTTCACGAACAGGATGTCGGGCATGCCGGCGATACGGATATTGCCGATCGCCGCCTTCGCGCTCGCATAGGCCAAGACATTGTGGATGCCGATCGATGCGGCGATGCTCTTGAAAATCGAGACGCCGAACTCTTCGCTGTCGACCAGCGCGACTTTGAAATCGGCGAATTCATTGCCCGATCGTTCGATACGCATTTCCTCCTCCCATCCGCCGGCGGCATCCCGACCACCACCAAGAGATCCCTGCGCGCGTCAGGTCAGCCGGCCGCCCGCAACCGGGACGGCGTCACCATCGAGCCCCCCTTCACGTCACCGGTCTCGCGCCAAGCCTCTACCATTCTTTCGGCCATGCTGGCCGGCAGTTTGAGACGCTGTGCCCGGGCCTGGGCGATCGCACTGACCGCCGGTTCCGTCAGGCCAAGCGACGTGAGCAGCGCGACGATGGCCTCATGGTCGACCTGGAACAGCGCGTTGAGGACGGCGCGCGGCTTGAGCCGGGCAGCCTCGCCGAGGACACGGGCAAGGTTCTGGTAGCGGTTCTCGCGCGCCAGCCGCACGATCACGGACTCCAGGTCGAGATGACCGTCGCGGATCTGCGCGACGATAGACTCTGTCTGGAGCCGGTGCTTCGACTGGGCGATCTTGAGGGTCCTGGCCGCCGCCTCGGCCTTGCCGACCGGCTCTGTTTCGGCGCCGGACTCTTCGGCCATGAGCGCGGCCAGCCTGTCGCGATGTTCGGGCGGAAGGACCTTCAGCGCCCGCGCCGCGCTCGCGAGCGGCATGTCGGCGCGATAGGAGACGGCGGCCTGCAACTCCGCATCGGCCGCCGCCTTGTCGATGATCCTGTCGAAGGCTGCTTTCGAGAGGTCCGCGCCGAGATTGCGGGTCACCGCGCACACGACGCGCCGTTCGCCGCGCTCGACGAGCACCGCCGTCACCCGGGCGCTCAATGCCGCGCGCTTCGCGATCGCATCGAGGTGGTCCTGGGACGCGCGGCTGGCGATGTCGGCAAGCGTCTCGTCGTCGAACAGGGTGCAGTCTCGCAACACCGGTTCGGCAACGGCGATCTCGTCTTCGGCGAGCCGCACGTGCAGGGCGCCGATGGCGCGGTCTCTCGTCGCGATTTTGCGGGACAGCTCGATGCGACCTTCGCGGTCGACCTGATCGAGCAGATCGCCAATGACCTCGCCGAACAGGATCAGCTCACGGTCCGAGTAGTCCTGTTCCTTGTCGACGAACAGGCTCGCCATCGAGCGCAGCAACTCACGCCGCTTGTCGCCCGACGGTTCCCTGGCCAGTGCCAGAAGCGAGGCCATCATGTAAGGCGCTCCAAACGTCCAATTCGGACGCAGAGAAGACCGCAATCTTGCTTAACGTGGAGTAAACCGGCACGGCCGACAGGTGCCGGCCGGCCCGATATCGAAGCCCTCAGGCGGCGGCTTGCTGGACCGACCTGCGCGCCAGCGTGAACCGCAAGGCGCGTTGCGCGGTCGGCTCGTCGAGGTCACGCCACCGATCGACCAGGTGATCGGCCATGGACTGGGGCAGGTTCAGGCGGCGGCACCGCATGGCAGCCACGACCCGCACCGCTTCCTCGTCAAGCCTGAGGGAGCGAAGCAATATCACCGCCGGCGCCGCATTGACCTTCAGAATCGCGCCGGTCGCCACTGCCTCGTCGATACGCGAGAAGTCGCTCAGAACGAGGGAAAGATCGAGAATGCGGTCGCGGTCGCAGAGCCATATGATGACCTGATCGAGCGTCATTTCCTTCTGGCGCACCTGGCGGATGAGGCCCTTGGTTTCCAGGCGTTCGAGCGCGCGGCTCATTTTCTTCTGCCTGGTGAGCGCCGCCGCCTTCTCCATCAGCGGCCTCACCGCGTCGCGATCGGCCGCCAGAAGGGCGGCGAGCCGGATGCGCGCGTCCTCCGACAGGAGATCCAGCACCGTGTCGGCGACCTGACGCGGCATGTCGGCGCGATAGGACATCGCGTCCAGCAGCGTATCGTCGGCCTTGGCGTGATCGGCGAGCGTGGCAAAGGACGAGATCGAAATCGCTGCGCCGAAGTTGCTGGTCACCGCCCTCAGGACCGGGGACTCGCCCTTGGATATCAGGACATCGGTCACCGATTCCGTCAGGCTCTCGCGCATGGCGATCGCCAGCCTGTGCGCCTGGCCCTTGTGCTCGGCGATGTCGACGAGCACCTCGTCGCTCAGGTGTCTGGAGTTGCGAAGGACGGGTCCCGCGACCTCGGCGTCGTCATAGGCCAGGAACATATGCAACGCCTCGCCGGCATTCGGCGCATCCGACAGGCGCTCAGCGATCTCGGCCCGGGTGCTCTCGTCTACCTTTTTCAAAAGACCGGTGAGGACATCGGTAAACAGGACCAGAGAGCGGTCGCTGTAGGTCTCGACATCGCTCAGGAACAGATCAGCCACCTCGCGCAAGAGCTGCCTGCGCTTCTCGGGAGCCGGATCCTTGGAAAGGGCGACCAGATCTTCAATCATCGTACGACTCTGCCACCAGCCTTGCGCGGAAACGTCATCCGCCTCTTGCCCACCACCTGTACCGGAGCGACGTAAACATTCGCCTCCCCTATCGATTAAAACTTGATTCAGCGGAGTATTCCGACATTTCCGGCGATCAGGATTAATCAAGCGATAAATTAAGCTGGCTACCAAAGAGGCTGATTCCCACGCAGAAATCGTGGAGTCGGAAAGAAATAACCGCAGCTCGGCGCGCGCGTGACTTCGATGCACATACTCGATACCAGTAACGTGCAGGAATTCTTAAGCTGGCAATACAGCGTTCCCGGCGAACTACTACCGCTGCACACGAGGCAGATACGATACTGCCGGCGCCAATGGCGCCGGCACGGACCGCGACGGACCGCCCTAGGGCTTCTGACCGTCCGTCCCGTCCTGTTCCGAAGCCGCATTCGGCGCTGCGTCCGCCTCGTCGCCCGTCTCCTGCGGCGATGGCCGGAACCGCGCTTCGGCCGGTTCGGGCCACACCGATCCACCGCGCGGCGGCAACTCGGTGGCGGGCCTGGCAGGCGATGGCCGTTTCGCCTGGGAAATATCGGCCTCGAGGACGGATTTGATGTCGTCTCCGAGCGCCGCGATCCGGTCGTCGTCTTCCGGCGTGCCCTGCTCGGACTTGACGGCCCGCGCCCGCAGGCCCGCACGCAGTAGGGATACCGCCGACGAGGCCTGCGTATTGGGGGCGGATGGCGCCGGCCCCGGTTGGAGCTCCACCGGTTGGGCCTGCACTCGCGCGGGCTGCGGAGGTGGCGTCTGCGCCGGCGGTGCCTGCACTGGTGCTGTCTGCGCCGGTGATGTGTGTGCGGGCGGCGATGCCACGGGTGGCGGCGGCTGGGTTGGCGGCGACTGGGATGGCCACGACTGGGGGGGCGGCGAGGGAATTGGCGGCGACGGGGCCGGAGCGGCCTGCGCGTTTGGGGTCTGCGCGTTAGGGGTCTGCGCAGGCCGGACTTGCTTTGGTGGGGCCTGCTTTGGCGGGGCCTTCTTTTGTGGAGCAGCCTTCGGCGACGTGCCGCGCTTTCGGAACGGTATGAACGCGAGAGCGCCCGAGGTTTCCTTCGGCCGGCGGGTTTCCAGCACCGGTTCGTCGATCGTGCGCTGTCCGATCGGCACGGAGAATCGTCCCGCGGCCGAAGCCCACAGACCGAGCCCGGTGAAGAAAAGCAACACCGCCCCGTTCGCGTAGAGCTTCAGGACCTCGAACACCTGCTGCGGTGTCGTCAGCCCCGATCGGCCGAGGCGGGCGCCGGCATCGGGAATGCCGGGCAGCACCCAGACCTGCACGACGAAGGCAACCAGCAACGGCAGGCTGACCGGCAGGACCATCGCGGCGATGCCGGCGTAACGGGCAAGCCGCCGGTCCGGCCGGCCGACGAATTCACGCCAGGCGGTCAATGCGGCGAGCACCGGTACTGCATAGAGCCCCAGCAGAAGAATCAGGAGCACGCGGGCGAACCCGGCGGCAAGCCGCGGCGACGGATCGGTTCCGGAAATCGCGATCAGCGAATCGAGCGATTCGGACATGTGGCCGATCAGCTCCGGGACCTGGAACAGCGATATCCGCACGTCGCCCACGGCGTAGGCCCCGACCAGACACGCCAGCAGCACCAGAATCGCAAAGGAAAAGACCGGCCTTGCCAGGAAAAACCGGGCCGGCGCCCAGTCGCCCACGACGGATACCGGCGCCGCCAGGGCGTCGGTTTCCACCAATCGCGACGGCGCGACGCGATAGACGTCGCGCGCGCGGTCGCCATCCGGCTCGAAATCGACCGAATCGCCCTTGCGTGGCGATCCGCGATCACGCCAGTCGGTGACCTGGAAACGGTAGCGCCGGCCGCTGTCGGCGCGCAATACGATTGTCTCGGTCTCGGTTTCGTATCCGAGCACGACGCCCTTCATCGACTCGATCTCCACGAATCCGCCCCCCAGGGACGGTTAGCACAGCTTCGCCCGTCGGCTCCATATGCTATAGGCGCTCGACACAACGGAACCCGGGCGTACTCCCCTGCCCGCCCATTCGCTAGACCAAGAACGGAGAAATGCATGCCGGCTCCTGTCGCCGTCTTCGACCTCGACGGCACTCTCGTCGATACCGCCCCGGACCTGCTCGCCACGCTCGACGTCGTGCTGGTGGCGGCCGGCTACGAGCCGCTACCGGAGGAGAAGGCCTTCGGCACGATCGGCCACGGCTCGAAGGTGATGATCGAACATGCGCTCGACCTGCAGAACGTCGAGCCGACGGAAGCGATCGTGAAGCCGATGCACGAGCATTTCCTCGCCTACTATGCGGAGAACATTTCGGTCGGCTCGCGGCCCTTCGAGGGCGTGGCGGACGCGCTGGACCGGCTGGCGGCGGAGGGCGCGGTGCTCGCCGTGTGCACCAACAAGTACGAGGACCTGTCGGTCAAGCTGCTCGACGCGCTCGGCCTGTCCAGGCGATTCGCGGCGATCGTCGGCGCCGATACGCTGGGCGTGCGCAAGCCGGACCCCGCGCATCTGCTGGGCACCATCGAGCGGGCCGGCGGCGACAGGGCGCGCGCGGTGATGGTCGGCGACAGCCGCACCGACATCGACGCGGCCAAGGCGGCGCAGGTGCCCGTCATCGCCGTCGACTTCGGATATACCGACACGCCGGTGCGGCAACTGGGGCCCGATCACGTGATTTCGCACTACACCGCGCTCTACGAACTGGCCGCGCCGCTGCTCGGATTGTCCCGGGTCTAAACAACATGTGGCACCGGACCGCTTGACTTGGCGCCATGCCGGTCCTTATATCCCGGCGCGTCGGGCGATTAGCTCAGTTGGTAGAGCACAGTGTTCACATCGCTGGGGTCACTGGTTCAAGTCCAGTATCGCCCACCATTTCCTTTCCGACCCCGTTCACCGTCCAGGAATCAGGACCCGTCCTGATGTCCCCAGCCGCGCCGGCGCGATACCGGCCGGGCCGCTGTTCCCGTTCGGGGCTGCCAACCGTCGTGCGTGGTTAACGCGGCTCGGGCGGCGACGGGCCTTTCGATCGACGCAAAAACCGTCGCTGAAGCCGGTTTCAAACGGCATACGCGGGCCGGGCGGCCTATCATGACGCCCTAAGCCCGAAACAGCCCGCGACGACCGAATGAATACCTGCATTTTGCTACCTCCAGTGCGCACCAAAAGCGGTATTGCTGCACTCCCCGCAAGCGGCATACGGTGAGCCGGCACGCCAGTTCTGGTGGGCATGAAGCGGCCCGCAAGGCCATTCCAGACAGGGCAATCCAGAAGGTCCACGGTCAAAGGAGCACAGCGGTGGAGCTGGCCGATCAGGACGGTCAATTCGTCATCCGGACAAACCGCAATATGGCCGTGCCCGCCGGGGCGACGAGACACCTGTTGGCGTCGGTTGCCGTCGATACGTTCGGCACCCTGGAAACCTTGCCGGTCTTCGACCGTTCCGATCAGCAGATCGGACTGCTGATCGGAACGGTCGTCGACACGGACCGCAAGGTCGTTCTCCACGATGGCCTGCGCCTGGACGGGAGCCTGGATGGGGACGGCGACGTCGACGCATTCGTCGAAACGCAAATCTACCGGCTCGCCGGCACCTTTCTCTTCGTGCTCGATCACGGCGGCACGAGACGGGTCTATCTCGACGCGAACGGAACCAAGTCCCTCGTCTACGACCCGTCGTCGAAAATGGCCGGGGCGACAGCGACCGTCCTGCTCGACGCGCGGGAGTACGACAGACGCTTGCGGCACGATCTCCTCGATGCGCTCGGCGTTCACAGGGGCGGCAGTCTTCCCGGCGGGCTGACGGCGCATCGCGGGATATATCGGCTTCTGTGCAACCACTATCTCGATCTCGATAGCTGGACCGCGACGCGCCATTGGCCCAAGGCCGAGATCGCGCAGACAACAGATGTCGCGGCGACCTGCAGGACGATCGTGACCGAGGTGAAGAACACGATCGAAGCGCTGATCAAGGAGGGAGATGTCCACGTCGCTCTGACGGCGGGACACGATACCCGGCTGGTTCTGGCGTGCTGCCGCGATTTCGTCGACCAGATCACCTTCGTCACACTGCAGGTGCCCGGCGACGGGATCGACATTCAGCTCGCCGGGGCGCTTTCCGAGAAATTCAATCTGCGTCATCGCGTGCTGCCGTTCGTCAAGACCGACAGCGATGAAGCCGAACGGTGGCAGAAGCGCGCGGGCCATGCGGTGCGCGGTCCGAACATGGACCTGTATGCCGCCGTCGCGCCCCTCAAGGATCGCATCTTCGTCGGCGGCGCGTGCGGCGAAATCGGCCGCGGCTGTATCTGGTTCGGCGCAACCGACACCACCCCAATCGACGCACGACAGATGGCATCGCGACTCAAGCTGCCGATGCATCGCGAGGTGATCAACGCGATCGACAATTGGCTGGCCCCGATCGACCATCTCGGCAGCCTGTTGAAGCTGGACCTCGCCTACATGGAACTCAGCATCCATTGCTGGGTCTTCGTTCAGTCCTACACGAAGCCCGGCCACGTCGAGATCAATCCCCTGATCTCGCGAAGGTTGTTCACCGCGATGCTCTCGCTGCCGCCGGAGGTCCGCCTCAAGAACGGGATGATCCTGCGCTGCATCGAGTCGGCCTGGCCGGAGGTGGCCAGCGTCCCCATCAATCAGTACGGAAACTGGCGCGACAAGACGGTCAAGCTCCGCCACGCCATTTCCGATCCCAGACGCGCCATCCGCAAGGCGCGCCAACTGGTAAGCATCCTCATCGGCTAGCCCGAGACCAGACTCAACCGCTCCAGGCACCGTGACGCGCCGTCTTCCATGTCACTGGAAGGGGATGTGAGGAACTCTTTCGGGACGCGCCCTGCTCGCTCAGGGCGCGACCGGCGCGCCCGTGACGTCGTCGACGTTTCCAGACCACTCGTCGGGCATGTAGCCGTAGAATGCGTTATAGCCGTAGAAGCCCTTGCCCCAGCGATTGTTCGTGATCCGGATGTTGCCGACCGGTTTGTCGGTCTTGCGCGGATCGATGTACATCGTGTAGCCGCCGCCGGTCATGCGATTGCCGTCGATCACCCAGTTTTCCAGCGCGCCGAACTCGTTGTTCAGCATCAACGCCGACGTATCGGCGTTCTCGTTCGTCAGCGTGTTGTTCAGGATCTGGACATCGGACCCGCCGTTGCACTCGATCGCATCGAAGTGGGCCTGGGGACCGCCGGCGAGCTCGTGAATGAAGTTGCCCTCCACGCGGGCCGGGCCCCAGATGTTCAACCCATTCTCGAAGCCGTGGATGTTGTTTCGCAGGAAGGCGCCATAGCCCAGAACGCCGTTCACTGTCGTGCCGTTCCCGATCAGCTCGCTGTCCTCAAGACGGAAACCGGTATTGCCGTCGATTACATAGATGAGGTGATAGGGCGTGGCGGACTCGATACGGCTGTTTCGGATCGTGACGTCGTTCGCCTTCACCACGATGTTGCCGACGAGATCGACCCCCTCCAGCACCGTGCCGTCGGTCGAGATCTCGATCGTCCCGGTCTGCTTCGACAGCGTGGTTCCCGGCGGCACACCGGTATTCGTTTCGTCCGGATAGCCCGCCGGCGCGGCCTGGGCGAAGGCCTGCGGGAGCGCGTCAGACCCGGCGATGGCAAGCGCCATGGCGGCCGCGAGAAGCGTCGTCTTGAGAAAGTCCATCAGGATGTCTCTTGCCTCCGGCCGCGCCGTGAACCGTCCGAGCCGTCCAGATCGCACGGCAGATCGCACGGCCCCGGCGATCGATCCACCGCGATCGCGTTCACAGCCGCGCGACCTCGGAGGCAACGGGATGGGCCTTGAAGCCGTTCGTGCCGACGGGCCGCACCAACGGGCGCCACCAGCCCTCGTTCTCGAGATACCAGGTGACCGTCTCTCTCAGGCCTGCCTCGAAGCTGTGCGCGGGATGCCAGCCCAGGTCCTTCTCGCCCCCCGATTGCTCCACCAGGCAATAGCGATAGTCCTCGGAAGACGCCTCATCGGTCCCCGCGATCAGATCGCGGCGGCGGCGGCCGTCCGACAATGGACCCACGTGATCCTCGACCAGATCGGCGATCGCGGCGGCGACCTGGCGATCGCTGCGATGCACGCTTCCGCCGATGAGATAGGGGCTGCCGATCTGCCCGCGCTCGGCCACCGTCACAAGCGCCTCGGCGAGATCCTCGACGAACAGCCAATCGCGAACGCTGTCGTTTCCGACGAGGTCCGGCAGATGCTGACCGGTCGCCACACCGACGATCGCCCGGGGGATCAGGTCCTCGAGGGCTTGATACGGGCCGAAAATATTGCTGCACGTGGTCACCAGTACCGGAAGGCCATAGGTGTGCCCCCAGGCGCGCACGACATGATCGCCGGCGGCCCGACTGGCCAGATAGGGCGACAGGGGGTCGTAGCGCGCGGCACCGGAGAACGCGGGATCGCGGGCGTCGCGGGCGCCGAACACTTCGTCGGTCGACACGTGCAGGAAGCGGAAGCGGGCGCGGGCCGCCGGATCCAGTTTCTCGAAATAGGCGGTCGCGGCCTGCAACAGGCGCAGCGTGCCGATGGTGTTCGTTCTGAGGAACGCCTCGGATTCCGCGAACGGCCGGTCGGTCCTGGTCTCCGCGGCGAGATGGATGACGCAGTGCGGCCTGAACTCCTGGAACACGGACTCGAGCAGACGCGTGTCGCAGACGTCGCCGATCCGCAACTCATACCGCGGATCATCAAATACCGATTCCAGCGTCGCGGCCGATGCCGCCGAGCTCAGCCTGTCGAGATTGAGCACCGTGTGCCGGCTGCGTGCGATCAGATGGCGCACGACGGCGCTGCCAATGAAGCCGGCGCCGCCGGTTACCAGCACCCGCATGGACGATTGCGCCGCTCGCGCCTTGCCGAACATCCGCGTTTCGGTCAACCGTACGTGACGCAGCGCGGGCAACGCGCGATCCTTGTCCGAGACAATCGGCTTACGCCCGGCCAACGGCCAGTCGATCGCGAGCTCCGGGTCGTCGAACGCGATGCCGGCGGCGTGATCGGCCGAATAGTAGTCGGAGGTCGCGTACACGACCTCCGTATGGGCTTCGAGCGTGCAGTATCCATGAGCGAAGCCGGCCGGAATGACGAGGGCCTCGCCACCCTCGGCCGTCAGGACCGTCGAGACATGGCGACCGAATGTCGGCGAGCCGGGCCGAATGTCGACGGCGACGTCGAATATCGAGCCGCGCGCAACGCGAACGAACTTGTCCTGGGAGCGCGGCGCCTTCTGGAAATGGAGGCCGTGGATCGTGCCGGGCTGGGCCGATACCGACCTGTTCTCCTCGACGAGATCTATGTCCACCCCGGCTTCGGCGAGCAGGTGCCGGCGCCAAGCCTCGCGGGGTTGCCCCTTCCGGTCGCGACGCTGGGGGATGCGAAAAAGCCGGACTTCGGGAAACGCTGAACCGGATGCACTTGAATCGGACCGTTCCGCTGCGCTGGCTCTGAATTCCTCGTCGGCGGCACTAGACGTCTCGTCTGGCAGAACGGTGAATGCCGGCTCCATAATCACTCCAAACCAGTAAGGCGGCCCGTGCGAGGGACCGCTTCTTAGTGAATACGACCGGTTCCGCGAATTTGCGTCTTGGGAATTCGGAGGAGATCAGTGCTTTTCGCAATCTGCCATAGACCTAATGGGCAGTTCTTCGCAGCTGCAATAAGCCTTACGGTAAAACTCCGCACCACAGCGAGCCTTACGACCAGTTTCTGACACGGCACCTTACCGCGGTTTCCGGCGGTTCTCCGGCTTACCTTTCTTCCGGGACGGGTCGGGCCTCCCGGCCGACGCAGACTTGGCCGCGCCTTTCTTATGCTTGCCCGGGTCACGCAACTGACCAAGCATCTTGCGCATATGCCCCTGTACTTTCCGCGAATCAAATAGTTCCGGCACGACAATTCTTCCGAACACGTCGTTTAACCGCATCTATTTTGTCTTGGAACTGTATGACGCCTCGTTCCGCGTCTTTAGATACCCGATCCACTATCCGCTGAATAGTTATTCGACCGGCTCCACCCGGGATTACCTTCTGTAAAGGTTAATCGCTTCGGAGAAATTTTATCGGATTAGTCGGAATGGGATTGCGGGCCCGCCCGGCCCAAGCCGCAGGCCCCGTGCGGAAACGCGCCGGAGGCCCCCGACAGCGGGCGACTTGGACGAAAACCACCCACATCCCGGCGCGGAATCCAATTACTCAATCGTCGTACTACTCTACGCAGTTCGCTGCGCGCTCGCTGTGCCCCTGTTCTCGTGCCGATTTGCTGGAACAGGGAATCAAAGTATGGAACAGGCAATTAAATACCTGGCTAAACAGGCTCGACGGAGCGCTATCCGATGCCCCGTTACTTCTTTCACATTCGCGACGACGGCCTGCTTGTCACGGACGTGGAAGGTGTCGAACTGCCGGACATTCCCGACCTGGAGGAACGGTTGCTGAAGGTGGCCAGGGAAGTTCTTGCCGAGGAGGAATGGAAGGCCGAACTCACGGACGGTCGGTCTTTCGAGATCGTCAACGAGGAAGGCCGTACGATCCTTGTCGTACCGTTTAGAAATCTGCAGTTTCTGCCCTGACGCTTCGGCATCAGCCCATTGGCTATAAACCAGTCGCGCGTGACCTCAATTTGGGCAGGTTTGGCACTTCGGGAGGCTTCGCGGCTCGGCACTTCGTCGGTCCCGAAGGCATGGACGCCGAGCGGAGCCTTCCGTTTGCGATTTTGATACCTCGCGCACATTCGGACTAGCCGGGAACCTCGTTCGAGGTATCCGGGTATCTAACCCTTTTGGCGGTGATTTTAGCCGATAATTTAACCGCATTTTAAGAAATTTCGTATGCTGCCTAAGCACCTTTAGTGCTAAGGTTCCAAAGAGGCCTCTCACGGGTACTGGTAATAGTGCTGGCTTGCAAACGACAGCTTTTGCGTGTGCCGGATGGCGGACTGTGGAGATAGACCGGTGGGCATATGAGGGGAATCCAGTGGATATGGAACTCAGGGACGAAGGACTCCTGAAGCAAAATCATTACGGCAACCAAGCAGAAACGGATGTATTGACAGAGGGGCCTGTCCTCTTTGTGGAGCCCAGAAAGCTCGTTCGTCAGTGTTTTGAAGAATGTTTTCGCCTCTCTTCCGTGCGGGAGCGGATTTTGGCCATCCCGAACATCGCCGAGTGGAACCGGCTGGCTGACAACCGGCCACAGCCTTCGGCGATATTCCTGTACCTTCCGCTAGCGGCCGAAGTCCGCACGGAAATGGAGAACACGAAAGCTGTGTTTTCCGACAGCGATGCGGTCCCTCCGGTCATCATCGTGGCCGACGAGGAGGATCCGGCGCAGGTGCTCGACGCCCTCGACGCGGGCGTCAAGGGCTTCGTCCCATCGAGCGTTTCGCTTGAAGTGGCGATCGAGGCGCTGCACCTGGTCCTGGCCGGCGGTACGTATGTGCCGGCAAGCGCTCTCATTGCGTCGCGGAACATGGCGAAAAGCGGCGCGGACGCATCCGAGCATTCGCCGCATGCGATGTTCACCGATCGGCAGTTCGCCGTTATCGAAAAGCTGCGCGAAGGCAAGGCGAACAAGATCATCGCCTACGAGCTGAACATGCGCGAGAGCACGGTCAAGGTCCACATCCGCAACATCATGCGGAAGCTGCGCGCGACCAATCGCACGCAGGTGGCCTATCTCTACCAGACGATGCTCGAGGAGAGCGCGGGCGGGTCCGCCTCACGCGGCTCGAAAGCCGGTGCCTGACGGGCGGGAGCGCCCGTCCGGACGAACGGTCACGGAGACCTGGCCCGGAAAGAACGGGCTTGGACTCTACGGGCCGCGACCGAAATCCATCTGAGACCCCGGCGGTCCCAGATGAAATAGGCCGCTCCCCGCGGTCATGCCCATCGGATTATTCGCGAAGGAAGGCTGAGACACACCAGCGGATCGACGGGAGAACGGCCCCCTCGATCCGCCGGACAGCCCTCGTGTGCCGCCGGCGGCGCCCCACGACTCCATCTACCTGATGGCGAGCTGATGGAGCCCCTGCGGCATACACAGCCTGTTTTCCACTTACTTTCCACTTGTTATCCACAGATATCTTGCGCCCCTAGCCCGCCTCCCCTGGCCTCCTGCCGGGCCAGGATGGGGCAGACCGCCTGCCCCACGTTATCGACGGCAGCGCCTTGTACGCGCTGTTTTCAGGATCGCGGCGCCGGCTCAGAACCGCCATTTCTCCTGTCGAAACTGGGGCGCGGCCATTCGAAATCGCCGCACATTGCAACCATCGCGGCTCCTTCCCGCGCGGAACCGGAGCGAGAGACGGTCGGCAAGGCGGGATCATCGACACGACCTTTGAACCCGCTCGGTCAAATGGAGAGTATCGCCAGCGCATAAGAATAGGGGCATGCTCCCCAATGGCATGTTGGCCTTGGACCGTGGTGCCGGCTTCATAGCCTTGAATACGGCGCCTTGAATCCAGCACTACAAGGGCCGCCCGTGCCAGAGGGGCTGGACGAACGGACCGAACCGGGGCAAAGCCGGAATGTCTGCGGACAGATCATCTAGCCGAAACCGAAGCGAGGTCGAGGAATATGAATTTTAAGAAGTACGCATTGATCCTGGGGGCGATGCTCGCCAGCTTTCCGCTGGCGGCGGAAGCGGCGGGACCGAACACCCCCGTGGCGAGCAACGGCGAGGAGGCCGCTCCGATCAGCATAGGCCGAAGCCGCGTATCACGCTCCAATGAGGGCACGGGCCAGACCCTGTCCGAGCAGGCGATCGAAAACGCCCTGGCAAGCAACAAGGTCGGCGAAATGTCGGCCGAGAAACTGGAATGGCTGGCGACGCTCAAGCCGATGACCGCTCCGGTCGGCACGGAATCGATCATCGGCCGGGACACGCGCCGGCCGGTCTCCAACACCACGCAATTTCCCTTCCGCGCGGTCGTGCTGATCACGTTCTCGACGTCTAGCGGCGGTGCGCGCTGCACGGGCTGGATGATCAACAAGAACACCGTGGCCACGGCGGGGCATTGTGTCCACGAGGGGAACGGCGGCTCCTTCTACTCGACGTCGAGCTACGAAATTACGCCCGGGTATACCGGATCCTCGGCCCCCTATGGCAGCTGCAACGCCACAAACCTGTACACCGTCAACGGCTGGGCGAACAGCGGCCGGGACGACTACGATTACGGCGCGATCAAGCTCGACTGCAATATCGGCAAGACGGTGGGCCAATTCGGTTATTACTGGACGTCCAACGGAAACGCGCTGAAGCGGAGAGTGAAAATCACCGGTTTCCCCGGCGACAAGCCGTTGACGATGTGGTTCAGCAAGGGTCGGGTCAAGGTCGTCCAGAAGCGCCGTGTGTTCTACAAGAACGACACCACCGGCGGCATGAGCGGATCGCCGGTCTATCACCGCTTGAGCGGCTGCGGCCAGTGCTCCATGGCGATCCACGCCTACGGCACCTATAACGGCCCGCCCTACAGCTCGAACAACCACGGCACGCGCATCAACCGCGCGGTTTACCGGAACCTGAAACGGTGGACTAGGCGCTAGCATCCAGCTGAAGTCGATTCCGGCCGGACGCTCCTTGAGCGTCCGGCCATTTGTTTGATAGCGCACCCGGCATCCCTCTATGCGCGGATGCCGGGCGCGGCATCCAGGCAATCGAATTCCCGAACTCGCCCCGCCGGGCGTCGTGCGGGCGGGCGTGGCCGGCCCCGCTGCGCGGGGATGCCAACGGCCGGAAACCGAACAGGCGGGCTTCGTGCCCGAACAGGTTGCGACGCCGTCCCCTGCACTATCTGCAGACGAACAACTCGTCCGCGGACAGCTCTATACTTCCCCAGGGTGATTTTAAGGCTCGAAACTTAGCCTCCATTTGGAGGCCCATACCTCATTTCGGCTTTATTAATACGTTATTTAATACGCTATCCAGCAATCCTGGCTACGCCTGTGTACTCGCAGAGGGATCCGGGAGCGCGGATTAAGCCGTTGCAAGCACAGCGGTTTCATCTATCACTGTAATTGGCAATCTCCCATTGGGGGCAATAGTGGAGATAAGGAAATTGAAACGCTACTACTTCCACGTTTCCGATGACGACACCGAAATCCGGGACGACGACGGCGTTGTTCTGCCCGATGACGAACACATCGCCGACTACTGCCGGGACCTGATCCTTGCCGTCGCGTCCGAGGACGGTTGGCACGGCGAAGGATTCGTCGTCCGGACCATCACCGTCGCCGACGCTGACGGGAACGAGATATTGTCGGTTCCCTTCGCGGGGTCTCACCCGGCTGCGACAGACGGCGCACGCCCCGGCATGCCGCGCGGCACCATACACTGACACCGGCGCCTGGGCGTTCCGGGCCTTTGGCGTCTGGGCCTTCGGGCCCACCCTGCGATCCTCCGCGCAATCCGCCGTCGCGCGCCGTAAGCGACGCAGGGCCCCTGCGCGCACCCGCGGCGCACGCGGCGGCGTGTTGTTATCCTCCGGCGGGCCAACTAGCCTGAAACCGGACCTGTATCCGAGTGGACTATTCGCGATGTCAGACCAAGGCGACCCGGACGACACCAAACAATCCGCTCGTTTGCTAAGCGCTACCCAGAAACAGCTCCAGACGGAAAAGCTGAAAGACTACAAGAGGCGCGTGTCCTTTGGCGACCTTGTGACCGACCGTTGGGAGAACGCCCGCGAATACGGGTTCGGTGAGGGAAGCTCCTGCTACGACAACGTGCTGATCCTGGGCGACGTCCGGGTCGGCGCGCATACGTGGATCGGCCCGAACGTCATCCTGGACGGCTCCGGCATGGGGCTGACTATCGGCAGCCACTGCTCGATATCCGCGGGCGTTCAGATCTACACCCACAACACGGTCCGGCGCTCGGTGAGCCTTGGCCGCGATCCGGTCGACTATGCGCCGACCGTCATCGGAGACGGGGTCTATATCGGGCCGAACACCGTCATCGCCATGGGCGTGACGATCGGCGACTGCGCGGTCATCGGAGCGATGTCGTTCGTCAACGGCGACATCCCCGGGCGCAAGTCGGCCTGGGGCTGCCCGGCGCGCATCGTCGGCAACATCCCGGACTAGCGAGACCCGCAGCGCCGGCTAGTAGCCGCCCTTGTGCGCCATGTATTCGCACTTGTTGAGAACGACGCCGAGAACGTTGGTGAAGGCCGCCAGCTCCCGCTCGCAGGCCTCGATCTCGGAGACCTTGGTCTTCCCTGCCGCGGCGACCAGAAGCACACAATCGACATTCGACGCGAAGGCGAGAACGTCTCCGCTGTCGAACACAGGCGGCATGTCGCACACGATCACGTCGGGTTGCAGTTCCTCGTGAACCCTGGCGATCGCGGCGCGCGCGGACGGGCTCTGTAGCAGTCCCGTCGGATCGGCGACCATGCTCTCGGTCGCGGCGATCGCCAAGGCATCCTGCCAGGACACGAATATGTCCTGCACGGTCGCGGAGCCGGAGAGGAATTTTTCCATCGGAACCGGCGCCTCGAGCTTGAGATATTTCGCCATGCTGGGGCGACGCAGGTCGAGATCGAGCAAGGCGACATGGCGATCCGCCATTCTCGCCATGCTGAAGGCGAGATTGATCGTCACCACCGATTTGCCGCAGCCCGCTGTGGGCGACGTGACGATGATCGACCGCCAGCCATATTCGCGCATCAGGCGCAAGACCTTGGTGCGCAGAACCTCGAATGCCGCGTTCGCAGGCTCGAAGCGCGATCCGGTCACTATCCTATTGTCCCGAAGCGCGGAGAAATCGGGCTTGAACGGCCTCAGGCCGGGCCATTTCGCGGGACCAGCGCGACCGTGCACCGTCCCGAGCTCGCCCGGTTCCGCAATCTGCAACGGTGCAATGCCGCGAACGTGTTCCATGTCGATTGTCCGGCCCCCTGCTCTATTCGACTGCGGTTCCAACGGCGCCCTGCTGCGCCACCGGGATCACCTGTCCGGGCGTGTCATGTACCGGCGTGTCGGCCCGCTCGGCCAACGGAAGCCCCTGCAGGCCGATCAGGACCGCGACGGCGGGCAACAGACCGGCCGCAAGCTTCCTGCGCGGCGGCTCCGTCGGGCTGCGAATGTAGGGCACCGCGACGAGCGGCTCGCCCTTGAAGACACGACCGATATCGGTCGGGCGATAGATGGCCGCCCGCCAGAATTCCAGGAGCAGCACCACGGCCAGGCCGAGGAAGAAACCGCCGGCCGCGCCGCCGGCCGCGACATAGCGCCGCCTCGGGCCATAGGGCCTGTCCGGCGCCACGGCAGGCTCGATCAGGGTCAGCTTCTCGCCGATGGACTGCTGAGCGATCCGCGCACCGACCGTGGCATCGGCCAGTCGCGTCTGGGCGTCGTTGTACTGGGACTGGATGGTCTCGTAGTCCCGCTGCAGCCGCTTGAGTTCCGTCTCGTTTTCGACCGTCGCGCTGATCGTCCGGTCGAGGTCGGCCAGGCTCCGCGTGATCGAGTCCTTTTCGGTTGCGAGGAACTTGAGCTGATTGTCGATATCGACAAGCTGGAGCTGCAGCTCGGCGGGCATGCCGACCGGATCGGCGTCTTGCGCCGCCGCGCTGCGATTGGCCTGCGCCTCGGCCTCGAGCGATTGGATGCGCTGGCGCAGCGCGATGATATTCGGGCTGTCCTCGGCGAAGATGGCGCGCTGCTCGGTCAGCGCCCGCCGCAGGTCGGCGATCATCTGGTCTTCCGGCGTGGTGAGCCCGTCGACCCCCGAGCCGCTCGAATGCGCGTAGATCTGCTTCAGGGTGAGCCGCCGATTTCGCAAGGACTCCGCTTCCCGCTGGATCTGCAACAACCGTTCCTGCTGGCTCGCAAGCTGGGCGCGGCGGAACTCCAGGCTGTCCGGCAGGGCGTCCCTGTGATCGTTGGTGAAGGTCGAGATCCGGGCCTCGGCGTTGGACAGGTCGGTGGACAGGCGATCGACGTCCTGACGAATGAATTCCAGCGCGTCGGTCGCCCGCTCCTTGCGCAGCTTCGCGTCCCCTTCGAGAATCTTCGCGGCATAGGCATTAGCCACGCGCGCGGCGAGAACCGGATTGCTGGCCTCGAAGGACACGGCGAAGATCAAGGCGCCGCTGCGGCCCCACTGCGAATTGGAATAGAGCGGCTGGAGACTGGTGCGGCTTCGCATGTCGGCGGCGATGGAGGATTCATTCAAGGCCATGACATCGGGATAGATGTCGAGCGAACGCGCCATGGAGAGCAGGCTGTCTCGCGTGGTCAGGCGCTGCTCCATCACCTGCAGCTGCTCCATGGTGTCCGTCGGCACGACGGAACGCGCCACATCCGAGGAAAGACGCGGCGATTCGATCAGGATCTTGGCGACCGCCATGTAAGTCGGCGTCAAGGAGAGCGCCACGATCACGCCGATGACCCCGCCTATCACCGTCATCACGATGAAGAACGGCAGACGTCGGAAAAACATCCAAGTGTAGAACTGAAGGTCGATCTGGCCCATGGATCCGATCTACTTGCGGGAGCAGCCCGCTGTTCCTGCGCCGGCAGATACCGCGACTGCGGACACGCGCCGTGCCCAACCTAAACCGACGCCGGCCGGATTGGGTCGCTTGCCGGATTGGGTAATTTGATCTTCGCCGACACCTAATGCGAAGAAAACCACGACATAGGTTCGAGCCGCCATCCGCGTCCTCCGCCTTTTGGGGAAGGGGCTAGCCAAGTGGCGAGACCGCAAGCCCATTGCGCGTGCGCCCTCGGACGAATTGAGGCGCCGCTCCCGCGCGCGGAAAATGTTTCTATTTCCGACCAGTATTCCAGCATTCCGCTAGTCCACCATCGAGGTCGGTGATGAGGTTCCCGTTTCGTATTCGCCAAGCCGTCGTCGCCGCGCTTTTCGTCCTCGCCGCGAGTGGTGCGCCGGGCATCGCGGAACCGTTCAAGCTTGCCCCCAACACCAAGGTGCAGGTCACGATCGTCCAGTGGAACCCGAGCAAGGCGGAGTATCAGCGCTGGGATGCCCTGGGCGGAACCTTCGTCGTCTCGCCGGACATGACGCTGACGCTGCCCATCCTCGGCTCGGTCGACGTGACCGACCGAAGCGGCGCCGATATCGCGGGGCACGTCGCGCTGGCGCTCAAGGAGAAGGTCGGGCTCCTCAATGCGCCGGAAGTCACCGTCGAAGTCTTGGAGTACCCGCCGATCTATGTCGTCGGGTCGGTCAACCAGCCCGGCGAGTACGCGTATCGGCCGGGCCTCACCGTGCTGCAGGCGCTCGCGCTCAGCGGCGGGCGGTATCGTACCGCCGAGCCCGCGGGCAACGACGTGCTGTCGCTCGCCGGCGAACTCGACATCCTGCGCGCCGACGAACTCCGCCTGATCGGGCGCATCGCCCGGCTGGACGCGGAACTGGCCGACGCCACCGAGATCACGTTTCCGCGCCAACTGACAGGCAATTCGAACCGGTCGCTGGTCGAACAGATCGTCAATATCGAGACGCTGATCTTTTCGGCGCGCGAGAACGAGACCGACAGACAGCTGGCAACGCTATCCGAGCTGAGCGACCTGTACGATCAGGAGCTGAGCACGCTGCAGGCGCGGGCCGTGGCCGGCGACCGCTCGATCGCGCTCGCCCAGAAGCAGCTGGACGGCGTGACCGAGCTCTACCGGAAAGGGGTGTCTACGCTCTCGCGGCAGGCGGATCTGGAACGGGTCGTCGCCGGATTGCAGGTCGAGCGGCTGGTCGACGACACCGAGATGATGAAGGTGAGGCAGAACAAGAGCGAGAACCGGCGCCAGGAGCTGAACGTCCAGGACCAGAGGAAAACCAACCTTTCGCTGGAACTGCGAGACGCGCGCGCGGAGCTGGACCGGGTGAAATCGCGGCAGTTCACGGTCGAAAGCCTTCTGATGGAGGTCAGCGGCGGCGCGGCGCCGGTGGAGACCAGCGAGGAAGCCGAGCTCGTGTTCGAGATCGTCCGGCATGAGGCCGGCGCACCTGTCACCCGGCACGCCAGCGAATCGACGTACCTGGAACCCGGCGACGTCGTGAAGGTCGAGCCTGCGGGCCGGCCCTCCGAGACGGAACCCGGTTCGCTCCTATCCGACGCACCGTCCGCCGGAACGCGGTCGGGCCGGAGGTCCGGCGGCCCGGTCCCGCTTCCCAAGCCCCGCCCGGCCGGAACGTCGTAAAACGTCCGCGTATCACCGGTCACGGCAGTCCGGTTCGGCGGCCGCGCCGGCGCATCGCGCACGCTCCCCATCCTCATTAGCAAGCAAGCACATCGACAACGGACCGCTTCGCGCGCGCGGAAGCTCGCCACACGGTTTAGGCCGTGAGCGACGGGGGCATGGGGGATAAGGGCGCTCACGAGACTGGCGGCTCCCCCCCTGTGTCTGAAGGGGCAGTCACGGCGGGATGATCCCCGGGGCCTGGGCTCGGGGCCTGGGGGATCAGGGATCCTGGGGGACAGGGGGCCTACAAGCCGGTCCCGCGGACGACCACGCCGACCGTCGAGAGCATGATCGCCAGATCGACGCGGAGCGACTTGATCTCCTCATAGCGATCGTCATAGGCCGCGCGCGAGGCGAACGTGCCATCGTTGCGCGCGCTGATCTGCCAAAGTCCGGTGAGGCCGGGCCGCATCAGAAAATAGGCGTGGCCCGGATAAAGGGCTTCCTGATCCGGCAGCATAGGGCGCGGCCCGACCAGGCTCATGTCGCCGATCAGCACGTTCCAAAGCTGCGGCAGCTCGTCGATGGAATGCTTGCGCATGAACTCGCCGAGACGCGTGACGCGCGGATCCCGGCGCAGCTTCTGTGTCTCGTGCCACTCCCGGGCGGCTTCAGGATTCTGTTCGAGGTACTCCACCAGGAAGCGCTCGGCGTCCGGGACCATGGTCCGCAGCTTCCAGAGCTTGAACGTCCGGCCGTTCTTGCCGAGCCTGTCCTGGCGATAGAACGCCTTTCCGCCGTCGCGCCGGACCAGCAAGGCCAGCGACAGGACGATCGGTATGGAGATCGGCGCGGTCAGCAGCACGGCACCGACATCCAGCGCGCGCTTCGCCAGCGGATAGGACCGCTTTCGTCGAGACCGCCGAAGAATACGCCCAGTTCGATTCGCGCCGAACGCAATTGTGTCCGGCCCCGTATTCATCGACGTGCTCACTGGTCGCCCCTATGGTCCACTCTACAAAACACCACTGCCCGTATAACAACTGACCTCTATTCTTTTATTCGTCGGCTTCAAATACATAACAACGATGAAATATGCCGACTTTATTCAACACGCCGCCTGCCCTTGAGGATACCAAGGCGGTTTTTGTCACTGCATCTGATAGAATTGATTACGCAAACTGTGCCGGACCTACGCAATTGACCTGTGAATTATCCAATTTACGCTGCCCCTTACCCAATTGGAGGAATGAGCGTTTCGCCGCGCCTGTCCGAGCCGCGTTCCGGCGCGGCGCAGGCTCGCGTTTCCGGCGCGGCGGATAGCGTGATTTCGAAGGGGGTAGCGCAAACCCGGATTTTTGGCCGGATGATCAAGTCGCGCGCGCCGGTCCGGCGGGGCAATCTGCGCCGGGTTCGGCCTCTACGGTTCCCGGAAGGGAATTCGACGCGGCCGTTTGTGGCTCGAGGGTGGTCGTGGACGAAATCCGAATATCGATTCATGGTTCCGAACGCACGGAAAAGCAGGGCCACCCGTCCCGATTCGGGCGGCGCGCACGTAGATGACCGTCACCGAATCACGCGCACCGGAATCAGGCGCACCGGGCCCGCACGCACCGGCATCGGGCGCACAATCCGGGAGCGCGGCCGAAAGCTATGGCCAGATCCTCCGGTCGACGGCCCTGATCGGCGCGTCCTCGCTGATCAATGTCGGCTTCGGCATCATCAGGGCGAAGGCCATGGCGATCCTGCTGGGCCCCGCCGGCGTCGGCCTGATCGGCATCTTCAATTCGCTCTCCGACCTCTGCTTCACGGCCGCTGGAATGGGCGTTCAGGAAAGCGGCGTGCGGCAGATCGCAAGCGTGCGATCGTCGGGTGACGACACCGGGATAGCCAGAACCGTATCCGTCGTCCGCAAGCTTTCGCTCGTCCTGGGGCTCGCCGGCGCTGTGCTGCTGGCCCTGGCCGCGCAACCGCTGGCCGATCTGACCTTCGGCGAACCGTGGCGCAGCGGCGCCGTCGCCATGCTCGGCATCGCCGTGGGCCTGCGCATCGCGACGGGCGGCCAGATCGCGCTGCTGCAGGGTATGCGAAGGGTCGCCGACCTGGCGAAGCTTGGCGTGCTGTCGGCGTTCTTCAGCGCGGTCATCGCGATCCCCCTCGTCTACTGGCTCGGCGAAGACGGTATCGTTCCCTCGCTGGTGGGGATGGCGGCGGCGACGCTGCTGACATCCTGGTGGTACGCCCGCAAGGTCGGCATACAGACCCAGCGCCTGCGCATCTGGGAGATCGCGGAAGAGGCATCACCGCTGCTTAAGCTCGGCTTCGCCTTCATGGCGAGCGGCCTGCTGACCGCCGGCGCCGCCTATCTGGTCCGGCTTATCGTCCTTCACAATTCAGGGGTGGAGGAAGCGGGGTTCTATCAGGCGGCGTGGGTGCTCGGCGGCATCTATGCCAGCTTCATCCTCCAGTCGATGGGGGTCGATTTCTATCCGAGGCTGACGGCGGTGGCCGATTCCAACGAGGAGTGCGGCCGGTTGGTCAACGAGCAGGCGCGCGTGAGCCTCCTGCTCGCGGCCCCGGGGGTCCTCGCGACCCTTACATTCGCGCCGCTGGTCATGATCGTCTTCTACACGGCCGCTTTCCAGCCCGCCTCGGACCTGCTGCGCTGGATCTGCCTGGGCATGATGCTGCGCATCATCGCCTGGCCGATGGGCTTCATCGTGCTGGCGCGCGGCGCCCAGAAGATCTTCTTCTGGACCGAGGTCGCGGCGACCACCGTCAATGTCGGCCTGGCCTATATCCTGGTTCGCGCGATCGGGTTGGACGGCGCCGGCATGGCGTTTTTCGGCCTCTACGTTTGGCACAGCGTTCTGATCTACGTCATCGTCCGGAAAATCGCCGGCTTCCGCTGGTCGGGCGAGAACATCCGCCTGGGCCTGGCGATGCTGGCGCTGACCGCCATCGTGTTCGCCGCCACGGAGATGCTGACCACGGTTCCGGCGGTGGCGATCGGCACGGCGGCCACAATCGGCTGCGGCGTCTATTGCCTGCGTTCGCTGCTGTCGATTCTGGGACCGGAGCATGCCCTGGTGCGCAAATTGCCGCGGTTCCTGCGCTCGGCGCTCTGACGCCCTGCGCGATCTGACCGCTGCCCGGACCGATGCGCCCGCGTGCCGTGCGCGCGGCGGCACTGTCGCTATGCGGCGCCCGGGGACCTCTTCTGGGCGGCGATCGCGTTGAAATCCTCACTCAGCCCGGCGCCGAGCCAATGGCGCGACTTTCGCCGAAGATAGTGGCCAAGCAGGCCGTGGGCCGACCGTGCCGTCTCCGCCGACCAGGCACGATCCCGTGTGGCGATCGCGGAGGCGTAGACCTGTTCCTGAACCTCCGCGGCCCGCGTGAGGCTGAAGCGATCGACCACCAGTTCGCGGCCGAACGCCCCGAGCAAGCGTCTGTGGTCCGGATCGGCGAGCATGGGCTCGAGTTCCGAACATAGCCGGTCCGCTCCCACCGCTATCCCGTCGTCGCCGACGGGAAACGCCAGATCCCCCAATCCATACCAGCCACCGGCAAGGAATTCGTCGACGGTGCGCGGCGTGCACAGCCGCCAGAACCCGAGTTCCCCCTGTACGACCAGCGGCTTTCCGAACGCCATGCCGCGCAGGGCCGATCCACCCATTCCGAGCACGATGTCGGCGGCGGCATAGGCCGCGCGCGGATCCATGAGGGCGCCGGTCAGGACCACGACCTGTCGCCCGGCACGCGCATTGGCCATCCGCGCCCGCTCGACAACCTCCTCCCTGACCGGGCCATCCCCGACGATGGCTAGCTGTACGGGAATCCCCCGCCCGGCCAGGGAGCCGGCCGCGTCGCAGGCAGCAAGCAAACCTTCTCGTTTGAGTTCGCTCGAGAGGCGTCCGACCACGACGAGCAGAACCGCGTCCGGATCCAGACCATAGGTGGCGCGGAACGCCGCCCCGTCGATCGACGGGGCGTTCGCGCCGGTGTCCACCGGCGGCTCCAGCAACGTGACGGCGGTATGCCCGCCGGCGGCGGCCGTCTTCCTGATGTCGTCGGTCCCCACCACCAGTGGCATGGTCCTTGGCAGGAAATGCGCGACGGCCATCGACATGACCGTGCAGACGAGCGGCACCCGCTGGAACAGGTGCGGACCAAAATACAGCGCCATCGCCGGAGGCCACTCGTAGCCGTGAACGACGTCGATGCCCCGGTCGCGCACGACCTTCTTTAGGAAACGATGCGTCCGAAGCGACATACGTCCCCACTCATCGGGGAGCGGGATGTGATCCACGCCGAACTCGTGGACTTTCTCCACCAGCGGGCCTGATCCGCTGACGATGGCGACATCGTGCCCCCTGTCGCGCACGGACGCGGCGAGCTCGATCGCATTGAGCTGCGACCCGCCGATCTCCATCGAATGAGGAAAAACCAGGATTCTCAATGTGTTTCCCTCAGCGTCTGGACCGCGGGGGACAGGCCGATCGCGGCGACGATCTCCTCGGCTCGCCGTTGCCAGGAGTGCGTCTCGGCAAACGCGCGGCGGCGGCGGCTCATGTCCTCGTTCGACGCCTCGCCGGCCGCTTCCCTCACGGCGCGAACGAATTCGTCCGGTCCGCTTGCCACGCGCACCAGATCGGAAGCCAACCACTGCGTGGCCGGAAGATCCGAGGATACCACCGGAAGCCCGGCGGCGAGATATTCCAGGGTCTTGAGCGGGAACGAGGCGCGGTTGAAGGGAATGTCGGCGTAGGGCGTCAGGCCGACGTCCATCAGGCGCAGATAGCCAGGGAGTTCGTCGAACGGGCGCCGCCCCACCCATTTCACGCGGTCCTTGGCGATCAGGGCGGCGAAACGCTCCGGCTCCCAGGTCGGGCTGTAGGGCCCGACAAGCAGCAGGGAACAATCCGACTCGGCGATGGCCTCGAGCACGCCGATATCGATCCGCGCGGAGAGATGGCCGACCAGGCCGGCCACCGGCGACGGAAGGGCGACATCCGGCGCCGGCGACACCGTCTCCAGCTTCCGATAGGCATCCACCTGCACCCCGTTCGGGATCAGGTGGACATTCGCGCCCATCTCCGACCAGCGGTCGTACAGGACCCGCGAGATCGCCACGACGACGTCGGCATTGTCCAGCTGCCGTTTCTCGTTGCGCAAGAGCGCGCGACGGCTCAGGCCCATCAGGTCCGCGCCGGCGGCATAGTCGTCGG
Source organism: Microbaculum marinisediminis (assembly GCF_025397915.1). Taxonomy (NCBI): domain Bacteria; kingdom Pseudomonadati; phylum Pseudomonadota; class Alphaproteobacteria; order Hyphomicrobiales; family Tepidamorphaceae; genus Microbaculum; species Microbaculum marinisediminis. The sequence goes on from NZ_JALIDZ010000002.1 coordinate 196,163, forward strand.
TGCCGTAGAGGACGCACACGACATCGGGGCCCCAGCCGGTCAGCACGTCATCGAGCGAGCACGCCATGACGGCGGCGGGCGCGGCGCCGAGCTTGTCCAGCGCCCATCGGATCTGCGTCCTGACCAGGAAGCCTGTCGTGGCATTTATGCCGGGGCGCGTATAACCGGGGATCGCAGTTGGCGTGAGCCGAACCAGACCGGGAATGCCCGGCCGGAGCCTTGGCCACGGCACCGCGCCGACCTCCTGCCGGCGGCGGACGGGCGTGAGAAACGTCACCGGCGGATCTACCCACAGCACGGTGGCGTAGCGAGTGAGTTCGGTGGCGACATGATGATCCGAGCCGCGGATGCCGCCCCAGGAAGTTCCTGCGCACACCACTATCAGCGGGAGATCACGACGCACCGCGGCACTTGCCATCATCCATCAACGCCCAGTGTCCGGCCTGATCCGATCGGCGGTCGAGCCACGATGCGTTCCCAAACGACCGCCGGCTCCCGCTGACCGTCCCTCTCGAACCGGGACATCACCACGCGGCAGCGGAGAACCACAACCGCACCGAGCACCTAGAATAGGCGCGCCTGTCACCGTTTTCTTTAACCTCGCTAAAGCCTGTCCCCGCTCCACTGTCGCGCCCTTCGCTGATCCGAGGGCTTCCCCGGCTGCTTTTACGACAATCTCGTTTTCCGGCGATTTCGCCATTTGAGGAGCCCGGGACACGATTTCCGCAAATCACGCGGTTTTGGCGCGGATTTCCCTTTCAACTCTGTGACGTTAGGGCACGAAACACGCCGCAAGCAACGTTTCTCCCGGCATTCCGGCACTGCAATTAGGCGATCAAGGAAACGTGAGTTCCGCCGAAAGTCGGAAGACCGACGGCGAATGGCTTAGCCAACACGCCATTGCGCGCCCGCAACGGGCCGAACATGGGCCAGGATGCGCGAGACGGGAGGCCGGCGGGTCCAAAATCCACCGAAGCCGGCGCACTCATCGGGCGCTCGCCTCCAGGAGGAAACGAGCGCCCGATAATCAGCACAGGGGGGAAATCCGGAACCGCAGCGATGGCGACGAGCCGCTTACGCGCCGCGCGTAGCCGACGGCCTCACGGGACCGGGACGCTGCGGCCGTTATGGTCCCAGAAATTGTCGGACCAGACATTGCCGTCGCCACGCCGATTGAAGGCGGTTCCATGGCCGTAATAGCCCGACCTGTTGTAGAAGATATTCGAGAACCGGTTGTTCGTGATCTTGATATTGTACGAGGATCGGTCGCCGGACCCCTCTCCCCCGTAAATGGTGTAACCACCGCCGGCGACGAGATTGCCGACGATCGTTCTGTTTGCCTCGATCCCGAAGTCCTGGAACAGCCCGATCGCATCGGTCTGATCATGGGAGTTGAAGATCGTATTGCGCTTCACGAGCAGATGGCCGGTCGATCCGTTGGACGTGATGCCATTCAGATGGTCACCGGACTCATATCTCAGATCGTGGATGAAGTTCCTGACAATTCGGCCGCGGCCGATCTGAATTCCCGTCGACGTTCCGTATATATTGCACCGGATGATCTTGGTATTCTGCGCATCGCCGTAGATATCCTTGATGCCGACCATCAACCTGCGCTCGCCTTTCGCCGGACCGACGAAACAGCGCTTGATCTTGGTGTTGTCCGCCCTTCTGAGCGCGATTCCGAACGATTCTCCGCCGACGAGCACGCGGACATTCTTGATGACCACATTGTCGGCAAGCACATCGACGGTGCCCTTTACGATAAAGTTCTTGAATACCGTCTCGTCCCCGTTGATCTGAACGAAGCCGCGTGAATCCCAGCGCCACCCGGGACCGCTTCTCACCTCATCCGGGATCGTCTGGAACCGCACCTCTCTTACGATGCGCCGGCCATCTGCCGTCGTTCTCCTTACTTTCTTCTTCAGACCGCTGTTCCTGTTGCTGGGATAGCCGCACTTGGCCGGCCTTGACGCACAATCAAGTTCCAATTCGGCTGCCACCGCTGATTGAGGGGCTCCCAGGAATAGTCCCGTGAACAAAACAACAGGAGAAGTCCCGACGCAAAGCTTTCTCAACCAGCTGGTCGAGCCCGTTACCACATTCATGTTTGTGATCTTCCTCTGCTCCCCGCCCGCAAAGGTCCCCGATTGCAGTATAACTGCCTCACTGCCTCTTCAAGGTTAACGCTAGACGACCCACGTGTTTAAAGTTTGCAAAGGGAGTGGCATTTTTCGGGCAGCCCTCCCCCTGCGGCAGAAGAAGCGACAAACCGGATCAGCAACGGACGGTCTCGCAGACGGGTCGCGGTCGTACAAACGACGGGTGATCCGGATCGAGACTACGTCAATTGTGCGCCCGGCTTCTCCCTATAGCGACCAGCGCGCGTCGATGTGGCCCGGTATAGTCGCGAAGTTCGAACAGACGACCGGATCGATGACGCCTTCAACCGCCCTCACCAAGCGACGGCTCCCGCGCGTTTCGCCTCTCGACGACGCGCCGCTCGACAGCACGCTGGGGACAGACACTGGCGGTCTTTGGTCGCGCGGGGCACGGCCGGCCGGCCTGGCGCCTCCCGCCAGCAAACCGCTGTCTGTATTCGTCATCCTGTTTCTGATCGGCCTGCTGATCCCGTGGGAAATCTATATCGGGCCGATGCGCCTGTCGGGATACCGGCTGGTTCTGATTATCGTCACCGTGCCCTGCCTGATGATGTGGATCAGCGGGCGCGCCGGCTCGATAAGGCTCCCCGACATCGCGGTCCTGCTCTACTGCGGCTGGGGAGCGATCAGCCTGATCGTGCTGCACGGGTTCTCGGCCGCCTGGCAACCATCGGGCATCTTGTTCATCGAGACGGCCGGCGCCTATCTGCTGGCGCGATGCCTGATCCGCACGCCCGACGACTTCTACAATATGGCCAAGGTCCTGTTCTGGATCGTGGTGGCCTTGATTCCCTTCGCGCTCATCGAGACGCTGACGCATGTGAACATCGCGATGAAGCTGTTCTCATCGGTGATGCCGAGCTATCCGATCAGCGAGGCGGAGGCCCGGTGGGGGCTACGGCGTGTCCAGAGCGTTTTCGAACACCCCATCCTGTACGGTGTCTGCGCGTCGAGCGCCGTCGCGATGGCATTCCTCGTTCTCGGCTATGGCCAGCCGCTGGTGAAGCGTGCCTTCAAGGCCGGCCTGGTGGCCTTCGCCGCGTTCCTGTCCCTGTCCGCCGGCCCGATCACCGCCGCGTTCGCGCAACTCGGGCTCGTCGGCTGGGATACCGTTCTCAAAAGCAATCCCTACCGGTGGCGCCTGCTGCTGCTCGGGGTCGTGGCGATGTGGCTGCTGATTTCGGCCGTGTCGAACCAGTCGGTGCCCGCCTTCTACATCACGCATTTCTCGTTCGATCCGGCTTCGGCCTATTTCCGGATCCTGATCTGGGAATTCGGTACCAATTCGGTGGCCCACAACCCGCTATTCGGCACGGGGCTGGGCGAGTGGCTGCGGCCCGACTGGATGCCGCCGAGCATCGATATGTTCTGGCTCACCCACGCCGTCTACTACGGCCTTCCGGCAGCCTTGCTGATGGGCCTGGTGTTCGCCTCCAGCTTCATCTCCGTCGCACTGAAGACCGGCCTATCGGACAGGGTACTGGCGTATCGCACGGCCTACCTGATCTGCATGACCGGCTATTTCCTGGTCGGCTGGACGGTGCACTTCTGGAATGCATCCTATGCCCTGTTCATCTTCCTCATCGGGAGCGGGCTCTGGGTGCTGGACTACAAGGAGACCCGCTCCACGAACCGGAAAGACAGGACGAGCGAGGCAACGCGAACGGACAGTTTCGCACCGATCCCGTTCCGCGGGCATGATCGTTCGGCGCAGTAATCGTTACGTCGGCGACGGAGCCCCATGAAAGTCCTGCTCATCGCCCCGACTTGCAATGGCGAAGACGTCGGCGAAGCCTGGGTGGCCTACCAGTGGGCACACGGGCTGGCGCAGCGCCACGACGTGACGCTGCTGACCTACCACAAGCGCGGTGCCAGACCGGCGTCGGAACAGCTTGAGGGCCTCAAGATCGTGGAGTGGCGCGAGCCGCCGGGACTCGGCCGGGCCGAGCGCCTGAACAGCATCCTGAAGCCCGGCTACGTTCCATTCTATATGCGCGCACGGGCGTGGATCCGCCGCGCCCTGGCGGAGAAAACCCATTTCGACGTGGCCCATCAGCCGGTCCCGGTGGCGATGCGCTACCCCTGCCCGTGCGCCGGCCTCGGCATTCCGTTCGTGATCGGACCGGTCGGCGGCGGCCTGCCCAATCCCGCCGGCTTCGAGTCCGCCGACACATCGGCGCCCTGGTACATGGGCCTGCGCGGGCTCGACGCGACGCGCCGGCGGTGGGACCCGATCCTGCGTCGCACCTACGAGGAGGCGGCCTGCGTTCTCGGGATCGCGCCGTATGTGCGGGACCTGCTCGCCGACTATTCCCTGCGCCGCTTCGAGACGATGAGCGAGACGGGCCTTCAGTCGATCCCCGCCCCCATCGACCGATCGGACCGTTCCGGGCCGGTCCGGCTCCTGTTCGTCGGGCGGCTCGTCAGGACCAAGGGCGTTCGCGAGGCGATCCGTGCGATGGCCGAGACGACCGACCTTCCGGTCCGGCTCGACGTCGTTGGCGACGGACCGGATCGCGGCATCTGCGAAGCCATGATCGCCGACCTGAACCTCGGCGACCGGGTCACGATGCATGGCTGGCAATCAAGGCCCGAGGTGGCGCGGTTCTACAGCGAGGCGGATATCTTCGTGTTTCCGAGCTATCGCGAGCCCGGCGGCAATGTCGCGCCCGAGGCCATGGGCTATTCGCTTCCCCTGATCGTGGTGGACCGTGGCGGACCGGGTGCGGCGACCACGGACGACTGCGCGATCAGGCTCGCGGTCACGACCCCGGAGGCGCTGACCCGCGACGTCGCCGAGGCTGTTAGAACACTCGCCACCGATCCCGACCGCCGGCGCCGCATGGGGGCGGCGGCCTATGACCACGTCAAGCGGACGGCGCTGTGGCCCGCCAAACTGGACCGGATGGGCGAGATCTACGAGGAGATCGCGACTTCAGGATCCTGAGCCTTCGTCGGCGAGGCGGGCGAAACCGCCGGCGCCGGCCGGGCGTTCCGACGACGTCGCCACCGTCGTCAGCGCCGCGTGGAAGGCTGCCCGGTGCCCCGGGCCGAGCACGTATCGCAGCCCGCCTTCGACCAGGAGGCCGGATCGATACATCGCCGTGGCGAGGCGGCCGTGGTGACGACGGAAGTAGCGGATACGGTTCCTGGTCATCAGCGCGGAGAGCTGCACGTTCTCGTGGTAGGCACCGCCGATATGGACGCATTGGGCGTCCGGAACGAGGCGGACCGAAAACCCGTGGTCGCGCACGCGCCTCAGATAATCCACCTCTTCGCTGTAGAGAAAGAACGACTCGTCCCACGCCCCCACCGCGGCGCGGGCACGCGCGCTCACCAGGAGTGCGGCACCCGTGGCCCAGTCTATCGCACCGCCAATACGATAGAGGTCCGGCGTCGCGACGAGCTCGCCGAGGCCGAGCGACGATGAGATCTTCGTCCCGAGCAGGGAATCCGACCAAATCGTCGAGAGCGAGGGCTCGCGCCGCACGGACCGGGCGATACTCCCGTCTTCGTTGAAGATCTTCGGCACAGCCACGCCCACGGAGGAGTCGGCCAGTTCGTCGAGAAGACGCGCGGCTGTACCGGGCAGCAGGCGGATATCGGGGTTCAGGATCAGGATGTCGCTGTCGGGGCCCGTGGTTGCGACCGCCGCATTGATTCCGGCCGAATAGCCGCCGTTTCTTCCGGTCCGCACCACCCGCGGGCGGAGGGGATGAGCCTCAGCGACATCCGCGCTGCCGTCGGAGGATGCATTGTCGGCGACCACGATTTCGCAATTGTCGACCCCCGCCAGCCCGTCTGAGAGGGAGTCGAGGTATCCGGTCAGCACATCGCTACTGTTATAAGACACGGTGACGACCGCCAGCCGCCGGGAACTCACGTCCGCTCGCATGGTCACGTCCTCCGGGACATCTCGACCGGATTGCTGCCGGTGGGGGCATCGCCGCGGTTCCACCGGCCGACCACCTCGTTCGCATCGTTACGCAACGCGATCGAGAGCATCCTGCCGGCGCGGTAGAGCCGCAGACGCGCGACAACGCCCCACGCGAGAGCGCGCGCACGCCAATCCGGCAACCCGGCGAGGCGGGCCAGCCGCACAATCTCGACCAGCGGGGACACCGCAACCACGCCGGCGCGCGCGACCCATTTCGCCATGGCCGTCGGGCCCGAAGGCCACTCGCCGAATTCGTGCGCGATGTGCCGGTCGTACCGGCGCACGAGCTCGGCATAGGAGCGGCACGACGGCGTGACCACGCACACGTCCGGCGCATAGGCTATGCGATAGCCCTGCGCGGTCGCGCGCTGTCCCCATTCGGTGTCTTCCATGGTGCCGATGCCGCCGAACGGCCCGACCGCCCGGAATACGTCCCCGCGCACGGCCATGTTGCCGGTGGCGGCATAGCCGTGCCGTTCGACATAGAGACGGTTGCGGTAGCAATAGGCGGATTCGTAGGCCTCGACGGCGTTGGGCCGGCGAGGATCCGACCAGGCGACCTTTATGTCGCCGCCGATCACGTCGATGTCCGGATTGGCGTCGAAAAACCCTACGATTCCCGCGATCCAGCCTTCGGCGGCCATGCAATCGGCGTCGATGAACGCGATTATCGCCGCCCGACTCAGGTCTACCCCGTGATTCCGCGCCGGGCCCGGACCGGGCGTATCCTCGCGCGCCAGCCGTACCCCCTCAAATGCCGCGCAGACGGCCTGCGGGCTGATTCGCGACCCGTTGTCGACGACGATCACCTCGAACGGAATCCCGTCAACACGCTGCGAATCGAGCGCGCGCAGGCATTCCGCCAGCTTTTCCGGCTCGTTTAGGTGCGGAATGATGACGCTGACCGCGGGAAACGGTTCGATCGGACTTCTCCGCCGATTATTTGATCATGCGCCGATAATTCGTGCCGCCGTCTCCGGCTTCCAGTCAGCCAAAAAGCGTAGCGGTTCATCAATTCCGGTGCCGCGGGTAGTCGCAAACTGCTTGCCCCACGGTCATCTTGGCAACTGGTGCCCGATATGGGGCCCGCTAGGCTGTTCGACATGAAGAAATCGGACCGCCGCAACGATGAACCGACCTTCTAGCCCCCCGGACCACAAGCGCGCGGTAGCGCTGCCGCCGAGCGCCCTGCAGGCCCTTGGCAAAGGTACGCCCACGCTGCGGCCTCGCCGCGGCGATATCCGCAAGGTCATGCTCGTCTACGGCACGCGACCCGAGGCCATCAAGATGGCGCCGCTGGTCAAGGCCGTGCAGGCGTCCGGAAACCTCTCCGCCTGCATCGCGGTCACCGGCCAGCATCGCGCGATGCTCGATCAGATCAACGATCTGTTCGGCATCAACCCGGCCATCGACCTCGACATCATTATGGAGCGGCAGCGGCTCGAGGACATCACGAGCCGGGCGCTGAACGGCGTGTCCGATGCGATCGTCGCCGAATCGCCCGATGCGGTGCTGGTGCAAGGCGATACGACCACGTGTTTCGCCGCGGCGCTGGCCGCGTTCTACAACAAGGTGCCGGTCTTCCACCTTGAAGCCGGCCTGCGGACCGGCGATGCCTACAATCCGTTCCCGGAAGAGATCAACCGGCGGCTGACGACGAACCTGGCGAATGTCCATCTCGCCCCGACGGCCACCGCGAAGGCGAATCTCGTCGCCGACGGCGTGCCCGCCGAAAGCATCTACATCACCGGCAACACCGTGATCGACGCTCTGCTCGACGTGGTTTCGCGCAAGCTGCCGATCGAGAACGCGGACCTGACCCCGGTCATCGGGAAGCGCAGCGTTCTGGTCACGGCGCATCGGCGCGAATCCTGGGGCGAGCCGATGGCGCGAATCGCCAGATCGGTGCGGCAGCTGGCCGGAAAGTTCCCGGACACCGTCTTCCTGCTTCCCGCCCACCTCAATCCCGTCGTTCGCGACGTCCTGCTGCCACCGCTTCAGGGCCTCAGGAACGTGGTGGTGACCTCGCCGCTCGGCTACAGCGACTTCGCGCTGGCGCTGAACAACGCCTCGGTGGTTCTGACCGACAGCGGCGGCGTGCAGGAGGAGGCGCCGAGCCTGGGCAAGCCGGTCCTGGTGATGCGCGACACGACGGAACGGCCGGAAGCCGTCTCCGCCGGAACGGTCCGCCTCGTCGGGACCAACGAAAGGGCCATCGTCGACGGCGTTTCCGAGCTATTGACGGACGGGGGCGCCCACGGCGCCATGGCCAGGGCGGTCAATCCGTATGGAGACGGCCGGGCGGCACGACGCTGCGTCGCGGCGATCGAGCACTTCTTCGGATTTGGCGGACGGCCCCGGGACTTCACGTCCCATATCGACCCGCGCCCCGCCTCCAGGCCGTCGGTTCCGAACACCACGCGGGTCGTGGACGATCACCCCGCCGCAGCGCATATGGCGCAGTGACCTGAACGCCGTGTTCTCGATGGAAGAACACGACGAAGCCGGCCGCGCGGCGGCCGGTTGCGGTCAAGGCGTTCGGAAGATTCCCCAATCGGACTGATATCAAGCCGCTTCACGGCAATCGCGGTCGCGGCGATCTAGCCGCTTTCGGCTTCGGCGGACGGCCCGGGGAACTTCACGTCCCGATTCCAGGCTCAGCCCGCATCGAAGGCCGTCAGTTCCAGACACCACGCGTGTCGTAGACGACCTTCCCGCCGAAGCGCGTATGGCGCAGTGACCTGAACTTCTCGTGCTCGACGAGCAGCACGACGATATCGGCGCGCTCGACGGCGTCGGCGGCCGGCTCCAGTCGCACGTTCGACATCTCCCCCAACCGGCCGGGTATCGAGCCGTTGATGAAGGGGTCGGAGATCAGCACCGTGACCTCCGGCCGGGCCGAGGCGATCAGTTCCACGACCTCGATCGCCGGGCTTTCGCGGAAGTCGTCGACATCGGCCTTGAAGCTCAGCCCCAGGCAGGAGATGACCGGTTCGCGGAACCGCTCCGAACTCGCGATCACGGCATTGGCGACATGGTGCGGCTTGTGGTCGTTCACTTCGCGCGCGGCCCGCAGGAGCTTTGTGACGCCGGGTGCGGCGCCGATGATGAACCATGGATCGACGGGAATGCAGTGTCCGCCCACGCCCGGCCCCGGGCTGAGGATGTTTACGCGCGGATGCCTGTTAGCGAGGCGGATTACCTCCCACACGTCCAGGTGCAGTTCCTCGCAGATCATCGACAGCTCGTTCGCGAAGGCGATGTTCACGTCGCGATACGCGTTCTCGATCAGCTTCGACATTTCCGCCGTCGCCGCGTCGGTGAGCAGGATCTCGCCCTGCGCGAACACACGGTAGAGCTCGGCCGCGCGCTCCGAACAGCGGCTGGTCATGCCGCCGATCACGCGATCGTTGGTGACGATCTCGATCATGATCCGGCCCGGCAGCACGCGCTCGGGGCAATGCGCGACGTGGACCTCGGTCATGCCGTCGTGGTTGTGCGGCATCTTGAGGTCGGGACGTAGCGCGCCGATCCAGCGGCTGACCTTTTCCGTCGTGCCCGGCGGCGACGTCGATTCCAGGATCACGATCGCGCCCGGCTGGATGCGCGGCGCGATCTGTTCGGCGGCCGCCTTCACGTAGGTCAGATCGGCCGAGCGGTCGGGATTGAAGGGCGTGGGAACGGCGATGATGTAGGCTTCGGCCTCCGGCGTCTCCGTGGTCGCGGTCAGCCGGCCCAACGCCACGGCGCCGCTGACGCCCACCGCCAGGTCCGGTTCGACGAACGGAACCCGTCCCTGCGACACCGCTTCGATGGTCTTCGGATTCACATCGACGCCAATGACGTCGACGCCCCGTGTGGCGAGGGCGACGGCGGTGGGAAGTCCCACATAGCCCAACCCCAGAACGGCTACGCGGCCGTTGAACGCTTTACCCATGGTGCAGTTCCGGTCGAGAGGTACGCGTCTCGGATGTCGCCGCGGAAGACAGGATCCGCGGCGGATAGTGGGTGCTCGGAGGCGGCGCGGTGCGACGACCGGCCATTTCCTTCGCCGTCAGCAGGATGAACGCGGTGTTGGTATGGAGATACCGGCGCCACATCCGCCGCGGCTCTTGCGCCAGACGGTAGGCCCATTCCATGCCCATTTTCTGCCAGCTCGCAGGCGCGCGCCTGGTCTTGCCGGCGAGCACATCGAACGAACCGCCGACGCCGTGCATGACCGGGACGGCCAATGCGTCCCGGTAGGTAGCGAGGAACGTCTCCTTTTTCGGAGACGGCATGCCGAGAAACAGCATGTCCGGCTGGCAATCCCGGATCTCCGCGGCGATCGCGTCGGCCTCGTGATCCTCGAAATAGCCGTGTCGCCGGCCCACGATCCGCAGGCCCGGGAAGCGGCGGCCCAACTGGAACTCCAGATCCCGCAGGACGTCGGCTTTGGCCCCGAACAGGAAGACCGAGTGATTTCCCTTGTGGGCGACATGGAGCAGGCGCTCGAAGATGTCGATCCCGGTCACCCGCTCGGGAACCGGCGCGCGCAAAAGGCGGCTCGCCCAGACGACCGACTGGCCGTCGGCGAGCAGGACATCGCATTTCTGGAGCGCACCGTGCAGGGCCGCGTCCTTGCGGACGTTGACGACCTTGGAGGCGTTGACGACGCCCAGCAACAGCGGCTGCCGCGTTCTAACGGCCTGCCGGCACTGATCGACGACATCGTCGATCCGCAGCGCGTGGACGCGCAGGCCGAACAGCGTGGACACGTTGTCGGGCGCCTCGGGAAGCGGCGCGGAACCGACGGCGGCATGTTCGACCGGCCGCCGCAGCCCGGCCATCACGCCGTCGGCGCACCAGGCATAGAGCAGCCAGCCGAGCTCATACGGGCGGCACTCGTAATCGATCCGATTGGCCGGAAACAGGGCATCCACGGCGGGAATGCGCAGGCCGGGCGCGGTGGCCGTGGTGACGGAGGCGATGCTCCGCACGGCCTTCTTGGGCTCCCGGCGCGCGACCTTGCGCCAGATCATATGGGCATCTTCGCTGACCAGTTGCGCGGAGGTCTCGGGATGCCGGTCGAGCCACTCGACCCCCTTGATGATCGCGTCGAGATAGTCCGTGCCGCCGGCTTCCATCAGGTCCAGAAGCCCCATCGGCGCCATCCCGTGCTGATGGACGCTGTAGACGGGATAGCGCTCGACGACGTCGCCGTTGCGCACGTCGTAGTGCCAGATCCACTGCCCCTCGCGGCCCTGGCAGGCGACGATACGGGCAGCGCAGGCGTTTGCCGCGGCCAGGGCCCGTTCATCGCCGAACGCCGCCGCGTAGCGGGCGAGCGCTTGGATCGGATAGATCTGATCGGCGAAACACCCCACGTGCCGCCTCAGGCGACCGATCGCCGTGTCCGGCAGCTTGTGCGGAAACAGGCCGGCCAGCGACTGCCCCGCCCGCAGGCGCTTGGCCGCCGCCTTCGCAAGCCCGGCCGTGTCGCGGTAGGCAAGACCCGCGACCGCCGCCGTCAGGGCCCAGGCGCACACCACCGTGTCGACCGGGACATCCGAGCCGATGGCGCGTTCCAGTCGCTCGAAGAGTACCGCATCGGCACGGCCGGCGACCTCGGCCACAGCCCAGGCCCCCAGCGCGACGCTTCCCAGATCCTCGGACGTCTCCGCCCGCTTGGCGCTGTGTATCGCGAGGTCTGCGGCACTGAAGCCTTCCAACACACGCGTCTGCGTCGCCCGGTCGCGCTGGCCGAGCCCAAGGGCCACGATCAGCGCGTAGCGGAGGCTGTCCCCCTCGGCGCGCACCTCGGGAATCACGCCCGGGATGCGTCGGCCGGTATGGGCGAATCCCTCATGGCTCCGAAGCTTGGGGAGGCCGGCTTCCGACAGTTCGATGAATTGCTCGATGCGCGCACGTACCTCCGGAGACGCCGCCCCGGCAAGCTCAAGGCGGCTGCGCCGCGAAACGTCGCGCATCGGAATACTGTGCTGGGTCGTGAATGATTGCATGCAGGCTACTCGGACACCCTCTTGTCTGCGCAAGACTCTCGGGTCGCCATCGCCCGATCAAGTATTTCTCACGGCAATGAAACTAGTTTTTCGGATAGAACCTGTATTGGCCCACCGCTCCAAGCAGGTATTAATTTATTGCTTTGGCTTAGCGGCCAACCGAAGTGACGGTGAGCTCAAGCGTCGTTTGGTCAGGACCCGGTGCCATTCGACGAGGTTCGGCCGTCATACGAGACCGAAAGGCGTATGATTCCAGGTCGAAACCCGGCTGCGACAGCTGGAAAATCAACTGGGAAGGGCCCGACCGGACCGAAGGCCGCGACCGAACCCGAGATATACGGGGCGCGCGAAGGACAGGGTGCGAAAGCGCCGAAATCGCGGACCGAGGCGCCTGCGGACGACCGACCGCCGCGCGAACGTCGGGAAACGCACGGCTTTGTGTGCGCGAATCGCACGCGGCACCGATTGACGGCCCGCAGACGCCGCGAGTCGACGCAGACGCCGGCGCCAACCCGATCGGGTCCGATCCGGGACCAACCGACGCGGTCTCACGGGCCAAGCGGGCGAAAATCGCCCGTTGTGAAGCGGGCCTGGCGCCTGTCACCCCGTCCGGTCGCCCGCGTTCCTCCGCCATAGGATCCGGAAAATCATCCGTTTGGTCTAGGCGGCGATCGTCCGCTTGTAACCGCCTGACCATTTTGGGCGGTTTTACGGGACGGCGTACGCGATAGCCTCCGGGTCAACGAAGGCTAGGGGCTATCCAGTAAATGCCGCTCAATAATGTTGTTCTCGGCGACGATGTTTCCATTACGCATCCCGACCTGGTCAATCTTTACGGTTGCCAGATAGGCAGCGGAAGTAAAATCGGACCGTTCGTCGAAATACAGAAAAACAGTTCCGTCGGGAAGAACTGCAAGATTTCTTCCCACTCCTTCGTCTGCGAAGGCGTGACCATCGAGGACAACGTCATGGTCGCCCATGGCGTCGTTTTCACCAACGACCTCTTCCCCCGCGCCACAAACGAAGACGGCTCGATGCAGGACGAGGCCGATTGGGAGGTGGTGCCGACGCGCGTATGCCGCGGGGCATCGATCGGCTCGAACGCCACGATCCTCGCCGGCGTGACGGTCGGCGCGCGCGCCATCGTCGGCGCCGGCGCGGTTGTGACCCAGGACGTACCCGAAAACGCGATCGTCGCCGGCGTGCCGGCGCGGGTGCTCCGGTTCCTCGACAAGGGAGCCGAAGGGCAAGACCCGAAAGTCGCATTCCTCAACACGAAATCGGCGGAGCTACGGTGATGATCGGTATTGGCCTTGTCGGTTATGGCTATTGGGGCCCGAACCTGGCGCGTTGCGTATCGGAATCGGACGGCTGCCGTCTGGCCGCGATCGCCGACGCGTCGGAGAAATCCCGCGAACGGGCCGGCCAGCGGCATCCCTCGGCGCAGCTGCATGCGAGCTGGGAAGAGATGCTGAAGGATCCGGGCGTCGACGCCGTCCTGATCGCCACCCCCGTATGCACCCACTACGAGATCGCGGCGGCGGCACTGACGGCCGGCAAGCATGTCCTGGTGGAAAAGCCGATCACGGAGACCTCCGAACAGGCGCAGCGCCTCATCGACATGGCCAACCGCGGCGGGCTGACGCTGATGGTCGACCACACCTTCGTCTATACGGGCGCGGTGCGGAAGATCCGAGACCTGATCGCGGACGGCACGGTCGGCGACATTTACTATTATGAGTCGACCCGCATCAATCTCGGCCTGTTCCAGGGCGACGTGAACGTGATCTGGGACCTCGCGGTCCACGATTTCGCGATCCTCGAATTCATCCTGGGCGCCGAGCCCGTATCGATCACCGCGGTCGGGGCCGGGCACATCCATCGCAACCAGGAGAGCCTCGCCCACCTCAGCGTCCATTTCGACAACGGCACGCTGGCCCATATCAACGTGAACTGGCTGGCACCGGTGAAGGTTCGCCAGACGCTGATCGGCGGCAGCCGGCGGATGATCGTCTACGACGACCTCGAGCCCAGCGAGAAGATCAAGGTCTACGACCGTGGCGTCCATCTCTCGGCCGATCCGCAGAGCGCCAACGACGTCCGCATCTCCTACCGCACCGGCGACATGTGGGCCCCGCAGCTTTCCACCAGGGAAGCCCTGCTCGGCGTCATCGAGGACTTCGCCGCGAGCATTAACGGCCACGGACAGCCGACCTCGAGCGGCGTCAGCGGACTGCGCGTCGTGCGCATGCTGGAGGCCGCCGCCCAGTCGTTGAGTTCCGGTGGCCACCCCGTCGAGTTCGCCCGTCTGAAGGCCGCATCATGATCCCGTTTCAAGACCTGGGCGCGCAGCACCGCGCGCTGCGCGACGAACTGCTTCCCGAAATCACCGCCATCCTCGATAGCGGACGGTTCGTGCTCGGGGAGCCGGTAGAGACGTTCGAGACCGATTTCGCCGCGTTCTGCGGGACGCGCGACGCCGTCACGGTCAATTCGGGGACGTCGGCCCTTCACCTCGCCCTGCTCGCGGCGGGCGTCGGGCCGGGCGACGAAGTGGTCACGGTGTCGATGACGTTCGTCGCGACGGTCGCGGCGATCCTGTATTGCGGCGCGACGCCGGTCTACGTCGACATCGACCCGGATACCTGGACGATGGACTCCGCCGCACTGAAGACGGCCATCACCCCGCGCACCAAGGCGATCGTCCCGGTGCACCTGCACGGCCGCATCGCCGACATGTCGGCGATTATGGAGATCGCGCGGGACCGCGAGATCGTGGTGATCGAGGACGCGGCGCAGGCGCATGGCGCCGAACGCGACGGGACCTGCGCCGGCGCCTTCGCGGACCTGGGATGCTTTTCCTTCTATCCCGGCAAGAACCTGGGCGCGGCGGGCGAAGGCGGCGCGGTCGTCACCAACCGACCGGACCTCGCCGAGCGCATGCGCGTCCTGCGCGACTGGGGACAGGCCGGGAAGTATAACCACGTGGTTCAGGGCTTCAACTACCGCATGGATGCCCTGCAGGCCGCGATCCTGAAGGTCAAGCTGCGCCATCTGCCGGCCTGGACCGAGCAACGCCAGGAGGCCGGTGCGCTGTACGACCGGCTGCTGGCGGATATCGATGTCGGGCGCCCGGCGCCGGCGGGACGCGATCACGTCTATCACGTCTATGCCATCACAGCGGCGAACCGCGACCGGCTGCAGGCCGATCTGACCGTGGCGGGCATCGCCACCGGCATTCACTATCCCAGGCCGGTTCATCTGCAGAAGGCCTATGCCGACTGCCGCTATCCCGCAGGCTCGCTTCCGGTGACCGAGGCGTTCGCGTCAACGACGCTGTCGCTTCCGATCTTCCCCGAGATCACGGCCGAGCAGATACAGACCGTCGCCACCACGCTGGCCTCCATTCGCGAGAAAGACCATGCCGATGCAGCCTGACCTCTCTTCACTGACCGCCACCGACGACCTGGAGCGCCTGAAGGGCAAGCGCATCCTGATCACCGGCGGCTGCGGCTTCGTGGGATCGCATATCGCGGATCTGCTGGTCGAGGCCGGCTGCTCGAAGATCGTCCTTCTGGACAACATGGTGCGCGGCCGCATCGAGAACGTCTCGAAGGCGGCGCGGTCGGGAACCGTCCACATCGTCCAGGGCGACATCCGCGACGGCGCGCTGATCGACACCCTGGTCGCGGGAAGCGATATCGTCTTCCATCAGGCCGCCCTGCGCATCACCCATTGCGCCGCCGAGCCGCAGGCCGCTTTCGAGGTCATGGCGACGGCCACGTTCGACCTCCTGCAGAAATGCGTCACCCACAAGATCGAAAAGGTGGTGATGGCGTCGTCGGCCTCGATCTACGGCATGGCCGAGGAATTCCCGACAGGGGAGAACCATCATCCCTACGCCAACCGGACGCTCTACGGCGCGTGCAAGACGTTCGGCGAGGGGCTGCTGCGCTCCTACAATGACATGTTCGGGCTCGACTACGTCGCGTTGCGCTACTTCAACGTCTACGGGCCGCGCATGGACCTGCACGGCAAGTACACCGAGGTGCTGATCCGCTGGATGGACCGGATCGCCGCCGGCGACGCGCCGATCATCTTCGGCGACGGTCTGCAGACGATGGACATGATCCATGTTCGCGACGTCGCGCGGGCCAACGTGCTGTCCGCCGTCGCGCCCGCCAGCGACGTCGTGCTGAACGTCGGCTCGGGCACGGAGACGTCGCTGCTCGACCTCGCCAATATCCTGACGGAGATCCTCGGCCGGCCGGATCTGCGCCCGATCCACGAGGCGGAACGGGCGGTCAACCCGGTGCCGCGGCGCCTCGCCGACGTCGAGGAGGCCGCGCGCCTCATCGGGTTCCGCTCCTCGATCGGCCTCAACGACGGCATGGCCGACCTGGTTGCCTGGTGGGCCAAGGAACGGGGGCAGATCGGGGTCGCGGCCGAATGATCCCGATCGCCAAACCGCTTCTGGGAGAGGAAGAGGCGCGCGCCGCCGCCGACGTGGTTCTGTCCGGCTGGCTCACGCAGGGGCCGCAGGTGGCGGCCTTCGAGAGCGAATTCGCCGCGACCGTCGGCGCCGCGCATGCCTGCGCCGTATCGAACTGCACCGTGGCGCTCCACCTCGCCTTGCTATCGGTGGACGTCGGGCCCGGCGACGAAGTGATCACGGTCAGCCACACGTTCATCGCCTGCGCCAACGCGATCCGTCAGTGCGGCGCCACGCCGGTCTTCGTCGACATCGACCCGACGACGTTCTGCATCGATCCGGCCGCGATGGCCGCGGCGATCACCCCGCGCACGAAGGCGATCCTCGCCGTCCATCAGATGGGGATGCCCTGCAACCTGGCCGCCGTCCTGGAGATCGCGGACGTGGACCGCCTGCCGCTGATCGAGGACGCGGCCTGTGCCGTCGGCTCCGAAATCAATGTCGGCGGCGAATGGCAGAAGATCGGACGACCGCACGGCACGATCGCATGTTTCTCGTTCCATCCGCGCAAGGTCATGACGGTGGGCGACGGCGGCATGCTGACCACCAACGATCCGGAGCTGGACAGCAAGTTCCGGCTGCTGCGGCAACACGGCATGAGCATTCCCGATACGGTCCGGCACAGCGCCAAGACGGTGCTGTTCGAAAGCTACGACGTGCCGGGCTTCAACTACCGGCTGACGGACATGCAGGCCGCGATCGGCCGCCATCAGCTCACCCGGCTGCCGGATATCGTCGCCCGCAGGCGCGCGCTCGCCGCGCGCTACGAACGGGCGCTCGTCGATATCGGCGGCGTCGTACCGCCGTTCGAACCGGATTGGGCACGCAGCAACTGGCAGTCCTATTGCGTACGCCTGCCCGCGCGGGTCGACCAGAAGACACTGATGAACGACATGCTGAACGATGGCGTGGCGACCCGGCGCGGCATCATGTGCATTCACCGCGAACCCGCCTATGCCGATCACCCGTGCCCGTGGCCCCTGACGGACTCCGAAGCCGCCCAGGACCGGTGCATCCTGCTGCCTCTCTTCGCCCAGATGACCGACGCGGAGCAGGACACGGTCATCACGTCGCTGCGGCGGGCCCTCGAGAAGCAGTCCGGCCCCGCGGTGCGGCTCGCTCCGAAGACAAACGCGACCGCCCACGACACCGTCTCGACCGCCTGACCATCCCCCGCGCAACGTCACGGCACGAATAGAATAGAAAGCGCCCGCGATATTTCTATCGCGGGCGTTTCTTCAGGTCTTCAGGTCTTGACTTCTTCAGGTCAGGGGTGTGGCCCGACCTTATCCAGGCCGGGCCAAATCGTTCACGCCGCAAGCGCCGGCGCGAGGGCTTCCGCCCGGGCGATCAGCCGCTGATTGACGCGCTGGATCGGGTCGCGCACATCGACGAAGTGCGAGGCGCCGAGCCGCATCATCGCGGTCAGGTGCGAGCGTCCACCCGAATACCACACACGCGGCGCATAGGGCGTCATCTCGGCCGGTACGTCGCCACCCAGACGGCGTTCGTACTCGGCGAAGTTCGAGAAGTTCTCGTGCTCGCCGGCCTTCAGGAGCAGGCTCTCGGCCGCGACGCCTTCCGCGAGGAGCACGTCATGGCTATCGAGCAGCACGTGGAAGTACTCGATCGTGTCGGTGTTCGCCGGCGTCGCGGCCGTGATCGTCATGTCGTTGACGAGATCCTTGGCCGGCATCAGGTGGCCGTCGAGATACAGGAAGTGCCAGGGCGACAGGTAGAGGTCGCGATGGGGAACTCCTTCGCTGATCGCCGAACGCGCGATCCGGATCGGCTTGACGTCCGCCGGCCAGTCGCGAGCGGTCTTTTGATAGACGCTGCGGCCAACCCACCGGATCGGCGCAAAGCCGCCATCGAGGGTCTGAACGAGATCGCCGGCCTTGAGCGCTTCGACGGCAACCTCGCCGCGATCGGTCATGATGCGCGTGGCGCGCAGGAAGCACTGGGTGGCTCCACCACCGCCGCCGCCGCCACCGCCACCGCCACCGTCGCCCGGGGTCCCGCCGTTGCCGCGATAGCTGCGCGTCATGCCGCCGCGAGCGCGCGCGGTTGCCGATGTCGTGCTGCTAATGCCCGCCAGAGCGGCTACTGCGGCGATCCGGGCCCCTGCGGCGGATGTCACCGCCAAGAAATGGCGCCTCGCCGGACTTTTCAAAGCTCTATCAGAGCGCTTTCTGGACATCTACTTCTCCCCACCTGAAGGAAAATCTAGAGATCTCATTAAACACATGATTCGGAACATCTCGGCATACGGAATTGGTTTATCTAGCGGCTTGTGCACACCATCATTGAACTACTTCGAATGGCACGCGATGCATGCCGATTCCGTCTAAAAGACGCTATTTTGGATATTAAGCTACCTAGAAAGCGGTATATCTCTACAGCATCTCTACGTCCAAGGAGACCGAAATAGCGATCTGTATTGCAGTCGGACGCGCTTTTTGCGGACCGATCGCTCGAGGAAGCAACAAAGCCGGGACAGACACGACATCACACCAGTCGACGGGCGCGCCCCATGTTTCTGGAAACATGGTTAATTTCCAGCCTCAGCAGCATCATCATTTCTTCCGCCCTGTTTTGCTTACATTGAGACGATCGACCTCTGACCCGTCGATACGACGGCGATGACCATCGGACCATCGCGGCAATGCACCGGAAGGACATCGGCCCCGCCTTGTTTCCAGGCCCGGCAAGGGACCGGAACCAGAGGCGCTGGCCGCCACAAATGGGGAGCGTTCCGAAGTTTCGAGTGGAAACGGCGCTGGCCGCCCTGCCCCCCCCATGCTGCAGAAGCGCTCGCGTCCCGCCACGACGGCCTTCGGCGCGGCCAGCCGGTTCCGGCGATCCGATCGGCAATGGCTGGCCGACTGACCATGGCTGGGAATGCCGCTGAGGCCCACGAGCCGCCGAGCGGCCCGATCGACTTCGAAGACGCGGAATCGCGGCCCTGGCAGGCGGCACACTACTCGGCGGCGGCCAGCCGACGGGTCGGTTCGTACCGTGCCCAGGCCGGCCGCGCGAACAGGAACCCGAGCCGGGTGCCGCGCGTGATCCAGAACAGGATCAGCGAACCGAAGATGGCGGCGCAGGTGACGATCAGCGACATCGTCCCCACGTCGGTGACGATCCCGGTCTTCAGCAGCACAATGCGCGTGGTCGCCATGGGCAGGAAGAAGGCGAGGAAGATGACGATCGAGTTCTCGCCGCAATAGCGCAACGGTTCGGAAATCCGCGTCCGCGTCAGCATGACCGCCATGGACACCACCGCAAGGCCGCCGACCGCGCCGAGCACCAGGCTGAAGCCCGGCTTGGCGGCCAGCCCCATATGGACGAGAGCGCCGTTGACGAGCGCCCAAACGGTCAGCCCAGCCGCCGCGATCCATGGATACTCACCGACCCGCGTCGCAAAGGCGAAGACGGCCGGGGCGAGCGCATATCCGGCGTAGAAGAACACGAAGCGGATGGCGAACTCGTCGAGGATGATCCATCCGGTGCCGACGGCGGTGGACTGCATGATCGCCGCGGCGATGAGCACGATTGCCGGGTGAACCGGGCGCAGCAGCTTCGTGACGACGAAGAAGATCGGCAGGAGATAAATGAACCACAGCGCGCCGACGGGCTGCACCATCGCGTAGAGGAAGTCGCCGGGTATGTCGGCGATGCCGGTCTTGACCCCGGTCTTCAGCGCGACCTGGATCCCCATCCAGAGCACATAGAAATACGCGAAGTGCAGCACCTTCTTGTCGATATACTCCGGCCACGGTCGGTCGATGCGGCGGCTCAGGAAAAGCCCGGCAATCAGGAAGAAGTCGGGCATACGGAACGGTCGGGCGAACTCGATGACGGGACGTAGCCAGCCCTGGGCGCCGACCGCTTCCTCGACGCCGCCGGTCGAATGCAGCATCACCACCATGATGATGCAGAATCCCTTGCCGATATCGACCCAATCGACACGTCCTGGATTCGCGAGCGATGCGTTCGACACGAAACTGCTCCGTTGTTCGGTATTCAGCAGTCCGAAAATACTTTGCCCCCGTTACGGGCCTGTCCTGCAGGCTCTGAGCCGCGGACTCCCCCGTCGGAGCGGATCGATCAAATCAAATGAATCCGGGACAATCCGCGCAACCGCGCCGAATGGACATAGCCATACATCGAATGGCCAAGATCGCGCAGGCGCCCCGAGCCTAGCGCGTCGATTGCGAGGCTCCAGCCCCGTCGCGCACCGTCGCCTCCTCGTCCCCGCGCGAGGTATAGCCGACCGCGAGGATTATCGCGGTCGCGATAACGATGAGGATCCAGTTCCGGGTCCGTTTGGTCATGCTTTATGGGCTCCGCGGCCCCTCCCCGGCCCGCCGCGCGCGATACCAAGTACGGCGCGCGGCGACGGTGTTCGCCCGTGTTCAGGCTCAGGCCAGCGTGTAGGCGGTCTTGACCGTGGTGTAGAACTCGCGCGCATAGGCGCCCTGCTCGCGCGGACCGTACGAAGACCCCTTACGGCCGCCAAAGGGCACGTGATAGTCGACGCCAGCGGTCGGCAGGTTGACCATCACCATGCCGGCCTGCGAATTGCGCTTGAAGTCGGACGCGTGCTTCAGCGACGCCGTGCAAATGCCCGACGACAGGCCGAATTCGGTATCGTTGGCGACGGTGAGCGCCTCGTCGTAGCCGGAGACCTTGATGACGCTGGCGACGGGACCGAAGATCTCCTCGCGGCTGGTGCGCATCGCGTTGTCGGCGCCGAGGAGCAGCGCCGGCGACAGGTAGAAGCCCTCGGCATCGCGATTGAGCCGTTCGCCGCCGATCACCTCGCAGCCCTCTTCCCTGGCGAGCGCGATGTAGCGCATGTCCTGATCGAGCTGCGACTGGTCGACGACCGGACCGATCTCGGTGTGCGGCTTGAGCGCGTTGTCGACCTTCAGGGTCTTCACCTTGTCGGTCATCACCTCGACGAAGCGATCGTGGATCTTCTCGGTCACGATCAGACGCGAGGACGCGGTACAGCGCTGGCCCGTGGAGAAGAACGCGCCGTTGAGAGCACAGGAGACGGCGGTGTCGAGATCGGCGTCGTCCAGGACCACGAGCGGGTTCTTGCCGCCCATTTCCATCTGCACCTTCTTGCCGGATTCCGCGCACGCGAGCGCGATGCGCCTGCCCGTGGGGACCGACCCGGTGAAGGAGATGGCATCGACATCGGGCGAGCCGACCATCGCCTCGCCGACGACGGAGCCGCGGCCCATGACAAGGTTGAAGACGCCGGCGGGAATGCCGGCATCGTCGAGGATCTCGGCGATCGCATGGGCGCATCCGGGAACCAGATCCGCCGGCTTGAAGACCACGGTGTTGCCGTAGGCGAGCGCGGGCGCGATCTTCCAGGCGGGGATGGCGATCGGGAAGTTCCAGGGCGTGATCAGGCCGACGACGCCGACGCCCTCGCGCGTGATCTCGACGCCGACGCCGGGGCGCACAGAGGGGATCACCTCGCCGCCGAGCCTGAGCGCCTCGCCGGCGAAGAACTTGAAGACCTGTCCGGCCCGGGCCGCTTCGCCGATGCCTTCGGGCAGGGTCTTGCCCTCCTCGCGCGACAGCAGCGTGCCGAGACGCTCCTTCTCGGCGAGGATGCGGGAGCCGGCGGCGTCGAGGATCTCGAAACGCTGCTGCGGCGTCGACCGCGACCAGCCATGGAAAGCGTCCCGGGCCGCGGCGATGGCAGCCTGCGCCTCGCCCGCCGTGGCGCGCGCATAGTCGCCGACGACATCGGAGAGGTCGGACGGGTTGAGGTTGGGCGCGTACTCGCTGCCCTTCACCCATTCCCCGTCGATCAGATTGTCGTGCCGTTCCGCCATCGTCGTCTCCCTGTCGTCCTGTTTCCGCCTGGGCAAAAAATCGCCCCGAACAAAGGACGATAGGGCGCGCCGGTCAATGGGAATTGTACGATAAATCCGTCTTGCGCCGCGTTCGGCCGACAAACTCAGAGTTCCGGTATTGCGTCGCGGGTGTCGTGGCCGGCCGCCCCGAGCGCGGACAGGAAGGTCGAATACCAGGCCCGGATGTCCTCGGTCTGCACCTTGTCGAAGAGCTGCCGCCAGCGATCCTGGCGCTCGTCGAGGGGCATGATGACAGCGCGCTGGATCGCCTCGGCCGTCTCGTCGATGTCATAAGGATTGACGATCAGGGCGGCGTCGAGCGCTTCGGCCGCGCCGGCAAAGCGCGACAGCACCAGCACGCCGGGATCGTCCTCTGCCTGGGCGGCGACATATTCCTTGGCGACCAGGTTCATGCCGTCGCGCAACGGCGTGACGAGGCCCACCTGGCAGGCCCGGTAGAGCCCGGCGAGGCTGCGCCGCTGCAGCGGTCGGGTGATCAGCCGGATCGGCGTCCAGTGGAGGTCGGAGAAACGTCCGTTGACGTTGCCGGTGATGCGCTCCAGCTCCTCGCGGATGTCGACATAGGCGTCGACGTCCTCGCGCGAGGCCGGCGCGACCTGCAGCAGGGACACATGGCCGCGGTTCTCCGGATAGTGCTCCAGCAGCCGCGAGAATGCCCGGAACCGCTCCACCAGCCCCTTCGTGTAGTCGATCCGGTCGACGCCGATGACGTGGCAGCGGTGCTCGGAAGACGACTTGAGCCGCCGGCCCTGGCGATGGGCTTCCGGCGACATCGCGAACTTGCGGAAGGTCTCGGCGTCGATCCCGATGGGAAAGGCGCCGACCCTGACCGTGCGCCCCTGGACGGTCAGATGCCCATCCGCGGTCGCGGTTCCGCCGAACTCCTCTTCGAAGTATCGAATGAACGCCCTGGCGTCGCGCTTCGTCTGGAAGCCGATGACGTCGTAGGCGAGCATCGCGCGGACCAGCGCGGCGTGGCCCGGCAGCGCGGCGATGATCTCGGGCACGGGAAAGGGAATGTGCAGGAAGAAGCCGATCGGCTGGCGCGCACCCATCGCCCGCAGCTTCGCGCCGAGCGCCAGGAAATGGTAGTCGTGCACCCAGACGACGTCGTCGTCCTGGAGCATCGGGTAGAGCCGGGTGGCGAACCGTTCGTTGACCGTCCAGTACGACTTCTCGAGTTCGCGATCGAACTGGGCCAGATCGAGCCTGTAGTGGAAGATCGGCCAGAGTGTCCGGTTGGAGAAACCGGCGTAGTAGCCTTCGTAATCGGCCTGATCGATATCGAGCGTCATCAGCGAGATGCGGCCGGCCTGCTCGGTCTTCAGCATGCCGTGGGTGCCTTCCGGGGTGACGTCGCCCGACCAGCCGTACCAGACGCCGCCCTGCGCGCGCAGCGCATCGACGATCGCCACCGCCAACCCGCCGGCCTTGGCGGATTCGCGCACCGGCCCGACACGGTTGGAAACGACGACGAGGCGGCTCATATCGTCGTATCCCACCTCCGGCTAAGGCGCATGGCGCCGTTGATGATGCCGACCATCGAATAGGTCTGCGGGTAGTTGCCCCACAGTTCCCTGGTCTGGGGGTCGATGTCCTCCGAAAGAAGGCCAAGATGATTGCGCGCGTCCAGCATGGTCTCGAATATCTCGCGGGCCTCCTCGGTGCGCCCGATCCGTGCCAGGGCGTCAATGTACCAGAAGGTGCAGATATTGAATGCCGTATGCGGCCGTCCGAAGTCGTCGGGCGCCGAATAGCGGTGGAGGTGGTTGCCGCGCCTGAGCTCGCGGCCGATGCGATCGACAGTCGCGACGAACCTCTGGTCGTCGGGGGCGACGAATCCGACCTCGGCCATGAGCAACAAGCTCGCGTCTATGTTGGAGCCTTCGAAGCTCTCGACGAACGACCCGAGTTCCGGGTTCCAGGCCCGCTCCAGTATCGTCGCGCGGATCTCGCCGGCGCGCTCGCTCCAGGTCTCCGCCCGGTCATCCTCGCCGAAGCGGCGGGCGATCTTGGCGAGCCGGTCGCAGGCCGCCCAGCACATCAGCGCCGAGGAAGTGTGAACGCGGGCGCGGGTGCGCAATTCCCACATGCCGGCATCCGGCTCGGCGTGGAGCGCGAAGGCGCGCTCGCCGACGCGCTCGAGCAGCCGGAAGTCGTCCAGCGTGGCCGGGCGGAACAGACGCTCGTCGAAAAACGCCTGCGCGGCACCCAGGATGACGTTGCCGTAAACATCATGCTGGAAGTGCTCGTAGGCCTGGTTGCCGACGCGCACCGGCCCCATGCCGCGATAGCCCGGCAGATGGTCGACGGTACGCTCGACCAGATGCGCCTCGCGGCCGATTCCGTAGACCGGCTGCATGTGCCCGCCGTCCATCTCGCGGACGATGTTGGAGAGATAGCGCAGATAGGTCTCCATCGTCTCGACTTCGGCGAGACTGTTGAGCGCGCGGACCACGAAGAAGGCATCGCGCAGCCAACAATAGCGGTAGTCCCAGTTGCGCCCGCTGTCGGCGGCCTCCGGCACGCTGGTCGTCATCGCCGCGACGATGGCGCCGGTCTCCTCGAACGTGCACAGCTTCAGGGAGATCGCCGCGCGGATCACGGCGTCCTGCCACTCCAGCGGCACGGCGAGGCGGCGCGACCATTCACGCCAGTAGACCGCGGTCTGTTCCTCGAAGCTGCGGGCCAGCGTATCGACGCTGTCGCTCGCCGTCTCGTCGGGGCCCAGAAGAAAGCTGGTCGGCTCGTCGACGACGAAGGAGGTCTCGGCCAGCACATAGGCGACCGGCGCGTTGGTGGTCAGCCGGATGACGAGGCCCGAGCCGACATAGCGGATGTGGTTGGAGCCGTGCGTCACGGCCGGCGCGCTCGCCCCCCAGTCGAACCGCGGCCTGATGCGGAATGTCACCCGAGGCCGGCCGGCGAGCGGACGCAGCCGGCGGACGATCATGGTGGGGCGGAACATGCGACCGCGGGCGCGAAACCGCGGCACGAAGTCGGTGACTTCCAGCGCGTCGCCGTTGTTGCCGTAGAGCCGGGTCCGCAGGATCGCGGTATTGGGCTCGTAGGCCTGCTCGGCGCGGGTGAAGCCCTCGAGTTCGATCGTGAACGCGCCGGTAGCGGGATCGTTCCCGTCCGGACTGCCCAGCAGGGCGTGGAACACCGGGTCCCCGTCGAAGCGCGGCAGGCACGACCACACGATCCGTGCGTTGCTGTCGACCAGCGCGCCGATCGCGCAGTTTCCGATGACGCCGAGATCCAGTCCGCTCACGGTGCTGCCGTCTCCCTTGCCGCCCGATCCAGCCGGCCGGGCATCGCCACGAGCCAGCGCAGGAACTCGGCCACTGTACCGATTCGCCAGCGCGCCGCCGTCTCGCCCGCGCCGATCTTGATGCCGAAGCCGCCGAACGCGGCCGCCGCCCTGAAGCCGTCCTCGTCGGTGACGTCGTCTCCGGCGAAGACGGGGACGCGGCCGGCGAAAGGGGCCTCGTCCATGAAGCGACGCACTGCCCTGCCCTTGTCTGCCGCCGCCGGCTTGACCTCGAAGACCATCTTGCCTTCGAGAACCTGCAGATTGCCGTGACGCGCCACGGCGTCCTTCACCGCGTCTCGGCAGGCATCGGCGAGATCAGGCCGCGCGCGATAGTGCAGCGCCAGCGCGATCCCCTTGTCCTCGAACAACAGGCCGGGCCGGCCGGCGGCGAAGGATGCCAGCGCGTCGCGGATTCCCTTGTCGGGGGCGCTCACGTCAACGCGCGATATCGGCTGGCCGGCGCGCATCCGCATCTCGAGACCATGCAGACCGGCGGCGGGAAACCCCTCGTGGTCGAGGTGGCGCTCGACCTCGGCGATCGGCCGGCCGCTCACGATCGCGACGGCGCCCCCGAGCCGGGCAGAGATCGCCGTCAGTGTGGCGGCAAGGTGACGTTCGGCACGGACGGCATCCGGCGACTCGGCGATTTCGACGAGGGTTCCGTCGAAATCGAGGAAGAGGCACCAATCCGTCCGGGGCGCAGGAAAATCGGGCGTCATCACCAGCCTTCCATTACACGCCCCGTGCGTATCCGTTAAGCCGTATGGCCCCGTCCGCTGCCGAATACCGCTGCGGAATGCCGCGACGGCATCGCATCAATCTCGCGGAATTGGTAAACCGACGTGATAAATCCGCCACAGGTGGCGCATTCTTGCATCAACTCTGCGTTATGGCGTCGCCGTCCGCTTGATTTTTACAGGAGGCTGACGGACAAAAAGACAGATATTTCGAGTATGCAGAATCGGCTCACAGATTTGCGAATTTGGTCGTTTTCCAAGGGTTATGAACGATGAAATGGCGGTTGCTCTCTCTGCTTGGTATCGTGGCGTCTTTGGTTATCGGTCCGGTCGGCGGCGCCCAGGCTGAAATCGATCCGCTCACCGGCAAGCGTCTGCAAAGCGGCGGCGTGTGGGCCTATACGCCCATCCCGCGCAAGGTCGTGAGCTACGACAAGAAATACTCCCCCGGAACCATCGTCGTGGATACGCCGGAACGGCGCCTCTACCTGGTTCTCGACGACGGCAAGGCGATCCGCTACGGCATCGGCGTCGGGCGCGAGGGCTTCCAGTTCTCCGGCACCTACAACCTCAGCCGCAAGGCCGAATGGCCGGACTGGCGGCCGCCGGCGGACATGCGCGCCCGCCAGCCGTACCTGCCGACGTTCATGCCGGGCGGCCCCAGCAACCCGCTCGGTGCGCGCGCCCTGTATGTCGGCTCCACGCTCTACCGGATCCACGGCACCAATCAGAACTGGAGCATCGGTCGCGATTTCTCGTCCGGCTGCATCCGGATGCTCAACGAGGACGTCATCGACCTCTACAACCGTGTGAATATCGGCGCGCGCATCGTCGTGCTGCAATAGTCGAGCCTCGAGGCAACGCGAGGACAGACGGGCCGGAGCCAAAAGCTCCGGCCTTTTCTTTTCGGGCCTTCGAAGACAGCCCCAAGGTTTTCGGACCCGTCGCGCCCGTCGCGGAAACAATCCGGCGCAGCTGTGCTAAGCTTCCGGCAGGAAAGCCTGACGGACGCCCGGACGGACGCGAGGACATGCGAAACGCCATCGCCGCTGCGACGATGCTCGGTCTTTGCCTCGGCCCGGCCCCGGCCGTGGCCGATCAGGCGGCGGATCAGACGGCCGATCAGGTCGCGGACGGAAAGGCACTGGCCGAGGAGCACTGCTCCCGCTGCCACGTGGTCGGCGACTTCAACAAGTTCGGCGGCATCGGCTCGACGCCATCGTTCCAGCTTCTGGTCGATGCCTTCGACGACTGGGCGGAACGGTTCGAAACCTTCCAGGCGCGGCGGCCGCACCCCTCGTTCGTGCGAGTGGCCGGCTATCCCTATCCCGATCCCGACGTGTTTCCGCCGAACGCGGCGCCGGTCGAGATCGAGCTCGACGACATTGCCGCCATTCGGGCCTTCGCCGAGACGCTCAGGAAACAGTGAGGCTCAGTGCCGCAGCTTCGGCTCGCGGTCCAGGCCCTTCTCGGCGAGCTCTTCGAGATAGGCCGCCCACAGGGCGTCGTGATTCTTGCCGAGCTCGTAGAGATAGGTCCAGGAGTAGATTCCGGTTGAATGGAGATCGTCGAACTCCAGCCGGACCGCGTAGTTGCCGATCGGATGGATCTGCATGACACCGACGTTCTTCTTGCCCGGCACGGTCTGGCGCTGGTCGGGGCTGTGGCCCTGCACCTCGGCGCTCGGGCTCAGCACCCGCAGCATTTCCGCGGACAGCGCGAAACTCTCTCCGTCCTCGAAGGTGACGGTCAGCGTACGCTTGTCCTTTGACAAGCGGATTTCCGTGGGCCAGACCTTGGTATCGTTCGTCATGTCGCCTCGATCCTTTGTGCGCCCGGCAAGGTAGGTCGCGCAGCGCGAAGCGGCAAGGCGGACCGGTCGAGGAAAATCTGACAGGAGAGTGATCGATGAACAGGAAGGAACGGCGCGCGGCGGGCAAGACGGGAGAGCTCGACACCGAGGCCTTCCTCAAGGTCGCCAACAAGTTCATCGAGCTGGCCAATCGCGAGAACCAGGCGGTCAAGGCGACCGATCTGCACATGGCCTTCCTCTACGCGGCGGCCCGCTACAACGCCTACGTGGCCAAGGCGATCCTCGACGTCGAGACGCACGAGGAGTTCGTCCAGCACATGGTCGAGCAATATACGGAGATGCTGCGCCAGCATCTGGCCGACGACGCGCTTGCCAGCCCGACGCGATAAGCGCGCGGAGAACCGGCGCGCCCGGCGCGATCAGGCCTGCTTCGGGTTCTCGCCGCGGCCCACGACCGGGTCCTGGTCCGGCTCCACGACCGCGTCCGGATCGTGCGTCGCACCGTCCGCCGGCGCATCGGGATCGGCCTCGGCGATGATGGTCTCGTCTGCCGCCTCGGCGTCGTCTGCCCCGATAAGGGGTTCTTCCGGGGGCTCTCCGGTCTCTTCGGCTGCCGGCTCCAGGCCGAGCTCCTTGTCGGACAGGAACCCCCGGCCGAGCTTCCAGTCGGACGTCGCCGCGGTGCTGATGCCGTAGGTGTATTCCATGTCCTCGTAGTCGTTGAGGCCGTCGAGATTGGCGAGGACCGGGTCGCTGGTCCAGAGCTTGCGCAGGGCCCTGCGGCGGGTTGCGGCCGAAACGCCCTTCTGCATGAAGATCGTGAAGTCGGACTCCTTGGTCAGGCTCTCGATGTCGATGTCCTCGGCCGGGTGGCGGTCCGGTTCGGCCGCTTCGCCCGCCGGCTCCTCCGCCCGTTCGTCGGCCAGCGGATCCGATGGCGAGTCCGGCACCACCGGCATCGCCTGCCCGGCATCATCGACCGGATCCGCGGTCACCTCGGCTTCGGCCGGACCGGCCGGCTCCTTCTCCGCCAGCTTGCGCCGCGACCAGCGCGACAGGAAACCGCTGTCGTCAGCCATCCGTTTCCTTCCCCCTGTCCTTTCGCGGCGGCGTCGCGGCCGGCCGGCGGGTGAAGATCGGCTCCTTGCCGAACTTGGCCTCCTCCAGCGCCGGCGGCCTGTCGCGCTTGCGCTTCCTGAAGGGCTCCGGATCGAAATGCGCCTCCGCGAAGTCTCGCACCCAGGCGGCGACCTCGGGCGGCATCGGCACGGCCTCGACCATGACCTCGTCGGAGGTGAGATAGGATTCGCCCTCGTAGGCCGACGCGGTCGCCAGCAGGACCCGCCACGGCCTCTCGCCACCGGTCGGTGTCATGACGACGAACACCGACGGCGATCTGGTCGACAGGTTGTACTTGTAGGATTCGGCATCGGTGCGGTGCAGTTCGAGCGGCACGGTCGCGGCATGGTAGCGGCGCCATCGTTCGCCGGAGGCCAGTTCGCGCCAGCCCTCGACCGGCGGCGCCCCGACGAGGATCGAAACCGGTTTCCAGGTCGCATCGATCCAGCGGCTGTCCGACTCCCGCCGCTCGACCACGATGCCAACCTGAATTGTTGCCGTTTTTTCCAAGGTTCTCCTCCGGAAGCCGGCGCCCACAAGGAATATAGACATTTGCCTCGCCGGCTCCACCACCCTAGACTCAATCCAACCAAGAAGGGCCGCCTCCCACGAGGACGGTGATCACCGGAGGGGCGGTTCACAGGAGTGCTCAGGACATGACATCGGACCGACGCACGGTCCTGTTGTGCGATTGCGCGCACAGCATGTCGATCGACGTGGATCGCGTTCGCGCGGCTCTGCCGGATGCCGAGATCGGTCCGGTCCGCACGACGCTGTGTCGCAACGATACCGAAGCCTATCTGTCCGCGGTGCGCGCCGGCGGCGAGGTGGTGGTCGCCTGCACCCAGGAAGCCCCGCTGTTCCGCGAACTCGCCGAGGAGGCCGGCGCGGACGAGCGGGTTTCCTTCGTCAACATCCGCGAAAAGGCGGGCTGGTGCGCCGACAAGGCCGCCGCAGGCCCGAAAATGGCGGCTCTGCTGGCGGAGGCGACGGTGGCGCCCGCCCCCGCCGCGATCCACACGACCCGATCGGAGGGCATGTGCCTCGTCTACGGACGCGGCCAGCAGGCGCTGGAGGTCGCGCAGTCGCTGAACGGGCGCCTTGCCGTCAGCCTGCTTATGACCGATGCGGACGGACTGGTGCCGCCGTCGGTCGCCGATGTGCCCGTCTATCGCGGCCGGATCGTCAAGGCGGCGGGCTCGTTCGGCGCCTTCGAGATCACCGTGGACGGCTACGCGCCGCTCGTTCCCTCGTCGCGCGAGGCGGCGGCCTTCGTCATGCCGCGCGACGGCGCCCAGTCGCAATGCGACGTGATCCTCGATTTGAGCGGCGATACCGCCCTGTTCCCGGCACCGGACCATCGCGACGGCTATTTCCGCGTCGACCCGAACCATCCCGCGGCCGTGGCCAAGGCGATGTTCGAGATCACCGACTATGTCGGCGAGTTCGAGAAGCCCGTCTATGTCGACTACGATGCGGATATCTGCGTCCATTCGCGCAACCGGATCGTCGGCTGCACCAACTGCCTCGACGCCTGCCCGGCGGGCGCCATTTCCGACATGGGCGACACGATCTCCGTCGACCCGGGCATCTGCGGCGGCTGCGGCTCGTGCAGCGCCTCGTGCCCGACCGGGGCTGTGAGCTACCGCTATCCGCGCCGGGAAGACCTGATCGCCCGTATCCAGGTACTCGTCTCCACCTATCTGGCGGCCGGCGGCACCCGGCCGGTCCTGCTGTTCCACGACGCACGGCGCGGCGCCGAGCTGATCGCGGCAATGGCGCGGTTCGGGCGCGGCCTGCCGGTCAACGTGCTGCCCGTGCCGCTGCACGCGGTCACCGAGCTCGGCCACGACATCCTCGCCGCCGCCTTCGTCACCGGCGTCGAGCAGATGGTCGCGCTCGTCGATCCGGCGCGGGCCGACGAGGTTCTGCCGCTGGAGACGCAAGGGACACTGGTCCGATCGATCCTGCAGGGGCTCGGCCACGACGCGGACCGCATGACGATCCTGGTCGAAGCCGATCCCGACGCCGTCGAGACAGCGCTGTATGGACTTGCAGAGCGCACGCCCCTGCCCGCAGCCGGCGTCGCGGCGGTCGGCGGCAAGCGCGACATCGGCCGGGCTGCGATCGGCAGGCTGCACGAGACTGCACCGCAGCGGCCCGACGTGATCGCCCTGCCCGACGGCGCGCCGTACGGGCGCATCGTCGTTGATCAGGACAGCTGTACGCTGTGCCTGGCCTGTGTCGGCGCCTGCCCGATGGGGGCGATCCTCGACAATCCCGACAAACCGCAATTGCGGTTCCAGGAGAACGCCTGCGTGCAATGCGGCATTTGCCGCAACACCTGCCCGGAAGATGCGATCACGCTGGAGGCGCGGTTCGACTTCACGCCGAACGCCCTGTCGCAGACGGTGATCCATGAAGAGGAGCCGTATGCCTGCCTGCGCTGCGGCAAGCCGTTCGGCACCAAGAAGACGGTCGACCGCATCGTCGAGCGGCTGCAGGGCAAGCACTGGATGTTCCAGTCGTCCGCGACCGCCGACCTGATCCGCATGTGCGACGACTGCCGCGTGATCGCCCAGTCCGAAATGGGCACCGATCCGTTCAAGATGGGCGAGCGGCCGAAGGTGCGGACCACCGACGACTATCTGGAAGCGCGCGATGCCGGCAAGGACCTGACGGTCGACGACTTCCTGGACGACTAGCCGGCTAGCTGGCTAGTTGGCCGGGGGCGAAGCGGATGGAAACGTCTGCTCGCAGAGCTGGCGGGCGCGGATCCTGAATTGCGCGGCCTGGCCGTCGGAAATCACCCCGTCGGCCACCATCGCGTCGACGTCGCCGAGCCGTTCGGCGAGGCAGTCTGCCAGCGGGCCGGTCGCCAATTCCGGTCCGCTCAGGGCGTCGCGATTGATCCAGGCGAGAAGGCCGGCGAAGACCAGCGCGACGAACCCGGCGAGCAGCCGCGCCCAGATCGTGTCGAGGAAGGAGCCGTCGGCCGGCGCCACCTCACGCCCCTTCGCTGAACGGCAGGTTGGTCAGCAGGTTCTGCGGCTTCATCCGCAGCTTCCCGTCGGGCGTCATGGCAAGGCCGAGATAGATCGGCTTGCCCCGCATGGAGGCGACGACGGCGCGATCGTCGCGGATTTCCATCCGGAACAGCCCGAGTATGCGTTGCAGGTCGTCCGGCCCCACATCTTCGCCCTCGTAGAGCGCGTTGAGGATCTCCGTCGCTCCGGCGTCGAGGCCGATATGCCAGGACCAGTGCTCGTCGTGGATCGCCTGCATCGGCTGGATGCGGGTGCGGACCTCGAGGAAATGGGCGATCCAGGCTTCCATCACGCGGGCGAAGGCGTCGACGCCGGGCTGGGTGAAGCGGAAGTCGATCACGGTGTCGAAGCGGTCGCTGCGATCCCAGTAGAGGGACTTGTTGTCGTCGTCGAGCACGTCTAGCTCGACCTGGCGCATCGGCGTCATCGACTCCACCAGAAGCTGGCCGAGCCCGCCCATGCCGCCGGTCTGGGCGTACATCTCGACCACTTCCTCGTCGGCGAGCATGACGCGGCCGCTGTCGAGGCTGACGTTCTGCTGGCGGAAGAACAGCTCGGCGGCGCGCAGCCGCATCGGGTCGGTGCAGCCCGACAGGACGTTACGCAGGATGGCGTGGACGAGCTGCTCGACGAACAGCACCGGGACGTCGCCGCGGCCGGACGTGACGATCGCCAGATACGCCGCCTCCAGCGTGCCGTGCTCGATCAGCAAGTCCCGAAAGCGCAGGACGACGCGATAATTGTGCTGCACGTCCTCGTCGGCGAGCGCGGAGACGTCGGCCTCGCCGACGGGCCGCACGGGATTGTCCAGGAGTGCACCGTGGAGGGCGTGCTCGGCGCGGCAGGACTCCTCGACCGGCCGCATTTCGGGACGGGCGAGATAGGCGCGCAGGAAGTCCGGCGTGACGCGCAGCCAGCCGCGCGCGTCGGGCTGCAGCAGGTGAAATCCCGAGGACCGCCAGAAATCCGGTTTCGCCGTCGTCATACGCCTCGTCCAGCCGGTGCGACGGCCTCTATCGCCGCCTGCGTATCGAGCATGCGCGTCCCCTCCCCCGTCTCCAGGAGCAGGTTGCCGCGATCGTCGAGGCCGATGAACCGGCCTTCCTGGACTTCGCCGGCATGCTCCAGCCTGACCGGCTCACGATACCCCTCGGCGCGGAACAGGAGAAGGTCGTGGACGGGCCGGAAGCCGTCGGTCTGCCAGGTATGGATCCAGGTCAGGAGGTGCCGGGCATAGGATTCCAGCAGATCGGTGCGGGTCAGCTCGGCGCAGCCTTCCTCGACGAGGTCGGTCCGGTCCGGTGCGTCTCCCGGTTCGCCGTCGCGGTGATTGCGGCGAATGTCGAGGGTCAGGCCCACCACCATCCAGTGCGGGTGCCCGTCCGCATCGTCCTGCGCCGACATTGCCGCGCGCACATGTCCGGCCCGGGCGCCGTTGACGCAAAGCGCCATCGGCCAGCGATAGGTCAGTCCGATTTCGGGCGGGGCGATGGCGCCGAAGCTGTCGCCGAAGGCGACCATGGCGACGAACACCATCTCGGCGGCGCGGGCGCGGTCGACATCCGGCTCCAGCACCAAGGCACAGTCGAGCCGGGAGGTATCGCGCGCCCACACCAGATCGGCGGCGCCCAGGCTGCCGCGCGCCGCCCCGGCAACCGCGGTCTCGAAGGCGCGGTCGGGTGCGGTAACGGCGTGGCCGGTCAACAGCGGCGGGAATACCGGGTCTGGCAGGCTCATCGCGGCGCTGTCAGGACAGGTCGATCTCGCCGTCGACGACGTGGTTGAGATCCGTGCCCTCGGCGGTGAGAACGACGCGGACCTTGAGCTTGCCGCCGCCCGCCTTGCCCTCACGCACGACGGTCTCGATCTCGCGCTGCGAGGTCACGCCGACCTGCTTGAGGAACTTCCTGAGCGACATGTTGAAGCGTTCTTCGTCCATTTTCAGGCTCCCTAGTTCTTGATGTCCGCTTCGGCCATCAGGCGGAGAACGACATTGATCGTTTCTCCGTCCCTTACGGCCTCCACCGCCAGCTCTGCCGGCGCGTCGATCCGCGCTACCGCGCTGATATAGTCCGCCGGCCCGCGAATGCGACGATCGCCGACGCGCACGATCTGGTCGCCTTCCCGCAGCCCGGCCCTGTCGGCCGGCGACCCGGGTTCGAGCGAGAACACCCGCGCCGCCATCCGCCCGGTCTCGCCGGGCGCCGGCCAGGGCGCGAGCCGGGCGCCGGTGCGCGGCGGATGGAAGGCGCCGGCTTCCAGGATCGCCTCGGCGACATGGCCGGCCAGCGGCGCGGCCACGGCGAAATTCACGCCGATATTGGCGTCCGAGGTCTTGGTGAAGATCGCCGAGACCAGGCCGACCAGACGGCCCTCCTCGTCGACCAGGGCACCGCCGGAGACGCCCGGATTGATCGCGGCGTCGGTCTGCACGAAATCCTCGATCGGGTTGAAGCCGACGCCGGCCATGTGAACGCCCGAAACGACACCGCAGGCAACGGTCAGGCCGAGGCCGAAGGCGTTTCCGATCGCGCAGACGTCTTCGCCGAGGGCCGCGTCGCCAGCGAAGGCGAGCGCCGGCAACGCATCGTCGACCGCCAGCACCGCGAGATCGGTGAGCGGGTCACCGCCCACCAGCGTCGCCGCGACGATGTCGCCGGCGGCCGTGCGCACATGAATCGCGGTGGCACCGTCGACGACGTGCCGGGCCGTCAGCACGTGGCGGCCATCGCCGATCACCACGCCGCTGCCCTCCGGCTCCTCGCTGCGCACCTCCCTGGCCGGCAGCAGCGGCAGCACGCTCACCACCGACGTCATCGCCCGTTCGAGGACGCGGGACTCGAATGCCCCTGCATCGCCGGCCGTGGCGGCAAGTCCCGCGCCAGCAAGCCCCGTGGCGATCAGAGCCGCACGGACTGCTGCGAGGTGTAGATGTCGCGGGCCGACATGCCGACCGCGTCGAGCACCACCCAGGCGCCGACCGCGATCACCAGCATGAGAACAACCCCGCCCCAGAATGCCTTCATTGTCCGTTCTCCGTTCAGACGTCACGCCTCAATCGTTCCCCTGCTCGCCCCCGGTGGCACGCTTCAGGAACGCAACCAGTGCCGCGCGCTCCTCGTCGTTGCGCAGGCGCTGCACCGGCATCTTGGTTCCGGGCAACACCACGTCCGGGCCGGCATCGAAGAGCTCGCTGATGGTCTCCTCGGTCCAGATGATATCCGAGTTCCTGAGCGCTTCCGAATAGGGGTAGTCCGGCAGCGCGCCGACCTTGCGGCCGAAGACGCCGTGAAGCGTCGGCCCGGCGCGGTTGGCGTCATCGGGCGTCAGGGTATGACAGACGCTGCACTTGCGCGCGAACTGGCGTTCGCCGACGTCCAGGTCCTTCTTGAGCTGGAAACGGCGCGGATAGTCGGTTTGCGCGATATCCAGAGGCGCACCGGGCTCCAGATGCACGAGCGACACGAAGTCGTCGAGGCCGGCGCGGTAGACCGCGGTTCCATCCGGGGTGAAATCGATGGCCCAGATCGGCCCGAAGGCCGTCGAGTATTCGTTGATCTGCGTCCAGTCGTCCATGCGGTAGATGCGCATCTGCCCGTTGGCGCTGCCGATCGCCGCGATCCCGCGTTCCACGTCGAACGCCGCGGCCAGCACCGGGCCGGCGAAGGGGGCGAATTCCGAGACAACCTTGCCCTCGGCGATGTCGACGATGCCGTAGGCGCCGTCCTGGGCGCCGTAGAGAAGATGGGTCTCGTCGGGGAGGACGCGGACGACGTTCACGCCCCAGCCGTGCTTCAGGATCGTGCGAAGCTGCGCGCCGGACCGGGCGTTCCATTGGCGCACGGTGCCGTCATAGGAGCCGGTGTAGAGGATATTGCCCTCGCCGGCCAGGGCGACGGCGTTGACGTTGCCGGAGTGACCGCGCATGACGGCGCGCTCTGTCATGGTGTCGAGATCGTAGACGCGGGCGGTGTGGTCCCAGATGGCGGCGGCGGCGACCCGGCCATCGCCGCTGACGGCCACGTCGAGAACCTTGTCGCCGGTGCCCATGAAGCGGGTGACAAGCTCGCCGCTATCGAGATTCCAGACACCGACACTGCCGTCATCGCTGGCGGAAACGGCAAGCGGACGGGCCGGGACGAAGGCGACATCGTTGACGGCGGCCTCGTGGCCGATCAGCCGATGGAGGACCGGCGAATCCCCGTTCGCCAGCCCCCGGTGGAGGATCGCGTAGTCGAAGGAGGCGGACAGCACTTCGCTTCGCTCGGACGATATGGCAAGGCCGCGCACCGGCCCGCCATGCCCTTCCAACCTGTCCGGCCACGCCGCCGCCGGCCCGCCGGTCAGGCACACGAAAAGCGCCGCCGCAACGGCTGCCCGCACCTCGAGGCTGGAGGTCACGTGCCGCACCGTTCGCGCGGGCTATTCCGCCGGTTCCGCTGCGGCGCCGCCCGTCCGGGACCGCTCGGCCGCCTCCAGCTCCTCTACCCAGATCGAATGATGCTCCTTGGCCCAGTTGAGATCGACGTCGCCGGAGCCCATCGCATCGAAGGCGCCTTCCATGCCTATGGTGCCGATGTAGATATGCCCGAGGATTGCGATGATCAGAACCAGGGCCATGATGGCGTGCCAGAGCTGGGCGAGCTGCATTTCCTGCAGCGCCGTCAGATCGGTGGGCAGGCCGGCGCCGAAGACGTTCAGGAAGGCGAACGTCTTGGCGAACAGGCTGGTCTGGAACGGGAACATCAACGCGATGCCCGACAGGCTGATCGAAACGCCGCCCAGGATCACCAGCCAGAACAGGATCTTCTGGCCGGCATTGAACTTCTTCGCCGGCGGATGCGAGTGCTTGGAAAACAGCCCCCCGCCCTTCAGGAGCCAAATGACGTCGTAGCGGTTGGGAATGTTGTTGGCGACCCACATGACGAAGATGTAGGCGAGGCCGAGCATGAAGGCGAACGCGACATAGTTGTGCGCCAGCTTGCCCCAATGGGTGAGCGCGCCGAAGGCCTCCGGTCCGATTACCGGCAGCAGGACATACCGGCCGTAGAGGACATTCAGGCCCGTCAGGCCCAGAATGATGAAGGACACGGCGAGCAGCCAGTGGCCCATGCGCTCGAACTCGCCGAACCGCACGATCGTCCGCCCGGCCCAGCCGTGCTCGATGCGGATGCGGCCGCGAATGAGGAAGAACAGCGCAAGCAGCACGATCATGCCGAGCAGGCCCCAGGCGCCCCAGGTCGACAGCGGCCCGTTGCGGAGCGCCCGCCAGGTCTCGCCTTCCGACTGGACCAGCGTCCCCGCGTTCTTGTCGGGAATGGACACGGTGCCCTGCGCGCCGCCACGAATGGCGCGCCAGAATTCGGTGTCCGAGGTCCCGCCCAGCGTATTGCCGGGAACCTGGCCGCCGGTCGGGTTCTCACGCAGTTGCTGCGGGCTTTCCTGGGCGAACGCCGTGCCATCGACCGCGACGGACAGCGGCGCCGCCAGAACGAGCGTCATCGCCACGGCGAGACCCACGCGGCAGAGGCGACGGGAAACGGTTTTCAGGAGACGCATCGGATCTCTCCCCATCAGAATTTCTGCTGCTGATTGCGCTGGTCCAGCGCGCGACGCTGCTCGTCGGTCAGGGGGGTATCGGCCTTGCCCAAATAGACCCCCTTGTCGAGATGGAGCGGACGGTTCTGCTCCTCCTCGCGGCACCCCCCAAGCCCGGCCGCGAGACCGACAGCAAGCGATGCGATCAGAACGGTTTTGATGTTGCCCATTGTGTATCGCCGATCCCTCGTTCTGGCGAAGCCACCCCTGGAGACGGCACCGATGGCGAAGGCACAAGCCCGAGACGACTCGACGCCGCGCGTGCCCCGTTCGCTGGAACAAAGCACCGCGACGGCGTCGATACCGTACGATGGGGCGGCCCGGAAGGCCGCCCTCCTTGCGCGTGACCGGTCGTCAGCCGCCGGTTTTCTGCTCGTAGGCCGTGCCCCAGCCCCAGGCGCCCGAGCCGAAGCCGCGGGCGACGATGCGCTCGCGATAGATGCCCGACACGATGTCGCCGTCGCCGGCGAGCAGAGCCTTGGTGGAGCACATCTCGGCGCAGAGCGGCAGCTTGCCCTCCGCCAGGCGGTTGCGGCCGTACTTCTGGAACTCCGCGTCGGAGGTGTCCTCTTCGGGACCGCCGGCGCAGAAGGTGCACTTGTCCATCTTGCCGCGCGAGCCGAAGTTGCCGACCTGCGGATATTGCGGCGCGCCGAAGGGGCACGCGTAGAAGCAATAGCCGCAGCCGATGCACAGGTCCTTGGAGTGAAGGACCACCCCCTCGTCGGTCTGGTAGAAGCAGTCGACCGGGCAGACGGCCATGCAGGGCGCGTCCGAACAGTGCATGCAGGCCACCGAGATCGAGCGTTCGCCCGGCTTGCCGTCATTGATGGTGACGACGCGGCGCCGGTTGATGCCCCACGGGATCTCGTTCTCGTTCTTACAGGCCGTGACGCAGGCGTTGCATTCGATGCAGCGTTCGGCGTCGCAGAGGAATTTCATACGTGCCATTGGTCAAACTCCTCCCTCAAGCCCGCTCGATACGGCAGAGCGTGGTTTTGGTTTCCTGCATCTGCGTGACCACGTCGTAGCCGTAGGTCTGCGCAGTGTTCGAGGCTTCGCCGAGCACATAGGGGTCGGCACCGTCCGGGTACTTGGACCTGCGGTCCTCGCCCTGCCACCAGCCGCCGAAGTGGAACGGCATGAACGCGACGTTCCTGCCGACCCGTTCGGTGACCAGCGCCTTGACGTTGACCTTGGCGCCTTCCGGACTGTGCAGCCAGACCATGTCGCCGTCCCTGATGCCCAGTTCGTTGGCATTGAAGGGATTGATCTCGACGAACATGTCCTGCTGCAGCTCTGCGAGCCACGGGTTGGACCGCGTCTCGTCGCCGCCGCCCTCGTATTCGACCAGACGGCCCGAGGTCAGGATGACCGGGAAGTCCTGCGAAAAGTCCTTGTCCTGGATGGACTTGTACAGGACCGGCACGCGGTGCCGGCGACCATCCTCGTAGGTCGGGTAATCGGCCACGAGGTCACGCCGCGGCGTGTAGAGCGGCTCACGATGCAGCGGCACCGGGTCCGGGAACTGCCACACCACGACACGTGCCTTGGCGTTGCCGTAGGGCGCGCAGCCATGCGCGATGGCGACGCGCTGGATGCCACCGGACAGGTCGATCTTCCAGTTGACCCCGTCCGGGTTATCGCCGCCGATCTGCTCGATCGTCGCACGCTCCTCGTCGGTCAGGTCGCCGTCCCAGCCAAGCTTCTTCAGCATCCCGTAGGTGAACTCGGGATAGCCGTCCTCGATCTCGGAGCCGACCGGATAGACACCCTCGGCGAGCAGGTTGTGCATGACGCCGTCGACCTCGCGCTCGACGCCGAAGCGGGCACGGAAGCCCATGCCGCCCTCGGCCACCGGCTTGGAGAGGTCGTAGAGGTTGGGCGAGCCGGGATGATTGATCTCGGCGGTCCCCCACGACGGCCACGGCAAACCATAGTAGTCGCCGTCGCACGGGCCGCCGTTGGCCCTGAGCGTCGTCTTGTCGAAGGTGTGCTGATTGGCCATGTGCTTCTTCAGCCGCTCCGGCGACTGGCCGGTGTAGCCGATCGTCCACATGCCACGGTTCAGCTCGCGCAGCGTGTCCTCGATGGAGGGCTCGCCGTCGACGACCTCGATGTTCTTGAACATCTCGTCGGCGAAACCGAACTTGGTCGCGAACTTGTACATGATGACGTGGTCGGGAAGGCTTTCGAAGAGCGGATCGAACACCTTCTCGCGCCATTGCAGCGACCGGTTCGACGCCGTCACCGAGCCGTAGGTCTCGAACTGCGTCGAGGCCGGCAGCAGGTAGACGCCGTCGGTGCGGTCCTGCATCACCGCACTCATCGTCGGATAGGGATCGATGACGACGAGGATGTCCAGCATCTCCATCGCCTTCTTCATATCCGGCAGACGGGTCTGCGAG
Source organism: Microbaculum marinisediminis (assembly GCF_025397915.1). Taxonomy (NCBI): domain Bacteria; kingdom Pseudomonadati; phylum Pseudomonadota; class Alphaproteobacteria; order Hyphomicrobiales; family Tepidamorphaceae; genus Microbaculum; species Microbaculum marinisediminis. The sequence goes on from NZ_JALIDZ010000002.1 coordinate 236,697, forward strand.
TTCGGCGCGTGGCCCCAGAAGACCATGGCGCGGACATTGTCGGGCTGGTCGAGGTTCTCCTTCGACTCGAGCACGCCGTCGAACCAGCGGCTGACCGGAATGCCGGCCTTGGTCATGATTTCCGGGTCGTGGAAACGGCCGACCATATATTCATGGTCGACATCCCAGACGCGCGCCCAGTGCTTCCAGGAACCTTCCGCCAGGCCGTAATAGCCCGGCAGGGTATCCATAAGCACGCCGAGATCGGTCGCGCCCTGGACGTTGTCGTGGCCGCGGAAGATGTTGGCGCCACCGCCGGCGGCGCCGATCGAGCCGAGCGCCAGGCCCAGCGCGCAATAGGCACGGGTATTGTTGTTACCGTTGGTGTGCTGCGTGGCGCCCATGCACCAGATGATGGTGAACGGCCGGTTGTTGGCGAGCGTTCGGGCGACGCGGCGCAACTGCGAGCCCGGCACGCCGGTAACGCGCTCGACCTCCTCGGGCGTCCACTTGGCGACCTCGACCTTGACCTCGTCCATGCCGTAGACGCGGGTGCGGATGAACTCCTTGTCCTCCCACCCGTTCTCGAAGACGTGCCAGAGGATGCCCCAGATCAGGGCGACGTCGGTGCCCGGACGGAAGCGGACATACTCGCTGGCGTGCGCGGCCGTGCGGGTGAAGCGCGGATCGCAGACGATCAGCGGGGCGGAATTCTCCTCCTTCGCCTTCAGCAGGTGAAGCAACGACACCGGATGGGCTTCCGCCGGATTGCCGCCGATCAGGAAGATCGCGCGCGAGTTGTGGATGTCGTTGTACGAGTTGGTCATCGCGCCGTAGCCCCAGGTATTGGCCACGCCGGCAACCGTCGTCGAATGGCAGATACGCGCCTGATGGTCGACATTGTTCGTGCCCCAGAAGGCCGCGAACTTGCGCACCAGGTAAGCCTGCTCGTTGGAGTGCTTGGCCGACCCGAGCCAGTAGACCGAGTCAGGACCGGACTGCTCGCGGATCTCCAGCATCTTGTCGCCGATCTCGTCGATCGCCTGGTCCCAGGAGATGCGGGTCCATTTGCCGTCGACGAGCTTGGTCGGATACTTGAGCCGGCGGTCGCCGTGCGCGTGCTCGCGCACTGAGGCGCCCTTCGCGCAGTGCGAGCCGAGATTGAACGGCGAGTCGAAGCCGGGCTCCTGGCCGACCCAGACGCCGCCCTTGACTTCGGCAAGCACGGTGCAGCCCACCGAGCAGTGGGTGCAGACCGACTTCTTGATCTCGACATTGGCGGGCGTGGCCGTCTGCGCCTCGGCCTTGCGGACCATGCCGCTGCCAACCGTCGCGGCGGCGGCAAGGCCACCGGCGGTCAGGCCCGAACGACGCAGAAACGTGCGGCGGTCGATCGTCGCGCCGGCCACATCAGAGAGGATGTGCGCCAAACGTGTGCTTTTCGCCACGCCGTCCGATTTCTTCCTGAGCATCTTCTTCTCCTCCTGGGGCTTTCAGTGGCGCGGGGGGCACCACCGGCCCTTGGTCGTTGCCTTCGCCGACGGCCCCGGTGTCAGAACCGGGTCGACTCGTAGAAGGCCTTAACGTGCGGCGTTTCCCGATAGCCCTTGCCGCCTTCGGCGGTCTTTTCTGCGGCGGCCTGCGCCGGCGCGTCCTGCATCAACAGGCTGGCGCCGCCGACAACGGTCCCCAAGCTCGCGAGCTTCAGGAACTCGCGGCGACCCGTCGCCTTGCGATCTTTCCCTTCAGGCATTCCTCTTCTCCCCTTTGCACGACCTGCTGGCGTTCAAGGCGCCCGCCGACCGCATCCGAAATTCCCACTTGCCAACTGCCGAAATCTCTATCGTCCGGCTTTCCTGCATTGAAGGGGGCAAAAAGCCGCCCCTCGACGTCACTCCATAGAGAAGGCGGCCTCCTCCACGTCCATGAACACGCGACCGACGCCACCGACGGCGCCGTAGAAGACCGCGGCCTTGGCTTTCTCGAGATCCTTGAAGAAATGTCCGGCCCAGGGACCGACGTGATCGGCGAAGAAGCGCTTCTGCCGCGACAGGGCCGCCGGTTCGCCGTAGTCGCCGAGGATCAGCCCCGCCATCATGTCGAGTTCGGCGGCGATGTGGTCCTCGGGCTCCTTCACAGCGGGATCGCGCTCGATGCCCAGGCCGGCCATGTCGTCGCGCAGCCGCGCCAGCGGCTTCTCGTGCAGGAAGCCGGTGAGATAATACGAGCCGAACGGAAGCAGTTCGCCACGGCCTAGGCCGATGAACAGATCGTGGTACTCGCGCTCCACCTGTGCGGGCTCGACTGTGCCGGCGACACGGGACAGCTCGGCGAGAGCACGGCCGAGTTCGCTCTCGTCTCCGCCTATCGCGGCGACAAGCTCGATATCGGATCGCGACGCCGGGCGAGCGAGAAGCCGCGCCAGCAGCCTGTACAGCTGCGCGCGAACCTCGTCCTCCTGAGCGACTGCCGTCGTTATCTGTTCTTTTGTTTGTATCAATGCGGCCATTGACCGCTGTTCCTCCTACGTCAACTGTGTCGCGAGCATCGACTCGATGCAAGCATTCAATCTTTCGGTTTCGGGAACTAATCGATCCGACTATCGCGCTGGCGTCAAGAATGGCGATTTCTGGCGGGATTGTGGTCGCGATCTTGCCCCGGCGGAAATTGTTTTATTGTTCTGTTGCGCGTGGACCTGGTTTCGGATTGACTTGTCGCATTGCGCCGGCGCCCCAGATCAACCAAGAACCGGCAACCAGAAACGCTCAGGAACCCCCGGCGGTACGCAAGGCCCGACCGGGACAGGAAGATCACGATGACCATCGAACTGCCGCGCACGGCCGCACGCGCGCCGCTCGTCGATCCCTTCGCCCGACACATCACCTATCTGCGCATCTCGGTCACCGACCGCTGCGACTTCCGCTGCCACTACTGCATGGCGGAGAACATGACGTTCCTGCCGAAGGCGGAGTTGCTGACGCTCGAGGAGATCGACCGCGTCGCTTCGGCCTTCGTCGAACGCGGCGTGCGCAAGCTGCGCCTGACCGGCGGCGAGCCGCTGGTGCGGCGCAACATCATGTCGTTGATCCGCACCCTCTCCCGCCATCTCGACAGCGGCGCGATGGACGAGCTGACGATCACCACCAACGGATCGCAACTTGCCCGCTTCGCCGGGGAGCTCGCCGATTGCGGCGTGAAACGCATCAACGTCTCGCTCGACACGCTCGATCCCGACAAGTTCCGCGCCATCACGCGCTGGGGCGACCTGGCCAAGGTGATGGCCGGCCTCGACGCGGCGCAGGACGCCGGCCTGCGGGTCAAGATCAACGCGGTGGCGCTGAAGGGCGTCAACGAGGACGAGATCGACGGGCTGATCCGCTGGTCGCACGGCCGGAACATGGACATCACCTTCATCGAGACCATGCCGATGGGCGAGATCGAGTTCGACCGTACCGACAATTACTTGCCGCTGAGCGAGGTGCGCCGTCGGCTGGAACAGCACTGGACGCTGACGGACATTCCCTACAAGACCGGCGGGCCCGCGCGCTACGTGGAGGCCGCGGAAACCGGCGGACGGATCGGCTTCATCACGCCGATGACCCACAATTTCTGCGAGTCCTGCAATCGCGTTCGGCTGACCTGCACCGGCACGCTCTATATGTGCCTCGGCCAGGACGACGCCGCCGACCTGCGCGCGGCGGTGCGGGCCTCGGAAAGCGACGACCTGTTGCACGCAACGATCGACGAGGCCATCGCGCGCAAGCCCAAGGGCCACGATTTCGTCATCGACCGGCGCAATGCCCGCCCCGCCGTCGCCCGCCACATGAACGTCACCGGCGGCTGAAGCCGCCGGTACGAATAGCAAGCTCTGCTTTTTCGGCATATCGGCTGAACGGTAGCGCCAGTAGTGGCGCCTGCCCCGGCGTGATAAGGAATACTTTCATTTGGCGTATTTCCGCCGCGGTGCAACGAGAAATCGCATTCGGATAATTCCCGTGTTTCTGTCCAAGCCCGGTGGCCGGAGCGACGCCTCTGCCCAATCAGCCTCCAGTGCCCCCGCCAGCGCCCCGGACACGGCGGCGCGCGAAAACCTGCACGGCATGCTGGCGATGCTGGCGGCGATGTTCTTCTTCGTGACCAACGACACCTTCGTGAAGCTGTCTAGCGCTTCGCTCGACCTGCCGCAGATCCTGTTCATTCGGGGCGGGATCGCCTGCATATTGATCGCGATCCTGGCCTGGTACATGGGCGCGCTCAGAACCTGGCCGCGGCGCGGCTGGAAAGTGATGGGCCTGCGCGTGATCGGCGAGATCGGCTCGACGCTGCTGTTCCTGACCGCCCTGTTCCAGATGCCGATCGCCAACGTCACGGCGATCCTGCAGGGCATGCCGCTGGTCATGACGGTGCTTTCCGCGATCCTGCTGGGCGAGATCGTGCGCTGGCGCCGGTGGGCCGCGGTCGTCGCCGGGTTCGTCGGCATGCTCCTGGTGGTCCAGCCCGGCGGCGCGGATTTCAACGCCTACGCCCTGTTCGCCGTTGCCAGCCTCGCGTTCGCCGCGCTGCGCGACCTGGCGAGCCGCTACCTGCCGGCCGAACTCCCCACGCCCTTCGTCGCGCTCGTCTCGATGTTTTCGGTCACCGTCGTCGGCGGTGCGTGGTCGCTTGCCGAGCCCTGGAAGCCGGTGCCCGGCGAGGTGCTGATCTACCTGGCCTGCGCCGCCGCACTGCTGTCGGGCGCCTTCTATTTCATCACCGAGGCGATGCGACACGGTGAGGTTTCGCTGGTGGCACCGTTCCGGTACTCGATCATCGTTTGGGCGCTGCTGCTCGGCTATCTGGTCTGGGGCCAGCTTCCCAATCCGCTGGCGGGCGCCGGCATGGTACTGGTGGTCGGCAGCGGCCTCTATGTCTTCTACCGCGAAAGCCGCGTCCACCGGACCAGCCGGGTGGTGAGCGACCCGGCCCTCAAGCAGGGTGCGGACCGATGACCGATACCGTGGCAGAGACCGTCGCCGACGGCATAAAGCGCGGCCAGCTCCTGGTCATCCTGATCGTCGCGACCGGTCTCGGCGTCATGTCCATGAACATGGTGCTGCCGTCGCTGCCGTCGATGGCGCGGGAGTTCGACACCAGCTACAACGCCGCCCAGTACGTGCTGACGGTGTTCCTGTTCGCGCTGTCCTTCGCACAGTTGATCTACGGCGTCGTCTCCGACCGCTTCGGACGCCGTCCGGTGATCATCGCGGGGCTCGTCATTTTCCTCGTCGGAAGCCTGATGTCCGCCTTGGCCTGGAACCTGGAAATGCTGCTCGTCGGCCGCTTCATCCAGGGCGCGGGCGGGTGCGCGGCACTGGTTCTCGGCCGCGCGATCCTGCGCGATCTGTTCACGCGGGACCAGGCGGCGAGCCTGCTGGGCTACGTCACCATGTCGATGGTGCTGGCGCCGATGCTCGGCCCGGCGCTCGGCGGCCTGTTCGAGGAAACGCTGGGCTGGCGCGCCGGCATCCTGCTGCTCGTCGTCGTCGGCGTCGGCGTCACCGCGCTGGTGGCGCTGCGCCTGCCGGAAACCCACTACAACCGGGGCGAATCCTCCGGGTTCGGGCCGCTGATCCGATCCTTCTGGATCCTTGCCCACAATCGCCTGTTCCTGTGCTTCGCGGCCGTGATGTCGTTCACCTCGGCGACGTTTTTCGGCTTCATCGGCGGCGCGCCCTACATCGTCATCGAGCTGATGGGCCGCAGTCCCGGCGAGTTCGGCCTGTGGGCGATGATGCTGGCGGCGGGCTACATGCTCGGCAACTTCGTCACCGGACGCTACGCCCAGAGGGTGGGCACGCGGCGCATGATCAGCTTCGGCGTGATCCTGGGCGTGGTCGGTGCGACGGCGCTCATCGTCATGGCGGTCGCAGGCCCGAACATCCCGATCGCCCTGTTCGGGCCGATGATGCTGGTCACCTTCTCGAACGGCCTGGTGATGGCGAGCGCGGTGTCCAGTTCCGTCAGCGTCCGGCCGGATCTCGCCGGCGCCGCCGCCGGGCTGGGCGGGTTCCTGCAGATGGGCGCCGCCACGGTGGCGACCATCGTGGTGGGCGCAACGCACAACGGCACGGCGATCCCGCTTGCCATCGTCATCGGTGCCTGTGCGAGTGCCGCGTTCCTGGCGTTCCTGGCGGCGATGCGCTTTCCCGATCCGATCGAGGAACCGGGCCACTGATCAAGTGCCGGTGATCAGGCGCCGGTGATCAGGCGCTGGTCAGGCGTGCCACTTCGGCGCGCAGCACCGGGACGACATCGCTCTCGAACCACGGATTGCGCTTGAGCCAGGCGGTGTTGCGCCACGAGGGGTGCGGCAGCGCCAGCACGCGGGGCGACGCCTGCCCGTCCCAGATCTCCCGCCAGGCGGCCACCGTCTCGGTCAGCGAACGACGGCGGGCCGCCCCCAGATGATAGGCCTGCGCATACTGGCCGATCGCCACGATCAGCTCGATCTGCGGCATGGCGGCGAAGATACGGTCGTGCCAGGTCGCGGCACATTCGCGTCGCGGCGGCAGATCGCCGCCGTTGGCGTCGAGGCCGGGAAAGCAGAAGCCCATCGGAATGATCGCGATCCGGGCGCGGTCATAGAAGGCTTCGCGGCCGATCCCCATCCAGTCGCGCAGCCGGTCGCCGGACGGATCGTTGAAGGGAAGTCCGGTGGCGTGGACGCGCGTGCCCGGCGCCTGTCCGCAGATCGCCAGCCGCGCGGTGGCCGACAGCCACGCGACCGGCCGCGGTTCGTGCGGCAGCGGCCTGCCGCGCGGGGCGTCCACACAGATCCGGCAGGCGGCGATTTCGCTGGCGAGCCGGTCGATCTCCGTCACCGTTTTCGCGGCGGCGCTCACACCTCGACGACCAGGCCGTCCTCGGCGCGCTCGATGGCCTTGTCGATCTCGCCGACGCGCCCGCGCGATTCCGGACCGAGGTGATTGACCATGACGCGCCTTGCCGAAAGGCGCGGCAGGTTCGCCTCGAGGTCGCGATAGCGCACGTGATAGGGGATCGGTTCCTCGAAGGCGTAGCACTCGCACATGAACAGGTCGGCGCCGCGGGCGACGTCGACCAGCACGTCGAGCCACAGGGTGTCACCCGAGAATGCGAACAGCCGGTCCCCGGCCCCGATGCGCAGGGCCAGCGGCGGGGCGCCGGAGGGATGGCTCACCTCGAAGGCCTCGATATCGGCACCGCTGACATGGGTCGTCTCGCCAGGGACCAGTTCCACGAACCGAAGCTCGAATCCGAGTTCGATACTGGAGGAATCCGGGAAAAGAACCTCCTGGGCGTCGCGGATGCGCCTTTCGACACCCGGAGGACCGGCGATCGTCAGCGGCCGCGTCCGGTTCGTCACGAAATGTTCGTGCAGGATGAGAAAGGGAAGCCCGCCGAAATGATCGCCATGCAGATGCGACAGGATGACGGCGTCGACGGCGTTGGTGTCTATCTCGAGGGCATGGACCCCGACCATCGCGCTCGCGCCGAAATCAACGAAATAGCGCGCGTCTTCCGTCTCCAGATGGAAGCAGGTATTGCGACGCCCGCCGCTGCCGAAGGCGTCACCGCAGCCGACGATGGTGAGTTTGAGGCTCATGCGCCGGCGCTCGGCCTGCCGGACACGTCCGCGTACCAGCGCAGCACGTTGGTGCAGCTTTCAGGCACGCCGAGCCGGACCGGCCGCATGAAATCAATCGCCACCAGCGCGGTGATGTCCGCCACCGTATAGCGCTGCCCGGCGATGAACGGGCGGTCGGCCAGTTCCCCGTCCAGCCAGTCGAGCATGGTGAAGATGCGCGGTTTGTTGACCTCGCCCCATTCGGCCACCTGCGGCGTTTCCAGCTCCGCCATCGCCGGATGGGTATGCCGGAAGGCCATCGCCACGGGGACCATCAGATCGAGCTCCATGCGCCGCTGCCACATCTCGACAAGCGCCCGGTCGAGCATATCGACGCCGAAAAGCGGCGGTGCGGGCTGCAATTCCTCGAAATAGCGGCAAATCGCGATCGATTCCGCGATATGTGTGCCGTCATCGAGCTCCAACACGGGCACCCGCATCATCGGATTGCGCGCGATGAAGTCGGGCGCCTTGTGCTCCTGCTTCATGATGTCGATCTCGACCCTGGGCACCTCTATGCCCTTTTCGGCCAGGAAAATATCGACGCGCCGCGGATTCGGTGCCCGGGTGGACGTGTAGAGCTTCATGTGAGGCGTTCCCTGTCGTTCTGTCTCAGTGGATCATAGCGGCGCGGGCACGGGCAAGTGCCCGATCGCCTCATGTTCCCTTGAACATCTCACGCCAGAGGGCGGGACGCTCGAATTCGCCAGACCAAATGCCGGCTTCGGCCGCTTTCGCGGCCTTTTCCTGCGCTTCGTAGGCGCCGTAGGCGACAGCCCAGCCCTTCTTTACCATTTCCCGGTTCAGGTCGCGCCCGCCGACCCGGCACACCGCGAGCACGCGGTTGTAGACGTCCCTGCCCGCGCCGTCGCACGTCACGTTACGGCCGGCGATCATGCCGTGCAGCGCCGCCGTCGATGCCTCGCCGCAGCGCCACAGCGTGCCGTCGCGCCGGCAGAACTGGCCCGTCTCCGGCGCATCGATGCCCTTCAGCCTGGTTTTCACGCTGCCGACCACCAGCGTGTCGCCGTCGATCACGCGCGCCGGGCCGTAGTAGCTGCGCCGCCAGTCGGACGGCAGATACACCGCGACCAGCAGCAGCAGCGCGACGGCCAGAACCGCTGTCAGCGCTTCATCGATACGGACCACGAAGCTGCGGGACCGGCGGGGCAACGGAAAACCTCGAAACTAGATGAATCGATTCTTACGACGATCTTAAGGAATTTGCCGCACAAGGGGGCAGTTCTCCTTCGTCGCGGCGGCGTCGCGACGGCGTAACAGTTTGCAGTATCGCGATGACCGAGCAAGGTGAGACCGCAAATCTCCCGGACCAGCAACAGGCTGCCCAACGCCGCCGCTCGGTCTCCGGCAAGGTCCGCCAGGTCCGCGAGCGGCTGACCTCGCACACCGGCACCAATCCGGCCTTCGACCGCGACCTGACCCTGGCCTACGCGCGCAACCAGACCGGCATCGCCCTTGTGGTGCCGCTGCTGGCGATCATCATCGCGGGCATGATGACGGTCTGGGTTCCGTGGTCGGAATCCTCGGTGTGGCTCGCCGGCGTCCTGATCAGCAACGGCATCCTGACGTATCTGTGCCGGCGGTTCGAACTGGGAAGAACGCACAAGCTGAGCGCCGATTTGTGGGAGCGCCGGTTCTTCGCCGCCGAATTCCTGAACGGCGTGATGTGGTCGACGATGGCGTTCCTTTCGGTTCCCACGCACGAGACGGAACCGATCATCTTCATGTTCGCCGTCCTGATCGTCGTCTTGGCGATGCGCACGCTGACGGCCAGCAATCTGCCGATGGCCTCGCTGGCCGGCACCCTGCCCATCACCGCGGCGATCGTGCTGCGATTCTCGATGCTGGGCGAGCCGCTCTACTACGCCATGGCCGGATTGGCGGCGGGGGCGCAGGTCTTCTTCATGATCATCGCCCGCCAGTTTCAGTCGACGGTGCTGGCGATGTTCGGCCTGCGCAAGGAAAAGGACGCGCTGATCGGCGAACTGGAACAGGCGACCGCGCTGTCGGAAGAGGCGCGCCGGCGCGCCGAAGAGGCCAATCTGGCCAAATCCCGTTTTCTGGCCACCATGAGCCACGAGCTGCGCACCCCGCTCAACGCCATCCTCGGCTTCTCCGAGGTTCTAAAGGACGAGATTCTCGGCAAGCACAGCGTGCCCGCCTACAAGGAGTATTCCGGCGATATCCATCGCAGCGGCCAGCACCTGCTCGAACTGATCAACGAAATCCTCGACCTGTCGCGCATCGAGGCCGGCCGCTACGCCCTGCAGGAGGAAGCGGTCTCGCTGCCGGGCACGGTGCAGGACTGCCATCATCTGACGAAGCTGCGCGCCGATCAGCGCGGCATCACGATCGAGGAGGTGTTCGAGGTCGACCTGCCGAAGATCTGGGTCGACGAGCGGGCGGTGCGCCAGATCGTCCTCAACCTCCTGACCAACGCCGTCAAGTTCTCGCCGAACGGCAGCAAGGTAACGCTGACCGTCGGCTGGACCTCGGGTGGCGGGCAGTATCTCAGCGTCAAGGACAGTGGCCCGGGAATACACGAGGACGAGATTCCGACCGTGCTGCAGACCTTCGGACGCGGCTCGGTCGCCATGAAGAACGCCGACGAGGGCACCGGACTCGGCCTGCCGATCGTCATGAAACTGATCGAACTGCACGGCGGGCGGTTCGATTTCCGCTCGAAATTGCGCGAGGGCACCGAAGCCATCGTCATTTTCCCGCGTGAACGGGTGATGAAGGCGCTGCCGCCGCTGGAGGACGAGAAGCCGGCGCTGCGGCTCCGGCGGCGCTCGGCGGCCTGATCGCGCCGGACGATCCGTTGCGGATGGCCGCGGTGCGCCACATATCCCTGCGCGAGCGACCTCAACCGGCGGGAGAACAAAACAGGTGCGGGGCATGAATTTCGCCTGGATCGGTATCGGCGTCCTGGTGCTGGCAGCCATCATCCTGGTGTCGCGCCATTCCGAAGGGATGGTCGGCGGCGTCACCAACGCCGATTTCGCCTCGCTGGTCAGCGGGGTCGCCCTGCTGATCGTCATCGGCGGGTCGATGCTCGCCAGCCGCCGGTTCAACGTTGGCACCGCGCTGCGGCATGCCACGATATGGCTCGGCGCGGTTCTCCTCCTCGTGACCCTGTACAGCTATCGCACCGAGTTCGCCGGCCTCGGCGCCCGCGTCTTCGGGGAACTCGTGCCGGGCGCGCCGATCGCCGCGACGGATGCCGAAGGCCGCATCGTCGTCACGCTTCGGCGCGACGCCAGCGGCCATTTCGGCGCGCGCGGCACCATCGACGGGGCGGGCGCGCGCTTCATCGTCGATACCGGGGCGAGCGTCCTGACGCTGACGCCGGCGACCGCCAGGGCGGCGGGGCTCGACCCGGACAAGCTCACCTTCTCGGTGCCGGTCGAGACGGCCAACGGCGTCACCTTCGTGGCGCCGGTCAGGGTCGGCCGGCTGGAGATCGGCCCCCTCGCCTTCCACGACCTGCGCGCCTACGTGGCGCCGCCGGGGGCGCTGAACGACAACCTGCTGGGCGTGAACGTTCTGGACCGGCTGGCGTCCTATTCGGTGCGCGGCGACGAGATGGTGCTGACGGGACCGCGCTGAGCCGGCGCCCGCCGCCCGTTTACCGTTCGTTTACCCAAGGCCGAAGGCCGGCGATCGGTTTCACCGTCGACTTACCCTTTTCGCCTAGCCTCGATCGCCGTTTGCGCAAATCCGGACAGGCGATCTGTCCGGACGGGCAACCTGGAGCCATCGCGATGATGCGCGGTCTCGCAATCCTGTTCCTGCTCGGTGCCACCGTCTACGCGGCGCCGAAGTTGGAGCAGTATGTCAACCAGTGGGAGGACCCGGACGACGCTCGCGACGCGTCCGCCGGGTCGTCCGCCTACGCCACCGCGCCCCGCACCGTGCGGCTGCGGGCCGACAATCGCGGCCACTTCCTGGTCCGGGCCACGGTGAACGGCCGATCGATCGACATGCTCGCCGATACGGGTGCATCCGCGGTGGCGCTGACGGAAGCCGACGCCAGGCGTGCCGGCTTCGATCCGCGCTCGCTAAATTTCGACATTCCGGTCCAGACGGCCAACGGCAAGGTCAATGTGGCGAGCGTCACGCTCGATCGCATCGAGGTCGAGGGGATCGTCATGCGCGACGTGCGCGCGATGGTCGCCGAGAACGACGCCCTCGCCTCCAGCCTGCTCGGCATGAGCTTCCTGGGCCGCCTTGCCAGCGTCAAATTATCCGGAGATACCCTCGAACTCGTCAAATGACACGGTTCCTTCCCGTACGAGAGTGCTGTAACTGCTCTCGCCATCGTCGAAACGATCGAATGGACAGGTAATGCTTCCAAAGCCGACCGCAGCGGTCGCGGCCAACACCGCGGCCTACGAGACCACCCCGCTCGTCAAACCGACCGGTTTTCGCGAATACGACGCCCGCTGGCTGATCGGCAGCGAACTGAACCTGATGGGCGCGCAGGCGCTGGGCCTGGGCATCGGCACGCTGCTGCACGAGCGCGACGTGCGGCCCGATATCGTCGTCGGCCACGACTACCGCTCCTATTCGCAGTCGATCAAGCTGTCGCTGGTCGCCGGGCTGATGTCGGCCGGCTGCCGGGTTCACGACATCGGCCTCGCGGTCTCGCCGATGGCGTATTTCGCCCAGTTCGCGCTCGACGTGCCCGCCGTCGCCATGGTCACGGCGAGCCACAACGACAACGGCTGGACGGGCGTGAAGATGGGCGCCGATCGTCCGCTGACCTTCGGCCCCGACGAGATCGGACGGCTGAAGGAGATCGTGCTGTCGGGGTCGGGTGTTCCGCGTCAGGGCGGCGCCTACACCTATGTCGAGGACTTCGGCGAGCGCTATGTCGCCGACCTCGTCGCGGGAAAGACGCTCAAGTCGCCGCTAAAGGTCGTCGCGGCATGTGGAAACGGCACCGCCGGGCTGTTCGCCGCGCGGGTGCTCAGGGCGATCGGCTGCGAGGTTGTCGAGCTGGATTGCGAACTCGACTACACCTTCCCGAACTACAATCCGAACCCGGAAGACCTGAAGATGCTGCACGCCGTCGCCGACGCGGTGAAGGCGAGCGGCGCCGCCGTCGGGCTCGCCTTCGATGGCGACGGCGACCGCTGCGGCGTCGTCGACGACAGTGGCGAGGAGATCTTCGCGGACAAGGTCGGCGTGCTGCTCGCCCGCGACCTGTCGGCCCGGCACCCGAACTCCAGGTTCGTCGTCGACGTGAAATCGACGGGGCTGTTCGCCACCGACCCGGTGCTGAAGGCGAACGGCGTCTCGGTCGACTACTGGAAGACCGGCCATTCCTACATCAAGCGGCGCGTCAACGAACTCGACGCACGGGCGGGATTCGAGAAATCCGGTCACTTCTTCTTCAACGCGCCGGTGGGCCGCGGCTATGACGACGGCCTGGTCGCGGCGATCGCGGTGTGCGAGATGCTGGACCACAATGCCGGCACGCCGCTGTCGGCGCTGCGCGCCGCGCTGCCGCAGACCTGGCAGTCGCCGACCATGTCGCCACATTGCGCCGACGAGGTGAAATACGACGTGGTCGACAGGGCCATCGCCCATTTCAAGGCACGCGCGGAGGCCGGCGACAGCCTGGCCGGACAGACGGTGCGCGACGTCATCACCGTCAACGGCATCCGCCTCGTGCTGGAGGACGGCACCTGGGGCCTGGTTCGCGCCTCTTCCAACAAGCCGGAGCTCGTCGTCGTCGTCGAGAGCCCGACCTCGGAGGCCAACATGCGTGCGATCTTCGCCGAGATCGACGGCTACCTTTCGGCCCAGCCCGAGGTCGGCGAGTACAACCAGAAGATCTGAGTCAGAATACCCGCGACGCGCCGGCGCGACGGTTCGCGCCGGCAGCGGTGGCCCCGGCCGGATGCCCGCTTTCTAGAGCCAGATCCAGACGCCGACGAAGCCGTCGACGGTATCTCCGTCCTCGGAGACCGGGACGATCAGCCGCTCGAACGTATGCAGCTTGGTGCCGATCTGGGCGTTCACCCGCATCCAATAGTGCGGCCGGGCTTCATCGACGACCTTGTCGTAGACCGCCTCGAAGTAGTCCACCTGCTGCGGCGCGGCCAACTCATCGATGGAATAGCCCTGAATATCGCGCCCGAGCACCGCATAATGGCCGGTCCCGACCCGTGAGTAGACATAGCGCCGGCTTCCCTCGGCGCGCGGCTCGACGGTGATCAGCACCGCGCCCGGCTGCACTTCCAGCAGATCGTCGAGGCCCAGATCCTTCGCCGACGGCAAACGCCCGCGGCCGCTGAGATCGGCCCAGCGGCGATAAAGGTCGTGAAGCGCGGGATCGGCGCTTTCGGGCGCGGGCGAACAGACCCCATCAGTCATTGAAAATCATCTCTCGAACAGCTCCCCACCGCGTTCGAAATACGTGCAACGGATAATTGGCGGCCATGCTATTCGCTCAATTGCCGATAGGGCATTGCGACTTTTATCCTCCTGCGCCAAATTGTTATTCCGCAACGTTAGGAAAAACATGCACGGCGTCAGCACCGACCGCCTCCAGGTCTCGGCAGCGCTGCTGACCGGACTCGCCGAGGTCACGAACGCTTCCGGCTTGAGCTACGAGAGCATTGCCGGAGCCGTCGGCCTTGCGGACTTCGATCCCAGGGACGACGAGCAGTTCGTCAATCTCGACAATTTCGCCAAATTCCTGGAAGTCGCGGCGTTTCTATCCGCCGACGACTGCTTCGGCATACGCCTCGGCGAATGGCACTTCACCGCTCCCGCCGGACCGCTTGCCGTTGCGCTGGCGAACGCGGCAGACGGCCGCACGGCACTGGAAATCCTGAGCCGGCATCTGAGCACGCGGATCGACGTCGCGTATGCCGAGCTGGTGGTGGAGTCGAATCGCGTGGTTGTCGAGTGGGGCTTTTCCCCGCTTCTGGTGAAGCGCTGGCAGCTTGCCGATTTCGCGGCGGCGTCGATCATACGGCTGTTGCGGCCGATCTTCGAGAGAAACTGGCGCCCCTTGGCGGTTCAACTCGTTCGGCCCGCACCGCGCAGCCTGGATTGCCATCGCCGCGTCCTCGGCCGCGCGATCGAATTCTCTCAGCGCACGAATTTGATTGCTTTCCCCCTCGACGCACTTTCCGCCGCCCCGGAGAACGCCGATCCCGCGCTTTTTCGCCTCGCATGCAGGCTCCTCGATCGGATCCAGGTGGAGCGGGACCGGGCGCGCGACCTGATCACCAGCGTTCGCGAGGAGATCATCCAGGCGCTGCCGAGCGAAGACGGCGCCCAGCTAAAGCGTGTGGCACGCCGCCTCGGGATCAGTGAACGCAGCCTCCAGCGCTACCTCTCCGCGCACAACACGTCGTTCCAGCAGCTCTTCGACGAGACGCGAAAGGGGCTGGCCGCCCGCTATCTCGAGGATCCGGGCCTGAGCTTCTCGGAAATCGCCTATCAACTGGGCTTCTCCGCGCCCAGCGCTTTCACGCGCGCGTCTTACCGCTGGTTCGGCAAGAAACCGAGCGTGGTACGCGGGGAACTGCGGAAAGAGCCGACCGGGCGATAACGGTCGCGAGCTGGCTCGCCCGCCCCGCGCGCTCGGATGTTAATTTTATGGCGCCGAAAGATAATAATGTCGAATTCATCGCGTGGCATAAGCTAGCGCAACGACATGGCTGCTGCGGACGTATCGTGCCGCTGTCCGACCAGGAAGCGATGAGTTGAAGCGTACCGTTGTCGCGTTCCCACAGTCCCCGTGCTGCATTCCAGGGCGCTCGGGAAAACGTCGTATGTTTATGTGTCAACGGATTTCGACGACATGGCATTCGATCCGAATGATCCCATGCCACGCATTATCCGTGGGCGACATTGGAGGCAGATAAAGTGACACATGAATCTGGTGTGCTCCTTGGCCTACCCCAGGGGCACGGTGAACGGGAAGCGGGCGCGGCGGCGACCCGGAGTCTGTTCACTATCGGCGAAATCGCTCGGGAGTTCGGTTTTACGCTGCGCGCCCTGCGTTTCTACGAGGAAAAGGGGCTTATTTCGCCGCGCCGCAATGGCAACCGGCGCCTCTATTCCGCGGAGGACCGGCAGCGCCTGGAGATCATCGCCAACGGCAAGAAGATCGGGATGCCGCTCGACGACATCCACGAGATCCTGCGGGCGGGCAGCGCGAATGACGACACGCCGATGATCCGCGTGGCCCTCGAAAAGGCGACCGCGCGCCTCGACGCCCTCGAGGCGGAAAAGGCGCAAGTCGAGAGCTTTACCCGCGAAGCCCTGAAACTGATCGACGGGCTGAACAAGAAGCTGAGCGACAAGGCGTCCGCCGTCGCCGGTTGAACCGGTTCGGTTGAACCGGGCCGGCTACCCCGGACCGGTCAACGCGGGCCGGTCGGTCCGGCCCCGATGATCCGGAACAGCTCCCCGCGCGTCGCGGCCGCCGGGGGGCGTCCCCCCTCACCTCACAGCAGGCTGTACCCGAAGCGGGCGGCGACGATCAGCAGGAAAATGCCGAAGGCCATTTCCAGCTGTCGCCGCTTCAGTGCGTGCGCAAGCCGCACGCCGAGCGGCGCGACCAGGGTCGAGACCGGGATCACCAGGGCCACGCCCAGCAGGTTGACGAACCCGAGCGACAGCGGCGGCAGGCCTTCCACGCCCCATCCCGACCAGATGAACCCGATCGCCCCGGGGATCGAGATCAGCACGCCCAGCCCCGACGAAGTCGCGACGGCCTGGTGGATCGGCCGGCCATAGAGCGTCATGATCGTGTTGCCGAAGGTTCCCCCGCCGATGCCCATGAGCGTCGACAGGGTGCCCATCGCGCCGCCGATCAACGATCGCGCCGGCTCGCCTGGCAGATCGTCGCCAAGACGCGCCCTGCTTGTCCCGAGCACCAGGCGCACGCCCACGAGCAGCGCCAGCACGGCGAAGGTCGCCTTCAGGCCCGTGCTCGACATCATGTCGGCGATCAGCGCGCCGAGTATCACGCCGAGGACCACCGGCACCGCCCAGCCCCGCAGGAGCTTCATGTCGACCATGCCGCGCTTGCGGTGCGACAGGAACGACCGGATCGAGGTCGGAATGATGATCCCGAGCGAGGTGCCGACGGCGATATGCATGCACAGCGCCGGATCGACCTTGAGGGCGACCAGGAACTGATAGAGCACCGGCACGATGACCGCGCCGCCGCCGACCCCGAAAGCGCCGGCCAGCAGGCCGGTGAGGATGCCTGTCGCGACCAACGCGAGCGCGAACATCGCCATGTCGGCGACCGAGAAATCCAGGACCAAAGTCGTGACCTTTCGTTGAGATGTGAAGTCAGGCGGCGTCGCGACGGCCGGCGCGCACGAGGGTTTGATAGGCGTCGAGAAGGAGGTCGGGACGCGCGCCGGGGCGCTGCGCGTCGACGGTCAGCATCCGCCGCCAGACGCGCGCACCGGCCGCGCCATGGAACAGGCCGATCATCGGCCGCGTCACGTGATGAAGCGGGACGCCCTGTGCGGTTTCGCGCACGGCGTAGGCGTGCATTTCCGCGATCAGCGCCTCGTCCGTGATCTGCGGGGCCGGATCGGCGAAGACGAGCCGGTCGACTTCGCGCAGCAGGCCCGGCCGCTGGTAGGCCGCACGGCCAAACATGATGCCGTCGAGCGTCTCCAGGTGCGCGACCGCCTCCGGCACCGATTCCAGCCCGCCGTTCAACGCCATCGGAACGTCGGGAAAGTCGCGCTTGAGTCGGTGCACCCGGTCGTAGTCGAGCGGCGGGATGTCGCGGTTCTCTTTCGGGCTCAGGCCTTTCAGCCAGGCCTTGCGGGCATGCACGACGAGCCCGTCGACGCCGGCGGCAATCTGGGCGGCGACGAAGCGGTCGAGCGGCGCGCCGGTATCCTGATCGTCGATGCCGAGCCGGCACTTCACGGTAACCGGGACGGCGACGGCGGCCTTCATCGCGCGGACGCAGTCGGCGACCAGCTCGGGCTCGGCCATCAGACAGGCGCCGAAGCGGCCGGACTGGACCCGGTCGGACGGGCAGCCGACATTGAGGTTGACCTCGCCGTAGCCGAACTCCGCGGCAATGGCGGCGGCGTCGGCAAGCTCTTCGGGATCCGACCCGCCGAGCTGGACCGCAACGGGATGCTCGGCCGCGTCGAAGCCGAGCAAACGCGCGCGGTCTCCATGCAGGATCGCGGCGGCCGTCACCATTTCGGTATAGAGCAGCGCGTGACGGGTCAGCAGCCGGTGGAAATACCGGCAGTGCCTGTCCGTCCAGTCCATCATCGGCGCGACGGAGAACCTGTGGCTCGGGCTGTTCATGCTGCCAATATGGTCGTCATGCGGCCGGCCACCAGCATCGGCGGCCCGCCTTTCACCTCGATGACGGCCGTTCTACGCGCAAACCGGGCAGGATTGGAAGCCCATCGTCCGGCACAACTCCTATCGGCCGATACAGGCGCTGTTTGAGCGCCTCGTCCGGTTGACGCTCGGCGACGGTGCCGCGGGCGCCGATCTCGCCAAGTGTCCCGGTCGATCCGTCATGAACTCTGTGAGACTTCCCCACGAAACGTGCGGTACGGATCGAGGCTATCCGGCAGCCTCTCCACGGAAAGGCCGGGTCCGTCGCCGAGCCTCATGCTCCCCTGCACGACCGCCGGAACGGGAAAAGCGTCCCGCAGCGGGTTCGGATTGACATCGACTTCCAGCGATCCGGGGCCCCCGGATGCGGCAAGGAGCTCGGCGGATGCGAGCAATCCGATCCCGCCGCCGAGAAAATGCGGGCAATAGGTCAGCCCGGCATCGATGACCTGCCGCGCCACATCGAAACAACCGCTCACCCCGCCCCATTTCGCGACGTCCGGCTGGACGAAGCTCAGAACGCGACTTTCGATGAGCGATTGGAAATTCGACGCACCCGCAACGTTTTCGCCGCCGGCAAGCGGTATCGTCGAAACCTCCGCCAGGTCCCGCCACTGCGCTTCCCCGGCATCGGCCGCAATCGGCTCCTCGAGCCATCCAATGGGGCAGCCCTCGATTCGCGACAGAAAATCTGCGGCCTGCTCACGCGACCAGGCCTGATTGGCGTCGAGATAGAGCGCTTCATGCGTCCCGAGATCTTTCGCCTGGTCCTGGACACGGCCGGCGTCGCATTCGTCGAAACCGACCTTGAGCTTGAAGGCCTCGTGTCCCGCCTGCCGTGCGCCGGCAATTCCGGCGTGTGCTTTGCGATTATCGATGCCGCTGGCGTAAACCGGAATGCTGTCGGCCGCTCCAGGGTTCAGCAGCCTGCGCAGGGGCTGGCCTTCCGCGCGGGCGTTCAAATCCCAAAGCGCCGTGTCGATACCCGCAATGGCCTGCCAAAAGGGGCCGAACTCGCCACACTGCAGGGCCCGTATCCGCGTCTTGCGCATCAGGTCCCGGAACACATGCCGCGGTTGCCGTGCGTCGCTTCCCAACAAAAGCGGTGCGATGTCTTCCAGCGCCAGCCTGGCCCGGTGTTCCGCCCCTGCCGACGGCCAGTTGGCAAAGATCTCGCCCCAGCCGAAAACGCCCTGCTCGTCCTCGATACGCAGGAAGACAGCGGGCCTGTCGCGCATGATTCCGAAGGATGTTTCGACCGGGACCGTCAGCGGAACACGGAAAGCATGCGTCTCGATTCTCGAGACGGCGACGTATCTCATGGTTTCAGGTCCATATCGAAGCGAATGCAATCGCCGCGATAGATCACGTCGGCCACATAGATCGCCAATCCGTCCTCTCCGGTGAGAATGCGCCGGACGTGGGCCACCGGATCGCCCCTGGGATAGTCCAGCAGGTTCGCTTCAACTGCGCCGCACTTGCCGAGCGTCACGCTCTGGCGGGCCGTCGCGATGACAAGGCCGTCCATCTGCGCCATTACGGGCAGGACGAGGCCTTCGCGGAACTTCTGTTCCTCACGCTCGAACAGATTCTGTTCAATGTAGAGCGAGATGATGCAGTAGCGCACCTCGTCGCGTAAGTGAACGCGCCTGATGTGATAGTAGCTGTCCGCGAGCAGGCAGTCTTCGCTCGAAGCGGGGGGCAGCGCGTACCCCTCATCCAGATTGTAGACCTCCGGACGGTCGCCGCGGTACGTACGTATCAGATCGGCCAGGCTGCCTTCGACCCGGAGGGGCCGTTGCGCGCCCAGAGCCGTCACAACGGTGCCGCGGCCGCGTTCCGCCGAGATCAACCCGTCATCGCTCAACTTCTTGATGGCATAGCGCATGGTCACGCGGCTGACGGCGAACTCGTCCATCAGGCGTTCGAGGGAAGGCAGATAGTCACCGGCCTTCCACTCTCCCCTTTCCAGGCGATCGCGCAGCAGGTCGGCAACCTGCACGTATAGCGGCGCCGCCCCGGAACGTACCAGCAGGTCCTTCAGCTCTTTCGTTTCGTTTGTCACCTGGTTGACGCTGTCCCTGGATCAACAGGTTAGGAAAGCCGTGGTGGAACGTAACGGCAGCTCACGAAGAAGGTCGGCGCCCTCTGTGCGCCGCAAGTAAGCCGCATGCCGACCACCCCGACGCTCAAGTATTAAGCGCCGAGGAACCTTGGTCGGGCAAAAGAATTGCCCAATCACGTCACTATAGCGGTGCGCTTTCGCGGGGGAAGAAGATTTGCCCTTCCCGCCAGCGCTCCGCCGCGCAGAGCGCTCCGCGCGAGCAGTCCGCAATCGTCGATTGGATCGTGTCGGCGAGCCCGTCGAGATCCTGCGCGCCGGTCAACAGCGTCGATGCATCGATGTCGATTGCGTCCCGCCAATTCGCGACCGTCTTCTCGTTGCCGCAGACTTTGATCGTCGGCACCAGAGGATTGGCCGACGGGTTGAACTGGCCGAGCCCAAAGAGCACCACATTGCACCCGCCCTGCACCATTCCCGTCAGCGAGAGCGGCGTGAAGAACGGGGTATCCATGAAGTGCAGCCCGGAACGGCTTGGCCGTTCGCCGTAAGCCAGGGCACCGACGAAGTCCCGCGTCCCGCTCTTGGCGACCGCGCCAAGCGATTTTTCCACCAGCGTCGTCAGGCCGCCCGCGATGTTCTCGGCTGTCGGATTGACGCCTCGGTAGTCCTCGCCATCTTCCGAATGCCATACCTCCCGGGTCCTGATGAAATCGAGAATACGCTGGCGCAGGTCGGGGTCGGGCGTTCGCTTGCTGACAATTTCCTCGGCGCCGATGAACTCGACGGTTTCGGAGATCATGGCTGTCCCGCCCGCGTCGATGACGCGGTCGACGAAGCGGCCGATTGCGGCATTGGATGCAAGCGCGCTGGTCGGATCCGAACCACCGCATTCCAGCGCTATGCTGAGATGCTCCAATCCGATCGGCTGCCGCTTGGCCCCGCCGGCGGAGATGAGTTTGCCAAGGGCCTCGCGCGACCGGTGCACGGCCCGCTCCATCCCATCCTGGTCAAGCAGCGCGAGGACTTCGACCGGCTTGCCAAGTCCGGCGAATGCATTGCGCAGCGTTTCCGCGGAAATCGGATCCTGGGTCAGGACGAGCGCGCATCCCGTATTGGGATGGCGCACAAGGGCATCCAGCAGCTCCTGCTGCGCCGGCATGTCCCCGCCACGCCCGCCGCGTATCGTTTCGCCCGTCACGAGAAGGGCATCCTCGTGACCGGCCGCGGTCAGTTCCGCCCAGCGATTGGCAAGCGCGACGGTGGACAGAACCAGAGCGTGATTCCGCAGGCCCACACGCCCGTCGGGGCGCACGTATCCCTCGAGGGTGCTCATTCATCCAGCTCCGAAACATTGTGGACGTGAACATGCGCACCCGCTGCGATCGGCTTTGTGGCGGTGCCGATCGTGACGCCGTACTTTATGACCTCGCCGCCGCACGCGATGTCCTGCAGCGCTATCTTGTGGCCATAGGGGACGCCCGCCTCGACCGGGCCGCCGGAATGGGCGAGCAGATCCGTCCTGTCGTCGATCAAGGTGCCGACATTGTCCCCCGCGTCGACGACGAGGACGCGCCTGAATTCCCCCTCGTGCATCACACTGCTGTCTCGGTTACGAGCCGCACGCGGGTGAAGACTTCGAGCCCCTCAATCCCGCCTTCCGAGCCGTAGCCGGAATCCTCGATGCCACCAAACGGCGTCTCCGGCGTGGACACCACCAGCGAGTTGATCCCCACCATGCCCGCTTCCATGCGCGCGCCCAACGCAGCGATGGTCCGCTCGCTTCCCGCGAAGGCGTATGCCGCGAGCCCGAAGGGCAGACGGTTGGCGCGTTCGATGCCCTCGTCCAGCGATTTGAACGACGAGATCGGCGCGATCGGACCGAAGGGCTCTTCGTTCATGATCCGAGCCTCGTCGGTGACATTCCCAAGCACCGTGGGGGCGAAGAAGTGCCCCTGATTGCCCAGGCGCGCGCCGCCAGTCAGAACGCTTGCGCCGTGCTCCACCGCGTCCGCCACGAAGCCTTCCATGACCGGCAGCCGCCGCTCGCCGATCAGCGGGCCCATCGTGGTGTCTTCATCGAGACCGTTGCCGACCTTCAGCGCCTCGGCTTCCCGCACCATGATCCGGGTGAAGTCCTCGACCGCGTCCTCCTGGACCAGGAAGCGCGTCGGACTGATGCAGACCTGACCGGCATTCCGGAACTTGCCGGCGGCGCACATCTTCGCGGCGCGCTCCACATCGGAATCGGCGAACACCAGAACCGGAGCATGGCCGCCGAGTTCCAGCGTGCAGCGCTTCAGGGTATCGGCCGCCAGTTTCTGCAGGTGCTTGCCGACCTCGACCGACCCGGTGAACGAAACCTTCTTGGCCACGGGCGACGCGATGAGATGGCTGGACACTTCCGCGGGATCGCCGAACACGATGTTCAGGACACCATCCGGCAGACCCGCATCCTGCAGGGCCCGGCCGATCGCGATGGCGGTCGACGGGGTCTCCTCCGACGGCTTGATGATCATGGAACAGCCCGCGCCCAGGGCACCGGCCACCTTGCGCATGACGTTGTTGGCCGGGAAGTTCCACGCGACGAACGCCAGCGTCGGGCCAACCGGTTCACGCATGACCATCTGGCGCAGGCCGGGCATGCGGGCCGGAACCAGGCGGCCATACATGCGCTTGCCCTCCTCGCCGTACCAGCGCAGCACGTCGATGGCGAAGTTCAGTTCGAGCTTCGCTTCGGCCAGCGGCTTTCCCATATCCATCGTCAGGTTGCGGGAAATGTCCTCCGATCGCTCCTCCAGCAACCGGGCGGCTTTTTCCATGATCTGCTGACGTTTGATCGCCGGCGTCCTGCTCCAGACCTCGAACCCGCGCGCACTGGCCTCCAGCGCCCGGTCCAGATCGGCGGTCGAGGCCAGCGGCAGCTCGCCGAGGCTTTCCTCGGTTGCCGGATTCGTCACCGTTTCCGACTTGCCGGACGTGCCCGACGTCCATTCGCCATCGATCAGCAGTTCAAGTTTCTCGTAGGGCATACCTGTTCCTTTTCGGGAGCCATCACCGCAGAAGCGAAGGGATCAGCAGGCTCAGACCCGGCACCAGGGTGATGAGCGCCAGCAGGCCGATCAAAGCTGCGATGAACGGGAGAATTGCGCGGAAGACCTTTTCGATCGACACGCCGGCTATCTGGGAGCCGACGAAGAGATTGACGCCGAGCGGCGGAGTCAGGAACGCGATCTCGATATTGATGATCAGGATGATCCCGAAATGGATCGGGTCGATACCGAAATTGCGGACCAGCGGAACCAGGATCGGCGCCAGAATGATGATTGCGGAGATCGTCTCCATGAACGTGCCGATGATCAGCAACAGGATGTTGATCAGAAGCAGGATCACCAGCGGTTCGGACGAGATCAGGGAAAACAGCTCGACCAGTTCCTGCGGGATGCGTTCAAGCGTGATGGTGCGCGCGAACAGTGTCGAGCACGCGACGACGATCATGAGCGCGCCGCCCATCAGCACCGCGCCCTCGAACGCGCGGTTGAAGCCCTCCCAGGTCATGGAGCGATAGACGACCAGCGAGACCACGAGCGCGTAGGCAACGGCGACCACCGAGGCCTCGACCGGCGTGAACAGGCCGGTGTAGATGCCCCCGAGCACGATGGGCGGCATCGCCAGAGCCCACTTGCCCTGCCACATCAGGCTGGCGACGGAGTCCTGTTCCTGTTCGTCCTGCACCTGCGTGACGACGGCACCGGACCGGCGCGCGGCAAAGTAGGCGACAGCCGCGAGCGTCAGGCCGACGATCAGGCCCGGCAGCATGCCAGCAGCGAACAGATCGGTGACCGAGACGTTCGCGATGATCGCGTAGATGATCATCGGGTTGGACGGCGGGATGAGGACACCAAGTGTTCCGCCCGTGGCCGAAACGGCTGCGGAGTACGGGGCCGGATAGCCCTGCCGGATCATCGCCGGGATCATGATCGCGCCGATTGCCGCCACGGTTCCCGGCCCCGATCCCGAGATCGCGGCAAAGAACATGCACGACAGGATGGTGACGATACCGAGCGACCCGTGAACGTGACCGAAGGAGCGGCGAAAGATGCGGATGATATCGTTCGTGATGCCGCCCGATTCCATCAGGTTTCCGGCGAGGATGAACGCCGGAATCGCCAACAGCGGAAAATTGTCGAGACCGTTGAGGATGGACTGCGTGGCAAAAACCAGCGGCACGTTGGTCAGCCACGTGACCACCAGTCCGGTTATGCCGAGCGCGGCATAGATCGGCACGCCCAGCAGAAGCAGGATCGGGAAGAGAACGGCAAGGGCAAGGGTGACGTCGCTCATGCGTGCCGCTCCTTCGGACGGCCGCCGTCGAGCGTCCCGTCGCCGCGTCCGGTCAGGACTGCCACCAGATCGGTCAGATTAACCAGCGCCGACGCCCCGAATCCGAGGCACATGGCCGCGAACAGGATGTTCTGGTTGAAGCCCAGAGCCGGAGAGATATTGGCGAACTGAAGGCCATCGACGAAATTGTAGCCGCTGTACCAGACCATGACGGAGTCGAAGCCGAACAGGATGGTCAGATGAAAGACCGCGACCGCTCGATTGCCGATCCGCCTGGCGACGAAATCGGAGAATACGCTGACCCTGAGATGTCGTCGCTTAATTGTCGCGTAGGCGCTTGCAAGAAACACCATTGAGATAAACGCGAAGCGGGACATCTCTTCTGTCCAGTCGACAGGCAGCTTGAATTCCCGTGCCACGATCTGCAGCATCAGGGAGCTCACCATGAGGGCCAGAAACAACGCCGCGGCGGCATAGATAAGTCGGATGGCGAAGTGGCGCACGGTCTGTCTTCCGTGTTCGGTCCGGGGTCGAATGGACCGGCATGCGGAGATGCCGGTCCATTCGGGTTCAGACTACATTTCGGCCTTGCACTCTTCGACCAGCTTGAGTGCCGTCTGTGCCAGTTCCTCGCCGTTCTCGCCGAGCGAGTCGTAGTAGTCCGGCCAGATGGCGCGGGCCTTTTCGATCCACTCGGATTCGTCCTCGATCTCGGTGATGGTCACACCGGCGTCCTCGGCCTGCTGCCACCAGTTCGCCTCATCGATCGGCTGCCACCAGCGGATGTAGTCGGTGGCCTCCTTGCCGGCGCGCAGGACGGCTTCCTGGTGTTCGGGCGAAAGCGACTGGAACCAGCGCTCCGACACCATGATGGGATGGGTCAGGATGGTGTAGTGGAACTTGGTCATCCGGTTGATGACCTCATGAAACTTCATGCCGATCACGTCGGTTACCGGATTGTCGCCGCCTTCCACGACACCCTGCTGCAGGGCATTGTAGAGTTCGTTCCACGCGAGCGGAGTCGGGTTGCCGCCCCATGCCTCGTAGGAGGCGATCATGATCGGGTTCGGCGGGACGCGCATCTTGAGGTTCGCCAGATCGGAGGGTTTCTCGATCGGGTCGTCGGACTTGTAGAAGAAGGCGCGCCAGCCGGAGTTTTCCCAACCGACGATACGCGTTCCCGCCTCTTCGATAACCTGGTCGACGATCAACGGCGTGATCTTGTCCTGAAGGCAGTTCACCTCATCGGTGGACGTCGCCAGATACGGCAGGATGAACACGTTCAGCGTCGGCGCCAGCGCGGCGGCATTGTTGGTGGCCGGCAACGTCACCTGCAGGACGCCCTGACGCGCCTGCTGCATCATCTCGCGCTCGCCGCCAAGCTGCGCGCCCGGGAAGATCTCCGCCTTGATCTCGTTGTTGGTGTAGATCTGGACGAGTTCGGCGAAGCGCTTGAGCGTCGCGGTGTGCGACGACCAGACCATGTTGACGGAATGGCCCAGCTTCATGACCTGCTGGCCGTCGACTTCCGGCGCCGACGTCCAGTCGATCGGATTGGGTTCGTCGGCCGCAAATGCGCCAAATGCCAGGCCTGCGCTCGCGACGCTCGCGCAGAGCAGGTTTCGAATGACTTTAAGCATTGTCAGTCCTCCCATGTGATTCTCGGTTCAAAGGTGAAATTCGGTGAGACGGCCCCGCAGGTTTCCCGATGTTGCGAGACCGTCGGCCGCCACGGGCCGTTTACCCATGATTCTTTGCCTGTTCCAGGATGATCGATGACGCCTTCTCCGCGATCATGAGCGTCGGCGCATTGGTGTTGGCGGACGTGATGACGGGCATGACCGAGGCATCGGCCACCCGAAGGCCCGCGACCCCCCGGACACGCAGATCGGGATCGACGACCGCGGACTCGTCGCCACCGATGCGACAGGTGCCCACCGGATGGTAGACGGTGCCGCCGCCCCTGCGGGCCGCGTCGAGGATCTCCTCGTCGCTTTGCACCGACGGACCGGGAACGACTTCCTCTTCCCACAGGTCTTTGAACGCCGGCTGGCTGTAGATCTGCCGCAGGATCTTGACGCCTTCGACCAGCGTCGCACCGTCGCGTTCCGCGGTCAGATAGTTCGGCACGATGCGGGGGGCGGCCGACGGGTCGTCGGACACGATTTCCACGCTTCCACGCGATTCCGGATGACATTGCCAGACCGCCGCAGTGAACCCGGAATAGCGGTGGAGCGGATCGCCCGGCTTGTCGACCGAGAGCGGCATCACGTTGAACTGGATATCCGGGCGGCCGGGGTCGGCGTATTTGGTGTATGTGGCGCCTCCGACCTGGCCGGCGCCGATCGTGAGAGGTCCGCGCCCGTACAGAAGCCAATCGATGCCCATGCGCGCCAGCCTGATGGGATTGCGCACGTCGTCGTTCAAGGAGATCGGCTTCTTCATGCGAACGATGGTTCGCATCTGATAATGGTCCTGGAGATTTCCGCCTACGCCGGGACTGGATACGATTGTCCGGACGCCGGCCTTTTCCAGCACCGCGTCCGGCCCGATCCCGGAGAGCTGCAGCAGTTGCGGCGACTGAATCGCACCCGCGCACAGGATGACTTCGCGCGCGGCAAACGCTTCTGACTTGCGGCCATCCTCGTGCCATTCGACACCGACCGCCCGCGGCGTCGGCCCGCCGTTCCCTTCTTCGATCAGGAGCCTCGACACCAGCACACGGCTCATCAATGTGAGATTGGGGCGATCCAGGACAGGCTGCAGAAACGCGCGTGCGGCACTCGCGCGCCAGCGCTTTCCGATCGACAGCTGATAGGACCCCGCTCCCTCGGTGGTTTCACCGTTGAAGTCGTTGTTGAGCGGCATCCCGTACTGGTTGGCCGCCTCGACCCAGGCCGAACAAAACGGGTGATTGTTGCGCAGGACGGAAACCGGCATTTCGCCGTAGGAGCCGCGGAGCTGGCTGGGTTCGCCGCCGAAGGTCTCGAGACTGCGGAAATGCGGCAGGACCTCGCGGTAGCTCCAACCCGTGGCGCCCATCTCCTCCCAGCGGTCGAAGTCCGCGTGCTGGCCGCGGATGAAAATCAGGCCGTTGATGGTGCTCGATCCGCCGATCACACGGCCTCTGGGCCAGACGATTCCCCGGCCGGCCGTTCCGCTTTGCGCCTCGGTTGCGAAATGACGGGAAAAACGCTTATCGTTGATGGATCGAAAGTAGCCTACGGGAAGCTTCAGCCAGAAATTGCGGTCACTACCGCCTGCCTCCACGAGCAGCACCCGGTTTTTCGGGTCCGCGGACAACCGGTTTGCCAAGATACAACCGGCGGAACCGGCCCCGACAATGATGTAGTCGTAATTCTGGGACTGAAGAGGGCTCAAATTCCGCGTCTTTCGATAGTCCTAACGTTCTATTGTTAGGACTATTGCAAGCAGACTCATCCCTGTCAATCGTGGGCAGAGGAATTTGCTGGCGCCTCCGCAATCGGCGCGACGGAGACCCGGTGGCTCGCACCGTTGATGCTGCAAATGCCGTCGTCTGGCGGCCGACATCGCCTATTGCCTATTGGCCGAAATAGGCCCTGTTGAGCTCCTCGTCCGACTGAAGCTCGGCGACGGTGCCGCGGGTGCGGATCTCGCCGGTTTCCAGGACGTGGAGATAGCCGGCCAGGGTCATCGCGAAGTTCACGTTCTGCTCGGTGATGACGATGGTCAGGCCGGTCTCCCGGTTGAGCTTGCGCAGCGCGGCGGCGATGTCGTTGCAGATCTTCGGCGCCAGGCCGATCGTCGGCTCGTCGACCAGCAGGACCTTCGGGCTCGTCATCAGGGCGCGACCGAGCGAGCACATCTGGCGTTCGCCGCCACTCTGGGTGGAGGTTTCCTGGTTGCGGCGCTCCAGCAGAACCGGGAACAGGCCGTGCACCAGCGCGAGATTGCCGTCGATGTCGCCGCGGGCGGTGTAGGCGCCGACGAGCAGGTTGTCGCGCACGCTCATATACGGGAACAGGTGGGCGCGCTCGGGCGCGTAGCCGACGCCGAGCCTGACGATGTCGGCGGGCTGCATCGCCGTCAGCTCGACGCCGTTCAGCCGGATCGAGCCGGTCGTCCGGGTCATGCCCATGATCGAATCGAACAGCGTCGACTTGCCGGCGCCGTTCGGCCCGATGATGGCGACGATCTCGCCCTCGTTCACCGACAGCGAGACGTTGTTCAGGGAGCGCGCCATTCCGTAGTAGGCGCTCAGGCTTTCGATCTCCAGAAGTGCCATCGCCGAACGGGTCTCCCGATTGCGTCAGTGGCCGAGATAGGCCGCGCGCACCTTCTCGTCGCTCATCACCTCGTGAAACGTGCCCGCCGCGATCACCTGGCCGAAGGTCATGACCACGGCGCGGTCGATCAGCGGTTCCAGCGAGCGCAGGTCGTGGCTGACGATGATGAAGGTCATGCCTTCCGCGCGCTTGCGGGCAAGCAGTTCCGAAATCTGGGCGATCTCGCCGACGGTCAGACCGGCGAAGACCTCGTCGAGCAGGATGATCTGCGGCGCCGTGGCCAGTGTGCGGGCCAGCTCCAGCTTGCGCAGGTCGCCCATCGACAGCTCGCTCGGCTTGCGCGCCAGATCGCCGGCGTCGAAGCCGACGCTGCGGGCCAGCTCCAGCTCGGCCTCCGGGTCCGGCCCCTCGGTCAGCATCAGCCGGATGCTGTCCGGCATCAGGCCGACGCGGATGTTCTCGGCGACGTTGATTTCGCCGAACGGACGCGGCACCTGATAGGTGCGCGCTACCCCGCGCTTGATGCGCTCGTAGGTCGGCAGCGCGGATATGTCCTGACCCTTAAGCCGGATCGCGCCGGAATTCTGCCGATGCTCGCCCATGATGAGGCTGAACACCGTGGTCTTGCCGGCGCCGTTGGGACCGATCAGGCCGAGCGACTCGCCCTGGCCGACCGAGAAGGTCAGATCGTTGGCGGCGGAGATGCCGCCGAACCGTTTGACGACGCGGTCGACTTCAAGCAGCGGGGTCACGGACGGCCTCCGGTTTCGGCTTGCCGCGGACCCGTTCGGCCGCATCGACGATGATCTGGTACAGGCCCTTGGGCTGGTACATGAAGAGCACCAGCGCGACGGTGCCGTAGATGAAGTAGCGTTCGGTGCCGGGCAGATAGGGCCGCAGGTATTCCAGCAGGAACGTGAGGAAGAAGGCGCCGGCCATCGGGCCGATGATGGTCGAGGCGCCGCCGATCAGCGACGCGACGATGATCGTGAACAGGAAATTGATGTCGAACAGGGCGCGCGGGGCGATCGAGCCGAGATAGTGGACGTAGAAGGCGCCGCCGACGCCGGCGACGAAGGCGCTGACCATGAAGGCGAACAGCTTGAGCTTCGTGGTGTTGAGGCCGCTGCCGCGCACCGATTCCTCGTTCATGCCGATGGCGCTCAGCGCCGTGCCGACGCGGGTGCGGTTCAGGCTCCACAGGAAGATGGCGATGACCGCCATCAGCCCGAGCGAGAGGTAGAAGTTGTTGGTCGCCCCGCTCATAAGCGTCTTGACGCCGGATATGCCGCGCGTGCCGCCGGTCAGGTCGGGACGGATCACCTGCACGAGCTGGTACATCAGCTCCATGAAGGCCAGCGTCACCAGTGCGAAATAGGAGCCGCGGATCCGCAGCGCCGGCAGGAAGAACAGCGTGCCGGCCAGCATGGTCGTGACGACGGCGGCGGGGATGGAGATCGAGACCGGCACGTGGAAGCGATAGGACAGGATCGCCGTGGTGTAGGCGCCGATGCCGATCAGAAACGGGTGGCCGAAGCTGATGTAGCCGGTGCGGCCGGACAGGAAGTCCCAGCTCATGGCGAAGATCGCCAGATAGTTGGCGAAGATGAAGGTACGCAGCGTGCCCGAGGGAACAAGGTAGGGCAGCAGGCACATGCCGCCGACGAACAGGGCCCAGAGCAGGACGTGGCGCCAGGAGATGCCGGCCGCCATCGCTACAGCTCCGCCCGGCCGAACAGGCCCCTGGGCATCATGACCAGGACCACGATGATGAGCAGCATGGTGAAGACGCCGCGCAGCTCGGCGGCGATGAAGGTGGTCGAGATCACCTCCATGAAGCCGATGATGTGGGCAACGACCAGGGTGCCGATGATCGAGCCGATGCCGCCGACGATGACGACCGCCACCGCGATGATCAGCGGCGAGACCCACATCGACGGATTGAGCTGGGTATAGCTGGCGAAGAAGACGCCGGCGATCGCGCCCAGGATGCCGGAGATGACCCAGGTGATGAGGTTGACCCGGTCGGGATCGATGCCGGAGATGGCGGCGCCCTTGATGTCCATCGAGACCGCCTGCATCGCCCGCCCGGTGAGGGTCCTGCGCACGAACAGGTAGAGCGCGCCGAGGATGACCCAGCTCGCCAGCGTCGCGGCGACGACGTTGTAGGTGACCGCCGCGCCGCCGATCCAGACGACTCCGGGCACGATCGGCTGCAGCACCTTGGAGCTGTCGTTGAAGATCAGCACGATGCCGGCCTGCACGACGACGGCGAGGATCAGGGTGGAGATCTCCACCGCCACGTGGTCGCCCTTCAGCGGCTTGACGATGAAGCCGTATTTCAGGCTGCCGGCGAGCGCGCCGACGGCAATCGCCGCCGCCATGCCGACGGCCATCGGCAGGCCGAGCGTCTGCGCCATGTAGAAATAGACGTAGGCGCCGAGCATCAGGTAGGCGCCATAGGCGAGGTCGAGGACCCGGCCGACGCTGAAGATCAGCGTGAAGCCGATCGCGATCAGCGAATAGAGCCCGCTCAACAACAGCCCCTGGATAATGACCTGGATCATCGGAAGGCTGGCCCCGGCCGATCTTCGATTGTCGATGTCGGTTGCGTCTTTGCGGCCCCCGCGCCGGGCTTATGCGCGCCCGGCGCGGCGAGCCCGGAGACTACTGCTTGATCCAGGACGGCAGCTTGAAGTCGCCGTTGGCGTATTTGGGCGGGTAGACGACATGCGGCGTCCCGTCCTCGTACCACTGGATGACGACCATCGACGGCGCGCCGTCGTCATAGGGCGGCGTGATGTCGAATTTCAGGTTGTGCGGATAGGTGCGGCCGGTGCGCGGCTCGACCTCGCCCGGCTTCCAGAAGGCGTAGCGCATCCACAGCTCGCCGTCCTTCTCGAACACCCAGTCCTCGTTCAGCATCGCGTCGACCCAGTTGTCGAGCGGCTGGAAACCGCCGGCCTTCTCGGCGGCGTCGAAGGCCTGCAGCACGCCCCAATAGGCGTTGAAGCCGTTGAAGTGGGGGAACTTCGGCCGGTCGTCGCCGTAGCGGGCGACGTACTTGTCGGCGAAGGCCTGGTCCTTGTCGTCGAGCTGGAAGCCCACCGAGGGGATCGGGCTCAGCGAGGAGATGCCGCCGCCAGCGCCGCCGGTGTCCTCCCAGTACTCGTGGCCCAGCGTCGCCACCGCGACACCGGTCATGGCCAGCGGAACCTGGAACTTCACGTATTGCGAGGAGACGACCTGCCCGTTCACCGAGGAGATCAGATAGATGAAGTCGGCCCCGCTATCGACCGCCTTGGAGAAGATCGGCGAGAAGTCGACCGTGGCGGTGTCGTAGACGATCGTGTCGACGACCTCGATGCCGGCTTCCGGCGCGAGCAGTTGGGTGACGAGGCCGTTGATGGCGTTGCCGAACGCGGTGTCCTCCTGGAGGATCACCACCTTCTCCCAGCCCATCTTGTCCTTCAGCACGTCCTTGCCGAAATCGACGTACAGCGTGGCCAGCGCCTCGTCGGAGGCGATGTTCATGAAGTACATCTTGTAGGTCTCGTAGTCCTCGACCAGCTTGTCGATGATGCCGATGTTCGAGGTCCAGGTGTCCAGCGTCGGGATCTTGTATTCGACCATGCGCGGCAGCCAGCCGAGCGACACGTCGTCGATGGAGCCCGAAACGATGAAGTCGACGTTCTCGGTCTCGGCGAGATACTCGTAGGCCTTGATGCCCTCCGTCACGTCGCCGCCGGTGTCGGCCTCGACCAGGACGATCTGGCGGCCGCCGAGAACGCCGCCTTTCTCATTGAGCTCGTCGATCGCGATCTGTGCGCCGCGAAGGGTGCTTCTGCCGGTGTCGGAGGCCAGCGATCCAATGAATCCCACCTTCACCGGCTCCTGCGCAGACGCGGTGGTGGCTGCGAACGCCGATCCCGAAACCACCAGCGCGGCGGCGACTGTCCGTAACGTCCATCCCATTGTCTTTGTTCCCCTTCCGTGACCGGTTATGACCTGCCCTTAGCGTTATTGTATTCTGTATACAGTACACGGCCTGAATGACCCGTCAATTGCTCGGCGGCTAAAAAATGCCCCGCCGGAACGGCCGATCAGCCGCCGAAAACCACCGTCCCGTCGGGCTCGTGGATCAGGGCGTCGGCCTCGATCTCGATCATCATGCCGGGCTGGGTCAGACCGGCCTCGACGCCGCTCGTCACCGGGTCTATGCCCTTAAACACCTCGCCGTGGGCGCGGACGAAATCGCCGCCGCCCCGGGCCATGTCGGTCAGGAACGCGCGGGTGCGCACCACGTGGCGCATCTCGGCGCCGACCTCGGCCAGCGCCGCCTCGATGCGGCCGAAGATGTACATGGCCTGGCGATAGGTATCGCCCGGCGCATGCAGCCGGCCGGTCGGCTCGATCGCCGTGGTGCCGGCCACGAAGACGAAGGGGCCGATCCGCTTGGCCCGGCAATACGACCCGACCTCCTCGAAACGGCCGCCGGATTTGAAGGTCCGCACGACCATGGCGGCTACAGCCCGAGCCGGCTGCGGATCGCCTCGGCGGCGGCGCGCAGCGCCGCAAGCTCGGCGTCCGTCAGCTTCAGTTCCTCGACGGAGACCAGCCCGGCCCGGCCCAGATGGCAGGGAACGCCGAGCACCACGCCGGCGATGCCGTACTCGCCGTCGAGCATGACCGAGACCGGGACCGGCCCGGTGCGCGCGCCGCGGATATGGTCGATCAGCTCGATCGCGGCATGAGCCGGGGCAAGCGTGGCCGACCCGCTCTTGCGCAGGGCCACCACCTGCCCGCCTCCGGTGACCGCGTCCTTGACGCAGGCGTCGATCCGCGCGGGCGACAGGAAAACGTCGAGCGGGCGCCCCCTGATGCGCGAAAGCGAGACGATCGGCGCCATCTCGTCGCCGTGGGATCCCAGTGTCATCGCCTCGACATCGGCCGGGCCGACGCCCGCCGCCGCCGCCAGCGCATTGCGGAAGCGGCTGGAATCAAGCGTGCCGGCCATGCCGAGCACCCGTTCGCGCGGGAAGCCGGTGGCGCGCAGCATCTCCACGGTCATCTCGTCGAGCGGGTTGGTGACGACGATGACGATCGCCCCGGGCGCCTGCGTGCGGATCGCCTCGGCGGCGGCCTGGACGACCCGGCGGTTGACGTCGATCAGGTCGGCCCGCGACATGCCGGGCGTGCGCGGCCGCCCGGCGGTGACGACCACCACGTCGGCGCCGGACACGAGCGCCGCATCGGTGCCGCCGACGGCGCGGGCGCGGGTGCGGCTGATGCCGCTGGCATGGTTGAGATCGAGCGCGACCGCCTCGGCCAGCCCCGGCGTGATGTCGATCAGGGCGATTTCGTCGACGAGATCGGCGTTCGCCGCCAGGTGGCCGATAGTGCCGCCGACGCCGCCGGCGCCGATCAGGGCGAGCTTGGTCAGGCGGCGGGCGTTGCGCGGTGTCGCCGGCTTCGGCGCGACCCATTTCGGCGAGCGACGGTAGAGGACGCGGCGCAGCGACGTGCCGCCGTCAGTGCGCGCGACGGCGGGGCGCTCGATCGGGCCGTCCACCAGCCTGATGCCGAGCCGTTGCGCCGTTTCGCTGGCCAGCGCCGTGACGATGTCGCCGGGCAGGATCTCGACCACGATGCGGCCGCGCGCCCGCGCCTCCTCGACATGTTCAGCCCCGATGACACGGCGGCCGGCGGCCATTATTCCGGTGTCCCCTCGACGGCTTCGATGGCGGCGACGGCGGCGTCCACCGCGGCCTTCACCGAATTCTCCGATCCCGACACGAACAGGCGGCCGAAGCGGCCGACCGCGCGCACCTCGACGATGTCGATCTCGGCGGACTTCTCCGCCTCGTTGGCGGCGATCGAGATATAGGCGGCCGGCGCGCATTCGATGATGCCCAGCGTCTGGCCGGGAACGACCAGCGTCCCCTTGCGCCACTTGTTGAGGAGCTGCGCCTGATAGGGCTCGACCGAGGTGATGATCTGGGTCGAGGCGACGGTGGGCTTCACCCGGTCGCGCATCGAGGCGCCGAGTTCGGCGAGGATCGCCTCGCGGGCCGCCGTCACCTCGGCGTTGGAGGGCGAGCGCAGGATGAAGAAGCCGAACTCGCGCTCGACGATCTGGCTGGTCGCCTCCACCGAGCTCGCCTTCAGCGCCCGGTCGATCAGGGAGAACACGCCGTTGCCGGGCGCCAGCTCGCCGATCAGGATGGTGTCGCCCGACAGCGGGATCGAGCCCTGCACCGTCGCGCCGTTATAGGCGGCGAATTTCGGTTGCAGGTTGTCGATCTGCACCAGCGCGCGGATGGTGATGTCGCTCCTGGTCATGCCCTGGACCCTACTCCCCGTATTCCTCGTAGATGTCGCGCCATGGCCGGTTCTCGTAGGCGACGCGCTTGATGTTGATGAGGTGAAGCGCGGTCACGTTGTCGGACGTGATCGAGCCCGACCAGGTGCCTGTGCCGAGCATGAAGCTCGGCTCCAGGTCCGTCGAATAGCCCATGCCGCCGGTGATCGCCGGCGTGTTCACCAGGACGCGGCCGGTCGGAACGGTGGCGTAGCGGGCGACGATCGCGGGATCGTCGCAGTGGATGACGGCGCTATGGCCCCAGCCGCCGAACATGGCGATCGAATGGGCGATCTCGATGCCCGCCTCCGAGTTGCGCGCTTCGTAGAAGGCCAGCACCGGATTGAGCTTTTCCGCCGATAGTGGCCTTTGCCAGCCGACCTCGGTCTCCTCGGAAACGAGGCAGCGCGTGCGCGGCGGGATCGAGAAGTCGGCGCGCCTGGCCAGCGCCTCCGGCGACTGGCCGACGCTGTCCGGCGCGATCGCGTTGTGCTCGGTGAAGATCACCCGGGCAAGCCTGTCGGCCTCCGCCGGGGTACAGAAATAGGCGCCGCGCAGCTTCATCTCGTGGCGCAGCTCGCGGGCGATCTGGCGGTCGGCGACCACCGCCTGCTCGGAGACGCAGGCCGTGCCGTAGTCGAAGCTCTTCGACATGACGATCTGCTCGGCGACCTCGCCAAGCTGGTCCGCCTTGGAGGCATGGACGTAGCAGGGCACGTTGCCGGCGCCCACGGCGAGCGTCGGCTTGCCCGAGGAATAGGCGGCGCGGACCATCGCCGGGCCGCCCGTGGCCATGACGACGGAGGTGCGGCGGTGCCGCATCAGCTCGCCGGTGCCCTGGATCGTGACGTGATCGAGGCACTGGATCAGGCCCTTCGGCGCGCCCATCTGCTCGGCAGCCTCGGCCATGAGGCGGGTCGTTTCCAGGCCGCATCGCACGCCGCGCGGATGCGGCGCGCAGACGATCGCGTTGCCCGCCTTCACCGCCGACAACACCTTGTAGATGATCGTCGAGGTCGGGTTGGTGACGGGGATCAGGGCCGCGACCACGCCCATCGGCTCGCCGATCGCGGCGACCTTGGTGGCGTCGTCGCGCCACAGCACGCCGAGGGTCGTCACGTCGCGCAGATAGTCGGCCACCGCCAGGGCGTTGAACAGGTTCTTCACCCGCTTGTCCGGCACGTTGCCGTAGCCCGTCTCCTCCACCGCGAGTTCGCCGAGGCGCTTGGCCTCCGGCTCGATGGCGCGCGCCATGGCGTCGACCAGGGCGTCGATCGCCTTCGGATCGGTGCCGAGGAACCGGCGATAGGCCTCGAAGGCCGTGTCGGCGGCGCGCCGGGCCGCGGCGATCGACTTGAGATCGTCATCCATCGGTGCCGCTCCCCGGTCGTTGCGGATCCCCGGTGGCCGTCGATCCCCGGGCGATGACGTCCATGATGCGGCGCGCGTCCTCGATGTCGGTCGCGTCGATGCCGACCGTCTCCAGCTTGCGGCCGGCGGTCGCGACGTCGGCGCCGAGGATGGTCGAGGCGAGCGTGATCATGCCTTCGGTCGCGGGCACGGCGACGCCGGCCAGCCGCGCGGCGGAGACCAGCGGCACCAGCGATCCGATCGTGGCGTCGCGCAGGATGGCGGTCGCCGTGGCGCCGGAGGGCACCGGACGGCTGCCCGGTCCCTTCAGCGCGCCGGCGTGAATGTCCATCCAGCCGGTGGCCGAGGGCAGGTCGCGCACGCCGAAGGCACGGCCCACCGCGGCGCGTTCGTCGGCGAGCCGGGCGATGACCGCCGCATGCTCGGCACCGATCAGCGCGCGGAAGGTCCGGTTCTCCGGCAGCGGCACGCCGCCCATCGGCACCTCGGGCCCGCCATTGCCGAGGGCCGGCCCGCCGAGCAGCAGCGCCGGCACCTCGACGAGGCCGGAGCCGTCGGCGAAACCGGAATGGACGGTGCTGAGCACCGGGTTCAGGTTCGGCAGGTAGCGCGCCAGTCCGGCAAGCACCGCGGGGCGGCCGCTCGGCAGGGTGGCGGCACAGACTGTCGCGGCCGGCGACAGCGCGAGCGTCGCGCCCGACGCCTCGAACCAGTAGGGAAGCCCCTGCGTCTCGACCAGCGTGATGTCGGCCTTGGCGCCACCGACCCGGAGCAGCCAGGCCGCCTCCAGCGCGCCCATCGAGCGCCCCGGCGCCAGCACCAGCACCTGCCCGTCGCGGACATGGTCGGCGAGCACCATGGCGTAGGTGCGCTGCTTGTGGATCGGTCCGGTGAGGAAGATCAGCTCGGCGCCGGCGACCGCGCGGTCCAGCTCCGCCGTCGTCCGGATCGAGGGGACGCTGTCCTGGTCGATCTGGTAGGTGCCGACCGGACCGGCGCCGCGCAGCGCGACGCCCGCCCCCGAGCGCAGCGCCGACAGCTCCTCCCCGTAGGCGGAAAACAGCGTGACGGCGGCGCCTTCGGCGAGGCACAGCGCCGCCAGCAGGCGCGCGTCGGGGCCGCCACCGAGCACCGTCACCCGGTCGTAGCGGGGCGCGGCCTCAACGGCGCCGCCGGCGCTACGCGCGGCGACGACCTCGGCGAACTCCTCGAATCCTGCGGCGGTCATCGACCGGTATCCCCCTGGACGAGACGTCGGAGCGGCACCGGGTCACTCAGTCGGCCGAGCCGCCGCCCAGTGCCGCGATGATCCCTTCCAGCTCGTCGTGCGGGCGCGGGATAACGTGGACCGCGACCACCTCGCCGACCTTGTTGGCCGCCGTGGAGCCGGCATCGGTCGCAGCCTTCACCGCGCCGACCTCGCCGCGCACCAGCGTGGAGACCAGCCCGCCGCCGGACTTGGTCTGGGCGATGATGGTCACGCTCGCCGCCTTGACCATCGCGTCCGCCGCCTCGATGGAGGCGACGAGACCGCGGGTCTCGATCATGCCCAGCGCCATCTGTCCGCTGACCGGTTTTGCCATTTCACCCGTTCCTTCTCCTGGTGGGGGTCCTTTTCGCCGGACCTCCCGCGATATC
This sequence comes from Microbaculum marinisediminis, assembly GCF_025397915.1. Taxonomy (NCBI): domain Bacteria; kingdom Pseudomonadati; phylum Pseudomonadota; class Alphaproteobacteria; order Hyphomicrobiales; family Tepidamorphaceae; genus Microbaculum; species Microbaculum marinisediminis. The sequence goes on from NZ_JALIDZ010000002.1 coordinate 274,748, forward strand.
GACATGATCGACCACCGCGACGATGGCGGCATCGATCGGTACGCCCGCGACCGCCGCCGGCAGCCGCGCCGCGGAGCCGGTGACGAGCATCACGAGATCGCCGACGCCGGCGCCGCAGGTGTCGGCCGCGACGACCGCCGGCTCGAGCACGTTGCCCGCGCCGTCCTCGACATCGGTGACGAGCAGCTTGTGCCCCGTCAGCGGGGCCGCCTTCACGGAGGCCGTGACGGTTCCGGTGACGCGGGCGATCTTCATCGCTCAGAAATTCCCGAGATAGCGGTCGATCTCGACCGGGGTCACTTGCGCGTTGACGAACGCGATCTCGCGCTCGCACATCTGGCACAGCAGCTCGTACAGATCGTCGCCGCACAGCGCCTTGAGCCAGTCGGACTGACGGGCGAGCGCGACCGCCGTGTCGAGGCTGCCCGGGAGCGGCTCGGCGGCCTCGTCCTCGTAGCCGTTGCCGGTGGTCATCGCGCTGGGCTCGATGCCCTGTTCGATGCCCTCCAGGCCCGCGGCGACCTCGGCGGCGAGCATCAGGTAGGGATTGCAGTCGGCGGTGCCGTCGCGCTTCTCCACCCGGGTCGCCGCGTCCGCCCCCTCGATCACGCGGATGCCGACCGTGCGGTTGTCGAGGCCCCAGGTCGTGTTGATCGGGCAGAAGGAAAACGGCTGGCGGCGGCGGTAGCCGTTCGGCGTGAGCGTGCCGCAGACCGACATCTCGGCCATGCGCTTCTGCAGGCCGCCGACGAAATGACGGCCGGTCTGGCTGAGCTTGCCGCCGTCGGCGAACGCGTTCTTGCCGTCCTTCCAGAACGAATAGTGGGTGTGGAAGCCGTTGCCGGACTGCTCGAAGAACGGTTTCGCCATGAAGGTGGCGAGATAGCCGTGGTGCATGGCAAGCTGCTTCACCAGCGAGCGAAAGATCACCACGCGATCGGCCGACAGGAGGGCGTCGCCGTAATGGATGTTCACCTCGACCTGGCCGGGGGCGTATTCCGGGTTCGACTGCTCGATGGGAATGCCGACCTCGTTGATCTGCTGGCGGATCGGCCCGAGCACGTGTTCCAGCTCGGCGGCGCGCTCGAGGCCGTAGACCTGGATGCCCTTGTCCCTGGGGCGCCTCGTCTCGGGGTCGAGCAGGTAGAACTCCAGCTCGGTGCCGACATTGACGGTGTAGCCCATCGCCGCGGCGCGCTCGAGCTGGCGGATCAGGACGTTGCGGGGATCGATCGGCACCGGCTTGTGGTCCATGCCCTCGGCGCGGGCCAGGCAGAACGCCACGCCCGGCTCCCACGGCAGCGACGCCGGCTTGGTCAGCGGCAACATGTGCATGTCCGGGTAGCCGTTGCCGAAGTTGACGTAGGGCGTGTCCCAGACGTCGCAGGTCATGTCGATGGCGAAGAGCGCGATTGAAAGCGCGTTGCCGGACTTGCAGATCGTGTCCCAATGGGTCGCCGGGATGCGCTTGCCGCGCATGATCCCGCACAGATCCCCTACCCCCAGTACGACCGTATGCGTGCCCTCCGGCAGGCCGAATTCCGATTGCGTCAAGGTCCCCTCCAGCCTTTGCCAACCGTTATTCGCCGATTGTTGATCGGTCTTTGTATTCAGTATACAGTATGCACGTCAAATTGTGTTGGCAAGAGGAATTTCCCGATGGCGCGGCCCGGTGCGGTGGTTGTCGGCGGCGGTATCGCCGGCGTCATGACGGCTCTGGAACTGGCGCGCCGCGGCGAAAGCGTGACGCTGATCGACCGCTGGGAACCGGGCCATTCGCGCGCCTCGTCGACCGACTATAACCGCGTCATCCGGGCGATCCACGGACGCGACGAGTTCTATACGCTGTGGGCGCGCGAGGCGCGGCTGCGCTGGATGGAGCTGCAGGCAGAGATCGGCCAGCGGCTCTATTACGAGTGCGGCGCGCTGATCCTGGCGACCCAGGGCCATTGCCACTGGGAGGACGCAACCGCGGAGACCTTCGACAAGCTGGGCGTGCCCTACTACCGCTTTTCCGCTGCGGAAACCGCCGCCCGCTTCCCCCAGTTCGACACCACGAGCATCGCCTATTCGCTGTACGAGCCGGAGGCCGGCATGATCATGGCCCACCGCGGCGTGCGCGCGGGGCTGGAGTTGTTCCAGCGCGCCGGCGGCAGGGTGGAACGCGGCCACGTGACGACGGACGCCGACGAGCGGCTGGTGCTGAACGGCAAGCCGCTGGACGCCGACCTGATCGTGGTGGCGACCGGCCCGTGGATGGCCGACATGTATCCGCGCACGGTCAAGCCGATCACGGCGGTGGTCGGTGTCAACGTGCTCTACACCTCGACGCCGGACGGCGACGCTTCGTTCGACCAGGAGAACATGCCGTGCTGGATCGACCACGGCGAGAAGTCGTTCGGCCTGCCGTCGACGGAAGGCTCGGGCGTCAAGGCGGCCGTCGTCATTCCCGACAAGATCGACCTGGACAACGACGAGCGGCTGATCCGCCGCGAGACGCTGGCGCGCACCCGCAGCTACATCCGCAAGCGCTTCCCCGGCCTGGTCGGGCAGAAGGTGGTCGATTCCAAGTTCAACCAGATCATCCTGACGCCCGACACCCACTTCATCGTCGACTGGCACCCCAAGCACGACAACGTCCTGCTCGCCGGCGGCTGCTCCGGCCACCTCTACAAGCACGGACCGGTCTTCGGGGATTTCGTCGCCGGGGTCGGCCGCAGGGAATACGGCACCGCCGACCGGTTCAAGATCGCCGGCCGGCGCAAGCTGTCACCCGCCGAAAGCCCGTCGGGGCGGTAAGCGGGCAATCCGGGAGGCAATCCACCCCAGCCGTCATCGCCGGGCTTGTCGCGGCAATCCATGAACACCACCGCCAACGATTGCGGTCATGCCCGGAACACGTCCGGGCATGACAGCTGCGGTTTGGGGCTAAGCCTGTGCTCCAGCCGCACGGTCCAGGATTTCGGGACCGCGCTCCAGGACCGGGGCGCGGCGGGGACATCACCTCACCATGCGGACGGGGTCACTTCACCACTCGAACGGGCGGTCGATGCCGGCCATCTTGACGCCGGTGAAGGCGGAGGCCTCGAAGGACAGGGCACGCAGGTCCTCGACCTCGAGATTGTGGACAGAGGACTTGCCGCAGGCCTTGGCCAGCGCGGTGATCTCCATCGTCATCGCCGCAAGGTAGCGGGCGACGCGCTCGGCGCCGGCGTCCACATGCATCCGCTTCTGCAACTCCGGGTCCTGCGTCGAGATGCCGACCGGGCACAGGCCGGTGTGGCAATGGTGGCAAGCGCCGGGCGAAGTGCCGAGCTTCTGGTAGTCCTCCAGATAGCGCGGCGAGTTGCAGCCGAGCGCGATCATCGCGCCGTTGCCGATCATCACGGCGTCTGCGCCCAGCGCCAGGCACTTGGCCGCGTCGACGCCGGAGCGGATGCCGCCGGCGGCGACCAGATCGACCTTGCCGGTCATGCCGCATTCGTCCAGCGCCTCGCGCGCGGCGCGGATCGCGCTCATGGTCGGAATGCCGGTGTGGTTGAGCAGCAGCTCCGGCGAAGCGCCGGTGCCGCCCTCCGCCCCGTCGACGACCACCACGTCGGCGCCGGCCTTGGCGGCGATGGCGACGTCGTAGCGCGGCCGGGTCGCGCCCATCTTGACGAAGATCGGCACCTGGTAGTTGGTGGCGATCCGCAGTTCCTCGAGCTTCACCGCGAGGTCGTCGGCGCCGAGGAAGTCGGGATGGCGGATGGTCGAGCGCTGGTCGACGCCGACCGGCAGGGTGCGCATCCTGGAGATCCGTTCGGACACCTTCATGCCGAGCAGCAGGCCGCCGGTGCCCGGCTTCGCCCCCTGCCCCACCACCAGCTCGAGCGCGTCGGCGCGGCGCAGGTGGTCGAGGTCGATGCGATAGCGCGCTGGCGACATCTGGTAGAGCAGCGTCCTGGACGCCTCGCGCTCCTCCTCCAGCATGCCGCCCTCGCCGGTGCAGGTCATCGTGCCCGCCTTCGAGGCGCCGTAGCCGAGCGCGGCCTTGGCCGGCGCCGACAGCGCGCCGAAGGACATCGAGGCGATGTAGATCGGTATCCTCAGCTCGAGCGGCTTCTCGACGAGGCCGCGGCCGGCGCCGAGCACGGTGGTGGTGTCGCAGCTCTCACGATAGCCCTCCAGCGGAAGCCGCGTCATCGTCGCCGGGACGAAGGTCAGGTCGTCGAAGGTGGGAAGCCGCTTGTTGAAGGTGTTGTAGCCGCGCACCTGGTAGCGGCCGAGCTGGGCCAGCGCGTGCACCTCGGAAATCGCCTCCGGGGTCCAGCGGGTCGAGCCGCCCTCGTCGTAGGAGGACGGGACGCCGGCGGGCCGGCCCGGGATCGCCCCGTCGCCGAACTTGATGTCGGCCTCGGAGGGCATGTCGAACGGGTATTCGTAGGGGGTGTTCAGATCATCAGCCATGCGCCTGCATCCCGGCTCTCGAAGTACCAGAGGCGCTGACCCGAGATCATCTTGCGCCAGTTGCGTGCCGTGTCCTTCAGCCCGAGCGGCTCGAGAATGGCGTCGACCTCGGCGACCTCCTCCGCCGTCGGCTCGATCACCTTGACGTCGACACCGAGGCTGTCGACGTCGCCGGCGACCCAGACCTCGCCCTCCCACAGCGCGTCGGCGCAGGATTCCCCGGCGCCGCCCAGCGCGATGATCCGGCCCTTGTGCGCCATGAATCCGCACTGGTAGCCGACCTTGCCTTCGACGACGATGGTGCCGTTCTTCATGGCGACCCCGCAGCGCGGCCCGCAATCGCCCTTCACGTGGATCAGCCCGCCGGTCATCGCCGCGCCGCAGGACATGCCGGCATAGCCGCCGACGGTGACGAACCCGTCGGACATGCCTTCGGCGACGCCCCAGCCGCAGTTGCGCTCGATGGTGACGGTGGCGCCGGTGTTCAGCCCGGCGCAGTAGTAGCCGACGCTACCCTCGAAATGGATGGTCACGCCGGGCGGCAGGCCGACGCCGAGATTGTGCCGCGACAGGGTGTTGCGAACGCGGATCGGGCCGCCGGCCGCGCAGGCGGCCTGGATGTCCTGGTTGACCTCCCGGATCGGCCGATCGCCAACGTCGATGACGATCTCGCTCACGCGGCGGCCCTCCGGTTGCCCACCCCCCAGATCTCCGTCAGGCTCGGACCGTCGTAGTTGATCACGTCGCATTCGCCCGGGTAGATCCGGCGCACCGCCTGCTCCTCGGTGGCGGCGGCGAACGAACCGTCCTGCCAGACCACCACCAGCGGCTTCATGGCGAAGCGATCCTTGGCGAAGCCGATGCCGTCCTCGCCCGCGATCATGTAGGTGAAGACGCCGTCGATATCCCTGATCGACTTCTTCAGCGCCTGGTCGAGGGTCAGGCCCTGGCTCATCTCGTGCGACACCCACACGGCGATCAGCTCGCTGTCGTTCTCGGTGAGGAAGCGATAGCCGAGCCGGTGCAGCCGATCGCGCCAGGTGTAGTAGTTGGTGATCTGGCCGTTGTGGACGATGGCGACGTCGGGAAACGGCCGCGCCCAGAACGGATGGCTGGCGTTCGGCAGCACCGAGCTTTCGGTGGCGAGGCGCGCATGGCCGAGGCCGTGGGTGCCGATCATGTCGCGCACGCCGTGCTTCTCGGCGACATCGCGTGAGCCGCCGGTGTCCTTGACGATCTCCAGCGACCGGCCGCAGGACTGGACCTCGAAGCGGTCGGACATGGTGTCGGCGTCATTGATCCAGCGGGCAAGGTCTTTCGGATCGGAGATCACCATGCGGACGCAATAATGCGCCGCGCCGCCGGTGACGAAGGTCGGATCCTCGAGGAAATCGGCGCCGTGCTCGCGAAGGATCAGCCGGAAGTCCTCCATATCCGCCGACAGCCGGGACTCGTTGAATCCCATGCCGCGAAGAATATATCCCTCGTCGCGCGGAATGCCGTAGACCGCGAAGCCGGTGCTGTCGGCTCCCCGGTGTTCCTGAGCATCCATCAACTCGACGAGGTCGTTGCCGACGCGCCCGGGGGCACTGAGAATTCTACCTGCGATCCCACACACGTTTTTGCATCTCCTCGCAATTCATGTATACTGTATTCAGTATCCAAAAATGACGCAAGGGGGATCGTGACGGCGTGATCGCTTGGTGTGCAAATAGGCTAGAATCCGGGCGAATCGCCCGCGCCGACGGGGCCGGCGACAGCAGGAAACAATAGGTCCGAGAGTGGCACTCAAGAGCATCAAGGCGGAACGGCGGCGGCTCGCCGACGAGGTCTATCAGCAGATACTCGGCGCGATCCTCAACAACGAGGTCGGCCGCAACGACCGGCTGGTCCAGGAGAAGCTGGCCGCCGAACTGCAGATCAGCCGCACGCCCGTGCGCGAGGCCCTTCTGCGCCTGGAACAGGACGGCATCCTGGTCACCTCCCCGCGCGGCGGGTTCGTGCTGCACGATATGTCCGTTGGCGAGGTCGAGGAGCTGTACCAGGCCCGCGCGGCAATCGAAGGCCAGGCCATCCGCATTCTCGCCAAGCGCAACGATCCGCGCATCAACGCGGACCTGCGCGCGACCATCGAGAAAGAGGAAAACATCACCTCGAAGACGGTCGCGGCTTATTTCGAGGCGAACCGGAACATCCATCGCCGCATGGTCGAGCTGTGCGACAACCGCTATCTGCTCGAGATGTTCGACAACATCTGGAACCGGGCGATCTCGTTCCATTTGTTCGCCACGATCGAGAAGGTCGACCTGTCCAAGTCGTTCGGCGACCACATGCAGCTCGTCGACATCATCGAGACGGGCGATCCGCGCGTCGCCGAGGACGCGATCATCGATCACATCCAGGAAGGTCTCGAACTCCAGATCGAGGCGCTCGGCCAGAACGGAACGGCGTAGACGGAACCGCGTAGGCTGGGCCTAGCGCGTGCCGCGAACCGCCCACGCCCGGGCGGCCAGAAGGATCATGCCGTCGGAATCGGTCGGCAGGGTGTCCCGGAGCCGGTCCTTCAGCCTGTTGCGAGCCGCGTCGTCGAGGGAAACGCAGTATCCGGGCGCGGGGCCGACACCACTCAGGAAGGGGCGCCAGTAGTCGTCGAAGTCCCGGAACGGCGTCGGAATGTCGATGGCCTCGGTGGCGACATCGCGCAGGCCCGCGACCGCGAACACCTCTGCGAGGCGGTTCGGACGGCAGATCGGAAATCGATTGCCCTCGTCCAGCTCCCGGGCCGCGGGATCGAGCGCAACCGCCGCATCCCAGAACGTGCGCATGAACTGGACGTGGCCGGCATAGTCCCAGACATAGGCCGCGATCGTCCCGCCCGGTGCCGTACACCGCATCAGCTCCTTCAGGGCCAGCGCCGGATCGGGGATGAAGTTCAGGACGAACCCGGAGACCGCCATGTCGACGCCGCCGTCCGCTATCGGGATATCCGCCCCGGAGCCCTGGCGAAAGTCGGCACGGTCGTCCGGGATCTGCTGCCGCGCCAGCGACAGGAAGGCCTCGGAGGGCTCGACGCCGACCACCGATTGCGGACCGCACCGCTGCAGTATCCGGGATGTCAGCGCGCCCGTGCCGCAGCCCAGATCCAGCCAGCGCAGACCCTGCGCTGCATCCAGCCAGGACAAGAAGCCGTCACCGACCTTCCGGCTCCATCGGCCCACGTATTGTTCGTAGCCATCGGCGTCAGTCCACTTGTCCGGCATTCGAGCCTCCTTGGGCGAACCGGACCCCATGGTACTCCACTATCGAACCACGTCGAAGACGGAACAACGCGGCGGGGCGTTTCTTTAGCCTGACCGGCGCTTATGCGTCCGCGCCCTGGTCCCTTTCGGGCGGCAACGCGCAGAACATGTCGTGAATGAGCTCGAGCAACGGCCGGGTGCGTTCGTCGGTCAGGCGGTAGTAGATCGTCTTGCCGTCGCGACGGGCCTCGACGAGGCCTTCCTGGCGCAGTCGCGCCAGCATTTGCGAGACGGTGGCCTGGCGGGCGCCGAGCAGGTGCTCCAGCTCGGCGACGGATCGTTCGTGCTCGACCAGATGGCACAGGATCATCAGCCGGCCCTCGTGGGCCAGCGCCTTGAGGAAGTCCGTCGCCGCCTGCGCGGTTCCGGCGAGTTCGATGGCCGCGTCGGCGCTCAGGTCGTCGTGCCCCGACACCGGCGATACCGCCGTTTCGTCCCCGGCAAGGGTCGTGCTGTCGCCCACGGTCACGCGTTCCGCTCTGTGTTTCGTTGACGGACCGCAATGGGGCCAACCGGCGCCGGCGCGCGTCGTGGCGGCCATGCGGGTCCTGATCCTTTATATTCGATTTCCTGAATATAATCGAGAGGGTTCGACGCGCCCGCTCGCCGCAGGCGCTCAACAAACGAAAACGGGGCCCCAAAGGGCCCCGCGCAATCCGGTCGGCGATCGGGAGCGCCCTTATGGGCGCCCCCTAGTTCCACACCTCGGCGAGACGGGAATCGCGGCCGCAGTGGGACCGATAGTACCGATATTTCACCGGGTTCTTCCGGTAGTAGTTCTGATGGTAGTCCTCCGCCGGATAGAACCGTCCAGCGCGGCGGACGGCGGTGGCGACGGACTTGCCGAAGCGCGCCTCGACGGCCGCCTTGGAGGCCTGCGCCGCGGCCTTCTGGGCGCCGCCGGTGTAGAAGATGGCGCTGCGATACTGGCTGCCGCGGTCGCAGAACTGGCCGCCGCCGTCGAACGGATCGACGTTGCGCCAGAATATGTCGAGCAGCTTGTCGTAGGACACCCGGTCCGGGTCGTAGACCACCTTGACCGCCTCGATATGCCCGGTGCCGCCGGACGAGACCTGTCTGTAGGTCGGATTGGCGGTGCCGCCACCGATATATCCCGACGTGGTCGAGATGACGCCGCCGGTCTTGTCGTAGGGCGGCTCCATGCACCAGAAGCAGCCGCCGGCGAAGATCGCCTCGGCCTGGGCGGCCTGGGCCGGCACGACACCGGCCATGGGCGCCGCCACGGCCAGGAGCACGGCCGCGAACAGACTTTTCAGGACGGTTCCACGCATCGGTTCTCTCCCGCTCGCTCAGGCCGGCGCGAACGTCATCGCCACGCCGTTCATGCAGTAGCGCTTGCCGGTGGGCGGCGGCCCATCGTCGAAGACATGGCCGAGATGGCCGCCGCAATTGGCGCAGTGCACCTCTGTGCGGGTGAAGACCCAGCCGCGGTCGACTCTCGTGCCGACGGCGCCGGGCAGCGGCTTGTAGAAGCTCGGCCAGCCGGTGCCGCTGTCGTACTTGGTCTTCGAGGAGAACAGCGCCTGGTCACAGCCGGCGCAGTGGAAGATGCCGGCCCGCTTCTCCCGGTCGAGCGGGCTGGAGCCGGCCCGTTCGGTGCCTTCCTCGCGCAGCACGCTGTACTGCGCCGGGGTGAGTATCTTGCGCCACTCGGCATCGCTCTTGGTCACGCGGAACGCCTCTGCCGTCCCGGCGAAGCTGACCGCGGCGATGGCACCGAGCGAAACGGCGCCGAACCGTCGTCTCGTGAGCATCGGGTACCTCCAATCAGGCCCTCAACATAGGGATCGGAGCCCGCGACCGCAGGCAACAAAGCGGTCGCGCCGGTTCAAACAATCGTGGGAGACGCGTGATGGGGCGTGGGACGCGCGTGATGAAACGGCCTCCGCCGGGTCACAGGCGTTTGACGGCTCTCTCCAGCGCGGGCGCCAATGCCGTCTCCAGTGCGGGCGCCAGATCGCCGCCGCCCCCGATCTCGACGCCGTCCAGTCCCAGCCAGCCGGCCATCAGGCCCAGTTCCTCGGCCAGACCGGCGGCAACGGCGGCCGCGTCGGTGCCGTCCTCGGCGTGGGCGGCGTTGACGCGCAGGATCCCGGCGGCGCGGTCGGCCTTGAGGCAGACGCGCCCGACCAGCCCCTCGCCCATCAGGAACGGCAGCACGTAATAGCCGTGCACGCGCTTCTCCGACGGCGTGTAGATCTCCAGCCGGTAGCGGAAGTCGAAAAGCCGCTCGGCCCGGTCGCGCTCCCATACCAGGGAATCGAACGGCGACAGCAGCGCGCGCGCCGCGACCTTGCGCGGCATCCGCGCGTCCGGGTCGAGATAGGCGGCCTGCTTCCAGCCCGCCACCGCGACGGGGAGCAGCGCGCCGGCCTCGACCAGCTCGGCGATGCGCGCGCCGGTGTCGGCGGCGGGAAGGCGGAAATAGTCGCGCAGGTCGCGCTCGGTGGCGATGCCGAGCGCCTTCGCCGCCACGCGCAGGAGCGCGCGCTGGGCCTCGGCCTCGTCCGGCGTCGGCGCGGCGATGACGTCTTGCGGCAGCACGCGCTCGGTCAGGTCGTAGACGCGCTCGAAGTTGCGCCGCGTCGCGGTCGTCACGTAGCCCGCCCAGAACAGCCATTCCAGCGCGGTCTTGCCCTCGCCCCATTCCCACCAGCCGGGGCGCGACTTGCCGCCGGCGGCAAGCCCGGAGGCGCCCGTCGGTCCGCCGGCCTCGATCTCCTTCAGGACCGTATCGATGAAGGCGCGCTTCTCGCGACCGAAGCGGGCGAGACCGGAATAGATGCCCTCGCCGGCGCGCGCGCGGTGCATGCGCCAGCGCATCGCCGGCTGCAGCGCGACGGGGATGAAGGAGGCCTCGTGGCCCCAATACTCGAAATAGCGCTTGCGCCCGTAGGCCTGCCGGTCGAGCAGGTCGCGGCCATAGGGGCCGAGGCGGGAGAAGAACGGCAGGTAATGGGAGCGCGACAGCACGTTGACGGAATCGATCTGCACCAGGCCGACCCGGTCGAACACCCTGGCCATGTGCCGGGGCGTGATCGCGGCGGCGGACGGCCTGCGGTCGGCGAAGCCCTGCGCGGCGAGCGCGATGCGCCGCGCCTTCTTGACGCTCAGGCGGTCCAGCGGCTTGTGATCGGTTCGGTCGGCCATGGCGGGGAGACGCTAGCGGATTCCGCGGGCGCGCCGCCACCCGAAACGGCCGGCGCGGCCTCAATCGTCCGTCTTCTCCTGACGCCATCGTGACAGCGCCAGCATGGCGCCGCCGGCGACCAGGCCCCAGAAGGCGGCGCCGATGCCGAAGAAGCTCAGGCCCGAGGCGGAGACGACGAAGGTGACGATCGCGGCGTCGCGGTCGCCGATCTCCCGCATGGCGCCGAGCAGCGCGTTGCCGAGCGCGCCCATCAGCGCCAGGCCCGCCACCGCCTGGATGAGCAGCGGCGGTGAGGCGGCGATCAGCACCGTCGCGAACGTCGCGGCGAAGCCGAAGCCGACATAGAGGACACCGGCGGCGAAGGCCGCAACCCAGCGGCGCGCCGGGTCCGGGTCGGCGTCCGGGCCGGCGCAGATCGCCGCGGTGATCGCCGCGTAGTTGATCGCCTGGCCGCCGAACGGCGCGCCGATCATCGTCCCCACGCCGGTCACCAGGAAGGATTCACGCACGCGGGTGCGATAGCCGTAGGCCTGCAGCACCGCGATGCCCGGCACGTTCTGCGAGGCCATGGTGACGACGAACAGCGGGATCGCGAGCGACACCACCGCCCCCCAGGTGAAACTCGGGGCGATCAGCACCGGAGCCGGCAGCAGCTCGCCGACCGTGGCGACCGGAAGCTCGGTCGTCGTCATGATGATCGCCGCCGTCACCACCACCGCGACGGGCATGGCGTAGAGCCGCGCGACGCGCAGCATCACCGCCCACACGACGATCACCGGCAGGGCGAATTGCGGAATGACGCCGATGGCCTGGACCGGCGCGAGACAGAGCTCGAGGATGATGCCGGCCAGCATCGCGTTGGCGATGGACGACGGGATCGCGGCGACGAGATCGCGGAACGGGCGGACGAGCGCGGCCACGACGATCAGCAGGCCGGTGATCAGGAAGGCCCCGACCGCGGCGGAAAAGCCGCCCGCGACCGCCCCCGTCGAAATCAGCAGCGCCGCGCCGGGCGTCGACCAGGCAACGGAGACCGGCTGGCGCGAGCGCCAGCTCAGGAGGATCGCGGCCAGACCCATCAGGATCGACATCGCCATCAGGCCGGAGGCGGCTTCCGCGTTCGACGCGCCGACGGCGGTCAGTCCCTGGACGACCACCGGAAACGAGCTGCCGAAACCGACGAAGGCCGCGACGGTGCCCGCTCCGATCGCCGAGTAGGACAGGCGTGAGGATACGGCGACGTCGGACATGGCGGATTTCCCGGAAGATCTAGGTCCTGGCGAGTCGGACCACAGTGTCACCGCGCCGCGCCCGGGGCGCAACGGTCATCGGGAATCCGAAACAACCAGCCGTCGAGGGTGGCTAGCCCCGGCCGCGGGATGAATCGAATTTCCTCCCGCGGCGGGATCGGGGCCGCCCCCCCGGTGACGGCGATTAGCCCAGCACCGAGAAGCTCGATTCCGGATTGATGGTCCTGAGCCTGGAATAGAAGCCGACATTGGTCGAGCGGCCGATATGCGTCAGCGGGAACGCGACCGGATCGGCGTCGTGGTCGTGGCCGGCCTCGACCTTCTCGATCAGGTCGGCCATCATCGCGCCGGCGACGGGGGCATTCTTGAACTGGTTGCCGCTCGAGCCGATCGCCATGTAGTAGCCCGGCACGCAGGACCGGTCGTAGATCGGGATCCAGTCGTCGGTAACGTCGTAGAGCTCGGTAACGCCCTTCATCTGGCTGGGGATCCCGAGGTTCCGGATGCGCTGGGCGGCGCGCAGCGCCTGCACCCGCCACTGCTCGGAGAAGTTCCGGTCCCAGTCGTCCGGATCGACCCATTCGCGCGGATCGCACGGTGGGTCCTCGGAGCCGACCAGCAGGAAGCCGCCCTTTTCCGGCCGCGTGTAGCAGGCGATGTCGGAATCCGACGTCACCATGCCGTCCGCGTCGTAGCCGTCGACCGGCATCGGCACGTGCACCACCTCCTGCTTCAGCGCCCGCGTCCCGATCTTCATGTCGGCGGTGGCGCCGGCCATGTCGTTGACCTTGTAGGAATGCGGTCCGGCGACGTTGACGACGATGCGCGTCGCGATCCGCTCGCCATCGTCCAGGGTGACGCCGGCGATGCGGCCGGTGTCGTCCTTGCCGATCTCCACCACGCGCCGGTTGAACAGGAAGACGCCGCCGGCGGCCTCGGCGGCGCGCTGCAGGTTGTGGGCGGAGAGCTGCGGATCGGTGATGTAGCCCGCATAGGGGAAATACACCGCGCCGGCCAGCTCGCCGCCGGTCGGCTCGCCGAAGCCTTCGTCCTCGGGACGCTTGGGCGGATGGAAGAGATGGAGGTCGTAGTACGGCGCCTTCCGTTCCAGCGCGGCGGTGTCGAGGTCCTCGTAGGGCACGCCGAGCGCGTCCATGTGTGCCTTGACGTTGGCGAGATAGCCGTTGGCCTCCGTCTTCATGACGATGCAGCCGGTCTGCCGGAACTCGGCGAGGCCGCGCTCGTCGGCGGCGGCGAGATAGTCCGGCCAGGCCTTCCAGTAGTGGAAGCCCTCGTAGGCGAAGGCGGAGCCCTCCAGCGTCGAGTAATGGGTGCGAATGATAGCGCAGGAGCCGGCCGTCGAGCCGTAGCCCGCCGCCGGCGCCATGTCGACGTTCAGGGTCTTCATCCCCTTGCGGGCCAGCTCCAGCCCGATCGCCGCGCCGATCACACCCGCGCCGATGACTATCGCGTCGTAGGTTTTCACGTTCGATGTCCTCTCACCTATCGCCTCAATCGGATGTCATTGCCGGACGTGTTCCGGCAATCCATTGCCAATAGCGCTCGCCGTGTTCATGGATGCCCGGAACGAGTCCGGGCATGACAGCTGAAATTGCCACCAAGCTCCTGCCATCCCGACCAGACCACACGCCCCTATCCAATCCGCGTCGCCTCCAGCCGTTCCTCGTCCAGCGTCACGCCCAGGCCGGGGGCCTCGGACAGCACCAGATCGCCGTTGTCGTCGATATCGACCGGGCTTTCGAGAAGAAAATCGCGACGCTCGAGCGACCAGTCCGGCGGATCGAAGGGGAACTCGATGAACGGCGCGGCGGCGACGCCGGCGGTCAGGTGCGCGTTGGCGGCGACACCGAGACCGTTGGTCCAGGTGTGCGGCGTGAAGACGATGCCGTGCGCCTCGGCCATGACGGCGACGCAGCGCAGGCCGGTGATGCCGCCGACGAGCGCGGCATCGGGCTGGAGGATATCGACGGCGCCGGCATCGATCAGGTCGCGGAACTCGTGGAGCTCGCGCGTCATCTCGCCGGCGGCGATGCGCACGTCGGTCCGGTCGCGCAGACGCCGCATCCCCGCGCGGTCGCCGCGGTGCAGCGGCTCCTCCATCCAGTAAACGTCGAGGCGTTCGAGCTCGCGGGCCACCTGCAGCGCGTCCTTCAGGGTCCAGGGCGCGGCGGTGTCCCAGGGCATGCGCCAGCCCTGATTGCAGTCCACCATCAGGGTGAGCCGGTCGCCGAGGCGGGCGCGCACCGCGGCAAGCGCCGCGATGTCGTCGCGCCAGTCGCCGCGATGAAAGCGGATCTTCATGGCGCGGAAGCCGCGGGCGCTGTAGGCATCGGCGGCATCGGCGAGCGCGTCGGGCCCGCGCAGCGTGCCGGAGGAGGCGTAGGCGGAAATGCGGTCGGATCGGCCGCCGAGGAGCTTCCAGACCGGCAGCCCGGCGATCTTGCCGGCGAGGTCCCACAGCGCCAGATCGAGCGGCCAGCAGCGGCCGTAGTGGAAGGCGATGTTGTCGAGGACGCGGGCGTGCCGTTCGAGCCGGAGCGGGTCGTGGCCGACGAAAAGATGCTCATGGCCCTCGAAGCCGACCATCTTGTCCCCTGAGCCGACTCCGACCAGACCTTCATCTGACGTTACACGGACGACCGTCGCCTCGAATTCGGTGCGCGGGCGGGTGTCCCAGCTCGCCCGGAACGGCGGGTCGAGCAGGATCCGGTGGTGGCTGATCTCGATCGCCGCGATCTTCATGCGGCCTGCCCGGCGCGGGTCGTCGCGGCGAGTACGGCTTCGGCAAGCCCGTGCACGTCGTCCTCGGTAAATTCCCGCGCCGTGGCCCTGAGCATGGCGGCGTTCTCCGGCGCGGCCATGCGCGCGGCCAGCGTCGCGGCGTCGATGTCGCGAGGCAGGCTGCGATCGAGACCGACCTCGTCCAGAAGCGCGGAGAACCGGGCGGGCAGCGCATCGGCGCTCGCCAGGCCGAACGCCTCGGCCACACGGGAAAATCCGCCCGGATTGCCTTCGATCACGAAGGGCAGCGTCGCGGCCATGGCAATGGCGACCGCGCGGCCGTGATGGATCGGCATCAGGCTGCCGAGCGCATGGGCGACAGTGTGCGCGAGCGCGGTGCCGGCATTGTCGATCGCGGCGCCGGCTGAGGACGCCGCAAGCATCATCCGCATCCGCGCATCAAGGTCTTCGGGCTCGGCGACGGCCCTCGGCAGATAGGCGACCGCGATCCGGATCGCCGACAAGGCATAGAGATCGTTGCCCGGATTGGCCTTGCGGTTGGTCGCCGCCTCCATCGCATGGACCAGCGCATCGAGACCCGTCGCCGCCGTCAGCGATGCCGGCAGGCCGACTGTCAGCTCGGGATCGAGCACGATGAAATCCGGCTTCAGGGGATCGCCCCAGTACCAGTATTTCGTGTGGTCGGGCGCAGACAGGACCGAGATGGCCGTCGCCTCGGACCCGGTCCCGGCCGTGGTCGGCGCGCAGATCAGCCGCACGCGGCGGGCGGGAAGCGGATGGTCCGCCAGGCGGTAGTCCTCGACGGCCCGATCGGCCACCGAGGCCACGGCGATCATCTTGGCGGCGTCCAGCGCCGAGCCGCCGCCAAGCCCGACGACGGCGCGCGCCTTGACCTGCCACGCCTTCGCGGCGCCGGCGGCGACCTGCGTCTCCTGGGGATCGCTGGTGATATCCTCGAACAGGACGACGCGATGGCCACCCCGGGCGAGCGCGGCCATGGCCCTCTCGGTAATCCCGAGCGGCGCCAGGCCCGGATCGGCGACGAGCATGACGGTCGCGTCGCCGCTGAACATCTCGGCGACTTCGGCACCGATCTCGGAAATCCGGCCCGGTCCGACGACGAAGGCGGGCGTGCGGTTGAGGGCGAAACCACGCATGACGACGCGTTCCCTTCACAGACCGCTCGCGAGCGGCCCGTATTCAAGAGCCTACTGCGCCAAATCTACGATGGGAAACGCACAGCGCGCGACGGTTTCGCGACCGAAATTGCGCGAAAATGCGACGGCCGCCGGATTGCTCGACGGCGCGCCGATCACGCCGGCGCCGGTTCGTCCTTTTCCGCGTCGGCGACCTTGATCACCGGCTCCATGTCGTTGAGCGTCACCTCGTCGAGGTGGCAGAAGATGTAGTGACCGCTGGCCATCCGCCTGTTCGGCGGCTTGCGCTTGTCGCACAGGCCCTCGATGACATAGGGGCAGCGCGTACAGAACGGGCAGCCCTTCGGCGGATTGGACGGCGAGGGAAGCTCGCCGGTCAGCAACACCTTGCGTTTCTCGATATGCGTGTCGGCGATCGGCACGGCCGAGAGCAACGCTTCGGTATAGGGGTGATAGGGCGGTGCGAAGATCTGCTCGGTGGTGCCCTGCTCCATGATCTGGCCGAGATACATCACGACGATGCGGTCGGCGAGATAACGCACCACCGACAGGTCGTGGCTAATGAACAGGAGCGTCGTGCGATGCTCCCGCTGGATGTCCATAAGAAGCTCGGTGACGGCGGCCTGGACCGAGACGTCGAGGGCGGAGACCGGCTCGTCGGCGATCACCACCTCCGGATTGCCGGCGAAGGCGCGGGCGATGCCGACGCGTTGCTTCTGTCCACCGGACAGCTGACGCGGCCGCCGCTTGGCGAAATCGCGCGGCAGCTTGACGATATCGAGAAGCTCGAAGACCCGTTCCTGGATCTTTTCCTTGTCCGTCTCGACGCCGAATTTCTTGATGACGCGGGCGATCTGGCCGCCGACCGTGTGGCTGGGATTGAGCGTGTCGAACGGGTTCTGAAAGACCATCTGCAGCTTGGCGATCGTCTGTGCCTTGCGCTTGTCGACGGGCAGGTTGGCCAGGTCCAGATTGCCGAGGAGCACGCCACCGTCGGTCGCTTCCTCGAGCCCCATCAGCACCTTGGCGAAGGTGGACTTGCCGCAGCCGGATTCGCCGACGATCGCCACGGTTTCCGCCTCGCGGGCCTCGAAATTGAGCTCCTCGTTGGCCTTGACGGTCTTGGTTTCGCCGGCGCCGAGGACGAACAGGGCGGACTCCTCGATCTCGTAGTGCTTGGTTAGATCCTCGACCTTCAGCACCACATCGCCCGGCTCCACCGGCGGGCGTTCGTCGGCCTTCGGCTTGGTCGCGTCCCAGTCGATCTCCTGCCAGCGCACGCAACGCACGAAATGCTCCGCCCCGGTGTCGACCTTCTCCATCGGGATCAGGCCGAGATCGCAGCGTCCGCCCTCGAAGAACTGGCAGCGCGGCCCGAAGTAGCAGCCGGTCGGCCGCTGATGCGGCAACGGCAGCTGGCCGGGGATGGCGACGAGCGGATGGGCGTTCTTGTCGGCGCCGGGCAGCGGGATCGAAGCGAACAGGCCGCGCGTATAGGGATGGCGCATGTTGTTGAAGACGGTATCGATGTCGCCGACCTCGACCGCCTCGCCCGAATACATGACGGTGATGCGATCGCACGTCTCGAGGATCAGCCCGAGATTGTGCGAGATGTAGATCATCGAGGTGCCGAACTTCGCCGAGATTTCCTTGATCAGCTCGACGATCCCGGCCTCGACGGTCACGTCCAGTGCGGTGGTCGGCTCGTCGAGCAGCAGAAGCTCGGGATTCGACAGCAACGCCATGGCGATGACCACGCGCTGCTGCTGGCCGCCGGAAATCTGATGCGGATAGGAATCCATGATCCGCACGGGATCCGGCAGGTTGACGTTGGCCAGCATCTCCTCGGCGCGGGCGAGGGCTTCCTGGCTCGAAACGCCGTCGTGATAGATCGGCACCTCGGCCAGCTGCGCGCCGATCTTCATCGCCGGGTTCAGCGAGGCCATCGGCTCCTGGTAGACCATGGCGATCCGGGAGCCGCGCAGGTTGCGAAGCTCCTCCTCGCTCATGGCGCGCATGTCGCGTCCGTTGAACAGCAATTCGCCACCGACGATCCGGCCGTTCTGGCCGAGATACTGCATGATCGCGAGGGCGACCGTCGACTTGCCGCACCCCGACTCGCCGACGATGCCGTGCGCCTCGCCCGGCATCAGCGTGAGGTTGAAGTCGACGACGGCGGGAATCTCGCCGGCGCGGGTGAAGTAGGAAATCGACAGGTTGCGACATTCGAGAACCGGCGTCTGATCGGTCATGGTTGCCCCCTCAGTCCCGCAGGCTCATTTCGCGCAGACCGTCGGCCATCAGATTGAAGCCGAGGATCAGCGTCGACACCGAAAGCGCCGGGATGATCAGCATGTACGAGAACTTGAAGATCATCGCCGTATTGGCGGCTTCCTTGATCATCAGGCCCCAATCGGGATCCGGTGGCTGAAGGCCCAGCCCCAGGAAGGTCAGCGTGGTGATGGCGACCGTGGTGTAGCCGAGACGCAGGCAGGCATCGACGATGATCGGCCCGCGCACGTTGGGCAGGAGCTCGACCACCATGATCCAGATCGGATGCTCGCCGCGTGTCTGGGCCGCATAGACGTAGTCCCGCGACTTGATGTCGAGGGCCAGGCCGCGAACGATGCGCATGATCGCCGGCGCCGACGCGAAGGTGACTGCGATGACGATGTTGAAGCCCGATTGCCCGAGATAGTTCAGGATCAGGATGAACAGCACCATCACCGGGAACGACAGCAGGATGTTGGCGATGAACGAGATGATTTCGTCCCACCAGCCGGCGAGATAGCCAGCGAGCAGGCCGAACGCGGTGCCGACGACATAGGCGACGAGCGTCGCCGTGACGCCCCAGACGATCACCCGCTGGCAGCCCCAGATGGCGCGCGAGAGCATGTCGCGCCCCTTGTAGTCCGTTCCCAGCCAGAAGAAGATATCCTTCTTCTCCGAGAACGGCAGCGTGAACGGGGCAATCGGCTGATTGGGATCGATCAGCGGCAGATATGGCGCGGTGACCGCCATCAACAGCCAGAAGAACACCAGGCTGGCGCCGATCACGGCGATCTTCGATTCCCACCACGCCCGCACCGCAAGCACATAGAGCAGGATCGTCGCCGGTACGGCCGGGAGCAGGACGATGTCCTTCGATGGTCCGATCATGGAGCCGAACATCACGTAGGTGATCAGCGGCAGCCACATCAGAAGAATCAGGACGATCAAGGGCCTGGGTTGCGTCAGCCGGGCCAGGATCGACGGGGCCGCCACGGGGCTTTCTGCGGTCGCGCTCATCTATCGCCTCCCCTCAACTGAACCTGATACGCGGGTTGAGCAGCGTGTAGCCCACGTCCGAAATGATCTGTGAGAACACGGCGACGAAGACGGCGGCGAGCGTGCCGGCCTGGATGACGTAGATATCGCCGAATAAGGCGGCATCGAGCAGCATCTTGCCGAAGCCGTTGTACTGGAAGAACACCTCGACCACGACGACGCCCGACAACAGCCAGTTGAGCTGCAGGACGATCACGGTGAACGGCGCGATCAGCGCGTTGCGCAGGGCATGGCGCATGATCACGCGGCTATAGGGGATGCCCTTCAGGATCGCCGTGCGGATGTACTGGGACGTCATCACCTCGGCCATGGAGGCCCGCGTCATGCGGGCGACGTAGCCGAAATCGTAAAGCACCAGGGTCATCACCGGCAGAACCAGCTGGGTCCAGTCGAAGCCTTGGGTCATCGCTGACTTGGTCGGCAGCCACCCGAGCCCCAGGGCGAATATGACGGTGAGGAAAATCGCCGTTGCGATCTCCGGTATCGACGTGGTGAAGACCGATATGAAGGATACCGCCCGGTCCTGGAACGACCCCTCCTTCATCCCCGCGACGACGCCGGTTATCAGCGCGATGGGGATCATCAGCGCGAAGACCCAGAAACCGAGTATCCCCGTGGCGATCAGGCGCTCGGCAAGGAGTGGACCGACCTCGGTGTTCTTCTCGAACGAAAACCCGAAGTCGCCTCGGAAGACGTCGACCACCCAGTCGGCATAGCGCTCGTAGAAGGGGACGTTGAGGCCCTTCGCGGTGAGCCAGTCCTGGTATTCCTGTTCGGTCAGCGCTTGCACGCCAAAGCCGCCTAATTCATTGACGGCAATCTGTTTTTTGAACTTATCACTATCAAATACAAGAAACAGAACGAATGAAACGACCGCCATGATCAGGACCATTTGCCCCAAACGGCGGAAAATTAAATTGAGCATAGTCTGCCGTCCCCTCACATTCCCCCGCGACGCCGTCCTTTGGGAGAGTTTCCCTTGATTAGCGACGGTTCTTTCGCGGCGGGAATACCGCACCCGCCTGTCGGCGGGCGCGGCGGCCACAGTTCAGATCAGCTTTCCAGCCAGACCTTGTTGAACTGATGATACTGCGTCGGGTGCGGCGGATAGCCGTGCACCTTCTTGGCGGCGATCGTGAAGACCGGGCGCCAGATGGGCTGCACCATGACGGCGGCATCCTGAAGGATCTGCTCCACCTTCTTCATCTTCTCGCGGCGCTCTTCGGTGTCGAGGACCGCCTCGGCGTCATTCAACGCGTTGTCGAACTCCTCGCTGGCGAAGGCCGTCTCGTTCCACGGCACGCCGCTGCGATAGCCGAGCGACAGCACCATGGTTCCCAGCGGACGGTGCGTCCAGGCGGTGGCGCCGAACGGCGTCTTGTCCCAGATCTCCCAGTATTTGGACGGCGGCATGACGTTGATGTTCAGCGTGATGCCGGCGTCCTTCAGCTGGTCGCGCATGATCTCGGTCACCGTCTGGTGCCAGGGACCATCGGTGTTGCCGACGTCGATGGTCAGCTCGATGCCGTCCGGATAGCCGGCTTCCGTGAGCAGCTGCTTGGCTTTCTCCACGTCGCGCTTCAGACCGGGAAGCTCGTAGTACTCGGGATGAATCGGCGACACGTGGTGGTTCTCGCCAATATCGCCGCGTCCCTGGAACACCAGGTCGCGATAGACCGAATTGTCGGTCGCCGCGATGACGGCCTGGCGCAGCTTCTCGTTGTCGAAGGGCTTTTCGGTGACGCGCATGCGGCAGCACAGCGTCTGCGCGGTGCGCGCCTCGATGATCTCGCCGTCCAGCGCCTCGGCAAGCTCGAACTGCTCGATGCCGAATTCGTAGATGGCGTCGACATCACCGGACGCGAAGGCCGTCAGCTGGTTGTCCTCGTCGAAATTGTAGTAGTGGATTTCGTCGAGATAGACCTTGCCGCCCCAGTACTGGAACGGCTTGCCGTCCGCCGTTTCCGTGACCCGCTTCAGTTCGCAGCGTTCGCCGACCTTGAGGTTGGTCATGGTGTAGGCACCGGTTCCGATCGGATTGTCCGAAAGCGGCGGCTTGAAGCTGCGGTGCACGATGGCGGTCGGATAGTTGTAGAGGTCTTCCGGGACGGACAGCACGGGCTTCGACAGGTTGAGGCGGACCGTATAGTCGTCGACCTTCTCCAGGGCGCCGGGAAGCATCTGCTTCTTGCCGTCCTTTTCCTCGACCATCGAGGCGAAGGTGGACAGGCCGATATTGGAGGAGCCCACGTCCGGGTCCATCCAGCGGGTCATGTTGAAGATGACGTCGTCGGCGGTGAACTCGTCGCCGTTGTGCCACATGACGCCCTTGCGCAGCTTGAACGTCCACGTCTTCAGATCGTCCGAGGCTTCCCAGCTCTCGGCGAGCATCGGCTGGGTCACGTTGTCCGGCGTCGTGAAGGTCAGGTGTTCCAGCATATGCCGGGTCTGGTTCGACATCTCGACCCACGAATAGGTCGCCGGGTCTTCCATCTTCTGGACCTGCATGGCAACACGGAGGATGCCACCTTCTTTCGCGTTGGAATCGTCCTGCGGGAACGGCAGATCACCCTGCTGGGCGAAGGACGGCGTGACGCCGCCCATGGCGTAGGCGGCGGTGGCAGATACCCCCAGCAGCGCCGCGACGCGTACGAATTCGCGGCGGTCCATTCGACCGCGATCCATAAGATCCTTGGCCTCCCGCACCTTCGGGTGCAGGCGGCGTGGCTTGTCGCTCTTCGTCATATAAATAACTCCCATTATTGCCGACCCTCGCGTCCGGCGACCCCCGCTCTCCGCGTATTTTCTTAGAGGCTCCGCGGCGGGCGTTCGGTTCGTTGCCCCGGCCGAGCGTGTCCTGTTCTGAAACAAGGCTGGACAAGCCTAACATGTAGCCCCGCCCTCTCGGCAATAGCGCCCACGGAATTAATACTCCAATTGCGACCTGTCCGGACGCTTCCGCGACGTTGCTCGGCAGCGATCCGCCGAACCGCTTGGCTAGGCGCCGAAATCGCTGCAGCGTAGCGCCTACGGACCAGCTGGCCGATGCGGAGCACGTTGACCATGGATACCGGAATTCTGACGGATGGACCGGAAAGGAGCCACCGTCGCACCGGGCGAAGCCGGCGCGCCGGACAGTCGCGCGGCCTCGAGCAGAAGCCGTTCCGTCAGCCCCGCATGACCTATCGGCCCATCGAAATCATAAGCGCCGACGCGCTCGAGGATATTCACAATGCGTCACTAACCATCCTCGAGGAGATCGGCATCGACTTCATGCACGAGGAGGCCAAGGCGGTCCTGAAGCGTGCCGGCGCCGACGTCGAGCCGGGGTCGGACCGCGTGCGTATCGACAGGGGCCTGATCATGCAGGCGCTGACGACCTGTCCGCCGGAATTCACGATGCACGCGCGCAATCCGGCGCACAATGTCCGCTTCGGCGGCGACTGGATCGCCTTCGCGCAAATGGCCAGCGCGCCGAACTGCTCCGACATGGATGGCGGCCGGCGGCCGGGCAACCAGCAGGATTTCCGCAGCCTCGTGAAACTCGCCCAGAGTTTCAACATCATCCATCTGACCGGCGGCTATCCGGTGGAGCCGGTCGACCTGCATGCCTCGATCCGGCACCTGGAATGCCTGCGCGATTTCGCGACCCTGACCGACAAGGTCTTCCATGTCTATTCGCTCGGCAAGGAACGCAACCGGGACGGCATCGAGATCGCGCGCATCGCGCGCGGCGTCACGGACGAGCAGCTGGAACGCCAACCCTCGGTGCTCTCGATCATCAATTCGTCGTCGCCGCTGCGGCTCGATACGCCGATGCTGCAGGGCATCATCGAGATGTCGAGCCGCAACCAGGTGATCGTGGTGACGCCCTTCACGCTCGCCGGCGCAATGGCCCCGGTAACACTTGCCGGCGCGCTGGCCCAGCAGAACGCCGAGGCGCTGGCCGGCATCGCCTTCACGCAGCTCGTGCGGCCGGGCGCGCCGGTCGTCTATGGCGGGTTCACCTCGAACGTCGACATGAAGTCGGGCGCGCCGGCCTTCGGCACGCCGGAATACATGAAGGCGGCCAATGTCGGCGGCCAACTGGCACGCCGGTACAACCTCCCTTACCGGACCTCCAACACCTGCGCGGCCAATACCCTCGACGCGCAGGCGGCCTACGAGTCGGTGTTCTCGCTGTGGGGCGCGATCATGGGCGGAGGCAATCTCATCAAACACGCCGCCGGCTGGATGGAAGGCGGCCTGACGGTGTCCTACGAGAAGATCATCCTCGACGTCGACCTGCTGCAGATGGTCGCCGAGTATCTCGAGCCGATCGTCGTCGACACGGATACGCTGGCGCTCGACGCCATCCGCGACGTGGGGCCCGGCGGCCATTTCTTCGGTACGCCGCATACCCAGGCGCGCTATCGCGACGCCTTCTACGCGCCGCTCCTGTCGGATTGGCGCAACTACGAGACCTGGTCGGAGGCCGGCGGGCCGACGGCGTACGAGAAGGCCCACCGGTTGTGGCAGGAGGCCCTCGCCCAGTACGAGCCGCCGCCGCTCGACCCGGCTATCGCGGAAGAGATCGACGCTTTCGTCGCGCGGCGCATCGCCGAAGGCGGGGCGCCAACGGACTTCTAGGCCGGTTTCGGAGCATCTCCATGACTGACGTTCCCATCAAACGCTTTGCCCTGTCGAGAAGGACCGAGTGCCGATGAAAAGCCATGCACAGGCCGTCGTGATCGGTGGCGGCGTCGTCGGGTGCAGCGTTCTGTACCACCTCACCAAGGCCGGCTGGAAAGACGTAGTGCTGATCGAGCGATCGGAACTGACCTCGGGATCGACCTGGCATGCCGCCGGCGGCTTCCACACGCTGAACGGCGATCCGAACGTCGCCAAGCTGCAGGCCTACACGATCGGCCTGTACAAGGAGATCGAGGAGATTTCCGGTCAGTCCTGCGGCCTGCACCTGACGGGCGGCCTGCAGCTGGCCGGCAATACCGAGCGGCTGGAATGGCTGAAGATGGCGAAGGCGCGCGGTCGCTATCTCGGCATGGAGCTCGACATCATCTCGCCGAAAGAGGCGAAGGACCTTCTGCCGCTGATCGACGAGTCGCACTTCGTCGGCGCGCTCTGGGACCCGATCGAGGGCCATCTCGATCCGTCCGGCACGACGCATGCCTACGCCAAGTCGGCGCGCATCGGCGGCGCCGAGATCGTGCTGCGCAACCGCGTCACCGATCTCACCCAGAACTCGGACGGCACGTGGACCGTGGTCACCGAGCAGGGCACGATCCATGCCGAGCACGTGGTCAATTGCGGCGGCTTGTGGGCGCGCGAGGTCGGCCGGATGGTCGGCCTCGAGCTGCCTGTGCTCGCCATGGAGCACATGTACGTCCTGACCGAGGACATGCCCGAGGTCGCCGAAATCAACCGGGCGACCGGCAAGGAAGTCGTCCACGCCATCGACTTCGAGGGCGAGATCTACATCCGCCAGGAACGCGGAGGCATGTTGATGGGCACCTACGAGACGGCCTGCCGGCCGTGGTCGCCACGCCAGGCGCCTTGGGAATTCGGCCAGGAACTGCTCGTGCCCGACCTCGAACGCATCGCGCCGTCGCTGGAAGTGGGCTTCTCCCACTTTCCCGCCTTCGAGCACGCCGGCATCAAGCAGATCATCAACGGCCCGTTCACCTTCGCGCCAGACGGCAACCCGCTGGTCGGACCGGTCCGGGGCCTGAGGAACTTCTGGTGCGCCTGCGCGGTGATGGCTGGCTTCAGCCAGGGCGGCGGCGTCGGCCTTGCCCTGTCGAACTGGATGGTCGACGGCGATCCGGGCTTCGACGTCTGGGCGATGGATGTCGCCCGCTTCGGCGATTGGGCGACGCTCGGCTACACCAATGCCAAGGTGCAGGAGAACTATTCGCGCCGCTTCTCGATCCGCTTCCCGAACGAGGAGCTGCCGGCGGCGCGGCCGATCCAGACCACCGCGCTCTACGACACCATGCGCGCCCAGGGCGCGGTGATGGGCGATTCCTGGGGGCTGGAGACGCCCTTGTGGTTCGCGCCGGAGGGCGTCGCGCCGCGGGACATCGTCTCGTTCCGCCGCTCAAACGACTTTGCGCACGTGAAGGCCGAGGTCATGGCAGTGCGCCAGGGTGTCGGCGTCACCGAGATCGCCAACTTCGCCAAGTACGAGATCACCGGGCCGGGCGCTGAGGCCTGGCTGTCGGCGTTGATGACCAACAGGATGCCCCGCACCGGGCGCATCGTGCTGACCCCGATGCTGAACGAAAACGGCAAGCTGATCGGCGACTTCACCATCGCCAAGCTGTCGGACGAGCGTTTCATGATGTTCGGATCGAGCCAGGCGCAGGTCCATCACATGCGCTGGTTCGAGCAGCACCTGCCAGCGGACGGGTCGGTGACGATCGAGGCGCTCGGCATGGGCCTCGTCGGCCTGTCGATCGCCGGGCCGAAGGCGCGCGACGTGCTGGCCGGGCTCACCGACGCGGACGTTTCCTCGAAGGCGTTCCCATTCATGGCCTTCCGCGAGATGGATCTCGCCGCGGTGCCCGCCATGGTCGGCCGCATCACCTATACCGGCGACCTGGGCTACGAGATCTGGGTTGCGCCCGAATACGAGCGGCGGCTCTACCAGACGATCATGGAGGCCGGCGCGGCGCACGGCATCGTCAATTTCGGCATGCGGGCGCTGCTGTCGATGCGGCTAGAAAAGAACTTCCCGACCTGGTTCCGCGAGCTGCGGCCGATCTACGGTCCGTTCGAGGCCGGTCTCGAACGCTTCGTCGACCTGTCGAAGAACGACTTCATCGGCCGGGAGCCGGCGGCGAAGGAGAAGGACGCACCGACGCTGAAACGGGTCACCTTCGTGGTCGACGCCGACGATGCCGACGTGATCGGAGACGAGCCGATCTGGCACGACGGCGCGGTGGTCGGCTGGGTGACGTCCGGCGGCTACGGCCACTTCGTCGACGCCTCGCTGGCGCAGGGCTACATCCCGGCCGGGCTCGCCAACGGCGGTGCCGATGCCGGCGGTGGCGGCGGGTTCGAGATCGAGATCATCGGCGAGCGCCGGCCGGCGACGATCCAGCCCGAGCCGCTGTTCGATCCGGAGGGGCTGAGGATGCGGGGGTGACCCCCGCTCAACTCTTGATCAGGTCGATCCTTCCCCCGTCGGCGGCGAAGTACTCGAGCACAGCGCCCGCGAAGATCGTCAGACCGGCGATCTCCATCGCTTCCTCAACCACCGTGATGAAACCGTAGTAGTAGACGTCTTCGCCGACGCTCGACGCGACCAGCCCGCCGATCATTTCGAGGCCCATCGCGCCGGCGACGTAGATCGCGCCGGCGACGATGAACAAGACTCGATATCTGAGCGGCGTCCGGATCAGGAACGGAACGGACAGCACAACGAAGATCGACACGAGGAAGAAGGCGGGGATAACCCAAGCGTAATGGAACACGCCGCCTGCCCCGAGCGCCAGTCGCAGGGGCACCATCAGAGCCTCGTGGAAGCCCGCGACCTCCTCGATCGACAGGGCCAGGAACACGACGGAAATGCCCGCCCAGCTCAGCCGCAATATCGTCCCGCCGTCCTTGAACCCGCGATAGATCAGAAACGCCGTCACGGAGATACCGAACATCAAGACACTGCTGAACCAAGTCGGCACATTGGCCTCGTCGTCCAGATCGAGTTGCCGCAGCTCCTTGAAGAACGTTTCCTCGCCGTAGCCGTATACGAAGACCTCCCGGAACACGCCCAGCAGAACCACCAGCACGGCGGCGACCCGGATTGCCGAGATGACATGTGGGATATTCACGCTGGCGGCGGCCGGGAAAGCGCCTCCGGCGCTGTCTGCCGCGACCGTGAGCGGCAGGCTCGCGGCGTCACTGACCGAATTTCTCAAAGAGCCCCCCACTTCGGCATCGGATAAAATCAACGCCTCGATGTATGTAGCGCCGATTATAAAACAATTAATTCAGAGCCTTATCTAATTCAGGGCCTTATCCGCATACCGCCCGCTTGAAGGCGGCCATGTGGAAGCGGATCTGGTCGGGCGCGTAGTTGCGGTCGGCGGCAACCGGGCAGGCATCGCGCGCCCGGCAACCGCCTGTCATGCAGCCGATGCCTTCGGGCGACGCCAGATGGCCCGCGCAGGCGGGCACGTCATACCCCTGCCCCGAGAACGCGCCGACCGGGCAGGCCGTCAGGCACGGCTTGTCGGCGCAGGTATCACAGGGGATCGGCCGCGCGTCGGGCGACGGCAGATCGACCGCCTCGGCGAACAGCAACGCGGCGCGATAGGCATGCCAGAGCCCGTGGTCGGGATGCATGAGGATGCCGAGCGGCGAAGGCCGCACCGGCTCCGCCCGCATGGCCCAGCGCTGGAACGGCAGCGGCGGCGTATCGAAGGGGAAGACGCAGCGCGCCGCGAACCGGTCGGCGATCGGTTCGATGGTCGCCCGCGTCCAGCGGTCGAGCGCGTCGCGGCCGCCATCGGCATGCGGGGCGAAATGCGGCCACAGGTCCGGGCCGACATTGCCGACGAGGACGAGGGTCCGGGTCGCCCGCCCCTCGCCCGCGTCCGGACTCGCGTCGTCCGGCGCGGGATGGAACCCGCCACGCAGGGCGAGGCCGTGGGCGGCGACGGCTTCGGAAAGGTTTGCGTAGAGCGAGGTCACGATTTGCCACTGCCTGTCCTTGCCGGACCTGTCCCGGCAATCGATGAACACTGCCCTCAGCGATAGTAGCGATGGATGCCCGGAACAAGTCCGGCATGACGGCAAGAGAGGAAATCCACTGAGCCCCGTCGGGCCCGGCTTCTCCCCGCGCGCTTCCCGCTTTCGCGGGACTAAGCGGGTGAGGAAGACTCGGGCAATCCAACACCCGTCCTGAGTTCGCGCGGCGGTCGTCTGGGCCCCGGATCACGTTCGGGGCACACGGTTTGCTGTCTGACGACGGCCGTGCCCCAAGCACGGCCGCGTGTCCCGGACGTGATCCGGGACCCATGCGGCGGCGCGTCAGGGAACACGGTGCTTGGGGCGGGAAGCCCCGCCGCCCCCGCTCACGCGAACGCGTCGGGCATCGATTCCTTCTTCTTCGCGATGAAGGCCTGCAGCGCCTCGTCCACGCCCGCGTCCAGCGCCGGCGCCTCGTAGTCGGCGAGCCACGTCTTCCACAGCGCGTTGGCGCGTTCGTCGGCGCGCTTCTCGCCCTCGGCCTGCCACTGCTCGAAGGAATTGTTGTCGGCGATGGTCGAGCGGTAGAAGGCCGTCTCGAAATTGGCCTGGGTGTGGGCGCAACCCAGATAGTGGCTGCCCGGCCCGACCTCGCGGATGGCATCCATCGCCTGGCCGTTCTCGGACAGATCGACGCCCTCGCAGACGCGCTGCTGCATGGCGATCTGATCGCAGTCCATGACGAACTTCTCGTAGCCCGCCGCCAGCCCGCCTTCGAGCCAGCCGGCGGCATGCAGGACGAAGTTGGTGCCGGCGAGAACCGTCGCGTTCAGCGTGTTGGCGCTCTCGTAGGCGGCCTGCGCGTCGGCGATCTTGGAGCCGCACAGGCTGCCGCCGGTGCGGAACGGAAGGCCGAGGCGGCGGGCGAGCTGGGCCGCGCCGAAGGAGACCAGCGAGGGCTCCGGCGTGCCGAAGGTGGGCGCGCCCGACTGCATCGAGATCGACGAGGCGAAGCAGCCGAACACGACGGGGGCGCCCGGGCGCACGAGCTGGGTGAAGGCGGCGCCGGCCAGCACCTCGGCGAGCACCTGGGTCAGCGTTCCGGCCACCGTCACCGGCGACATCGCGCCGGCGAGGATGAAGGGCGTGACGATCGTCGCCTGGCCGGCCCGGGCGTAGACCTTGAGCGCGCCGAGCATGGTCTCGTCGAACACCATCGGCGAGTTGGCGTTGATCAGGTTGATCAGGACGCAGTTGCTGTCGACGAAGGCGTCGCCGAAGACGAGCCTGGCCATGGCGACGGAGTCGGCGGCGCGTTCGGGATGGGTCACCGAGCCCATGAACGGCTTATCCGAGTAGCGGATATGGGCGTAGACCATATCCAGATGCCGCTTGTTGACCGGCAGGTCGACCGGCTCGCACACGGTGCCGCCGGAATGGTGGATCGCCGGGGCCACATAGGCCAGCTTCACGAAATTGCGGAAGTCCTCGATGGTGGCGTAGCGGCGGCCCTCGTCGAGGTTGCGGATGAAGGGCGGGCCGTAGACGGGGGCGAACACGGTCGCGTCGCCGCCGATCTGCACCGAGCGCTCGGGATTGCGCGCCGCCTGGGTGAAGACCGGCGGGGCGGTCCTGATCAGTTCGCGACACAGCCCCTTTGGGAAACGGACGCGCGCGCCGCTGACATCGGCGCCGGCCGCCTTCCACAGCGCCAGCGCCTCCTCGTCGTCGCGGAACTCGATGCCGATCTCTTCCAGCACCGTGTCGGCATTGGCCTCGATCAGCGCCAGTCCCTCCTCGTTAAGGATCTCGTAGAGGGGCACCTTGCGGGTGATGTAGCGCAGCGATTGCTGGCCGCCGCCTCGACGGCGCTCGCGCCGCGCCTCGGCGCCGCCACCGCGCCGGCGGCCGCGCTGCTCATCCCGGACGTCGCTCATGGGAACCCTCGTGCCTTCGGCGCCGTGCGCCGGCCTGACCGTGCTCTGGGGAAATGCTAACGCGCCGCGCCCGCCGGCCTTATCCCGGCAGCGGCATACGCGCGACGCGCCGGGAACATCGGCACGGATGGGAAGGCAGATGGGAAGGAGGACGGGAGCGGCCGGCAGGGCAGGCAGGCGTGACGGGAGCGGCTGCCGTTTAAGCCGGCAGCCCCTAAGCCTGCCTGCCTAGGCAGGCAGGATCACGACGTTGGTGTCGACCGGGGCGCGCGCGTAGAGGTGCAGCATGTCCTGGGTGAGCAGGCCGACGCAGCCGCTCGACACGCCCTGGCCGATCGTGTGCGGGAAGATCGTCGCGTAGATCGTGCAGAGCGTGTACCTGCCGTCCTGGTAGAGATAGAGGACGCGCGCGCCGAGCGGGTTCTCGAGGCTGGGCGGCATGCCGCCGGCATATTTCTTCAGTTCGGGGTCGCGCCCGATCTGGTCGCGGGTCGGCGTCCACACCGGCCATTCGGCCTTGCGCCCGACATAGGCCGTGCCGTCCCACAGGAATTCCGGCTTCGGCACGTTGGCGCCGTAGCGCGTGGCGTAGCCGTCTTCCTCGACGAAGTAGACGTAGTACTCGTTGGGATCGATGACGATCGTGCCCGGCGCCTCGTTCGTCTCGTAGCGCACCGTGCGGCGATAGAACTTGCGATCGATCCGGTCGAGATCGACGGCGGGCACCGCGAACTGCTCGTCGGGCAGCGGCCCGTAGGCCAGCGCGGCCTCGGCGCGGGTCATGCCGCCGTCGGTCTGGCAGCCGGCCAATCCGCCGGCAAGCCCGAAGGCGCCGACGGTTGCGGCGGATCCGGCCAGGAACGACCGGCGGCTGAGACGCCCGGTTCCGTTCAGAGCCAGCTCATCAAACTGTTTCGCTGTCATCGGCAATCCCGCCTTTCAGGATCACGCGTCCACTGCCCCCTCCTGTCGCCGGACGCGCGGACGGTCCGGCCGGGGAAGCCGGCGAACCAATATTACGTCCGGTGGCCGCGATCAAGTCTGGTGTAGGGATTGGGGGGGAGACCGGGCTTGCGGGAGGGGCAGCTGTATCCCGCGTCGAAAGGCACTCGGACATTCGTACAATTTATAGATGCGGAACGCGGCGCATGACGTTACGGTATGCCTGAATTTTTGTAAGCCAGATACGGTTTTTGGGTGACTTCATGGCTTGGTCCGATGATCTTAGTCCAGCAACCCCCGCATATCAGATCGCTGCGTCTGCAAATCCTCGAGTAAGGGTCGTCGCAGGTCCCGGAACCGGGAAATCTTTCGCAATGAAACGGCGCGTTGCCAGGCTCTTAGAGAATGGCGTCGCACCAAATGCGATACTGCCCGTTACTTTCACAAGAGTAGCTGCCGAAGACCTGCATCGCGAGCTTGTTGGCATGGAGGTGCCCGGCTGCGATGAACTCGAAGGCATTACTCTTCACAGTCTTGCCCTACGAATGTTAATGCGAAACCATGTTCTGAGCGCAACAGGTCGAATTCCGCGCCCGCTTAACGAATTTGAACTTGAGCCCTTGATCTGCGACCTGATGGCTGCGCACGGCGGCAAAATGGCGGTCAAGAAGCTCAGAATGGCTTATGAGGCTGCTTGGGCTCGACTTCAGCATCAGCAACCAGGATATGCCACCGGCCGCGCTGATTCTGCCTTTCAAGCCGACCTGCTTCAATGGCTAATATTTCATGAGGCCATGTTGATCGGTGAGGTTATTCCTCAGCTTTATCAATATCTACACGCCAACCCCACCGCAGCCGAACGAAGAGAGTATAACCATATTCTAGTTGATGAATACCAAGACCTGAATCGAGCGGAACAAGGCGTTATCAATTTACTTTCTGAAGACGCTGATGTCTGCATTGTTGGTGATGACGACCAATCGATCTATGGCTTCAAACATGCACATCCGGAAGGCATTCGAGAATGGCTCGATACCAACGCAGGCGCCGATGATCTCGGCCTTGAGGAATGCCGACGGTGCCCAACGCAAGTGGTAGAAATGGCTAACAGTTTGATTGGTCACAACGTCCAGCGACCTGTTCCACGACCACTCAATCCGATACCCGCTAATGGTGCAGGTGACGTTCGGATTATCCAGTACCCAACTATTTCGCAGGAGGTCGTCGGTGTCGCCGAGTTAGTGGCACAAATGATAGCCGATGGAACGCCTGCGGGCGACATTCTCGTGCTCACCCAAAGTAGGGCCTTTGGCAGGCCTTTGTATGAAGCCTTGGTGGCGCGGGACGTTCCGACCAAGTCATATTACGCGGAGTCGGAGTTGAGCCACGACGATGCACAACGGGCATTTGCGCTTCTCAAGCTGTTCGTGAACAGGGAAGATCGAGTTGCACTACGTTGGCTTGTTGGCGCGAACGGCAGCAACTGGCACGCAGCCGGCTATCGTCGCGTCCGCGAGCACTGTGAAAACACCGGTGCTACGCCATGGTCAGCGATGATACAGCTTGAGAGCGGTGTACTTCGTCTGCCCTACACTAACGGAATCATCGCTTCGTTCCGCGAAATCATCCAAGCTCTCGATAACCTCGAAGTGCTTCCCGATCTCAGGAGTGTTGTCGATCAACTGTTTCCGGACGGTCAGGATTCGACCCGCGATATTCGCGAACTGGCAATTGCCATCCTTGACGCGATGGACGCCGAAGTTCGTGAGGAATTCCTCCGCAAACTTTCAACAACAATCAGTCAGCCGGAAATCCCGACTGAGATCGAGGATGTTCGAATTATGAGCCTGCACAAGAGCAAAGGCCTAAGTGCGCCGGTCACCATCATCGCCGGGTGCGTTCAGGGTCTTTTGCCGAGGCCTGCCGAAGCGGAATCGACACCTGCCGAGGCGGCACAACATCTTGAAGAGCAACGCCGCCTATTCTACGTCGGAATAACGAGGGTCAAGGCAGTGCCCCAAGAAAGGAAGCCCGGAACTTTGATCTTGACCTACTCGCGACGGATGCCAGCGCGCGATGCCCTTTCGGTTGGCATTACGCCAGCGCAAAGACAATACGATCAAGCCATACTCCATGCGAGCAACTTCATCCGCGAACTTGGCCCATCAGCGCCTGATCCGATAGCTGGTTAGTCCGACTTTGCCGGAAAATTGCAGGATGCGTTGGGAACGGCCGCTCGGCGCCGAGGACTTCCATACCCGCAGCCCCCCCTTCCCCCCCCTCCCCCGGACAGATCGTCGCAATTACGACCCGGGAAGTCGGTTCCAGGAAACGACTCGTGACGAATGTGCCGAATAATCCCCGGTAATCGGCTTTGCTGGCCGCGTCCTTCGCGTCGGGGTTTCGCGCATGTCTGACGACGATATCGATCTTTCCTCGCTTGCGGACGACGACCTCGTCCAGCAGATGCACGACGACCTCTACGACGGCCTCAAGGAGGAGATCGAGGACGGCGTGAACATCCTGCTGGCGCGCGGCTGGGCGCCCTACGACGTGCTGACCAAGGCGCTCGTCGAGGGCATGCGCATCGTCGGCGAGGACTTTCGCGACGGCATCCTGTTCGTGCCCGAGGTGCTGCTGTCGGCGAACGCCATGAAGGCCGGGATGGCGATCCTGCGGCCACTGCTCGCCGAGACCGGCGCGCCCAAGGTCGGCAAGATGGTGATCGGCACCGTGAAGGGCGACATCCACGACATCGGCAAGAACCTCGTCGGCATGATGATGGAGGGCGCCGGCTTCGAGGTGATCGACATCGGCATCAACAATCCCGTCGAGAAGTATCTCGAGGCGATCGAGGAGCATCAGCCCGACATCCTCGGCATGTCGGCCCTGCTGACGACCACCATGCCCTACATGAAGGTCGTCATCGACGCGCTGAAGGAGAAGGGCCTGCGCGACAAGTACATCGTGCTGGTCGGCGGAGCGCCGCTCAACGAGGAATTCGGCAGGGCGGTCGGGGCGGATGCCTATTGCCGCGACGCGGCGGTGACGGTCGACACCGCCAAGGAGCTGATGCGCCGGCTGCACAACCAGCGCGCCGCCGCCGCGGGCTAGCTTCCCGCCTGCCACCGTCTTCGCGCCGTGACGCCCGGGCCCCGCCGGGCCGCGGGCGATTCCCCATTTTCCTCTTCCGGCAAGGTGCTTCGATGCGACCGCTGTTGTTGTCCGTCACCGCGCTCCTCACCAGCCTCACGATCCTGCTGGCGGGCAACAGCCTGCAGTTCGTGATCCTGGCCCTGCGCGCCGAATCCGCCGGCTTCTCGCTGACCGTGGTCGGGGCGATGACCACCACCTACTACCTGGGCTACGCGCTGGGCACGCTGCGGGCGCCCGTCTTCGTCGACCGGTTCGGCCATATCCGCGCCTTCGCGGCGCTGAGCTCGATCATCTCCGCCGTGGTGCTGGCGCACGGCATGCTGATCGAGCCGTATTTCTGGATCGCCCTGCGCTTCGTCACCGGCCTGTGCTTCGCCGGGCTGGCGACGGTGACGGAGAGCTGGCTCAACGCCAAGGCGACGCGGAACGTGCGCGGCCAGCTGCTGGCGGTCGCCAGCATCGTGGCGATCCTGGGCTATGCCGTCGGCCCGCTCTTCGCCTCGTTCGGCGAGGTGGACGGCCTGGGCCCGTTCGTGATCGCCTCGATCCTGATGTCGGTGGCGCTGGTCCCGGTGACCCTGACCCGGTTCAGCGCGCCCTATGTCTCCGGAGAAGGCACGGAGGTCGAGCGCTACACGCTCGCGCGCCTGATCCGCGAAACGCCGTTCGGCACGGTCGGGTGCTTCACGACCGGGCTCATTCAGGGGGCGTTTCTCGGGCTGGGCGCGGTGTTCGCCGGGCGGTTGGGGCTGTCAGACAGGGCCGTGCCGGCCTTCATGACCGGCGCGCTGATCGCCGGGGCGCTGGCCCAGTATCCGCTCGGCTGGTTCTCGGACCGGTTCGACCGCCGCTTCGTCGTCGCTATTACCGCCGTCGTGACCGGCCTCGGCGCGCTGTCCGTCGCGCTGCTGCTCGATCTCATCGGAAACCCGATCTGGGTCGTCGCGGCGGCCATGGCCGTCGGCGGCATCGCGGCGATGCCGCTGTATTCGATCGTCATCGCCCACGTGAACGACCGGCTGCCGGAAACCTCGATCGTGCCGGCGGCCGCGACCCTGATCCTGGCCTTCTCGATCGGATCGGCCGTCGCCGGGCCGGTCGCCTCGCTGTCGATCGAACACTATGGCGCGGCCGGGATCTACACGTTCTTCGGCGTGACGCTGCTCGCCTTCGGCACGTTTTCGGTGTTCCGCGTGGCCCGGCGCGAGGCGCCGGAACACACGACGGACGGCGGCGTGTTCGCCGCCAGCCCGGTGTTGACGCCGATCGATACCGAATTCGACGAGAACCAGCTGCGGTTCGAATTCGAGGAGCAAGACGGCCCGGCGGAGGCCGGGCCGGCGGCGTAGGCCTACACCTTCTCCAGAACCGCGGCGATGCCCTGGCCGACGCCGATGCACATGGTGCAAAGCGCCTTTTCGGCATCGCGCTCGTGCAGCTCGATCGCCGCCGTCAGGGCCAGCCGGGCGCCGGACATGCCGAGCGGATGGCCGAGCGCGATGGCGCCGCCGTTCGGGTTGACGTTGTCGGCGTCGTCGGCGAGGCCGAGCTGACGGGTGACGGCCAGCGCCTGGGCGGCGAAGGCCTCGTTCAGCTCGATCACGTCCATGTCGGTGATCGACAGGCCGAGCCGGTCCAGAAGCTTGCGGGATGCCGGCGCCGGGCCGATGCCCATGATGCGCGGCGGCACGCCGGCCGTCGCCATGCCGACGACGCGCACCAGCGGTTTCAGGCCGTATTTCTCGACCGCCTCGGCGGAGGCGACGATCAGCGCGGCGGCGCCGTCGTTCACGCCCGAGGCGTTGCCGGCGGTGACACAGCCGCCCTGGCGGAACGGCGCCTTGAGCGACGCCAGCTTCTCAAGCGTCGTCTCGCGCGGGTGCTCGTCGGTGTCGACGATAACCGGATCGCCCTTCCTCTGCGGGATCGACACGGCGACGATCTCCTTGGCGAGGCGGCCGTTCTTCTGGGCGGCGGCGGCGCGGGCCTGGCTGCGCAGCGCGAAGGCGTCCTGGTCCTCGCGCGAGATCTGGAAGTCCTCGGCGACGTTCTCGGCCGTCTCCGGCATGGAGTCGATGCCGTATTCCGCCTTCATCCGCCGGTTGACGAAGCGCCAGCCGATGGTGGTGTCGAACACCTCGGCCGCCCGCGAGAAGGCCGTCTCGGCCTTGCCCATGACGAAGGGCGCGCGGCTCATGGATTCGACGCCGCCGGCGATCATCACCTCGGCCTCGCCGGCCTTGATGGCGCGCGCGGCGGTGCCGACCGCGTCGAGGCCGGAGCCGCACAGGCGGTTGATGGTGGCGCCGGGCACGGTGTCCGGCAGCCCGGACAGGAGCGCGGCCATGCGGGCGACGTTGCGGTTGTCCTCGCCGGCCTGGTTGGCGCAGCCGAAGATGACGTCATCGATCGCCTCGCCGGGCAGGCCGGAGGCACGGGCCATCACTTCCTTGATCGCGTGGGCGGCGAGGTCGTCGGGGCGTACCTGGGCCAGCGAACCGGCGTAGCGACCAATCGGGGTGCGCACTCCCTCGCAGATGAAAGCCTCACGCATGTCCTTACTCTCCTTCGTCTTCGGGCGCCTTCAGGCGTCTTCGGGTTTCGCGGCCGCGGGCTCGCGCGGCCCGGTCATATATACCCTTGCCGGTGACGCGAAACCGCTCGGGCTCGAATTTTTGAGGGTTGTTCGCAATTCGAACGCGCCTTGACCGATCGGGCGCCTCGCCGCGCGAGCGGGAAACTGCCATCGCGAACACCGTTTCGCGGCGGGATGATCCAGCGCCGATGCCGCGAGACGGTTCTCTGTGCGGATCCGTTTGTTATGGTCCTCCGTCAACGCCGCGTGGAACGACGATGGAGGCAGACATGGTTCGCACCGCAACGCCGCCCGGGGAGATCGGGCATCGGGCCCCGGATTTCAGCCTGAAGGGCACCGACGGCAAGACCTGGACGCGTGACACCGTCAGGGGCGACAACGGCCTCGTCGTCGCCTTCATCTGCAATCACTGCCCCTATGTGAAGGCGGTGATCGACCGCTTCGTCGAAGACTCCGCGGCGCTGCAGGCCAAGGGCGTCGGCGTCGTGGCGATCATGCCGAACGACTGGAACGTCTATACCGACGACGCGCCGGACCGGATGGTCGCGTTCGCCGTCGGCCACGGCTTCACCTTTCCCTACCTGATCGACGAGACCCAGGACGTCGCCCGTGCCTACGGGGCCGTGTGCACGCCGGACGTCTTCGGCTACGGCAGGGATCTGACCTTGAAATACCGCGGCCGCATCGATTCATCGGGCCGCGAGCCGAGCGGACCGGATACCCGCCGCGAGCTGCGCGAGGCGATGATCGAGGTGGCCGAAAACGACACGGTGCCGGCCGGCCAGCAGGCCTCCATCGGCTGCTCGATCAAGTGGCGTTCCTAGGGCGGATTCCGGGCGAAATCCGCGCGGACCGGGCGCCAGCGCGACGGGCGCGCAGGGCTGACGCTGACGGACATGGACGGGCGCGTGGGACATAGCCCCTAGCCCACTGGGATCTATGGACTTTTCCCAACGCGGCCACACCCGGCAAACAGGTCGCAAAACAGACTTTGCCTGTCGTGAGAAAGCAAACCTCGCGACGGGGCGTCCCGCATCATGGATCTCAAGAAGCAGGAACCGCCGGCCATCGCCGAGGCGCGCCGGCCCGACTTCGCGTAACGCCACCCTCGATCGCGCTTTGCGCCGCGGAGGAAATTCGCATGTCGTCAAGCCAGGTTTCTCAGGATCCCGCGTTCCGTCCCCCGTTCCGTATCGCCGCGTCGATCGAAGCGACCCCGAAACAGGTTCTCGAGGGAGACCGCCTCGCCGGCCTGTTCCCGGCGGGCACCCGCGTCTATCTCACCGATGTCGGCACGTCGCCCATACCGGAATTCGCCCGCGCCGCGAAGATCCTGGCCCAGGACGGATACACGCCGGTGCCGCACCTGCCGGCCCGCCGCATCGCCGGCGAAGCGGACCTGCGCGAGCGGCTGCGGCTCCTGACCGGCGAGGCCGGGGTCACCGACGTGCTGGTCGTCGCGGGAAGCGTCGACACCCCGGCCGGCGGCCTGCGCTCGACCATGGACGTGCTACGGACCGGCATCCTCTCCGAGTTCGATATCACGACGATCGGTGTCGCCGGCCATCCGGAAGGCAGCCCGGATATGTCCTCGCAGACGATCGCCGAGGCGCTGGCCGAGAAGAACGCCTTCGCCGTCGAGCACGGCCTCGACATGCGCATCGTCACCCAGTTCGGGTTCGATCCGCAGCGCTACGTCTCCTGGGCGCACGACCTGGCCGCGGCGAGCAACCGGCTGCCGATCCATGTCGGCGTGTCCGGCCCGGCCAAGATCACGACGCTCCTGAAATACGCGGCCCTGTGCGGCGTCGGCCCCTCGCTCGCCTTCCTGAAGAAACGGGCCACCTCGGTCATGGCGCTGGCGTCGGGATTCAGCCCGGAAGGCGTCGTCGCCCCGATCGAGACCCATGTGGCGTCCGATCCGGCTTGCCCGATCGTGCAGCTTCACGTCTTTCCGTTCGGCGGCCTCAGGAAGACCGCCGAATGGCTCGCCGAGCGCGGCTCGTGGTTCGGCGCGAACGGCGGCCATAAGACCTTCGTCGCGGAGGGCAAGTGAATGTCGCGCACCGTCGTCGCCTCCGCCACCAGAACCATCGTCATCGGGTTCGACCAGCCGTTCTGCGTGATCGGCGAGCGTATCAACCCGACCGGCCGCAAGAAGCTCGCCGCGGAGATGGTGGACGGCAATTTCGAGACGGTGAAAGCCGACGCGCTGGCGCAGGTCGCCGCCGGCGCCACCATGCTCGACGTCAACGCCGGCGTCACCGCCGTCAACCCGAACGAGACCGAACCGCCGCTGCTGGTCAGGACGATCGAGATCGTGCAGTCGCTGGTCGACGTGCCGCTGTCAATCGACTCCTCCGTCACCGCCGCCATCGAGGCCGGCCTCCAGGTCGCCAAGGGCCGCCCGCTGGTCAATTCGGTGACCGGCGAGGAGGAGAAGCTCGAGGCGATCCTGCCGCTGGTGAAGAAATACGACGTGCCGGTCGTGGCGATCTCCAATGACGAGACCGGCATTTCCGAAGACCCGGACGTCCGCTTCGAGGTCGCCAGGAAGATCGTCCAGCGCGCCGCCGACCACGGCATCAAGGCGGAGGACGTCGTCGTCGATCCGCTGGTCATGCCGATCGGCGCGATGGGCACCGCGGGCCAGCAGGTGTTCCGGCTGGTGCGGCGCCTGCGCGAGGAACTGAAGGTCAACACGACCTGCGGCCTGTCGAACATCTCCTTCGGCCTGCCGCACCGGCACGGCATCAACGCCGGTTTCATCCCCATGGTGATCGGCGCCGGCATGACGTCGGCGATCATGAACCCCTGCCGGCCGCAGGAAATGGAGATGGTGCGCGCGGCCAACGTGCTGAACGGCACCGATCCCCACTGCGCCGGTTGGATCAGGACCTATCGCGACCACGCGCCGGCCGCCGCCCCCGCCGCTTCGGCCGGGGGGGCGGATACAGCGGCGCCGGCTGCCGGCGGGCGCAGGCGCGGCGGCCGCGAGGCGCGCCGGGCCCGGGCCGTATAGGCCGGAGACGCCGGATTGGCGGACACCCGCGCCGGAGACGCGCTTCGGCCAACCAACGGCTTGTTCAGGGTTTTCGGGTATGGATAAGCCGGTCGAGAGCGATTACGCCGAGGGCGGCATGAGCGAGGACATCTCGCAGGTCAAGGACGCCCTGGTCCTGTTCATGCCTTCCGGGCGGCGGGGCCGGTTCCCGCTCGGCACGCCGGTCCTGGAAGCCGCGCGCCAGCTTGGCGTCTATGTCGAATCCGTCTGCGGCGGGCGCGGCATCTGCGGGCGCTGCCAGGTCTCCGTCACCGAGGGCGTGTTCGCCAAGCACAAGATCACCAGCGCGGCAACGCACCTGTCGCCGTTCTCCGACACCGAGGCACGCTACAAGGCAAAGCGCGGCCTGCCCGAGGACCGGCGGCTGTCCTGCTCGGCGCTGATCGAGGGCGATCTCGTCATCGACATCCCCATCGAGGCGCAGACCAACCGTGCGCTGGTGCGCAAACGCGCCGAGGCCCGGCCGATCCCGCGCGATCCGGTGATGCAGCTTTGCTATGTCGAGGTCGACGAGCCCGACATGGAACAGCCGCTCGGCGACGCCGACCGGCTGGTCCGGGCGCTGGAGGCGCAATGGGGCTTCGTCGGCGCGCGCTGCGAGTTCCGCCTGCTGCCCCTCGTTCAGGGGCTGCTCCGGCAGGGCGACTGGAAGGTGACCGTCGCTGTCCATACCGAGGGCATCCCAACCATCGTGTCGATCTGGCCGGGGTTCCACGACAGGCTCTACGGCATCGCCGTCGATATCGGATCGACCACGATCGCCTGCCACCTCTCCGACATGCTGACCGGGCGCACCGTGTCCTCGACCGGCACCGCGAACCCGCAGATCCGCTTCGGCGAGGACCTGATGTCGCGGGTCTCCTACCTGATGATGAACCCCGACGGCCTGCCGGCGCTCACCACCGCCGTGCGCGGCGCGATCGAGGGGCTGATCGACAAGGCCGTCAACGACGCCGGCGCCAGCCGCGACGACGTCCTCGACGCGGTCTTCGTCGGCAATCCGATCATGCACCACCTGTTCCTGGGGATCGATCCGCGCGAACTCGGCGGCGCGCCGTTCGCGCTCGCCGTCTCCGGCGCCCTCACCTTCCCCGCCCGCGAGATCGGGCTCGGCGTCAATCCGGGCGCGCGCGTCTACATGCTGCCCTGCATCGCCGGCCATGTCGGCGCCGACGCCGCCGGGGCGGCCCTGGCGGAAGGGCCGCAAAAGGGCAAGGAGGTCACGCTGCTGGTCGATGTCGGCACCAACGCCGAGATCGTGCTCGGCAACAGGCACCGCATCCTCGCCGCCAGCTCGCCGACGGGACCGGCCTTCGAAGGCGCGGAAATCTCGTCGGGCCAGCGCGCCGCGCCGGGCGCGATCGAGCGGGTGCGCATCGATCCCGAAACGCTGGAACCGAAGATCCGCGTGATCGGCCTCGAGGCATGGTCGGACGAGGAGGAATTCGCCGAGAAGATCGATCAAGTCGGCGTCACCGGCATCTGCGGATCGGGCATCATCGAGGTGATCGGCGAGATGTTCCTGGCCGGCATCATCACCCAGGACGGCGTGATCGACGGATCGCTGGCGGCGAAGTCGCCGCGTATCGAGGCCAACGGGCGCACCTTCTCCTACCTTTTGTGGCGGGGCGACCAGGAGATCCGCATCACCCAGAACGACGTGCGCGCGATCCAGCTCGCCAAGGCCGCGCTCTATGCCGGCGTGAAGCTGCTGATGGACCGGTACGGCTGCACCCATGTCGACCGCATCAAGCTCGCCGGCGCCTTCGGCGCCCATATCGACACCAAGTACGCAATGCTGATCGGGCTGATCCCGGACTGCGACCTGAAGCACGTCTCGGCCGTCGGCAACGCGGCGGGAACGGGCGCGCGCATGTGCCTCCTCAACCGCGGCCACCGCGCCGAAGTCGAAGATCTCGTCACCCGTATCGAGAAGATCGAAACGGCGCTGGAGCCTCGCTTCCAGGAACATTTCGTCGCCGCGATGGCGCTGCCCAACAAGATCGATCCGTTCCCCAATCTGGCGCGGGCGGTCACCCTGCCCGCGCCGAAGACCCCGCTACCCGGCGAAGGCCGGGGGCGGCGCGGCGAACGGCGCCGGGCGCGGCCGGACCCTGCCTGAGCGGAGGCCCTTCTCACA
Source organism: Microbaculum marinisediminis (assembly GCF_025397915.1). NCBI lineage: Bacteria > Pseudomonadati > Pseudomonadota > Alphaproteobacteria > Hyphomicrobiales > Tepidamorphaceae > Microbaculum > Microbaculum marinisediminis. Next base: position 316,691 of record NZ_JALIDZ010000002.1, read on the forward strand.
AATCGATTCAGGACGGGGCGCGGTCTTCACGCCTGGAAAACGCGATTCCGACCAACGGGTTGGCCGGATCGGCTGAAACGCCGATTCCGAAACACGAGAAATCCGTTTAGCTGACTACGGACTTAAACCATCGATTCAAGTGCCACCGCTCGGACGCTATGCGTCAGGCCCTATTCGGCGGCGACGTCGCTCACCGGGTCGGCCGGCGCCTTCGTATGCCCGCCGCGGGCGATATCGCGGAAGCTTTCCACCACGTGACGGGAAAGCGCCTCGGCCGCCGGACCGAGGTTCTGACGCTTGGCCAGCACGATGTGATAGTCGCCCAGCGCGGGCAGGCCGCGGCGCTCGTCCAGGCGTTCCAGCGGCTTCTCGATCAGGCTTTCGGGGAACGGCGCGATGGCGAGATCGGCGTAGATCGCCGCCATCTGGCCGGCGCAGTGCGGGCTCGTGTAGGCCGCCCGCGACGGGATGCCGGCCTTGTCCAGGGAGGCAAGCGCGGTCGAGCGCCAGGCGCAACCCTTGGGCGCGAGCGCGAGCGGCATCGGCCGCTGCTCGTAGGCGCAGCCGCATTCCAGCCCTGCCCAAACGAGCGGCTCGGTATAGACGATCTGGCCGCGGTCGAGCGCGGCGGGGCCGCACGCGGAGGTGACCAGCGTCAGGTCGAGGTCGCCCCGGTCGAGCCTCCCGAGCAGCGCATTCGACATGTCGAGCGTCACATCGACGTCGACGCCGGGATGGCTGCGCGCGAACCGGCTCAGGATGTTCGGAAGGAAACGCGTGCCGAAATCGTCCGGCGTGCCGATGCACACGATGCCTTCGACGGCGGGCGCCCGGAACAGGCCGACCGCCTCGTCGGACAGGCGCAATATGCGCCGGGCATAGCCGAGCAGCGCCTCGCCCTCGGTCGTCAGACGGACGCTGCGGCCGTCGCGCACGAATACCGGCCGGCCGAGCGTATCCTCCAGCTTGCGGATCTGCATCGACACCGCCGAGGGCGTGCGGAACACCGTTTTCGCCGCGCGTGCGAAGCTGCCGGTCTCGGCGATCGCGACGAACGTGCGCAGGACGTCGTTCTCTAGAAGCGGCAACCCGCCGGTATCCGATGTGGTCATGGCGTCACCCGATCCGACCCTACGTTCAATTTCATTGAACACCAGCCTAAAATCAATTCGTTTGATTGAACAGTCTTTGCAACCGATATTACTCAACGGAAACGGCGGCATCGATTTCGCCGCCCAATATCCGGAGACCCATCATGAGCACCTACCAGAACAGCGCCTCCCCCTGCTGTGAAGCGGTCGCTCGGCCGAACTTCCGGACAGGGTTCCTGTCGCTTGCGACATCGGTCCTTCACGGCCTGCGCCGGCGGATCGAGCGGCGCCAGCAGCGGCGGACCTTCATGACCATGGCCGCCCTCGACGACCGGATTCTCGACGATATCGGCCTGACGCGGCGCGACATCGAATACGCCGCCGGCCTGCCGATGCAGATCAACGCGTCGCTGGCGGTCCGGCAGATCGCCGCCGACCGGCGCGCGGCCGAACGCCGGATCCGCCGGCGCTAGAGGAATACCGACGCCGTCCAGGGTGCAGCGGGCGGTGACGGCATAGCGACGGCGGCCGGCCCCTCCGGCCGCCGTCGTGCATCTCGGCCCCCATATCCGTGGACGTTCCCGTGCTTCCCCCCTTAGGGGGCGCTGCCGCTGGCGGATCGGCGACACTCGATGTCGCCTGCCGATCATCACCATGCGTGAAGGAGGCGTATGTCGGATCGGAGCAGGGTTTTCGGGCGATGCCCGTCCGACACCGCGTATCGGGGGACACCATGAAGACACACGCCCGCGCAGTCGTCATCGGAGGGGGCGTCGTCGGCGTCTCGACGCTGTATCACCTGGCGAAGAAGGGATGGTCCGATGTCGTTCTGGTCGAACGCAACGAGCTGACGTCGGGTTCGACCTGGCATGCGGCCGGCCTGCTGCCACTGTTCAACCTCTCCTACTCGGTCGGGCAGATCCACAAATATTCGGTGCGGTTCTACCAGGAGCTTGCCGAGGAGACCGGCATGGACACGGGGTTCCGCAAGGTCTCCAACGTCCGCCTCGCCCGCACCCAGGACCGGTGGGACGAGTACATGTACTATTCGGGCATCGCCCGGACGCTCGGCATCGAGGTCAAGCAGCTCAGCCCCGCCGACATCAAGGCGCTTTGGCCGTACGTGAACGTCGACGGCCTGCTTGGCGCCATCCAGCACCCGGAAGACGGATACATCCAACCCGCCGACCTGACCCAGGCGCTGGCGCGCGGAGCGCGCGACCGGGGCGCGGAGATATACCGCAACACCCGCGTGACCGGGATCGCGCGGCAACCGAGCGGCGACTGGCTGGTGAAGACCGACAAGGGCGACATAACGGCCGAGCACGTCGTCTCGGCGACCGGCAACTTCGTTCGCCAGACCGGCGCGATGATCGGCCTCGACATTCCGGTCATCCCCGTCGAGCACCAGTACATCGTCACCGAGCCGCACCCGGCGATCCAGGAGCACCGCCGGAGCGGCGGACTGGAGCTGTGCGTGCTGCGCGAGTCGGATTCCTCCTGGTACATGCGCGAGGAAGCCGGCGGCCTGCTGCTCGGCCCCTACGAGAAGGGGGCGCCGTGCTGCTATGTCGACGGGCCGGACGAGAAGGCCGAGTACGAGCTGTTCCAGGAGGACCTGGAGCGGCTGGAACCGCATATCGAGACCGCGATCACCCGCGTGCCCTATTTCGGCGAGGTCGGCATCAAGAAGGTCTACAACGGCGCGATCTGCTACACGCCGGACGGATCGCCGATCGTCGGCCCGGCCTGGGACCTCGAGAATTTCTGGCTGAACGAGGGCCATTCCTTCGGCGTCACGGCGGCCGGCGGCGCCGGCTGGCAGCTTGCCGAATGGATCGTCGACGGCGAGCCGACCATCGACATGATGGGCGTCGATCCGCGCCGTTTCGGCCCCTACGCCTCGCGCGGCTACCTCAAGGAAAAGAACGAGGAAGCCTACGCCAATGTCTTCACCATGCACTATCCCGACGAGGAGCGCGCCGCCGCCCGTCCGCTGAAGATGGCGCCCTGCTACGACCGGATGCGCCAGCGCGGCGCGGTCTTCGGCTCGGTCTACGGCTGGGAGCGGCCGAACTGGTTCGCCCCCCTCGACTACGAGGTGCCGGCCGACGAGCTCGCCGTCGACGACACGCTGACGAACCACAACCACGCGCCCGCCGACTGGACCGGCAAGGTGCGCGAGAAATGGTCGTTCCGCCGGTCCAACTACTTCCCGTTCGTCGGCGAGGAGTGCAAGGCCGTGCACGAGGGCGTCGGCCTGCTCGACATGTCCGCCTTCGCCAAGTGCCATGTCTCCGGTCCCGGCGCGGAGGCGTGGCTCGACGCGATCCTCGCAAACCGCATTCCGAAGAAGATCGGGCGGCTGGGGCTCTGCCACATGCTGTCGCAGAACGGCGGCGTGCGTTCGGAGTTCACCGTCTACAAGGCGCGGGAGAACGGCTACTACCTCGTCTCCGCCGGTGCCTTCGAGCGGCACGACCACGATTACCTGACAAAGCTGCTGCCGGGCGACGGCAGCGTCCGCGTGCAGCCGGTCACGACGCAACTCGGCGTGCTGGTGCTCGCCGGCCCGCGCGCACGCGACGTGTTACAGAAGCTCACCGACACCGACCTGTCGAACGCCAGCTTCCCGTGGCTCACCGGTAAGCGCATCAGCGTCGGCCGCGCCGTCGCCGATGCGATGCGGGTCAATTTCGTCGGGGAGCTCGGCTGGGAGCTGCATCATCCCATCGATATGCAGAACACGATCTTCGACCTCGTCATGGCGGCCGGCAAGGACTACGGCATCCGCCCGTTCGGGATCCGCGCGATGGATTCCATGCGGCTGGAGAAGTCCTACCGGCTGATCCCACGCGAGCTGTCGATCGAGTATTCCGCGCTGGAATCGGGCCTAGACCGCTTCGTGCATCCCAACAAGGGCGACTTCATCGGCCGCGACGCCCTGGTCGCCTGGCAGCAGAAGGGGTTCCAGAATCGCTTCGTGACGATGGAAGTGCACGGCATCCGGGACGCCGACGCGCGCGGCAACGAGGCGATCTGGCGGGGCGACGACCTGGTCGGCCGGGCGACGTCGGGTGGCTACGGCTGGCGGCTGGGCAAGTCGCTGGCGCTCGCGATGGTGCGGCCGGAGCTGGGCGAGATCGGAACGGACCTGGAGATCCAGATCCTCGGCGACCGCTACAAGGCCACCGTCATCGAGGAATCCCCGTTCGATCCGCAGAACGAGCGGCTGAGGGCCTGACGCCACGGTAGGACGTGCTGGCCAGACACGCCGGGAAAAACCGGCCCGACGCTTGAGGTCGGGCCGCGCTGTTTGTAAGAAAAGCCGTGCCGGCACGCGCCGGCCCGGCTTTCTTCGTGGCCGCACGCCGTACGGATCTGCTCGCAATGACCAGCGTGACCTACCGTCCCGAAATCGACGGGCTCCGTGCGCTTGCCGTCCTCGTCGTGGTGTTCTTCCATGTCGGGTTCGCGCCGTTCAGCGGCGGCTTCGTCGGCGTCGACGTGTTCTTCGTGATCAGCGGCTATCTGATCACCCGCCTGATCCGCGCCGACCATGAAGCCGGCCGCTTCTCCTACGCGACCTTCTATGTCCGCCGCGCCCGCCGGCTGTTTCCGGCGCTGTTCGTGGTGCTGGTGGCAAGCTTCGTCGCCGCGTTCTTCATCCTGTCGCCGCGTTTCTTCGAGGAGTTCGCGGATTCGCTCGTCTGCACCACGTTCTTCGTCTCGAACATCTGCTTCTGGTGGCAAAGCGGCTATTTCGACGCCGACGCGATCTACAAGCCGTTGCTGCACATGTGGTCGCTCAGCGTCGAGGAGCAGTTCTATCTGATCTGGCCGACCGTCCTGGTCGCCCTTCTGGCGCTCCGGCCACGGGTCGAGCGGTCGCGCTTTCCCGCCCTCACCGAATGGGGCGTCCCGCTGTTCCTGCTGGTCGCCGGCGCCATCAGCGTCTACCGGGCCGACCGGACGCTCGACAACGACGCGGCGGCGGTTTTCTACTTCGCCCATTTCCGGATCGGCGAGTTCGCCGTCGGGGCGGCGCTCGTCTGGCTCGAAAAGTACAGGCCCCGACACACATTGACGCTCGACGGGCTGATGCTGGCCGGCCTAGCGATGATCCTGGCGGCGGTGTTTCTCTACACCGAGGCGACGCCGTTTCCCGGGACGTCGGCGATGCTGCCCTGCATCGGCGCGGGACTGGTGATCTTCGCCGGGGGCGGCGCGCGGCTGGCGCGCCTCCTCGACAACCGCGTCGCGATCGGCATCGGGCTCATTTCCTACTCGCTCTACCTGGTGCACTGGCCGATCGTCGTCTTCTACGCCTACGCGACCGCCCAAGATTTCCAGCCGGTCGAGCAGTGGGGCATGGTCGCCGCCTCCATCGCCATCGCCACGGCGATGTATTTCTGGGTGGAGCAGCCGTTCCGGCGCAGGCCGCCGCGCGGCGTCGCCCTGAACAACCGGCAGGTCGGGCTCGCCTCGGCGGCGCTGGCGGTCGTCCTCGTCGCCCCGGCGGCCTACGTGTCGGCGAGCGGCGGCATGGACTGGCGCATGTCGGACGAGGTCGCCGCGATGCTGAAGACCGTGGACAAGGACGCAAGGGCGCGGCGCGCGGCGACCCGGTCGAACCGATGCCACATGGTGACGCGAACCCAGTCCATCGGGGAGTTCGCCAGGCACTTCGAAGCGTGTTCGCCGCTCGGGGAGCGCAACATCGCCGTCGTCGGCGACAGCCACGCCGCCGACCTGTGGCTCGCCCTGTCGCGGGCCTACAAGTCCGTCAACGTCATCCAGCTGACGGGGGCCGGCTGCGATCCGTGGACCGAGCACCCGAAATGCGTGCAGCTCCGGGAATTCGCCGGCCGGTTCATCGCCGACAACGCCGGCAGCCTCGACGGCGTCGCGATCACCGCGCGGCTCGGTTCGGACGCGGCGCAGGATATCGAACGCTACGCCGACGGCGTGGCCGACCTCGCCGCCGACTATGCCGCGGCGGGCGTGCCTGTCGTCGTTTTCGGGCCGCAGCCGGAATATTCCAGGGACGTGCCGACCCTCGTGGCGACCCGTCGGACGATGGACGACCTGGACGGCTTCCTGCGCGCCTATCTCGATGACAAGGTGATCCGCGCCGACCGCCTGTACGCCGATGCGCTCGCCCGCAGGGGCATTCCCTACGTGTCGAAGATCGCCCTTCTCTGCCCCGACGGGGACTGCGCGGCCCTCGCCGCCGACGGCGCCCCGCTGGTAACCGACTACGGGCACTGGACGGTCGCGGCGAGCCGGCTGTTCGGCAAGCGTCTGCGCGCCCGCTACGGGACGGTCGAAAACCTGTTTGGAGCGCGGGAAACGGCCGGCGACTAGCCCTTGAGGTCGCCGGCGGCGGGTATCTCGCCGTCGCGCGAAATCACGATCGCCACCGGGCGCCAGGCGGGAACGTGCGAGCAGACGATCAGCACGATGACCATGATCGGCACCGACAGGAACATGCCGACGATGCCCCAGACGAAGGCCCAGAAGGTCAGCGACAGGATGATCACCAGCGGGCTCAGGTTCAGCGAGCGGCCCATCAGCGCCGGCTCGACGAAATTGCCGATGAAGAGCTGAATCGCGCCGACGCCGAAGAAGATGATCACGAACGGCCCCAGCGTATCGAACTGCACCAGCGCCACCACCGCGGGCAGCAGGGTGGCGACCGCCGATCCGATATTCGGGATGAAGTTCAACAGCACGGCCAGCAGCGCCCAGGTCTCGGCGAAATCGAGGCCCATCGGCTTCATCACCACATAGGCGGCGCCACCGGTCAGCGCGCTGACGAACAGCTTGATCGAGAAGTAGCGCTGGATGCTGTCGGAGATCGAGATGATCAGTCCGTGTACGCGCAGCGACTGGTCGGAATTGGGAAACAGCCGGGCGAGCTTGGACTGGAAGGCGCCGCGCTCGACGAACATGAAGCCCATGTAGAGGACAATCAGGGTGATCGTCGTCAGCGTCGCCCCGGCCGACCCGACGACGCCGGGAATGCGCCTGGTCAGATCGATCTCGGAGAGCGCCCTCTGCATGTCTTCGGCGATATCCCGGCCGAAGAACTCGGCTGCCTGCGACAGCAGCGCCTCCATGCGGGCGATGTAGCGCGGGCTCGCGGCAATCACCGCCTCCACCTGGGAGGACATGACGTAGACCATCAGGAACAGCGCGTAGAAGATGATGACGAGGCCGATGACAGTCGCCAGCGGCCGCGGCACCGACCAGTGGCCGACCCGGATCCGCGTGATGCGGTCGATCAGCGCGGCAAGCAGGCTGAACAGTACCAGCGCGATGGCGATCGGGATCAGGTAGGACCGTCCCGCAATCAACGCCGAAAACACGATCGCGGCGGCGACCAGCCAGAGGAACCAGCGCGGTATCATCGCCGCTCCCACTACGTCGCGCTTTCGCGTTCGCGCCGCTCGGTCAGCGGCGAGCGCCCGTAGAATTCCCGGTAGCATTTGGAGAAATGCGAGGCCGAGACGAAGCCGCAGGCCACCGCCACCTCGACCACCGGCAGGTTCGACTGGAGCAGCAGGTGGCGGGCGCGGTCCAGGCGCAGCTCGAGATAGTAGCGCGCCGGCGAGCGGCCCATGGTGCGGCGGAACAGGCGCTCGATCTGGCGGCGCGACAGGCCGGCGAAGCGGGCGAGTTCGACCAGCGACAGCGGCTCGGCGATGTTCGCCTCCATCAGCTCGATGATGGTCAGCACCTTGGAATTGTGGATGCCCAGCCGCGCCCTGAGCGGCAGACGCTGACGGTCCTGCGGGCTGCGCACCCGGTCGGTGAGCGCCTGCTCGCAGACGCGATTGACGACCGTGTCGCCGTGGTCGGCGTCGATCAGGCTCAGCATCATGTCGAGCGAGGCGGTGCCACCGGCACAGGTGTAGATGTTCCGGTCGACCTCGTAGAGATCGGCGTAGACGTCGGCTTCCGGGAAGGCCTCGGCGAAGCCCGGCAGGTTTTCCCAGTGGATGGCGCAGCGCCTGCCGTCCAGCAGCCCGGCCTTGGCCAGGATCCAGGCGCCGGTGCACATGGCCCCGACGGTGACGCCGCCGCGGTGTAGCTGCCGCAGCCACGAGTTCAAAGCCTTCGATTCGTACTTCTCGACGAAGACGCCCGAGCAGACGAAGAACATGTCGGGCCGCTCGTCGGAGTGGAACAGCCGCTTCTCGTCCTCCAGCGAGCCGTCGACGGCGACCTTGACGCCGTTCGAGGCAAGCCCCGGCGAGCCGGTCTCGGAGGCCAGGCGCCACTTGTAGTACTGCTGGCCGAGATGCCGGTTGGCCAGCCGCAAGGGCTCGATCGCGGTGGCAAACGCGATCATCGAGAAGTTCGGCACGAGAAAAAATACGATCCGGCGCGAACGCTGTACGGTGGCGTCCATGCAAGGCCTTTCCCAAACCGCGTGGCAACCGGCCACCCAACCGAATTGCCTGATGTCGCAATCAGACCAATGATCGCTCCTAGATGACAAACGATCGCGACGCAAGAACGGCTTGTATTGCAACGCGAAATCATCCTGCCTCGCGGATCGCCCCCGACCCTTGCGTCCGGGGGCTCCGGTAAGCGACCATCGCGAGGCAGACAGCGGCCCGGGGCTGTCGGAACGGGGCCGCGACAGCGAGCGAGGCCGGCCGGGTGAAATATTCCGTCTTTTCCTTGATCCGCGAGGGCCTGAAGGGCCACCAAGGCTGGCCGCGCGTGTGGCGCGCGCCCGAACCCAAGGCCGCCTACGACGCCGTCGTCATCGGCGGCGGCGGCCACGGGCTGGCGACGGCCTACTACCTGGCCAAGGAGCACGGCATGACCAACATCGCCGTGATCGAGAAGGGCTGGATCGGCGGCGGCAATTCGGGGCGCAACACGACCATCATCCGCTCCAACTACCTCTTCGACGAGAGTGCGGCGATCTACAATCACGCGCTGGAGCTGTGGAAGACGCTCGGCCGCGAGCTCAACTACAACATCATGATGAGCCACCGCGGCGTGCTGAACCTCGCCCATGACGAGCACGAGGCGCGCCAGCTCAAGCGCCGCGTCGAGGCGAACCGGCTCAACGGGGTCGACGCCGAGTGGCTCGACGCCAGGCAGGTCAAGGATTTCTGCCCGATCATCAACATCTCGCACGACATCCGCTATCCGGTGCTGGGCGCCACGCTGCAGCGCTCCGGCGGCACCAACCGGCACGACGCGGTGGTGTGGGGCTACGCGCGGGCCTGCGACGCCATGGGCGTCGACATCATCCAGCAGTGCGAGGTGACCGGCATCAGGACCGCCAGAGGCGCGGTCACGGGCGTGGAGACGACGCGCGGCGTGATCAAGACGCCGAAGGTCGCCTGCGTCACCGCCGGGCACACCTCGGTGATCGCGGCGATGCTGGACATCAAGCTGCCGATCCAGAGCCACCCGCTGCAGGCGCTCGTCTCCGAGCCGATCAAGCCGCTGGTGCCCTGCGTCATCATGTCGAACGCGGTGCACGTCTATTGCAGCCAGTCGGACAAGGGCGAGCTGGTCATCGGCGCGGGCATCGACGCGCACAATTCCTACACCCAGCGCGGCTCGATGGACATCATCGAGCACCAGATGGCCTCGCTGTGCGAGCTGCTGCCGCCGGTGTCGCGCCTGCGGATGATGCGCCAGTGGGGTGGCATCGTCGACACCTGCCCGGACGCCAGCCCGATCATCTCGAAGACGCCGGTGAAGGGCTTCTACATCAACGGCGGCTGGGGCACCGGCGGCTGGAAGGCGACGCCCGGCTCGGGCCACGTCTTCGCCTGGACGGTCGCCAGGGACGACCCGCATCCGATCGCCGCGCCGTTCGCGCTCGACCGGTTCCAGTCCGGCGCCCTGGTCGCCGAACACGGCGCCGCGGCCGTGGCGCATTAGAGGGGGAGCGGGAGAGCGGTGCAGCGATTGAGAGAAGCGAGATGTTCCTGATCACCTGTCCCTATTGCGGCACGCGCGACCAGTCGGAGTTCTCCAACGCCGGCGAGGCGCATATCGCCCGGCCCACCGACGGCGAGGCGCTGACCGACGCGCAGTGGGCCGACTTCGTGTTCCTGCGCAACAACCCGAAGGGCCTGTTCGCCGAGCGCTGGGTCCACACCGCCGGCTGCCGGCGGTTCTTCAACATGCTGCGCAACACCGCGACCGACGAGATCCTCGCCGTCTACAGGATCGGCCAGACGCCGCCGAAGGTGACGACGGTCGCGCCGGCCACGCCGTCGGGCGAAGCACCGATCGGCTCGGGCAACGATGCGGTGAAGGTCGTGCAGCCGGAGGAAGCGACGTGATGTACGCCGCGCTGCTCTCCCCTGGTACGTCATCCCCGGGCTCGACCCGGGGATCTCGGCGCGGTTGGACGCCTGCCGGGCAATTCGCACGAGATTGCCGGGTCGAGCCCGGCAATCTCGTGGGGGGATGGCCCGGCTCCCGCGACTTGGAGCTCGTCCCATGACCGGCCAGCCCAATCGCCGCGCCTCGGGCGGGCTGATCGATCGCAGCCGGGTCGTCCGCTTCCGGTTCGACGGGCGCGACTTCACCGGCCATCCCGGCGACACGCTGGCCTCCGCGCTTCTGGCCAACGGCGAGCACATGGTGGCGCGCGGCTTCAAGTATCACCGCCCGCGCGGCATCTTCGGCGCCGGCAGCGAGGACCCGACCGCCCTCGTCCAGATCGGCCGCGACGCCGCGCGCACCGACCCGAACACCCGCGTCACCGAGCAGGAGATCTACGACGGCCTGGAGGCGATGGCGCAGAACGTCTGGCCGTCTCTGACGTTCGATGTCGGCGCGGTCAATGACTGGGCCTCGGCCTTCCTGCCCGCCGGCTTCTACTACAAGACCTTCATGGGCCCGCTCGGCAGCTGGATGGCGTTCGAGCCGTTCATCCGTCGTGCCGCAGGCATGGGCAAGGCGCCGTCGGCGCCCGATCCCGACCGCTACGAGGCGATCAACCGGCACTGCGACGTGCTGGTCGTCGGCGGCGGCCCCGCCGGCCTGATGGCGGCGCTGACGGCCGGGCGCGCCGGCGCCCGCGTCATCCTCGCCGAGGAGACGGCCGCGCTTGGCGGACGGCTGCTGTCCGTCGATCCGGGAACGGTCCGGCTCGGCGGCGCGGCACCGCCGGAGTGGGTCGAGAGCGTCGTCGCCGAGCTTGGCCGTCTGGACAGCGTCACGGTGCTGACCCGCACCGCCGCGTTCGGCTACTACGCGCAGAACTTCGTCGGCCTGTGGGAGCGGGTCACCGATCACCTCGCCGCGAACGCGCGGCCGGGCAACCTGCCGCGCCAGCGCGTCTGGCGGGTGCGGGCGAAGGAGGTGGTTCTGGCGACGGGCGCGGTCGAGCGGCCGCTTGTGTTCCACGAGAACGACCGGCCGGGCATCATGCTCGCCGGCGCGGCGCGCACCTTCGTGCACCGCTACGGCGTCCTGCCCGGCAAGCGCGTCCTGGTCTTCGCCAACAACGATTCCGCCTGGGAGACGGCGTTCGACCTGCAAGCGGCGGGCGCGCGGGTGGCGGGCATCGTCGACCTGCGCCGCGACGTCGACGCCGCGCTGCTGAGCGCGGCGGCCGGGCGCGGCATCGCCATCCATCCCGGCGCGGCGATCGTCGGCACCGCGGGCAGCCACCGGGTATCGGGCGCGACGGTCCGCAGGCTCGGCAACTCCGGCGATGTCGAAGGCCCCGTGACCGCGATCGAATGCGACCTGCTCGCCGTCTCGGGCGGCTGGATACCCAATATCGCGCTGTTCTCGCAGTCGCGCGGCAAGCTCGCCTACGACGAGGCCCTGAGTGCCTTCAAACCCGGTCAATCCTGGCAGCGGGAACGATCGGCGGGCGCGGCGGCGGCGACCTTCGATCTGGACGGCTGCCTCAGGGAGGGCGCCAGGGCCGGCGCCGACGCCGCGGCGAAGGCCGGACTTTCGGCCAAGGCGGTGAAACCGCCGAAGGTGGCGGGCGCGGAGCGGCCGCAGGGCACGCCGAAGGTGATCCCGGAAATCCCGTCGGGGCGGCCGAAGCACAAGGTGCGCGCCTGGATCGACCTGCAGGACGACGTCACCACCAAGGACCTCAGGCTGGCACTCCACGAGGGCTACGACTCCATCGAGCACGCCAAGCGCTACACCACCACCGGCATGGGCACCGACCAGGGCAAGGTCGCCAACATGAACGCCTTCGCCCTCGTCGCCGACACGCTGCAGAAACCGATCTGGCAGGTCGGCACGACCACCTACCGCCAGCCGTGGAAGCCCGTCACCTTCGCCGCGCTGGCCGGACAGCATGTCGGCGACCATTTCCATCCGCGCCGCACGACGCCGATGCACGCCTGGCACAAGGCCAACGGCGCGGTGTTCGAGCCGGTCGGCGACTGGCTGCGCGCCCGCGCCTATATGAAGCCCGTCGAGACCTTCGACGACGCGGTGCGGCGCGAGAGCCTGGCTGCGCGCGAGGGCGTCGCCGTACTGGACGCCTCGACGCTGGGCAAGATCGACATCCGCGGCAGGGACGCGCGCACATTTCTGAACCGCGTCTACACCAACGCCTGGTCGAAGCTCGCCCCCGGCAAGGCCCGCTACGGGCTGATGCTGGGCGAGGACGGCATGGTGATGGACGACGGCGTCACCGCCTGCATCGCCGACGACCATTTCCACATGACCACGACGACGGGCGGCGCCGCGCGGGTTCTGGCTCATCTTGAGGACTACATCCAGACCGAATGGACGGACCTCGAGGTCTATCTCACCACCGTCACCGAGGAATGGGCGGTGGCGAGCCTGTCGGGGCCGGACAGCTGGCGCGTCGTCGCCGATCTCTGCGAGGGTATCGACCCCGATCCGGAGCGCTTCGCGTTCATGAGCCACGCCGACGCCACCATCGACGGCGTACCGGTGCGCGTGTTCCGCATCTCGTTCACCGGGGCGCTCGCCTACGAGATCAACATCGCCGCCGACTACGGCGCGTGGCTGTGGGACAAGGTGATGGAGGCGGGGGCGAAATACGCCATCGCGCCCTACGGCACCGAGGCGATGCATCTGCTGCGCGCCGAGAAGGGCTTCATCATCGTCGGCCAGGAAACCGACGGCACGGCGACGCCGAAGGATCTCGGCATGGACTGGATCGTGTCGACGACCAAGGGCGACTTCATCGGCAAGCGCTCGCTGTCGCGCGCCGACACGGCGCGGCCCGACCGCAAGCAGCTCGTCGGCCTGGTGACCGAGGACCCCGCGATCATGCTCGCGGAAGGCGCGCACGTCATCGCGACGGGAACCGAGCCGGCGACGAAGCCCGTACCGATGCTCGGCCATGTCACGTCGAGCTACATGAGCCCGACGCTGAACCGCTCGATCGCGCTTGCCATGGTGAAGTCCGGGCGCGACCGCATGGGCGACCGCCTGTGGGTGTCGCGCCCCTCCGGCCCGCCGATTCCGGTGACGGTGACGGGCACCGATTTCCTCAAGCTGCGGGAGGACGGGGATGTCTGACACGCGCCGCCGCTCCGCCCTCGCCCACCGCTCAGCCATCGAAGCAATGGACGCCGCCGCCCGCTTGGTGGAGGCGCCGTTCCTCGGCAAGCTGGTCCTGCGCGGCGATCCGGACGCGGTCGGCAAGGCCGTGACCGATACGGTCGGGGTCTCGCTTCCCGAGGCCTGCCGGGCGACGCGCCAGGGCGAGACGGCGATCCTGTGGATCGGCCCGGACGAGTTCTGGATCGTCACCGCGATGGACGCGCAGGTGGCGCTGGCAGACGGGCTGGAGACCGCGCTGGCGGGCGTCCACCGCCAGGTCACCGACGTGTCCTCGTACTACACGACGATCGAGCTCGCCGGTCCGCGCGCCCGCGACATGCTGATGAAGCTGACGACGCTCGACCTGCACCCGTCCGCCTTTACCACGGGACAGGTCGCCGGCTCCCTGTTCGGCCGCGCCCAGGCGACGCTGTGGCAGGTCGACGCGGACGAGACCGAGGGCGGCCCGGTGTTCCGCCTGTTCGTTCGCCGCTCGATGGCCGACTACCTGTGGTGCCTGCTCGCCGAGGCGGGCTTCGAATGGGGCATGCCGAAACAGGCGCCGCTTTCCGGCGAGACCTGGCGCCTGGAGAGATAGGCGCCTGGAATAGCCTCTCCTTCGTCGGCCAAAGTATCGCCCGGAATTGCCGCGCCCCCCGTCTGGGTCCCGGATCAAGTCCGGGACACGAGGCGGCGCCGGCTGCCGGGGCGATCAATAATCCGGCCCTTCCCTACTCAGCCATGCTCAGTCTCGACCCGGGAATCTCGTGCCGTCGTCTCGCAATCGCCGGTCGAGCCTGGCCATGACATGAGGGCGATGCGATCGCCGCCGCCGCGCGGGCGCGGCCGGCCCATTCCCGCCCGGGGCTTGGCGCGGCCACATTGAGGGCTTACATCTCGACCCGCCAGCCGTTCAGGAGTTTTCACCATATGGCCAAGGATCAGACGCCGGTCGTGCGGCTACAGGACTATGCCCCGCCGGCCTATCTCGTCGATCGCGTCGAGCTCGATTTCCGCCTCGACCCGCAGAGCACGCGGGTCAGGAGCCGCCTGCACGTCCGGCCCAATCCGGACGGCCCCGGCGGCGACCTCGTTCTCGATGGTGAGGACCTGGAGCTGACCGCGCTGGAGCTCGACGGCGCGCCCCTGGCCGGCACCGCCTACAAGCTGGACAAGGACCGCCTGACGATCACCACGCCGCCCGAGCGCGCCTTCGTGCTCGACATCGGCACCACCATCGATCCCAGCGCCAACACCCGGCTGATGGGGCTCTACCGCTCGAACGGCGTCTATTGCACCCAATGCGAGGCGGAAGGCTTCCGCCGCATCACCTTCTTCCCCGACCGGCCCGACGTGCTCGCCGTCTACACGGTGCGAATCGAGGCGCGCGCATCCGATGCCCCCGTGCTCCTGTCGAACGGCAATCCGGTCGGAAGCGGCGTCGTGGCCGGCAGCGACCGGCACTACGCCGTCTGGCACGACCCGCATCCCAAGCCGTCCTATCTCTTCGCACTGGTCGGCGGCGACCTCGGCCGCGTCGGCGACACCTTCGTCACGGCGTCCGGCAGGGAGGTGACGCTCGGCATCTATGTCGAGAAGGGCAAGGAGGACCGCTGCGACTACGCGCTGGAAGCGCTGAAGCGGTCGATGCGCTGGGACGAGGACGCCTTCGGGCGCGAATACGATCTCGACGTGTTCAACATCGTCGCCGTGTCCGACTTCAACATGGGCGCGATGGAGAACAAGGGCCTCAACGTCTTCAACGACAAGTACGTGCTGGCGAGCCCCGAGACGGCGACCGACACCGACTATGCCAATATCGAGGCCATCATCGCCCACGAGTACTTCCACAACTGGACCGGCAACCGCATCACCTGCCGCGACTGGTTCCAGCTCTGCCTGAAAGAAGGGCTGACGGTGTTCCGCGACCAGGAGTTCTCCGCCGACGTGCGCTCGCGCGCGGTGGAACGCATCGGCGACGTGCGGACGCTGAAGGCCCACCAGTTCGTCGAGGACGCGGGGCCGCTGGCGCATCCGGTGCGCCCTGAAACCTACAAGGAAATCAACAACTTCTACACGGCGACCGTCTACGAGAAGGGCGCCGAGCTGATCCGCATGCTGAAGACGCTGCTCGGCGCCGACGGCTTCCGGGCGGGCATGGACCTGTATTTCGACCGCCACGACGGCACGGCGGCGACGATCGAGGACTTCATCGGCTGCTTCGCCGAGGCGACCGGCCGGAAACTCGACGATTTCATGCTGTGGTACCACCAGGCCGGCACGCCGGAGGTGACGGCGAGCGGGCGCTACGACACGGCGGCGCGCACCTACGAGCTGACCCTCGAGCAGACCTGCCCGCCGACGCCCGGCCAGCCGACGAAGCAGCCGATGCCGATTCCGATCGCCTTCGCCCTGCTCGGCCCGGACGGCGACGAGATCACCGACCTGAAGACCGAAAGCCCGGCGGTGCGCGACGGCCTGATCGAACTTACCGGCACGCGGGAGCGGATCGTCTTCACCGACCTGCCGGCCAAGCCGGTGCCGTCGCTGCTGCGCGGCTTCTCCGCGCCGGTGAAGCTGACCGCCAACCTGACGGACGATGACCTTCTGTTCGCCGCCGCCGAGGACAGCGACCCGTACAATCGCTGGCAGGCGGTCCAGTCACTGGCGACCCGCATCCTGATCGCGGCGCAGGCCGCGATCGCCGACGGCAGGACGCCGGAGATCGAGCCGCGCTTCCTCCGCTCGCTCGAACACACCGTCGAGGCGGACGCGCTCGATCCGAGCTTCCGCGCCCAGGTGCTGTCGCTGCCCTCGGAATCCGACATCGCCCGCGAGATCGGCCGCAATGTCGATCCCGACGCGATCCATGGCGCCGACCAGTGGCTGCGCGGCCTTATCGGCGGCGAGCTCGGCGCCTGCCTCACCGACGTCTATCGGCGCTTCGGCTCCAACCTGCCCTACAGCCCGGACGCGGCCGGCGCGGGCCGCCGGGCGCTGCGCAACACCGCGCTCGGTCTCATCGCCGGCACCGGCCAGGCGGGCATCGAGACAGCCGAACAGCACTACCGCAACGCCGACAACATGACCGACCGGATGGCCGGCCTGTCGGCGCTGACGCGCCAGGGGGCGCCGGAGGCGGACGCGGCGCTGGACGATTTCTTCGAACGCTATCGCACCGACCCGCTGGTGCTCGACAAGTGGTTCAGCCTGCAGGCTACGATGACCGGGGCCGATACGCTCGACCGGGTGACGGCGCTGATGCGCCATCCCGCCTTCTCGCTGTCGAACCCGAACCGGGTGCGCGCGCTCGTCGGCGCGTTCGCGGCGGCCAACCCGACCCAGTTCAACCGGGCCGACGGCGCCGGCTACCGGCTGGTCGCCGACTTCACGCTGGAGATCGACCGCAGCAATCCGCAGGTCGCGGCGCGGCTGTTGTCGGCGTTCCGCTCGTGGCGGGTGCTCGAACCGGTGCGGCGCGCGGCGGCCGAGGCGGCGCTCAGGCGCATCGCCGGGCACGAGGGCCTGTCGCGGGACAGCGCCGATATCGTCGAGCGCAGTTTGGATTAAGCGCCCGGAGTTAACCGGTTTTTAAGGCTTGGCCGCCTTTGGCGGGGGCGTTGCTTTTTGGACTCACGAGCCAAAAAGCGCGCCTAGAGTCGTGCAGACTCTAGACAAATCACCCTGCATTTGATTCGAATAAGACGATTCGGAAGAGATGCGGCGCTTCGGCGAGAGGCCTTGTCGAAGCATTCCGAAGGGGGTCAAAAAATGCAGCGGGCGGAGTCCGTTCGGCGCCTGGGGCGCATAGGGGGAAGTGTATCTGCGTTTCAGGGAATTGCTCGGGACATTGCCGTTCCGACCTATGCCGGCCTGGTTAAGGCCGAGCCGCTGTTCCGGCGCATTGTCACTCCACTCCTCATCGTACTGGTCCTGCTGATCGCGGCCGCTGTGGTCACGATCAACATGCAGGCGCGCGACGATGCCGAGATCGCGGTGCGCCACGAGCTCACCATGACGGCCGACATCATCGCGGCGCGGATCGACGCGGCCCATCGCGCCGAGGGCGCGCTCGGTGGCGAGGCCTTCGCCCAGGCCGCGCTGGCCGATGCCGGCCATAGCCGCACGCTCGGCCAGATCGTCCTGGTGACGGGCGCCGGAGGCCGGATCATCGCCGGCCTGCCCGAAGCGAACGGTTTCCAGAACGCAGGCCTCGTCGACGTGCTCGGCCCGGCCCTGCCGCTGGCCACCTTCGGCGCGCGTGCCGGCGTGTTCGACGCCACCCTGCCCGGCGACAACCCGGCCCTGGTCACGGTTCGCCACCTCGAGGCGCCGCTCGGCGACGTCGCCGTGATCGAACCCCAAAGCACCGTCGTCGAGCGCTGGCGCGCGGCGGCGGCCCTGCCGACCACGGTCCTGATCATCGCCGACCTGGCGCTGCTGCTGATCGGCCTCGCCTACCGCTGGCAGGGGGCGAACCTCAATCGGGTCGAGACGGCCTACGACACCAGCCGCGCGCGCCTCGACACCGCGCTGCGCCGCGGCCGCTGCGGCCTGTGGGACTGGGACCTGGCGCGCGGACGCATCTTCTGGTCGGCGTCGATGCTGGAGATGCTGGGACGCGACGACAAGGACGCGATGCTGTCGATCGGGGACGTGTCGCAGATGCTGCACCCCGACGAAGAGGACTTCTACGACCTGGCGAACGCGCTCGCCGCGCAGGATGCCGGCCATGTCGACCGCTCTTTCCGGATGCGCCATGCCGACGGATCGTGGATCTGGCTGCGCGCCCGCGCCGAGATCGTGCCCGACCACGCGAACGGCGACCGCCATCTCGTCGGCATCGCCGTCGATATCACCGAGCAGCAGCGCCTCGCCGAGCGCAGCGCCACCGCCGACATGCGCCTGCGCGACGCCATCGAGGCGACCTCGGAAGCCTTCGTCCTCTGGGACGCCGACAACAAGATGGTCCTGTGCAATCGCAAATACCAGGAACTGCACCGGCTGCCGGACGCGGTGGTGAAGACGGGAACCCATTACGACGCGGTGATGGAGCAGAGCCGCCAGCCGATCGTGCAGGTCGACGAGAAGGTCGGCGGACCGGTCGGCGACGCGGGCCGGCTCTACGAGGCGCAGATCGAGGACGGCCGCTGGCTGCAGATTTCCGAGCGGCGCACCAAGGATGGCGGCTTCGTCAGCGTCGGTACCGACATCACCCCGCTGAAGCGGCAGGAAGAGCGGCTTCTGGAAAGCGAACGGGCCCTGACGGCGATGGTCGCCGACCTGCGCCGCTCTCGCCAGACACTGGAAGTGCAGGCCCAGCAGCTCGTCGATCTGGCCGAGCGCTACGCCCAGGAAAAGACCCGCGCCGAGCTCGCCAACAAGACCAAGTCGGAGTTCCTGGCAAACATGAGCCACGAGCTGCGCACACCGCTCAACGCCATCATCGGCTTTTCCGAGATCATGGAGACGGGCACGTTCGGTCCGCTCGGCTCCGACAAGTACAACGAGTATTGCCGCGACATCCGCATGAGCGGTGAGTTCCTGCTAGACGTCATCAACGACATCCTCGACATGTCGAAGATCGAGGCCGGCCGGTACCAGCTCGAGGCCGAGGATCTGGACCTCGGCGAAATCGCCGGCGAATGCGTGCGCATCATGTCGCTGCGCGCCCAGGAAAAGAACATCTCCACCTCGGTCGTCATCGGCGACGACCTCAGCGTCAGCGGCGACCGGCGGGCACTCAAGCAGGTGATGCTGAACCTGCTGTCCAACGCGGTGAAGTTCAACAACGAGAGCGGCTCGATCAAGGTCAGGGCGCGCTCGGTTTCGCGCGGCATCACCATCTCGATCGAGGACACCGGCATCGGCATCGAGCGCCACGCCGCGCGTCGGCTCGGACGGCCCTTCGAGCAGGTGGAGAACCAGTTCACCCGCAGCCACAAGGGCTCCGGTCTCGGGCTCGCCATCTCGCGGTCGCTGGTGGAGCTGCATGGCGGCGCGCTGCGCATCCGCTCGACACCTGGCAAGGGCACGATCGTCACGGTGCGGCTACCTCAGAAGCCCGTCATCCAGGGAACGCCCGACCACGGCGAGCCGCAGGCGCGCGCGGCGTCGGCCTGAGTTCGTGACAGTGTAGTACCGCGCGGCGGCGTTCGGCGCCGCTATCCGCGGTTGCGCAGGATCCAGTCCGCCGCTTCGGCCAGATCGGCCATAACCGCCGTCGGGGGCGGTACGGCCCCCGCCTCCGCCCCGTCCCGATATTTCCCCGTCCGCACCAGGATCGCCGCACCCAGGCCGGCCGAAAGCGCGCCGGAAACGTCGGCTTCGACATCGTCGCCGACCATCACCGCGTCCGCCGCGTCGACGCCCAGCCCGGCGACGGCGGTGGCATAGAAGTCCGGCGACGGCTTGCCCACCACCACCGCCTGTCGGTCGCTGGCGTATTCGAGCGCTGCGACGAACCCGCCGGCATCGAGGCTCAGCGCGCCGTCGGCGTCGCGGAAGGTCCGGTTGCGGGCCAGCGCCAGGAACCCCGCGCCATCCATGAGCGCGCGGAACGCACCGTTCATCGCCGCGTAGGTGAAGCCCGCACCGGCATCGCCGACGACGACCGCCGTTTCGGGATAATCGTCGAGGTCCTGGAAGTCCTCGGCCAGCGCCGGATGGATCAGCAGATGCGGCGCGCGGCGCATGGCGTGGAGCCAGGCGCGCGCGGCCTGGGCCGGCGTGGTCAGCTCGCTGTCGGCGACGGTCAGGCCCATCGCGGTGAGCCGCGCGATGATCTCGCGCTTCGGCGAGCGGGTGGTGTTGGTGATGAAGCCGAGCGGCAGGCCCGCGCGCCGCAGCCGCTCCACCGCCGCGATCGCGCCGGGCAACGCCGCGCCGCCGACATAGACAACGCCCGCCAGATCGAGAAGCACGCCACGGATCATCGGATCGACCTCCCTGTTCCGAAGCACCAGTCGACCGACCGCCCGGCCGGCCGATAGACCGGTCGTCAGACGGCCAGCAGCTTGTCGAACACCGCCTTCACCTTCGCCTGCGTGTCGCGCAGATCCACCTCGAGACGCGACAGGTCGGGAGCGTCGGCGGCCTTGCACAACAGTCGCGACAGCCCGCGCGGAGCCTGCGCCGGGTCGAACGGACCGGTCAGGCACAGGCGCAGGATCTGCGTCACCGCGTGATAGAGCTGGCAGGCCGGTTCCAGCACCGCCGCATCGCCCTTCTTCAGCACACCGGCCTGGCGCGCGGCGGCGAGCGCGGCGGCGGTGTTCTGCGACAGGATCTCGGGGTGCTTGTGGCCGTAGGCGAGCTGCAGGAACTGAGCGATGAACTCGACGTCGATCAGGCCGCCGCGCACCGTCTTGATCTCCCAGACGTCGTCGGACCCCTTTTCCTTCTGGATGCGGTCGCGCATGTCGACGATGTCGGCGCGCAGGTCCTTCATCCCGCGCTTGACCGTCAGCACCTTGCCGACGACGTCGCCGATGCGGCGGGCGAGCTTGTCCGGCCCGGAGATCACGCGGGCGCGCGTCAGCGCCATGTGCTCCCAGGTCCAGGCCTCGTCGGTCTGGTAGGACGCGAAGCCGTCGATGTGGACGGCCAGCGGACCCGATCGGCCCGAGGGCCGCAGCCGCATGTCGACCTCGTAGAGCGTGCCCTCGCCGGTGGGCGCCGACAGGGCGGCGACGAGGCGCTGAGTCAGGCGGATGTAATACTGCGAGGCGGGCAGCGGGCGCCGGCCGTCGGACGTCGGCTCCTCGCCGCGATAGTCGTAGAGCAGGATCAGATCGAGATCGGACGTGGCGGTCATCTCCGCGCCGCCGAGCTTGCCCATCGCGACAACGGCGACGGCCGCCTTCTTGATGCGGCCGTTGGTCCGTGCCAGCTCCTCGGCCGCCAGATGATGCAGCCGGTCCACCAGCAGCTCGGCCAGACGGGCGAAGGCGCCGCCGGCATCGGCTGCCGAAACCGTTCCCGACAACACCCGCACGCCGATCAGGAAGGCCTGCTCCTGGCCGAAGATGCGGGCGCGATCGAGGGCATCCTCGTAACCGTCGGCCTCGGCGAGCGTCGCCTCCAGGCGCGGCTCCAGCATCTCGCGGCTCGGCAGGGCGTCGAAGAAATCGGGCTCCAGCACTGCGGCGAAGACGCGCGGGCGGCGGCTCAGGAGATCGGCGAGGCGCGGCGCGGTGCCGAGGATCTCGGCGAGCAGATGCAGAAGATGGGGATTGGACCAGAGCAGGGAGAACAGCTGCATGCCCGCGGGCAGGCTCGAGACGAACCGGTCGAAGGCCAGGAAGGCGGCGTCGGGATTGGCCGTCGTGCCCAACGCCTCCAGCAGCGCCGGCGTGATCTCCGTCAGCCGCTCGCGGGCACGGGCGCTGCGCGACGCGGCGATCCGGCCGAAATGCCAGGCGCGGACGGCGGCCGTGACCTCCTTCGGGTTGGTGAAGCCCATCCGCATCAGGGTTTCCAGCGTCTCGGGATCGTCCTCGTCGCCGGTGAAGACCAGGCTGCCGGTATCGGTGGAGAGCGTCGGAGCATCCTCGAACAGGTTGGCGTAGTGGCGCTGCACCGTCCGCAATTCGGCGGTCAATGCCTCCGCCATCTCCGTCTCGCCCTTGAACGCGGCGAACCGGGCGAACCGCTCCAGATCGTCCGCGTCGGCCGGCATGGTCTGGGTCTGCTCGTCGGCGACGAGCTGAAGGCGGTGCTCCAGCCGGCGCAGGAACCGGTAGGCGTCGGCGAGGTCGTCGCGGACCTTCGGCTTGATCCAGCCGCCCTCCGCCAGCAGGTCGAGCGCGTCGAGCGTGCGCCGCGTCCTCAGCTCGGGATGGCGGCCGCCGATTACGAGCTGCTGGGTCTGGACGAAGAACTCGATCTCGCGGATGCCGCCGCGGCCGAGCTTCAGGTTGTGGCCGCGCACGGCGACGGCGCTGTGGCCCTTGTGGGCGTGGATCTGTCGCTTCATCGCATGGACGTCGGCGAGCGCGGCGAAATCCATGTACTTGCGCCAGACGAAGGGTGCGATTTCGCGCAAAAACGCCTTTCCCGCCGCGATGTCGCCGGCGCAGGGCCGCGCCTTGATGAGCGCGGCGCGCTCCCAGTTCTGGCCCATGCTCTCGTAATATTCGAGCGCGGCCTCGAGCGAGATCGCGATCGGCGTGGCGCCGGGATCGGGACGCAGGCGCAGGTCCGTGCGGAAGACGTAGCCGTCGGCGGTGAATTCCAGCATCAGCTTGACGAGATCGCGGGTGATGCGCACGAACAGCGCCTCGATCTCCTCCGGATCGGCGGCATGGGCGCGCGCCGGGTCGTAGAGGACGATCAGGTCTATGTCGGAGGAAAAATTGAGCTCCGCGGCGCCATGCTTGCCCATGGCGAGCACGATGTAGCCAGAGTCCCGCGACGGATCGGCCGTATCGGCCAGCGCGAGATCGCCCTTCTCGGCGGCGGCGGCCAGCAGCCAGTCGACGGCCGACGAGACGGCGGTGTCGGCGATCTCGGTCATCGCCGCGATGACCCGGTCGACCGACCAGACGCCGCCGAGATCGGCCAGCGCCACCAGCGCGGCCGCCTCGTTCTTGTAGCGCCGCAGGGCGACCATCGCCGCGGCGCGGTCCTCGGCGGCACGAATGTCGGCCCGGGCAGTCGCGCTCAGAACCGCGAGATAGCTGTCGGTGTCGGCGAACAGCACCCGCTCGGCCATCGCCGGATCGGCCTCCAGGAGGCCGCGCAGCCAGGGCGAACCTTCAAGCACGCCTTTCAGGAAATCGGCCGGCGCGCCCTTCCTGTCGATCTTGGCGAGCTTTCGGCATTTCTCCTCTTTGGCAGCCGCCAGCAGGTCGTCGAGAAACGCCCCGGCATCCGTCTTGTCGACGACGTTCGGCGACTCGCTCAGGCGCGACAGGAGGGTTTTCTCGGCTTTTCTGGTCTTTTCTGCGGTCTTCGCCATGCGTTCCGGCCCGACATTTGCGATCGCAGGCACGATGCGGGGCAACGGCGCGGGATGCAAGCGCTCCGCGCCTCCGTGCTCATCCCCCTGCGCTCAGGCCCCCTGGCCTCCAGCCCCAGCGCTCAGGCGCCGGTCATCTTGCCGCTGCCGGCGGGCAGATCGAGAATGGCGCGCAGGCCCGGCTCGTTGTCCTCGAACCGCAGCTCGCCGCCATGCAGGCTGGCGACGGCGGCGACCAGCGCCAGGCCGAGACCCGCCCCGGGGGCCGAACGACTTTCCTCCAGCCGGGCAAAGCGCTCGACGACCTTGTCGCGCAGTTCGGCGGGGATACCGGGGCCGGAATCGGCGACGGCGATCTGGGCGCGGTCGCCCTGGCAGCGCACGGACACGGATATGTCGCGCCCGCCCGCCTCCGCCGGAGCGTATTTCAGGGCATTGTCGACCAGATTGGCGATGGCCTGGCCGATCAGCTCGCGGTTGCCGTGGATCTCGGCCTTGCGCGATGCCTCGACGGTGAGCGACTGCCCCTCTTCCTCAGCGACCGGCTCGTAGAGCTCCACCACGTCGCGGGCGACGTCGGAGAGATCGACGGTGGCGAAGCTGGCCCCGGCCGCCCCGGCCTCGGCGCGGGCGATCATCAACAGGGCGTTGAACACGGCGATCAGCCGGTCGGATTCCTCGATGGTCGTTTCCAGCGCCTCGCGGTAGCTCGCCTCCGTCGGCTCGGCGCGCAGCGCCGCCTCGACGCGGCTGCGCAGGCGCGTCAGCGGGGTCTTCAGGTCGTGCGCGATATTGTCGGAGACTTCCTTCAGGCCGTGCATCAGCCGCTCGATGCGGGCGAGCATGGCGTTGAGGCTTTCGGCCAGGCGGTCGAACTCGTCACCGGAGCCCGACAGCGCCATGCGCTGCGACAGGTCGCCGGCCATGATGGTGCGGCTGGTCTCGGAGACGGCGTCGATGCGCGCCAGGATGCGGCGGGAGACGTAGTAGCCGCCGCCGACGCCGAGCACGACCATCAGCACCACGCCGAGCAGCGTCGAGCGCCAGATGATGTCCTGCAGGCGGCGGCGCTCCTCGATGTCGCGGCCGACCAGCAGCCGGAAGCCGCCGGGCAGAAGGAACACGCGGACGATCGCCTCGTGGTTGGACCCGACCCCTTCGTTGAAGCGCTCGTACCGGATCCGCACCGCGTCGTCCTCTTTCCAGACCTGGAGGGGAACGCGGGCGACGTTGCCGGTGAGCCGGTTGCCGTCGGGATCCTCGAGCAGGTAGAGCGAACTGGACGGGTTGCCGGTGCGCTGGTCGATGACCTGGATGAGGCGCAGGACGCCGCCGATGCGGTACTGCTCTGCCAGCCCCTGAACCTCGGCGTCGATGGTATCGATCAGCTGGCGGGAGAAGATGACCCAGGTGTTCCAGGACAAATAGGCGATCAGAAGCCCGGCGAAGACGGCAAACACCGCCAGGTAGACCAGCGACAGCCGGAAGGCGGTCGATCTGAGGAGCTTCAGGGCTTCGAACATGGCAGGCCCTTGAAGCACCCGGACGCGGCCCCGCGCAAGAGCACGGTCCTCAAATCTCGCCTTCGCGGATCATGTAGCCGGCGCCGCGCACGGTGTGCAGCAGCGGGGCGGCGAAGCCCTTGTCGATCTTGGAGCGCAGCCGCGACATGTGCACGTCGATGACATTGGTCTGCGGATCGAAGTGATAGTCCCAGACGTTCTCCAGCAGCATGGTGCGCGTCACCACCTGGCCGGCATGGCGCATCAGGTATTCGAGCAGGCGGAATTCGCGCGGCTGGACCGGAATGGTGGTGCCGCCGCGCTGGACGCGGTGGGCGAGCCGGTCGAGCTCGAGGTCGCCGACCTTCAGCACCGTCTCCACCTCGGCGGCGCCGCGGCGGCGGCCGAGCGCCTCGACGCGGGCGACCAGTTCGGAGAAGGCGTAGGGCTTGGCGAGATAGTCGTCGCCGCCGGCGCGGAGGCCCTTGACCCGGTCGTCCACCTCGCCGAGGGCGGAGAGGATCAGCACCGGTGTGGAGTTCTGCGTCTCGCGCAACTCCATCACGACGGACAGGCCGTCGCGCTTGGGCAGCATGCGGTCCACCACAAGCACGTCGTAGCTGCCGTCGCGGGCGAGTTCGAAGCCTTCCTCGCCGTCGCCGGCGAGGTCGACCGTGTGACCGGATTCGCTGAGGCCCTTGGCCAGATACTGGGCGGCCTCGCGGTCGTCTTCGATAACGAGAATCTTCATCGGGGCCAGTTGTAGCGCATGGGCGGGGAAAACGGCAGGCCGGTCAGACCGGCCTGCCGTCCGGGACGGCATTGCGGCGGGGGCGAGAGGAGACCGCACCGTCCCGTTCCTTCGACCCGACCTAGGCCTTGCGCAGCGACAGCGCTACGAAACGCTCGCTGTCGCCGGACTTGACCCTGAGCAGAACCGCCTTGCGGCCCTTCTCCTCGGCCTTCTCGACCGCTTTGGTTAGGTCGGCAGGATCCTTGATGTCGGCGCCGCCGGCCTCG
Source organism: Microbaculum marinisediminis (assembly GCF_025397915.1). Taxonomy (NCBI): domain Bacteria; kingdom Pseudomonadati; phylum Pseudomonadota; class Alphaproteobacteria; order Hyphomicrobiales; family Tepidamorphaceae; genus Microbaculum; species Microbaculum marinisediminis. The sequence continues at coordinate 342,808 of NZ_JALIDZ010000002.1, forward strand.
ACGATCACGTCGCCGGCCTGCAGGCCCTTGCGGGCGGCCTCGCCGTCCGGATCGACCTCGGTGACGCGCACGCCACCCTCGTCGGCGGGAGCGAACACCAGCCCGAGCTTGTCGTTCTCGACCTCACCCGAGGAAGACTGTTCGGGCGCGAGCGAGGCGACGCGCTGCTTCTCGACCGGCTGGGCGCCGAGCTTGACCGACAGGTCGACGGTGTCGCCGTCGCGCCAGATCACCAGCTCCGCCTCGTCGTCGGGATCGAGGTCGCCGATCTTGCGGGCGAGATCGCGGGCATCCTCGACCGGCTTGCCGTTCACCGACAGGATGACGTCGCCGGAGCGGATGTCGGAGTCGCCGGCCGGACCGGTGTCGAGGATCGAGGCGATGATCGCGCCTTCCGGCTTGTCGAGGCCGAGGCTGTCAGCGATGTCCTGGCTGACCGGCTGAATCTGGACGCCGAGCCAGCCGCGGCTGACGGCACCGGTCGCCTTCAGCTCCTCGATCACCGGGACGGCGATCTCGGCGGGGATCGCGAAGGCGATGCCGACATTGCCGCCGGAGGGCGAGAAGATGGCGGTGTTGACGCCGATCACCTTGCCGTCGACGGAGAAGGTCGGACCGCCTGAATTGCCGCGGTTCACCGGCGCATCGATCTGGATGTAGTCGTCATAGGGACCGGAGCCGATGTCGCGGCCGTTGGCCGAGACGATGCCGGCAGTCACCGTGCCGCCGAGGCCGAACGGATTGCCGACGGCGACGACCCACTGGCCGACGCGGGCTTCGGCGTCGGCGAACTCGACATAGGGCAGATCCGTGTCGGCCTCGATCTTGAGCAGCGCCAGATCGGTCTTCGGATCGGTGCCGATCAGCTTGGCCTCATACTCGGTGCCGTCCTTGGTCGTGACCGTGATCTTCTCGGCCTCGCCGGCGACATGGTTGTTGGTCACCACGTAGCCGTCATCGGAGATGATGAAGCCGGAGCCCTGCCCCATCCGCTTCGGACCCTTGGGCTGGCCCTTCCTGGCGTCGGGACCGCTCCCCGGACCGCCGCGGCCGAACTGATCCTCGAAGTCCTTGAAGAACCGGCGGAAGGGATGGTCTTCGGGCAGGTCCTTGAAGTCGGGCATGCCGGGCGCGTCGGTCATCGCCATCTTGGCGTCGCGGCCTTCAACCTCGACGCTGACGACGGCCGGGCTGACGGCCTCGACCAGGTCGGCGAAATCGTAGGTCTGGATCGGCTGCACCTTGGCGCTGACGTTTTCGGCAGCGGCGTGCTCCGGGTTCAGGAGCCCGGTGCCGGCCGCGGTGCCGACGATCGCCAGAGCCGCCGTTCCGGCCATCAGGGCCGACCGGATCCGCCGGGGCGCCCTATCGGAATTGAACTGGGGCATAGTGTCTCTCCTCGTGACAAACTTTGCGCGGGTCTTTCGATCCCCCCGCCTTCACGAGGAATATGGGCTGCGTCGCCTTACAGCCGCCTGTCGGGCGGATTAAATATCGGTAAGGTTGGGGACCGATGCCGAATAGTAAGTTCCCCTTGATAAACTACGGAATTTCCGTAGTATTCACTGCGTGCATACAGTCGTCGGAACCGCCCCCTATCTCGGAGCCGCCAAAGACGCCGGTATGAGTGATGAGGAGCGACGGGCTGTTATCGACACCCTGGCTTCGGAGCCGCAAGCGGGCGATCTGATGCAAGGCACTGGCGGATGCCGAAAGGTAAGGGTCGCCGGCCGTGGAAAGGGCAAAAGTGGCGGATATCGTGTGATCAGCGTCTACGGCGGGCCGGATATTCCGGTCTTCCTGCTCACGGTGTTCGGCAAAGGCGAGAAATCGAACCTGACAAAGGCCGAACGAAACGCATTGGCTAAACTCACGGAGACCCTGTTCCGCACCTATCGGGAACGGACCGGGAAAGGCAGATAGGACTATGTCCAAGCGCGCATTCGATAAAATCAAGGCGGGACTGGAGAACGCGATCGCCATCTCCGAGGGAAAGGTGGATCCGGAGTGCTATCGCGTTCACGTGCCCGAGGAAATCGACGTCAAGGCGATCCGCAAGCAGCTACGGCTGACGCAACAGGCGTTTTCCGACCGGTACGGCTTCAGCTTGGCGCGTTTGAGAGACTGGGAACAGGGCCGTTCACGCCCGGACAGTGCGGCACGGGCCTACCTGAAAGTCATCTCTCAGGAGCATGAGGCGGTGGAGCGGGCCCTCCGAGCAGCCTGATAGATCGGGCTTTCAGCCTCCTCACTCGTCGAATTTGGTCACGATTGCGCTGCGGCCGTCCAGCGTGCGGTGAACCGGGCACTTGTCGGCGATCTCGAGAATCTTGGCGCGGTCTTCCGCGCTGTAGTCGCCCTCCACCGTGATGTGGCGCTCGAACCGGTCGATCTTGCCGACGAAGCCCTCCGCGCAATCCTGGCAGTCGTCGGCGTGCACCTTGCCGTGGGTGACGCTGACCGTGACCCGGCCGAGCGGCATCTTCTTGCGGTCGGCATACATGCGCAGCGTCATCGAGGTGCAGGCCGCCAGCCCGATAGACACGAAATCATACGGCGAGGGGCCGGTGTCGGTGCCGCCGACGATCACCGGCTCGTCGGCGAGCATGCGGTGCGGGCCGGCGTGGACGAATTGCTGGAACCGGCCTTCGCCGGATTCCATGACGGTCACGCCGCTTTCGTGCGAGACGACCTCGGCGGCCGGTCCGATATCGAGATAGCGGGCGACCCAGGCGGCGATGATCTCTGCGGCGAACACGGCGTCGCCGCGCCGGGTGAGCAGATGGTCGGCGCCGTCGAGCGCGACGAAGCCCTTGGGGTGCTTCGCCGCGTCGTAGATCTGGCGGGCGTTGTCGATGCCGACCACCTCGTCGGTCGGCGAATGCAGGACCAGCAGCGCCCGACGCAGGGCGCCGGCCCTGTCGAGCAGGTTCTGGCCGCGCACGTCGTCGAGGAACTGCTTGCGGATCGTGAACGGGCGCCCGCCGAGCGTGACGCACGCCTCCCCGTCCTCCTCGATGCGGTCGATATCGGCGGCGAAGTTCTTGACGACATGCTCGGTGGAGGCCGGGGCGCCGACGGTGACCACCGCCTTGACCTCGGGGATCTCGCCGGCGGCCATCAGCACCGCGGCCCCGCCGAGACTGTGGCCGATCAGGATCTTGGGCGCCTCGTAGGTCCGGCGCAGCCAGTCCGCCGCCTTCACCAGGTCCTGGACGTTGGAGGAGAAGTCCGTGTTGGCGAATTCGCCCTGCGAGGAGCCGAGGCCGGTGAAATCGAACCGCAGCACGGCGATGCCGCGCTTGGCGAGCTCGGTCGAGATGCGCGCCGTCGCCGGCTGCTCCTTGGAGCAGGAGAAGCAGTGGGCGACGATGGCGAAGGCATGGATCTCGCCGGCTGGCAGATCGAGCCGGGCCGCGAGCGCGTCGCCAAGGCTTCCGGTGAAGGTAACGGGCTCTGCGAGGGGCATGGCGGCTCTTTCCTTTTGCATTCGTACCAGTCGATACTGGCAGGTAACCACCTGACCGGCCGATGACAAGGGCGTCCGTGACCAGCCCATGCCGGAAGCCAGACGCCTGGCCGGTCCGAAGGAATTCCGCCCCTGTTCGCGCCCCGGCACGATCGTTGCCGCCATCCGGGAGGTCCTATGCCCACCGACAAACCCGACCTCTGGGGAGCCACCGACACCTATGAGAACTACATGGGCCGGTGGAGCAGGAAGATCGCACCGATCTATCTCGACTGGCTTGGTATCGACGGCGGGAAAAGCTGGCTCGATGTCGGTTGCGGGACCGGAGAACTGTCCGCGGTGATCGCAGGCGCGTGCGATCCGGAAGAACTGCACGGCATCGACCCGGCGCAGCCGTATGTCGATTTTGCGAGAACACGGGTGCCCGCGGCGGCGTTTTCGGTCGGCAGCGCGATGCGGATCGAGGAACCGGACGACCGTTTCGACGTGGCCGTCAGCGGCCTGGTGCTCAACTTCGTTCCCGACAACGCCCGCGTCATTTGCGAAAAGGCCCGGGTCGTCCGGCCCGGCGGCACCGTCTCGGCCTATGTATGGGACTACGCCGGCCACATGCAGATCATGCGGTACTTCTTCGATACGGCCATCGACTTCGATCCGGCCTCCGCCGACTACGACGATGGCATCCGCGCCCCGATATGCAGGCCCGCCCCCCTCGCCGGGGCGTTCCGGACCGCCGGCCTGCAAGAGGTCGCCGTCGAAGCCATCGACATCGCGACGCCCTTCGAAACGTTCGACGACTACTGGGCGCCGTTCCTCGGCGGAACGGGGTCGGCCCCGAAATACTGCATGTCCCTGAACGAGGATACGCGCAACGCGATCCGGGACGCCGTCCGGGCAAAGCTGCCGACCGGGCCGGACGGCGAAATCCTCCTGGCGGCGCGGGCCTGGGCGGTGAAGGGGATCGTGCCGGACTGATCGGGGGCTTGCGGCGGGACGGGAGGTGGCGGAACGGGAGGCGCCAGAATGGGAGGTATCGGGCCGCCGGCGCTTTAGTCCTGCGCCTCGAGCAGCGCCTCGATGCGCCGTTTCTCGTCGTCGGTGAGACTGGCCGGATCGGCGCGGCGGCGGCGGGCGGCGACGAACACGCCGATCGCGCCGAAGACGAGCAGCACCACCGGCGCCGCCCACAGGATCAGCGTATGGGCGGAAAGGCGCGGATTGAGCAACACGAACTCGCCGTAGCGGTCGACGATGTAGTCGACGACCTGGCGATCGCTGTCGCCGGTCTGCAGCCGCTCGCGCACCAGGATACGAAGGTCGCGGGCGAGCGGGGCATCGGAATCGTCGATCGACTGGTTCTGGCAGACGAGGCAGCGCAGCCCCGCCGAGATGTCGCGCGCGCGCGCCTCCAGCTTCGGATCGTCGAGGATCTCGTCGGGCTGGACAGCCGCGGCGGGACCGGCAAGCGCGGCGAAGACGGCAAGGGCGAGAACAAGGCGGCGCATGGGACCTACTCCGCCGGGACCGGAGCCCGCGCGCGGGCCCGACGCGGCGCGCCGACCCGCAGGCGCCGGTCGGACAGCGACACCACGCCGCCGACGGTCATGAAGATGGTGCCGAGCCAGATCAGCGTCACCAGCGGCTTGTAATAGGCGCGCACGGCGACCGAGCCGTCGCCGCTGCCCTCGCCCAGCGAAACGTAGAGCTGGCTGAAGCCCATGGTGCGGATGCCGGTTTCCGTCGTCGGCTGGCCGCTGGCCAGGTAGACGCGGCGGGTGGGATTGAGCACGCCGATCTCGGCGCCGCCCCTGCGCACCGTGATATGGCCGACCTGGTCGCGGTAGTTCGGTCCCTGGAACGGCGAGAAGCCGTCCAGGGTGAGCTCGTATCCGGCGACGTCGATCGTGTCGCCAGGCTTCATCGCGACGATCGTCTCGGTCTCGTAGGCCGTCACCGCGACGATGCCGATGACGGTGACGCCGACCCCCATATGGGCGAGCGCCGTTCCCCAGGCCGAGCGCGGCAGGCCGGCGGCGCGGCGCAGGCCGGTGGCGAGCGGACTGGAAAACAGCTTCGAGCGAAAGGTGATCTCCGAGATCGCGCCGAGGATCAGCCAGGCGCCGATGCCGATGCCGACCGGGGCCAGCACGGGGCCGCCATAGGCGTAGGCGTAGGCGCCGATCATGACGGCGAGCGCGATGCCGGCGGCGACCATCAGGCGCTGCGTGGCGGCATAGAGATCGCCGCGCTTCCAGGCCAGCATCGGCCCGAACGGCACCGCGATCAGCAGCGGCACCATGATCGGGGCGAAGGTCGCGTCGAAGAACGGCGGGCCGACCGAGATCTTGTCGCCGGTCACGGCCTCGAGCGCCAGCGGATAGAGGGTGCCGACCAGGACCACGCCGCAGGCAGCCGTCAGCAGCAGGTTGTTGAGCACCAGCGCGCCCTCACGGCTGATCGGGGCGAAGACGCCGCCGGTCTGCAACGATCCCGCGCGCCAGGCGAACAGCGTCAGCGCCCCGCCGACGGCGAGGACCAGGATGGCGAGGATGAACACGCCGCGGGTCGGGTCGGAGGCGAAGGTGTGGACGGAAGTCAGCACGCCGGAGCGCACCAGGAAGGTGCCCAGCAGGCTCAGCGAGAAGGTCAGGATGGCGAGCAGGATCGTCCAGATCTTCAGCGCGTTGCGCTTTTCCATGACGATCGCCGAGTGCAGCAGCGCCGTGCCGGCGAGCCAGGGCATGAACGAGGCGTTCTCGACCGGGTCCCAGAACCACCAGCCGCCCCAGCCGAGCTCGTAGTAGGCCCAGTAGGAGCCCACCGAGATGCCCAGCGTCAGGAAGCACCAGGCGGCCAGCGTCCACGGCCGCACCCAGCGCGCCCAGGCGGCATCGACGCGCCCCTCGATCAGCGCGGCGACGGCGAAGGAGAAGGCGATCGAGAAGCCGACATAGCCGCCGTAGAGTAGCGGCGGATGGATCGCCAGTCCGACGTCCTGCAGGATCGGATTGAGGTCGCTGCCCTCCGCCGGCGGATTGAGAATGCGCAGGAACGGGTTGGAGGTGCCCAGGATGAACAGCAGGAAGACCGCCGCGATCCAGGCCTGCACCGACAGGACGGTCGCGCGCAGGGTATCGGGCAGGTTGACGCCGAAGAGCGCGACCAAGGCGCCGAAGAAGGCGAGGATCAGCACCCACAGGACCATAGAGCCCTCGTGGTTGCCCCACACGCCGGAAATCTTGAACAAGAGCGGCTTGGCCGAATGGGAGTTCTCCCAGACGTTGACCACCGAGAAGTCGGACTGGAGATAGGCGACCATCAGCATCAGGAAGGCCACCAGCACGAGGAGGAACTGGCCGACGGCCGCCGGCGGCGCCACCGACATCAGCGCCTGATCGCCGCGCCGCGCGCCCCACAGGGGCAGCACCGATTGCACCAGCGCCAGCGCGAACGCCAGAACGAGAGCGTAATGGCCGATCTCCGGAACCACGGCTATTTCCCTTCCAGGTTGGCGGCAATCCTCGCAGCGCCACCTGGAGCCTGTCCAGGGCGCATCCCAGGGCGCATCTTCGACTTCGTCGTCCGTTCGCGCGCGACTGTGCCGTCGCTTGTCCCCGTCGCCACCAAAGCCCCTATCGCGGCTCGGATGGCGGCCCTGGGGCGGCGGGCGCGGACGGTCCCGTTCACTGGGCCTGCTCCTCGCCCATCCAGTGGCCGTCCTGCTTGAGCGCGTCGGCGACCTCGCGCGGCATGTAGTTCTCGTCGTGCTTGGCAAGCACGGTGTCGGCGACGAAGACCCCGTCCGCGCCGATCGCGCCTTCGGTGACCACGCCCTGCCCTTCACGGAACAGGTCCGGCAGCAGGCCGGTATAGACCACCGGCATCACGTTGGCGGTGTCGGTGACGGTGAAGCGCACCGTGGTGCCGTCCATGCGCTGGACGCTGCCGTCCTCGACGAGGCCGCCGAGCCGGATGCGCTTGCCCGGCGCCGTCTTGTTGGCGATGACGTCGCTGGGACTGTTGAAGAAGACGATATTGTCCTGGAACGCCGCCAGCATCAGCCCGACGGCGGAAAACAGGACGACGCCGGCCACGCCGATCAGAACCAGGCGACGCTGCTTGCGGGTCATTCGCGTTTCAACCTCTCTATCCGCCTCACGACCAATATTGCGACGTCATGGCGGCGCTCACGTGCTTCCGAGCCCGAGCGACCTGACCGCGTCGTCGATCCGGCCGGCCGCCGCCGCGTCGTCCGGGAAATTTTCCCGCGCCGAAGCCAGGGCCTCGCGGGCCTTGTCGGGGTCGCCCAGCACAACATAGGCGCGCGCCAGCCTCAACCAACCCTCGAGATCCTTGCCGTCCTCGGCCAGGCGGCCGGCCAGACGCTCGACCATGCCGGCGACCATCTGGCCGCGATCTTCGGCCGACATATCCTGGGCGGCGGCAATGTCCTCGGCACTGGGACCTAGGGCGCTGGGATCTGGGGCATTCGGGCCGTCCAGCGCCGCCAGCCGCTGTTCCACCGTCGCGCGCCACGGCGCACCGGCCGGGGAATCCAGCAGAAGCGCACGCCAGAGCCGTTTCGCCGTGTCCGTATCGCCGTCCTGTTCGGCCGCGATCGCGACGAAGTACCGCGCCCTCGGCATCCTCGGATCGAGCTTCAGCGCGCGGGCGAAGGCGGCACGCGCCTCTTCGCTGACGACGCCGTCGCGGGCGGTCACGAGCGCCTCGCCGTAGTCGGCCTCGCGCTCCGCGGTCGAGCCGAGCAGCCGCAGGGCATTGGCGTAGGCGTTGACGGACTCGTCGAAGCGGCCGAGCCGCATGTAGACCGGTGCCAGCACCTCCCAGCCGCGCCCGTCCTCAGGTTCGTTCGCAAGGTGGTCCTCCACGCGGGCGATCAGGATCTCGACGTCCTGCTCCTGCGGCGGGCGCTCCATGCGCGCCGACAGCGGCTGGCCGGGGAGATTGGGGGAGCCGAGCACGAGATAGGTACCGAGGCTGATGGCCGGCACCAGCACGATGACGGCCGTGACCGCCGCCCGCGATACCGGAGCGGCGCTGACCCGCGCGTCCCGGGCGGCCCGGTCGGCGGCCAGAAGCCGGCGGCCGACCTCGGCGCGTGCTGCCTCGGCCTCGGAGGCATCGATCACGCCGCGCGCAAGATCGGCGTCGATTTCGCGCAACTGGTCCTTGTAGACGGCCAGATCGGACTCCTGCCCGCTCCGCGCGGGCGAGCGGCCTCGCGTCAACGGCGCCAGCACCGCCAATATGGCGACGCCGGTCATAACCGCGAAAACCACCCAAAGGACCATAGGTGCGCTCCGTCCGGGGGCGGAAGGGGTCCGCCCGACGATGCCTAGATAGCGCGTCGTCACCGTTTTGCGAAACCGCAAAACCGTCGCACCGGCGTAACAATCGCGTGGGTCAGCTATCGCGGGGGAATGCGGAGACGGGATGGAGCGGGTCGCGAGCCCGGCCCCGCCGGGCCCTGGGGCGGTGGATCAGTGTGCGGCGGATCAGGCGTGGGGGATCAGGGCGTAGGAGATCGCGGCGTGGGCGATCGGGCCGTGGGAATCGAGCGTGGGCGGGTCAGGCCGCGGCGGAGGCGTCGCCGGCCTCGCCGTCCGCGTCGTCTTCTTCGTACAGATCGAAACGGCTGGGCACGGGGCCGGCGGCATCGCCGGAGCGCTTGAGCAGGGAGGCGTAGGTTTCGCCGAAGACCACGGTGTTGATGCGCACGGCGACGTCGAGATCGCGGCGCGCGGCGGCCAGCGCGCTACCGCTCGACTTGCGGATGTCGTGGAGGATCGCGGCATTCGCCGCCTCGACAAATGTCTCGACCTGGCCGACCACGGAGCCGAGCAACGCGTTGACGGCGAGCTCGCCGCGATAGGGCTTGAGCGCGACCATGAGCCGCACCGCGTGTTCGGCGTCCTGGATGTCGTCCTGGGAGGCGGCGGCGGGCTCGCCGTCGCGGCGGCGCGGCCGCATCGCGCGGCGCACCGCGCCGGGAATGGTCTGGACCTCGGCCGACAAGATCTCGGAGGCGCGCTTGCGCTGGTCGGTAAGGCGCCGCAGCCAGCCGGTCGCGTCGTCCAGCTCGATCGCGACGCCGAGGCCGTTGGCGAGGGTGTAGAATCGCTTGATCGCCACCAGGAGCCGGTCGAACTCGCTCGGGCGGCCCATATGGGCGGCGATCCGGTCGGCGGCGAGCTCCACGTCGGTCAGCACGATCTCGGCGCAGGGCGCGAAGCGGCTCTCGACAAGCCGGCGGCCCTGGTCGGTGTCCTCGTACTCGGTGAGGATGCGGATGATCTGGGCGGGATGGGCAAGACGGCGATAGACCGGCAGGAGCAGATAGAGCAGATCGCCGTCCGCATCCCGGGTCCGATGCACGATCTTCGCGATCAGATCGTCGTCGACATCGTCGATCGTCGCCGGCAGCCTGGCGACGACCTTGTTGATGCGCGCCTCGAGGCGCATCACCGTCACGATGTCCCGCAGGTCGTCGAAGCCGCGCTGGCCATCAAGCTGCATGGCGAACTTCATCTGCCCGCGCGGATCGTCGGCCACCTCCGCCAGGGCTGCCTCGATGACGGGCACGATGTCGGCGCGCAGGCCCGCCATGATGCCCGCGGCGCGTTCGTCGTCGCCCGCAAGCAGGGCCGCGTTGGCGTCCGCGGTCGCCCGGTGCAGGGCCGCGCCGATCGCGTCCTGGCGCTGCAGCCAGCGCCACAGCGCATCGAGCGACTGGCGGGCGATGATGCCCTCAAGCTTCCGCGAACCGACTTCGTCCACCAGGAACGGCTCCAGCGGCTCGCTGAACACCCGTTCCGGCGTACCCGATCGCCTGGCTTGCGCCGTTTCGGCCCGCATGACGCCGCGCAGCAGGTCGAGGACGACCTCCTGGGCCGCGTCGGCGCCGCCGTTCAGGCGCTGTGCCTCGATCTCGCTGACGAGCTTCGCGCGCAACCGCGGCGACAACGTCGCGAGATAGGATTTCACCTGCTCCAGGGCCTGAGGGTCGGCGGTCATGCTTGACGTCCGTTCGCGCTTCCACGCGCCGGTTGGGGTAACACTTCGGCGGCGAATGGTGGGCGGAGCGGCTTAAGAAAGGCTGAAACACCCTTCGCTGAGGGCAAAAAAGGGGAGGCCAGGCCTCCCCTTTTTCCGATTCCGGCCGGCGGATGCCGTCAGGCGACAGCCTGTCAGGAAACGGTCTGCCAGGTGCCGTCGGGCATACGGCAGGCGGTGCCGCGGCCGACTTCCGGCTGTCCGTTGATGTAGATGGTGTGGGTGTAGTCCCGGCAATCCTGGCCACCGCGCTGGAAGGGCGCGCCGGGGACGACCTCGCCATAGACGTCCTGGTCGGGCTCGCGCCAGACCACCGGCGTGTTCGGCGGGCCGTACTGCAGCGCCTGGTATTCGGCCTCCATGGCGCGGCGGCGCGCGTCCTCGTCGACGGAGGCGCCGATACGGTTGCCGATCAGGCCGCCGACGGCGACGCCCGCCACCGTGGCCAGCGCCCGGCCGCCGCCGGAGCCGAACTGATTGCCGATGATGCCGCCGGCGGTCGCGCCGACCACGGTGCCGAGCGTCTCGCCGCCGCGATCGCCATTGCAGGCGGCGACGGACAGGCCGAGCGCCGCTACGGCGACGAACTTCGCTAGATGCATTTCTGTTTCTTCCTCATCATGTGCCAGCGGTGCAGCCCTGCGCGCCGGTCGTTTGGGCAATAGGCGACGCCCCGCGAACGTCGGATGCCGGACCTTGCGGCGAAATGGGGCGGAACGATGGCTTTCGGGGCGATCATGGTCGCGAATGGTCGCGGGGGGGATCGCAGGGGGGCGAACGGGGCCATCAAAACGGGGTCAGGCCGCCGGCAGCCGCAGCGCGGCGCGCAACCCGCCGAGCGGCGAGCGCGACAGCGCGAAGCTGCCATTGTAGAGCTCGGCGAGGTCGCGGACGATCGACAGGCCGAGGCCGGAGCCCGGCTGGGTCTCGTCGAGCCGCCGCCCGCGCCGCATCGCGTCCCGGCATTCCGCCTCGCTCAAGCCCGGACCGTCGTCCTCGACGACGATCTCGAGCATCTTTCGGTCGCCGTCCGGGGCCTGCCGGCAGCTCAGCCGCACCTGCGACGTCGCCCACTTGAAGGCGTTGTCGACGAGGTTGCCGAACAGCTCCTCCAGGTCCTGGCGCTCGCCCTGGAAGCGCGATCCGGCCTCGATATCGACGGTCAGGTCGATGGCGCGGTCGGCGTAGATGCGGCCCATGGCGCGGGCGAAGGTCGCGGCCACCGGCTCCACCTCCGTCACCGCGCTGACGACGCCGGCGGACGCGGCGACGCGGGCGCGGTCGAGATAGTAGTCGATCTGGTGGCGCATCAGCCCGGCCTGCTCGACCACCTTGTCGCCGAGCGGCCCCTTCTCGGTGCGCGCCTCGTTGGTGATCACAGAAAGCGGCGTCTTCAGCGCATGGGCGAGATTGCCGACCTGGGTGCGGGCGCGCTCGATGATCTTGGCGTTCGACTCGATCAGCGCGTTGATCTCGGCGGTCAGCGGCGCGATCTCGCGCGGATAGGCGCCGGTCAGGCGCTCCGCCCTGCCCTCGCGGATGCCGGACAGCGCCGCACCGACCCTCCGCAGCGGCCTGAGGCCGAGACGCACCTGCGCGACGGTGATGACGACGATGCCGACGCCGAGCACGGTGAACACCGCTACCAGCAGGTTCCGGTAGGCGGCGATGTCGGCGTCGAGCTCGCCGAGATCGGCGGCCGTGGCGAAGGCGATCCGATCGCCCGTGCGGTCGAAGAGGACGAGCTGCTCGACGGCGCGCAGGGTCTCGCCGTTCGGCCCCTCGATGTCCATCACCCGGCGAAACGCGTCGTCGAAGGGCGCTTCCTCGGTGTTCTTCAGCGCCAGCCGTCCGCCGGCGAGCGAGGGCGAGGCAATCGCCTGATCGCTGCCGCCCAGGCGGATCGCCTGCCAGTACCAGCCGGAATGGAAGCTCTCGAAGCGGGGATCGCCGAGCTGCGGCTCGCCGTAGATCCGCCCGCTTTCGTCCTGCTGGATGGCGGCGACGACGTTGAACAGATGCAGGTCGAGCAGGGTCTCGAAATTGCGCTCCAGTCCGGCGCGGTAATAGGAGACCAGCACGAAATAGGCGGCGGCGAGCGCCAGCAGGCTCCACACCGCGGCCAGAACGAACAGCCGCAGCGCGAGCGATACCGGCTGGCGGGACGACGCGCTCATCCCGACATCCCGACTGTTCGCCGGGCCTCGACGTCGTTCGCTGCGTATGCGGGGGAGAGCACCTTGGCCGGAACCGCGGTGTTTGGCGCGCTCAATCGGCGGCAGCCGGGGCGTTGATGGAATAGCCCAGGCCCCGCACGGTCTCGATGATGTCGGTGTCGAGCTTCTTGCGCAGGCGGCCGACGAAGACCTCGATCGTGTTGGAGTCGCGGTCGAAATCCTGGTCATAAAGATGCTCGACCAGCTCGGTGCGCGACACCACCCTGCCCTGATGGTGCATCAGGTAGGACAGCAGCCGGAACTCGTGCGAGGTCAGCTTGACCGCGTTGCCGTCGACGGTGACGCGCGAGGAGCGGGTGTCGAGGCGCACCGGGCCGCACTCGATCTCGCTGGAGGCGTGGCCGGCGGCGCGGCGCAGAAGCGCGCGGATGCGCGCCAGCACCTCCTCCATGTGGAAGGGCTTGGCGACATAGTCGTCGGCGCCGGCGTCGATGCCGGCGACCTTGTCGGACCAGCGGTCGCGCGCGGTGAGGATCAGCACCGGCATCTTGCGGCCGTCGGCGCGCCACTGCTCGAGCACGCGGATGCCGTCCATCTGCGGCAGGCCGATGTCGAGCACGACGGCGTCGTAGGGCTCGGTATCGCCGAGGAAATGGCCTTCCTCGCCGTCGAACGCGGTGTCGACGGCATAGCCGGCGTCGGTCAGCGCGGCGACGAGCTGGCGGTTCAGATCCGTGTCGTCCTCGACGACCAGAATACGCATCGTGGTGTTTCCCTTAAGGTCCGGCTTCGAAACTGTCCGGCCCGGTCAGTTGGCCGGAACCGTGATCTGCTTGCGCGTCGGCGGCTTGCGCCCGCTCGGGTCCTTGATCAGCACGGTCACCACGCACAGAGTCCGGTTGCCGCGCTGGACCACCCGCGGCGCACCGATGACCTGGCCGCCCTGCGCGGCCGCCGCCTGCGCCGCCGCGGCGCCGCAGCCGCCGCCGGCAAGCCGCATCGGCCCAGGCGTCGGCACAACAGGAACGGCAAGCCCCGGCCCCCCGGCGACAGGAACCCCGGCCACACCGGCCGGACCGTTGGCCCCGGTCCCGAACTCGGCATCGATCTCCGCGCAATTGTCTCCGAGCCCGCCGGAGCACGCAAGCGCGTTGCCCGGCGTCGCCGCGGCGACGCCGGCGAGCGCGACGAAGAGAGCGGCGGCAAGGCCTATGAGCGCGTTCCTGTTCATGGGCCGGAACCGTAGTGTCGCCTGGCTGAACGTCGGATGAATGGGTCGTTCAGGTGTGTCGGGCGCTCAGAATCCCCGGAAAACGGCGAAGTCGTCAACCTCCGCGCGCTCGGTGCGCCAGTTGTTGACCGGATGGTCCATGTCGGCGTGGCCGAGCGCGATGCCGCAGAACAGCATCATGTTCTCGGGCAGTTCGAGGAAATCGGTCATCGTCTTGTGCCAGAAGGTCCAGGCTTCCTGGGCGCAGGTATGCAGGCCGTGCTCGCGGGCGAGCAGCATGACAGTCTGGCAGAACATGCCGACATCGGCCCATTGCGGCGGGCCCATCTGGCGGTCGATCGAGACGAAGATGCCGACGGGCGCGCCGAACAGCACGAAGTTGCGGGCATACTGGCGATAGCGCGCCGGCCGGTCCTCGCGCGGAATATCGAGCGAGGCGTAGAGATCGGCGCCGCACTTGAAGCGCCGGCCGGTATAGGGCGGGCTCAGGGGCACCGGGTAGACCTGGTATTCGGCGCCTTCGGCCAGCGGCAGGGTATCGAATCGCGGGGTGATGCGGCCGTGCAGATCCTCCAGCGCGTCGCCGGTGACGACGTGCACGTGCCAGGGCTGCAGGTTGCCGCCCGACGGCGCCCACCGCGCCGCGTCGAGGATGGCGCGGACGGTGTCTTCGGGCACCGGCGTATCGAGGAAGGCACGGCAGGACATGCGCGAACGGGCCGCGTCGGTGATCGTCAGGGTGTTGGACAAGGCGGGAAAGCTCCGGCTGGGATCATCTTTGGCGGGGAACCTAGCGGCAAAGCGGCAGAAGCGCCAACCGCCCTCACCTGTCCCTGCCCGTGAACACCTTCTCCAGCGACCGCCCGCCGATATAGCCGCCCATGCCGACGACGAGCAGGGTCCACAGGCCGTCGGGCACGGCCTTGAGGCCGACGACCTCGTCGAGCGGCACATGCAGGATCGCGGCGAGGATCGGCACGGCGACGGCGTGCCAGACGAGCAGGCCCATGCAGACGATCATGAAGAGCGGCCGCCAGTTGCGCTGCAGCGGGCCGCCCCGGGCTTCCGTCGTGATGATCGCGGCCTGCGCCTCGGCCAGGCGCGCCTCGGCGTCGGAGGCCGCCTGCGTGAGCTCGGCCTCGATGCGGGCGCGCTCGGCGGGATCGGGGATCACGCGCCTGACGATCTCCAGGACGGGGCCGAGGAAGGGGGTAAGGGCGCCGATCATCGTTTGCCTCCCGTGAGGATCGCCCGCAGCAGCGCTGCGAGCATGGACCAGAAGCCGCCGGCCGGCGGCGCGCTGTCGCGGCCGTCGCCGCGAGGATCCGGTGGCGTGGTCGTCGCCGCCCCGCCGCGCGCCATCGCCCGGGCCGCGCGGCGCACCTCGCCGACGCGGCACTCCCAGCCGCGGCCGAACACCGCGAAGGTGCTCAGCGACCGCAGGAAGGCGAGGCGCACGTCGCAGATGTCGTCGATCAGCCGGGCGGGATCGGTGGCCGCCGCCGCGGCAAGCGTCACCGGGCCGACGATGCCGTCCTGGGGCACGCGCAGCGCGGCCTGGAGCCATCGCGCCGCCCGCCCCGGCCCGGAATTCACCGCCGCGTCGAACACGCAGTAGTCGACGCCGGCCGGCAGGTCGTCGGCCAGGATCGCGTCCCAGTAGCGCGCCCGGTAGATCGCGCCGGCCTCCGCCCGGGTCAGGCGGCGCACATCGGTCGCGGTGACGCGCGCGCCGCGCCAGGCCGACAGGGTGGCGCTGGTGATGCCGTATTTGGTGGCGCCGCCGGGATCGCGCGGATGGTCGGCATAGCCGCCCTCGTGGCGGAACACGTGCGGCAGCGCCGCCTCGAAGCCGTGCCGGGCCATCGCGGTCTCCCTGCAAAAGCAAAAAGGCCGCCCCGGAGGACGGCCTTTTCTGATTGGGTCGAGTGGGTGGGGCGATCAGGGCCGCCGGTATCCCAGCACGCGCGACTTCGGATAGGTGCCGATGCCAACCTTGCGGCCGTGATTTCCGGAAATCAGCTCGATCTTGCCATCCTTCCAGCCCATGAAGTAGCCGACATGGCCGCCACCCCGCCGGGCCAGGACGACGATGTCGCCCGGCTGCGGGTTGGAGACCGGCTTGCCGTAGGCCAGATAGGACTTGGAGGAGCGGGAGCCCGTGCCTTCGCGGCCGATCTTCTTCTCCACCAGGTTCATGAAATCCGCGCACCACTGCGAGCGCTGCCCGGTCGGGTTGCCGCCGAGATAGCGGCGTGCCACCGAGATGGCTTGCGTGCGGCCGACCCCGGTGGTGAAACCGGCGGTCTTCGTATCCTTGGGCGAGAAGGTCAGCGTGACCGCGGACGGATCGCCGTCGAGGATACGCGCGGATGCCGGCGCCACGGCGAACGAGGCGACGACGGAGGCCGTCGCCAGCGCGGTTGCATGAAGGCCCAAACGCCCCAGCGAAATTCCAGTCATACTCAGTTCCGTCGCTGGTTACACAAAGCGCCCCGGCTTCAAGGGCCGTGACACTGCGCATTTGCTAACGAAATATGACCAGATTTTGAAATATTTTTAGAAATTTTTCGATAGTCTAAATCTTAAGGTTACCACGCAATCCCAACCAAGACTCCGCACGACTCGCGCACTAGTTTTGATTTTTATGTATTTTTTCGAAGAATACAGTGATTACTATACTTAATAGTTCATGTTGCGGCGCAGCACATCCTAGATATTGATCCAACGAAATACTTTTGATCAAACGATCAAGAAACCCCGGAAATCTTTGAGTTCAAAGCATAAAGCCGCGGTGCGGAGACCGCATTTCGGCCGCCGGCCGGCCACTCCTCCGCGGTCCCGCGTCCTTCGCGACGGCCATCGCGCCGGTTTTTCCTGCCACTTCCCTGCCGTTCCCGGAGCCGTTTCCCGGCCCGTTTCCGTCGTCACGCGCCGTCTTTTCCCTCCAGGCTCAGCCCTGCCGCGGCGAGGATGTCGGCGACGGTCATCGTCTTTCCGTCGGCCGCGATGGGGACCGCGCGGCTAAGAAAGGCATCCATCGTCGCGCCGGAACCGGGGCGGTCCGGCTCGACCTGAACCGTGCCGCGATGCGGCAGGGCCTTGCCGCCCAGGCCCTGACCGACGGCAACGGGATCGCACCGGAAGGAAATCGTGCGCGGCAGCGAGACGGGCGCGCCGTCGTCGTCGTAAACCGTGCGGGCCGGCGTGATGCGGACTTCCGTGATGGTGTGTTCGGTCGGCATGATGATCCCCGCTTCGTCTCTTGCCATCAGGCGCCATAGACCGGTTCGCCGCGAAACAAGTATTTCGTGCCGCTGACGATCTGCACCGTGCTGAACACACCCAGATTGCCGCTGCCGATCCCGACCAGCGCGATCTTCTGGGCGATCGCCGTCATGATCGTGACGACATAGCTCGTGCTGGCCGGAAAAGACGGGATCGCGCTTCCGCCGGAAGAGCCGGGCTGGAAGGTGCCGAGGCCGTCGGCAACGACGGTGAACGGCAGGCCGTCGATCCGGAAGCTTCCGGAGGCCGTCGTGTAGGTCGGCGTGAATTGCAGCGTGTAGGTCAGAAACACCGTGTCGCCGGCGCGCACATAGGTGCCCGACCGCTCGTGGTAGGTCACGGACAGATCGCCTGGCGTGTCGAAGGTGACGACCGGGGTCCAGGTGCCGGACTCGATCGCGCCGGAACCGGCGGCGAGTCCGTCCCAGCCGGTCGCCGTCAGCACGTAGAACGCCTCCTCGTCGCGCACCCAGGCGAGCCAGCCGACGCCGTCGCCCGCGCCAGGCAGGAAGGAGCGCCAGGCGCCATCCTCGTAGCGGGCGATGCGATCCTCCCAGCCGGTCCAGGCGCCGGTCGCGCCGGCGGCGACGATGTAGCAGTCGCCCTCGGCGGGACTGCCGGGCGGGGCGGAAAGGTCCTTGTCGAGGACGCTTAGCTGCACCAGCGTGTCGAGGGCGACCAGCGCCTCGTTGTGGGTGACGTGCTTCTGCGCCTGCGCGGCGGCGATCTCGGGGAGACGCAGTCTCGCGGTTTCTGCCATCGTCCAGCCTTTCCAGTTGTCCCGGTATAGTGGTCCCAGGTCTAGTGATCCCAGGTCAGGGCCTCGGCGGCGACGCCGGCGCCGAAACTCGCCGACATCTGGCGGACGCGGATCGGGACGGTCCATTGCGGCGCCCCGAAATCCGCCGTCTGGGCCGCGGCGGTGTAGAGGTATCGCGGCTCGGTCAGCGCCACGGTGCGCAGGACGGCGCCGCCGGGCGCGTCGAGGATTTCCAGTTCATAGGCCTCGTCCTCCTCCGCCAGCGGCACCTCGGTCTGGTTCCAGGAATCCCCGCCGACGCGGGTGCGGCGGACCCAGGCGAGCGTCCAGTCGCCGGTCGCGTGGTCGCGCCGGCCCGCCAGGTGCACCGGCGCCAGCGGCCGGCGGCCCTTGCCGGCCATGGTGATGGTGTGCACGCCGAAGGACGCGTCGGAGACGTCGCGGCTCGCCGGGCCGACGCGCCAGGTATAGGGCAGGCCCATGTCGGCATCGGACAGGTCGGGCTGCCGCAGCGCTGCGTCGAGGATCAGGACGCGGGCGCCGGCGGCGACGGGATCGCGCATGGCGTGCTCGGAGCCGCGCTGGCCGCGCAGCAGCAGCGACAGCTTGTAGCGGTTCACGTCGATCAGCTCGGCGGTCTGGAACTGCACGATCTCCCATTCGCCGTCGGCGGTCTCGACCGCCAGCGCGTTGACGCCGGCCAGCACGTTGATGGCCTCGGCCGATGCCAGCGTGCCGGCCTCGAGATCGACATAGAGATCGTTGACCCGGTCCCAGCGCCACAGGGGGCCTGAGTAGAAGTCGAAGGCCGTCGTGCCGACGGTCGCCGGGGTGGGGAGCATCGTATCGAGCACGAAGCCGGTCTCGGCCGGGCTCTTGTAGACCGCGACGCTGCCCGGCCACGGCGCGACGAAGGCGGCGACATAGCCGGCATGGGGGTCGTCGGCGTCCTGCAGAAGCGCGCCGTCGAGGAACACGGCCAGGGGCGCGCCGAGCGCCGGCACGCTCACCACCGGCCGCGCGCGGCGCGGCATCGCGGCGGCGTCGAACAGGTTCGCCTCGACGCGGATGGCGCGCAGGCGGCGATAGGCGCCGTCGTCGATCTCGGCGAGGCGCCAAGTCTCCTGACCGTTGGCGTCGCCGCCGGGTTCGAAGCGGATCACGTCGCCCGGATCCAGATCCAGATGCGCGGGCGGTAGCGCGAACTCCAGCCGCTCGCGGCCGACCCAGGCGTCGAACAGCAGCGTCTCGGCGAGGGCGCGGGCGCGCGCCTCGCCCATCACCACCGGCAGCGAGACCTGCTCCACCCGCATCGACCCGCCGTCGGAGCGGCGCGCCTCGACACCGGCTGCCAGGTCGTCGTTGACCGGATCGCCATAGGCGATCTTCACGGCGTCGGGCAGCTCGGTCTCCTGGCCGCGCGTGCGGGCGTAGCGGTCCGTTCCGACCTCGCCGGCGCCGCCGTCGGGCGCGCCGATGTCGACCAGGTCGTCGAGGCCGACGTCGCGGATCACCGGCGCGCCGAGGCGGGAGGCGAAGCGCAGCTGGCCCTGGCTCTCGAAGGCCTGGAACAGGTAGGCGGGCTGGATCGCGTCGAGCACGGCGCGGATCGACATCAGCCGGTCGACCACCACCGCGTCGACGACGCCGGCCATGTCGCGGACGTCACGCAGCGACAGCGGAATGTCGTACCGGGCGAGCAGGTGGGTGACGGCCTCGCGCGCCGGCGCGGCGCCGAGGCGGCCGGAGATCCAGTGGCCGTATTCCCAGTTCGGCGCGTCCGCCCAGGTGGCCTCGTCCTGCGGGAACGACGGTCCCATGCGCGCGTCCCACGCCCACACCGCCATGCGCTCGCGGTTGACCATGCGGCCGGAATAGACGCCCGACGACGGATTGTTGGCGGGGTCGGTCCAGTAGTCGAGCATCGCCTGCAGGTAGGCGCGCTGGGCGGCATCGTCGCGGGCGCCGGAGGAATAGTGCGGGAGGACGCTTTCCGACGATTTCGGGTCGTAGAACACGTTGGGCTGGTTCGGCCCCTTGTCGACCGCCGGGCAGCCGAATTCGGTGAACCAGATCGGCTTGCCCTCGGGGGTCCAGCCGGTCGGGGCGCCGCTCTCGCTGCCGCCGGGGCGGTCGTGGTGCGCGTTCTCCCACCAGCCGCGGATGTCCTTGTTGCGGAACACCCAGGGCTTGCCGTAGGCGCCGTCGGCGATGGGGGTGCGGATCTGCGCGTCGCGGTCGGCCTGGCTGGCGTAGTACCAGTCGTAATACTCGCCGCCGGCGATATTGGCCGTCAGGTAGGCACGGTCGTGGATCGCCGTCGGACCGGTATTGGCATAGTCCAGGTGATCGGTGCCGTCGCGCCAGTCCGACAGCGGCATGTAGTTGTCGATGCCGACGAAATCGAGCGCGGCGTCGGACCACAGCGGATCGAGGTGGAAACGGACGTCGCCCGAGCCGTCGTCGGGCCGGTGCGAGTGATATTCCGACCAGTCCGCCGCATAGCCGAGCTTCGTGCCGCCGCCGAGGATCGCGCGCGCCTCGCCCAGCAGGTCGACCAGCGCGTCGACGAAGGGATAGGCCGACGCCGAGGATCGCACCGTCGTCAGGCCGACCATCTCCGAGCCGATGGTGAAGGCATCGACGGGCGCCCCGGCCCGGGCGGCGAGATCGGCCAGCGTCGCCATGTGCAGGACGAAGCGGCGATAGGACCATTCGGCCGGGCCGGTATAGTCGACCACGGTGCCGGCCGAGGCGGCGAAATCCGAGGCCTGCGCCGTGCCCACGAAGGCCGCGACCTGGGCCGCCGCCGCGGCTGTCCTGTCGGGCGATCCGGCATGGCCCGGCGCCGGCGAGCAGGTGACGCGGCCGCGCCAGGGATAGGCCGGCTGGCCGGTCGTGCCGGCGTTGTCGGAATAAGGATCGGGCAGCGCGTTGCCGGCCTCGATGTCCATCATCACGAAGGGATAGAGGGTGACGTGATAGCCGCGCGCCTTCAGCTCCTTGATGCAGGCGATCACGGAGGCGTCGTTCGGCGCGCCGCCGAAGGCGGGAATGGCGCCGGGCAGCTGGCTCACCAGGTCGGCGGTGGCGCGGTCCTCGCCGGCCACCCGCCAGGCATAGGGCATGCCGTCCTTCATCGTCGTTTTGGCGCGGCTC
The DNA here is from genome assembly GCF_025397915.1 of Microbaculum marinisediminis. Lineage (NCBI taxonomy): Bacteria > Pseudomonadati > Pseudomonadota > Alphaproteobacteria > Hyphomicrobiales > Tepidamorphaceae > Microbaculum > Microbaculum marinisediminis. Next base: position 363,966 of record NZ_JALIDZ010000002.1, read on the forward strand.
TCGACCTTCGGCCGGATCTCGCAGTGGCCGCAGCGCAGGTCGGTGCCGAACCAGGCGACCACCAGCACGATCGAGCCGCAGTTTTCCGCGACGCTGCCGAGCAGGTCGAGCGAGGCGACGAGATCGGATGGCGCTTCCAGCGTGTGCCGGTTGTCCGCCGTGTAGCTGGCCTGCCCGCTCAGCCGGTTGACGGTGCCGGGATCGTAGCCGAACTCGGTGGTGCCGGGGATCAGCGCCACGGCGGGGACGAGCGGCTCGAGGTCGCCGACGCAGCGGTAGACCTCGGCGGTGATCACCGGCATCCGGTTGCCGTAGGTCTCCAGCGCCATGTTCTCGAACACCACATAGGCGACGCCCCGGTAGCCGGGCGTCGCGTCGGTCCCCTCCTTGGCCTCGATCAGGCTGTCGCGGCCCTGGTTCGACCGGCCCCGGTGCTTGCGGATGACGACGTCGTCGGAATCCTGGTCGAGCTCGCGCCCGTCCGCCCAGATGCGACCGATGCGGTCGACCGGCCCCTCGCACAGGGCGACGGCGAAATTGGCGTAATAGGTGTAGGTCGTCGTGCTGCCGCCGCCACCGCCCAGGCCCTTGCCGCCGCCGCTGTCGTCGGTGACGGCGTCCTCGCGGAACCGGGTCGCCCAGATCATCTGGCCCGACAGCCGGGTGCGGCCGACGAGCCGCGTCATCGCCGCGCCTTCCGTGGAGCCGGTGATATCGACGGCGGTCAGGCGCGGGCCGACCCGGCCGGGCCGGGCTGCCGTCGACGCCAGCAGCGTCTGATCGACGGCGGCGCCGGCGAGCCCGCCGAGCGCGCGGCCGATCACGGCGCCGGCCGGGCCGCCGATGGCGCCGCCGATCACCGAGCCGGCGACGGAAAGCAGAAGCGTTGCCATGGTCTAGTGCTCGAGTCCGGGAAAGGAAAAGGCGCCGACGATGCGCCGGCGCCACCAGGGCGACAGGGTGACTTCGCAGACCGGCGCGCCCTCCTGGGCGTGGACGAAGCGGTCTCCCGCCGCATCAGCGCCGCCGGCCGCCCCGGCCACCCCACCGGCCACCGCCGAAACGATGCCGGCATGCTTGGCGACCCTGCCGCCGCGGATGCGGAAGACGACCACGTCGCCGGGGGCGATGGCCCGCGGCGCGATCTCGACCAGGTGCCGCCGCGCCGTGGCGATCAGCGCCTCCTTGCCGGTGACGCTGCCCCAGTCGCGGCTGTAGGCGGGCACGGCTTCGGGCTCCGGCCCGTACAGGGCGCGCCAGACGCCGCGCACGAGGCCGAAGCAGTCGCAGCCCGCGCCCCGGCGGCTCGCCTGGTGATGATAGGGCGTGCCGATCCAGGCCCGCACCTCGGCGACGATCGCCGCCCGGCTGACCGTCTGGTCGACCGATCCTGCGATCCGCCGGCCACGCCGGGCCTCACCTGAAGAAGCTGCCGCCATCGTTCTCTCCGGTCTGGCCGACGACATAGGAAAAGGCTCGGTCGTTGCCGGGCATGTGCGGAAACCCGCGGAAGTTCAGCACGTTGTCGAACTTCGCCTTGCAGGTCCGGATCGTCTTGTCGCAGCCGGCGGTGACGGTGAAGGCGTCGCCGGCCGCAATCGGCAGCGGCGCGCGCTGCCACAGCGTCAGCGCCGCCCCGTCCGCCGTCCTGCGATGGGCGCGGATTTCGGCCGCGGCGCCGGCGTTGGCGCCCGACGTCCAGGTCAGGCGGCCGTATCGGAACCAGCCGTCGTCGTAGGCGTCCAGGCCGCCCGTCGAGACGACCCGGTTGTCGCGCACCGCCGTCACCGCCGCGCTGCCCCTGTAGGCGGCGGAGTCGAGATCGACGCTGCAGCGATGGTCACCGACCACCGCGTCGCAGGTGCGCTGATAGGTGCGCCCGACGGTCTGGTCGAGCGCATGGGCAAGGCCGCGCAGCTCGGCGGTGAAGGCGAGTTCGCCGCGCGTCACCTCGCCGATGGCGCCGGAGCGCATCAGCAGCCGCTGGCCGGGTTTGGCCCAGTTCACCCGCCAGACCGCGATCGCCGCCCCGTCGTAGCGGCCGGCGCGGATATCGGCCTCGGTGATCGCCGCCGACGACAGCGCGCCCTCGACGTCCAGATTGTCGACGGACAGGCCGAGGCTGGAGGAGATCTCGCTCGCCGCGACCCCGCTCGCCGCCTCGTAGGTCGTGCCGCCGAAGGAAATCGGCCGGTCGTGATCGGTGAAGCCGAGGACGACGCCATCGGTGCGGCTGACCTTCCAGCACCAGCAAAGCGTCGTCACCGGCCCGGCGAGATGGGCGGCCAGCGCGGAGGAAACGGTTTTCATCGCAGTACCCTTCGCTGTGCGCCGGGGCCTGGCGGCTGACGCCGCATGGGCCCCGGATCACGTCCGGGACACGCTGCTGCGGCATTCGGCACGGTGGCGGACACACAAGAGACCTCGTGCCCCGGACCTGATCCAGGGCCCAGAACAGCGGTCGCCGTCGCCTAGATCTAGATGCGGATCTCCACCACCGGGATCTGCGGGATGGCGCCGTGACGGACGCTTGCGAGGTCGACGCCGATGACATCGGTGTCGAAGCGGACGGGCACGTCGAACTCGAACCCGGCGGTGACCGCGGCGTCCACCTCCGGCGGACTGACGAAGGCGACGCGGCCGGTGGTGACGTCGACGGCGAAATCCGTCACCGGAGCCAGCTCGATGCCGGCGACGGCGACGCGGACCGTGCCGGCGACCGGCTTGGCGATCGTGCGCGTCCAGGGCAGGTGCGCGGCGCCGTAGACCTTGACGAGCTGGAACACCGTCTCGACGCCGTCGCCGGTGCCGATGGGCTGGTCGGCGGGCGCGGGCACGGCCAGCGGCGCGCAGGACTTGTAGTCGGCCCAGTCCTTCCAGCGGAACCCGTGGGCGCGGCCGCGGCGCTCCTCGAAGAAGGTGATGACGGCGTGCAGCGCGTCGGCGTCCTTGATGCCGGTGCCGGCGTCGTAGCGCCGGCGCGACTCGGCCCATTGCTGGTTGCGCGCCTCGTGGCCGGAGGCGAGCGCGACGACCTGCGTACGCCGCTCCGGGCCGCCGGTCGAGCCGCGCGAGACATCGGCGGGAAATCGGATCTCGTGAAAGCTCATGGGCACATCCTGCGCGGACCGGACGGGCTTCGGCCCGTTAAAAAGGGGACCATCACACGGGGGCCATCCCACGGGACCCCACCGTTTGGCGGCCCGCTAACGGGAGACAGAAAAAAGCCGGCCTCCGAAAGGAAGGAGGCCGGCTTCGGAAGTTGCGGGCGGCGACACCGGAACGGGGTTCCGGGCGCCGCCCGGCACACGGCGTGGCGCGATCGGGGGGCATGAACGGAGTCGACCCGAATTGGGCCGGGGATCGCACCGCGCCGCAGGCGGGGACCAGGGACTATTCGGCGGCGGACGGCTTGTCGACCGGGGTGCCGGGCTCGGCGTTCAGCCGGTCGGTCCGGGTCTCAGAGTCGCCGTTGCCGATCGCGCGCAGCCGCGCCTGCAGGTCGCCCCTGTCGCGGAAGGCCGGCGCGTTCTCGAGCTGTTCGCGGCTCAGCATCACCACGGCGACCTCCTGCTCGGGCTGGAAGTCGAACTCGCGCCAGTTCACGGCGACGTCCTTGGCGCCGATCCCCAGGAAGCCACCCACCGAGACGATGCCGGCGACGACGCGGTTGCGCCTGTCGATGACGAGCGCGTCGAGCGTGCCGATCGACTCGTCCTCGGGGTTGCGGACGTCCATGCCGATGAACGTGTCGGAGGCGACCTGCCCGGTCTTCTGGGCGGTCAGGATCGGCCCGGCCGGCAATCCGTCGGCGCCGACGGGGGCGCCTGCGGGAGCCCGCGCGGCGGCGGTCGGATCATCCTGACCCGGCGGCGCCGTCATCTCGTCGGTCAGCGTGTTCTTCAGCGTCGGCGCGTCGCTGTCCATCGACATGCCGCCCTCGGCGCCGCTCTCGATGCCGCCGTTTCCGGGGGCCTGCATCGTATCGCCGTTCTGTTCGACGGCGGCGGGCGGTTCGGTGGTCTGGCTCGTATCGGACTGCGTGCCCGACTGGGCGAAAGCAGGCGCGGCGAGCGCGAGGGCGAGTGCCGAGCCGGCGAGGAAACGGATGGGTCGTGCGGTCATGGTCATCTCCTGTGTTCGTGCCGGCGGCGCGAGGCCGCCGGACATGAATCGGATCGCGTTCTGTCTCGAACGTGGCCCATCAACGCGGCACCGGATGCGATGTTCCGAAATTTCAATCACAGAATGTTACGACATTGAAAACAATAGCCTTTTTGCCATTCGAGCGCCCCATACCCGCCGCATTGGCGCCGCATTGAGGCCTCTCAGCGGTTGCGGACGCCGCGCTGGACGGTGCGCGACAGATCGGCGGCGATCTGGCCGCGGGCGCGTCGGAAGCCCTCCACGTCCGGCGTCTGGATATTGAAGGTGACGTGGACCGCCCCGCCGCCCTGCGCCGCCACGCCAAGGCGGCCGTCGGGGCCGCGCCGCAGGGGCAGGATCGCCTCCGGCCCGGCCTCGCCGACGAGGCCCAGGCCACCGCGTCCAGATCCGCCGCCGAGGGCGAACAGGCTCGGCTGCGAGACGACGCCGCCGGCGGCGAACGGCGTGAGCACGCCGCCGTTGGCGAACCCCAGCGCGCCCTGCACCGCCGCGCCGAGGGCGGCCGCAAGGCCCTGCTCCAGCGGCCGCAGCGCCGCGCTCAACACCAGCCGCGACAGCCGCAGGGCGAGATCGCGCAGCACGTCGCCGAGCGACCGGCCCTTCAGCGCCGCGCTTTCGAACGCGCCCGTCAGCGCCGCGCCGAAGCCGCGGGCAAGGCGCGTCGCCTCCTCCATGTCGGCGCGAAAGGCCGAGATATCGGCATCCACATGGACGGTCAGTGTGTCGTCGGTCTCGGGCATGGCGTGTTCCGTTCGTTGTCCGTTGGCGTGGCTGTTGCGCGGCGCGGCGCTGCGACCCGTGGCACGGTGTCGATCCCCTGACGGGCCTCGTGCCCTGGACCTGATCCAGGGCCCAGGGCCATACGACGGACCCTGGCGGTCAGTCCGGGAACCGCGCCATCAGCGCGGCGAGATCGTCGCGGGTCGGCGCGGGCGCCAGACCGTGGGCCAGAGCATGCGACGACGCCAGCCAGCCGGCGGCGAGCGCCAGTTCGCGCGGCGTCGCCGCCCAGGCCTGGCGCGGGCTCAAGCCCAGTACGGCGACCGCGAAGCCCAGCAGCGCTCCCCAGGGGAACCGCCGCTCGGGCGGCACGGCAGTCTCGGGTGAACCCATGTCGTGTGAACCGGCGGGCCGGTCGGCGGACGGATCGGGGTCGCCGGTCAGCCCGCCGCCGTAGGGTTTGGCGCGCCGCCGTCCGGATCGGCCGTCGATGCCGCGCCGAAGGTCGCTTCCAGCAGGTCGGCGACGAGGCCGACATAGGCGGCCGCGCCGCCGTCGATCGGCAGCCGCGCCACCTCGGCGTCGGTGATCTCGTGCCCCGCCCCGCGCAGGCCGGCGCCGATGATCGCGATCGCCTCGCGCGCCGACAGCCGGCCGGCCTCGAAACGCGCGGCCAGTGCCATCAGGTCGCCGGCGCCCAGCGCCGCCTCCAGTTCGGCGAGCGCGCCGAGGGTGAGGCACAATGTGCGGTCGCGCCCGCCGAGACGGGCGGAAATCTCGCCGCGAAGGGGATTGGCCATGGCCCTACACCGCCGCGAAGGTCAGTTCGCCGGCGGATTCCAGCGCCATGTCGAAGGTCAGCTCGCCGTCGTGGCGGCCGGAGAACTCCAGCGCGGTGATCTGGAACGGGCCGGCGATGACGCCGAAGTCGGGGATCGTCACCTGGAAGGCGCGGATCGCCCCGTCGAAGAAGAGCTGGCGCATCAGCGCGTCCGACTGGGCGTCGCGGAACAGGCCGGCGCCGGTGATCGACGCCCGCTTGATGCCGCCGCCCGCCAGCAGCTCGCGCCACTCGCCGGCCGACTCCATGTCGGTCACGTCGACGCTCTGGGCGTTCAGGCCGAGCGTGCGGGTTCTCAGGCCCGCGACGGTGACGAAGGTGCCGACCCCGTCGGAGTCGATCTTCAAGAGCAGGTCCCTGCCTTTCTGGGCGGCCATCGGCGTCTCCGTGGTGTGATGGGTCGGTTCTGGTTCCGCGCGGCGTCCCACACGCCCGCATTCCCTATCGGCGGCGCCGGCGCGTCGCGCCTAGTCCGCTTCCGTCACCGCGCGCAGGCGCATCAGGCCGCGCCAGGTGGCGCCGTCGGCCTGGCGGCGGGCCTCGGTGCGCTCGACGGCGAGATTGACCAGGCGGTGGCTGGCCAGCGCCAGCGGCGCGCCGTCGAGCACGGCGGTGGCGGCGCCGAGGATCTCCAGCGCCTGGCGCCGGCCGCCCTGGCGCGACCAGACCAGCAGCGTCGCGTAGTGCTCCTGCCGCTCGCCGGAGACGTCGCCGTAGTCGAGCGAGGTCAGGTCGGCGAGGCTCACATGCGGAAAGCCCGCGCCCTGCGGCGCGCCGTCATGGATCGCCTGGCCGCCGAGCAGCGCGGTCAGCGGCGCGTCGGCGCGCAGCGCGGCGACCAGCGCCGATTGCAGCGCCAGCGCCGCGCTCATCGGGTGCCACCCCTGTAGGTTCCACCCCTGCGGGTGCCGCCCAGAGGGGCGCGCGGCTCGGGCCGCGGCGTCACCCGCAGGTCGCCGGCCTCGCCGCGCGGCGCGGCGATGTCGCGATGGTCCTTGAACCGGCCTTCGAGGCGCGGCGGGCGGGCAATCTCGGGCCCAGCCTCCAGCGCTTTCTCGAGTCCCGCCTCGAGGCGGCGGGCGAGCCTACCGGGCGCATCGGCGCCGGTCAGGCGGATCCTGAGCTTCATGCGGGGGTCTCCTCACACAGGCAGTCGAGGTAGCGGTGGCGCTCCTCGCGGTCGATCAGGCCGCGGATCTCGAAGACCCGCGTGCCGAAGGAAAGGCGCATGGCGGAACTGACGTCCGGTCGCCAGCGGATGGTGACGCGAATATCGACGGCCGCCTCGATGCGCTCCGCTTCGACGCGCTCGGACGCGCGCAGGGGCTCGACGCGCGCCCACAGGGTGGCCACGTCCTGCCAGCTTCGCGTCGTGCCGCCTGCGCCGTCGTCGGCATCGACCGGCGCCTGCAGCGTGACGCGGCTGCGCAGCCTGCCGAGCGGCATCACAGGCTCACCGCCCGGTAGGGGGCGATCAGCGCGGCGACCGTGCCTGGCACCTGCGCCACCGGCCCGCCGAAGGCGACGGGCTCGCGGGTCTCGTACCAGTGGGCGACGAGCTGCCGGATCGCCTGGACCAGCGGCGCCGGGACGTCGGCGGGGTCGCCATAGCCGGCGGTGAAGTCGATCTCGACGCCGTTGAAGGCGGCGCCCGGCGCCACCGTGTCGCGCACCATCAGGCGGGCGAGAAACGACGAGACGTCGGCGACATAGGCGGACGGATCGAGGACGGCGGGCGCGCCGTCGCGGTCATAGACCGTGACCGCGGTAATGGCGGCGACCGGCGACAGCGGGATCTCGACCGTGCGCCCGGGCGGCCAGCCGTCAAGCACGAGCCGCCAGGCCTGCGTCACCAGCACGCGGCGGATGGCCGCCTCCACGTGCAGCCGGGCCGCCGCGATCAGCGTGCCGATCAGTGCGTCCTCGTCGTCGTGCTCGACCTTGAGGAAGGCTTTGGCGTCGGCGAGCGACAGCGGCTCGGCCGCCGGCGGCGTGACGAGGATCAGGGTCATGAGGGTCTCCTGAAAGGCCCGGTGACGGGCGATCGCGCGGGGGGCGGCCCTGTGATTTGCGGGTCTGAGTTTTGCGGCTCCGGGTTCCCTATCGGCGGGGATGCCGTGCCGAGGGGCCGATTGGGTCCCGGATCAGGTCCGGGACACGCGGCTGGTCGCGTGGCACGGCCGTGGCCAAAACCAGGGCCTTGGGCCCCAGGACCTTGGGCCCCGGAGCTTCGTGCAGGCGGTCGATAGATCGCCCTCTCCCCCCTTGCGGGGGAGAGATGGAGAGGGGGGTCGGCGCGGCGCCCCGGGTGCCTTGCCCTATCAGCGCCTTGCCCCGAAAGCGCCGCGCCTAGCAGGAAGACACCGGCCGGCAGACGCGCCGGGCGACCGCTCCCGTCTCAGCTCACGCCGAACTTCATCAGCTTGATGGCGTCGAAGTCCTGGACGCCGCCGCCGACGCGCTTGGTGGTGTAGAACAGCACGTAGGGCTTGGCGGAATAGGGATCGCGCAGGATGCGCACGCCGAGCCGGTCGACCACCAGGTAGCCGCGGCGGAAGTCGCCGAAGGCGATGGCCCGCGTGTCGGAGCCGATGTCCGGCATGTCCTCGGCTTCGGCTACGGGGAAGTTGAGCAGCGAGGCGGTGCCTCCGGCCTGGGCGGCGGGTTGCCAGATGTAGTTGCCGTCGGCGTCCTTGATCTTGCGGATCTCGCCCTGGGCGCGCCGGTTCATCACCCAGGTGGCGTTCTGCCGGTAGCCGGCCTTCAGCGCGTAGACCAGGTCGATCAGCACGTCGGAGGGATCGGAGGCGGGGAAAGCGCCGTCGACGCCGGTGGCGACATAGCCGAGATTGCCCCAGCTCCAGGACGCCTCGGCCACGGCGGTATAATCGAGGAAACCCCTCGGCTTGTTGCTGCCGTCGCCGGAGACGAAGGCCGCGCCCTCCTGCTCGGCGAAGGCGACCTGCACCTCGCCGGCGATCCACTCGTCGATGTTGACGGCGGAGTCGTCCAACAGGGTCTGGGTCGCCGCCGGCATGGCGTAGAGCTCCATCGCCGGGAACGTGAGCTCGGCCAGCGTGGCGCTGTTGGTCTCGGGCCGCGCCGCGGTCTCGCCGACCCAGCCGGTGGCCGGCCCGGTGATGGCGAAGGGCTTCTTGTAGACCGAGGCCGAGATCTCGCGCACCCCGGCGATGGCGCGGATCGGCGAGGCCTGCGACAGCATCCGGCCGATCTCGCGCTCGGTCTCGTCGGGCACGAGATAGCCGCCGTCGGGATCGGACGACACCGACATGGCCTTGGCCTCGAGCGCGCGGAGTTGGCCCTCGGCGCCGTGGCGCACGTAGCCCTCGAAGGCCGCCGTGTGCTGCAGCGCCGACAGCGAGGTCTCCGGCCGCTCGCCCGACAGCGGCGGGCGGCGCGACTTCAGCACCAGCCCGTCGACCAGCCGCTTGTGCTCGTCGAGCGCGCGGTTGATGCGCTCCATCTTCTCCGTCGTCACCACGTCGGCGGAGACGCGGCTTTCGATCTGCGCCAGGCGCTCGTCGTTGGCCTCCTTGAAGGCCTCGAAGGCGGCCATGAATTCGTCGAAGGCCTCCACCACCTCCAGGCTGGTCGGCCCGGCGGCGATCTCTTCGCCTTCCTTGCGGGAGCGGGGACGCGCGAAATGTCGTGTCATGTGTCGGGGTTCCTGGTTCGAGGTTTGAGAACTACGGGACGGCCGCCGCCAGTGGCGCGGCCATTTGGGCCCTGGATCAAGTCCAGGGCACGAGGCTTCGGTTTGCCGAGCGCGTGGGGCCAGACAACCGGCCCGGCAGAGAAGACGTCCTTGGCGGCTAGGCGTCCGCACCACGAAGAAACGCGTGCCCTGGACTAGATCCAGGGCCCATGCCGCCTTTGCTTCACCGGTGGACGGCTATTGGGTGTACATCCTGGCGAGCCGGCGACGCGGCACGCTCTATATCGGCGTCACCGCCAACATCGCGCGGCGGATCTTCGAACACCGGAACGGCCTCGCCGACGGGTTCACCCGCACGTACGACGTAAAGCGTCTCGTCCATGCCGAGGCCTTCGCCGATCTCGACGACGCCCGCCGCCGCGAGCACCAGCTGAAAGGCTGGCGCCGGCACTGGAAGATCTCGCTGATCGAGATGGCCAATCCCGACTGGGACGACCTGTTCGATCGCTTCAACCACTGAGCCTCCCGCCACCGCCTCATGGGCCCTGGATCAAGTCCAGGGCACGCTGCTTTGGTTTGCCGAGCGCGTGGGGCCAGACAACCGACCCGGCAACGCAGTCGTCCTTGGTGGCGAGGCGTCTGCACCAAGAAAAACCGCGTGCCCTGGACTTGATCCAGGGCCCAGCCGGCCTTTGCGTCACGGAGGGACGGCTATTGGGTGGACAGCCCCAAGCCGGACGGGCGGCGCGTCAGCGGCGGGCCATCCGCGCGGCGGCGCGGCGGATGGCGGCGGCGATGGCGCCTCCGTCATACGGTCCCGACGGCCCGGACGCCCACGGCGATCGCTTGACCGCCTCGATGCGCGCCTCGGGCAGCATCGGGAAGGTGACGACGGAGACCTCCCACAGATCGATCTCGGACAGGCGGCGGATGCCGGTCTTCGGATCGGTGCGGCCCTTCACCGTGCGAAAGCCGATGGACAGGCCGTCGAGCGCGCCGGCGCGCATCAGCGACAAGACCTCGCGGGCGCGCGCCACCTCGGGCATCAGCCGCCCGCGGGCATACAGCCCGACGCCGTCCTCGGCCAGCTCCTGCCAGACGCCGATCGGCTCGGCGGGATCGTGCTGGAACAGCATCTTGACCCCGGCGACGCCGCGCGCGGCGAGGCTGCGCGAAAACGCGCCGGGCTCCACCAGGTCGCCGCCGAGATCGGCCTTGCCGAAGATCGAGGCGTAGCCGGAGAAGGTGCCGTCCGCCGCCACCGATTTCAGGTCGACCGGGGCGAACTTGCGCTCGCGTCCGATCGGGTCGTCGCCGTCGCGGCGGCTGTACCGGTCGCAAGAGACCTTCCGGGCGGACGGGCCCCGGCGACGCGGTGCCCCGCTCCTGCTCCTTGTCATGCGGATCTCCGTTTGTGCTTTCGGGTCGCGGCGACGAGACCGGCCAGGGTCTCGGCGAAATCGGCGAAGACGCGGGCGTGGTCGTCCCGGGTATGGCCCTGGCGCGGGTGATTGGCGGCGCGGCCGTCAACGGCGGCACGGCCGTCGGCAGCGCGCCGGTCGGTTGTCTGAGGCATTGGCGGGTCCTGTCGGTAACGGGCGACGGGCGCGGACTGGCGCCGGCCCACTCCGGCGCCTGCCTGTTCCGGTTGTCTGCCGGCTTCCTCCGGGAAAGGGGCAGGCATCCCGCCGGCATCGCATCCGGCGATTATTTGCGCCATCAAGAATCGAAAAGCGGATGCTTTTTATTACCCTACGTAAAGAATAAGAAATAAACCGGCTATTAATAATAGAACAAAAAGCGATCAATCCACGCAGAATAGGAGAACGTGACCAGTCTTTAATCAGTCTTTGCCCAATCATGCGGCGGCTTCGCCGGGCAGGACGGGCATCGCCAGACCGGCCATTCCGGCGGTGGGACGGGCCGTCAACGAGCCGCTGCATACCCTGTGACGCCCCGGATCGACGCGCGAAAATGGGCCGGACGCCGATCCGCGACCGGGTGGGCCGGGCCTGCCCACTGCTCAGTCGCGGCCGCGGATCAGCCGGTCGACGTGGGCAAGCGCGGTCACGAATTCCTCGAAGCGGCGGTTGGACCGCGCCAGCTCCCTGAGCGCGTGCCAGGACAGGGCGCTCGCCGTCCCCGCCCAGAGGAACAGCGCCAGGTGGGCGAGGTCCCCGCGAGCGAGGACGGCGTCGAGCACCCGGTCCAGCACCTCGGTCATTCGCGCACCCCGTAGCCTACCGCCAGCCGCTTCTCGTCGTCGGTGAGGAAATCGGCGGCGGTGAGCCGCGACCACAGCGCCGCGCGGTCGGCCGACAGGGCGTCGATCGCGTCGACGTCGCCGGACAGCCGGAGCCCGTCGCCGAAGACGGGGGCGAGCCAGTGGGCCAGCGCCTGGGCGGTGCGGCCGACCAGCGGCAGCACGGTCTGGCGCCACAGCGCGCGGTTGGCCTCGGCGTAGTTCGCATAGGTGTTGTCGCCGGGAATGCCGAGCAGCATCGGCGGCACGCCGAAGGCCAGCGCGATGTCGCGGGCGGCCTCGCGGCGCGCCTCGATGAAGTCCATGTCGCGCGGCGAAATGCCCATCGCCTGCCAGGCGAGCCCGCCTTCCAGCAGGAGCGGCCGGCCGGCATTGGCGGCGCCCTGGTAGTGGTCCTCCAGCTCCGTCTTCAGCCGCTCGAACTGGTCGAGGCTGAGGCTGCCCTCGCCTTCGAAGACCAGCGCGCCGGAGGGCCGGGCGGCGTTGTCGAGCAGCGCCTTGTTCCAGGCGCCGTAGGCGTTGTGCAGGTCGAGCGCGGTGCCGGCGGCCTCCAGCGGGCCGAGGCCGTAATGGTCGTCGGCGGGATGGAACAGCGACAGGTGCAGGACCGGTGTCTGGTGCTGGGTCTGGTCGAAACGCACCGAGCGGCCGTTGACGGTGTACTCGTAGGCGTCCGGCCAGCCGTCCGGGCCGGGCACCACCTTCATCCGGTCGGGCCGCAGCGCGTGCAGCTCGCGGATCTCGCCGTCGACGCCGGCCGCCTCGACATAGGCGTTGCCGGCGACCAGCAGGTAGCCGTAGACGGCCTCCATCAGCGCCTGGCCGGACTGGCGGGCGTTGGGGCGGGCGAGCAGATCGAGCAGCGGATGGCGGTCGCGTTCGCCGTCGCCCTCGTGCAGGAGCCAGGCCACCGAGGCGGCGGACTCGGAGATCAGCCGCACGCAGCGATGGACCACCGGGTTCTTCTGGACGCCCTCGCGGGCGAGCGCGGCATAGTCGCGCGGCGTCCACACCGGCTGGCCCTGGGCGTGGAAGGCGATCAGCCGGCCGGTCGCCGAGGCCTTGGCCTCCATCGGCGTGGGCGGCGGTATGGCGGGCGACCGGGACCGGCCGCCGAACAGGCGGGCGAGAAAAGTGTCGAACGATAGCACGGGGAGCCTCGCGGATAGCGCGCCGGGCGCGGCGGAACCGCCGCGCGGGCAAAAAAAACGGGCCGGCGCGATGGCCGGCCCTCGGAGAAGGCTGTTGCCCAGATCTGTACAGGCCGGCGGAGGCTTGGCCCCGCGGCGGCCCCGCCGCCGGCGCTTCAGTAGGAGCTGAAGCGGTAGTTGACGCCGACGCGGACGATGCTGCCGGTGGTGTCGAAGCTCTGCGTCACCGCGAAGGGCGGATTGGGCGCCCGCGGCGGCGCGACGTAGTCGAGGTCGCCGAGATCGAAGTACAGGTATTCCGCCTTGACCGACCAGTTCGGGGCGAAGGCCCATTCGGCGCCGGCGCCCACGGTCCAGCCCGTCGCCGTCTCCGACGCCGAGGCGCCATACTGGAACGGCGGTGCGGGGGTGAACGAGGTGAACGTCCTGTAGCTTACGTCGGCGACGGCGAGGCCGCCGGTCGCGTAAAGCAGCATTTCCGGGGTCGCCAGGAAGCCGGCGCGGACGCGCACGGTGCCGAACCAGTCGATGTCACCGGACTGGTTCTGGAACCAGCCGGGCACGGCCGGCCCGCCGAACAGCGACAGCGGCGCGACGCGCTCGCTGCCGTCCATGCCGGACCAGGAAATGTCGGCCTCGACGCCGCCGACGAAGCCCCCGCTCTGCCAGTTGAAGCCCCCCTGCACGCCGCCCAGGAACCCGTCCAGGTCGGTCGACGCGGAGAACGGATTGGCCCCGAACGCCGCAGGATTGGGCCGATAGGAGGTGGTGCCGTCGCCGCTGGCCCAGCCATAGCCGGCGTGGGCGCCGATATAGAAACCGGTCCAGTCGATGGTCGGCACCACGGGAATCACTTCCGGCGGCGGCGTGTAGATGTCGGCCGCCTGGGCCATGCCCGCCGTCACGACGAGACCGGCCGCGACAGCGGTAGTGCGGATCAACGCGTGCATGGACGCCCCCTTCTCGCTTGTCCTTTGTCGCCTGTCGGGCAAGTCAGCACCCGTTGGCCGGGCACCGCAAGGGGGAATACAACGCCGCCTCATCAATTTTTCGACCTGTTGTCGCACGGCAACAACGCCGTACCCCGCCCTGCCCCGGCCGTTCCGCTACGTCACAGCGCCCGGATGCGCGGCTCGGCGCCGGGCGCCAGCGCAAGCTCGCTCAGCGCCCACACCAGCGCGTCGAGCCGGTCCGGGCTGCGGCCGTCCGACAGGCCGTCGAGGCCGAAATCGCACATCTCGTCCTCCAGCGCCGGCAGCGCGCCGACATGGGCGACGCGGCCCTGCTCGTAGAGCGCGGCGACCGGCTCGGCCCGCAGCCACTTGCCGCGGCGCGCATGCACCAGCCGCACCGGCACGGCGGCATCGACCTCGCGGATCACCGCGGCCACCATGTCGCCGCCCTGGTTCGCCTCGGCGACCAGGCGGTCGGCGGACAGCCGGTGATAGAGCCCCACGGCGCGCCGCGCCCAGGCCGTCGGCCGGGCACGCTCGAGCGTGGCGTCGGCGAGCACGAACAGCCCGCCGCCATCGGCCAGCCCGGCGGCGACGATGCCGCAGGCCGCCCCCCGGCGCGCCGAGCGCGAACCGGCCGGCGGATCGACGGCGACGACGACGCGGATCAGGTCGGGCGCGGCAACCACGCGGCCCGCCTCGATCGCGGTGCGCTTGAACAGGGCGTCGGGCCGCTCGGTGATCAGCTCGGCGTCCAGCTCCTGGCGGCCGAGCCGGGTGCCGCCATAGCGCCCGGTCATGGTGTTCAGGAAGGCCGGGGCCAGGTTGCCGGCGTTTTCGCGCGTGCGCATCCGCGCCAGCACCGTTCCCGTGCCTGGCCCGGTATCCGCACTATCGACGCCCGCGTCCGCGATCAGGCGCTTCAGCAGCGGGATCGGCCGCGGCGTCGTGGTGACGAGCTGGCGCGGGTCGGCACCGAGGCGCAGGCCGAACTGCAGCATGTCCCAGGTCGCCTGGGCAAAGCGCCACTTGGCCAGCTCGTCCGACCAGGCGGCGGCGAATTGCGGCCCGCGCAGGGAATCCGGGTCTTCGGCCGAGAACACCTGCGCCACCGCGCCGTTGGCCCATTCCAGGCGTCGGCGCGACGGGCTCCAGGCCGGCCGCTCGTGCGGGCGATGCACCGTCAGGAGGCCGGAGACGCCCTCGACCATCACCTCGCGGCCGTCCTGCAAAGTCTCGGCCACCAGCGCAATCGGGCTCACCGGCGCGGATGCGACCGGCGCCACGCCCAGCGCCAGCGCGCGCACCCATTCGGCCCCGGCCCGCGTCTTGCCCGCGCCGCGGCCGCCGAGCAGAAGCCAGGTCGACCATGCCGCCTGCCCCGCCAGCAGGCCGGGCGGCAGCTGCGCGTCGCGCGCCCAGACCGGCCAGTCGGCGTTCAGCCGGGACAGCCAGGGCTCGGGCAGCGCCGACGTAAACTCAGTCGTCGTCCCCCCTGACAATGTTTTCAATGCGGCGCGCAATCTCGTTACGGAAGTCATCGATATCCACCGGGCCCTCGTCGGCGGGCGCCGCCGTTGCGGCGGCTGCGGCCGCTGCGCCGCGCGCGTCGGCATTGTCCATGTCGATCAGCTTCTCGACCGTGCGCACGGCGGCCATCAGCGCCTGCGCATCGACGGTGGCACCGGGGGTGCCGTGGGCATCAGACGCACCGGACGCACCGGAGCCATTATCGCCGCCCTCCCCGCCCCCGCCTTTAGACGCCGCGCCGCCGGTGGCGGCCAGCGCCAGCACCTGGCGGGTGGCGGCCAGCCACAGCGTGTTGAGGACGGCGCGGCGGTTGCTCGGCTCGATCGCCGGGCCCGCCGCCTTCGGCCCCGGGCCGCGCTTCGCCCGCACCCAGCCGTTCTGGCGGGCATAGTCGAACACGGTCGCCCGGTTGACGCCGATCGTCCGGGCGATCTCGACGACGGTCATCTCGGGCTCGCCCTCGTAGAGCGCCCGCATCAGCGCGCGGTCGTCGCGGGTGACGGTGTGGCCGGTGGGCATGGGCACCTCCGTGTCGGGCCGCCGAAAGATTCGGGGGGCCCCTAGGGGCCCCGGGGGAACCGGGGGATACGCGGCCTCCCGCGACCGGTCGCCGGCCGGCAGTCCCCGGACCCGTTGTCTCCGGGCCTGTCGTGTCTGGGCCTGTCGTGTCTGGGTCAGTCGTGTCGGGATCAGCGATCCAAGACCGTCGATCTTGGATCGTGGGTCTGGGATCGATGCCCGGGGATCGCCGGTCCGGCGCCCCGAAACCCGCGATGCCGCAACCGCCGGCCACCCTGCCGGGCGTCCCACCGGGACTGCCGGTGTCAGGCGCAATTGTCGAGCATGGCGAAACCCTACAGGACCAGCGTCACGCTGTCAAGGAATTTTTTCCTATATATAAACTCTAACACCAATTCAGGCCCAAGCTCAGCACGCGAGCTGTACCCCCCTTGATGACCATACTATACTTTTCCGCCCCCCATATTCGGCCATCTATATTGATTGCATTAGAGTAATATAGGGTTTCTGATGCCTGCGTTTTTCAGCCGCACTCTACAAAGACGCCACAGCTTTCAAATGAATGGAGGGTGTTCTTTGGCCGGAAAGCCCTGAATGCAAGGACTGCTAATTGCGCAACCGCGCCACCAGGATTATGGGCAAGGGGACCCGTATCGTCCTGTAGAAGTATTGCGCTTGCCGTAAGCAATTCCGCGCGACGGCCGGCACGGTTTTCGAGCATCTGCGCTGTCGCTACAAAGGGCGTTTCAGGCACCGTATCTGATGTGCTCGTCAGAGCCAGAGCTCCGGGCATTAACAGATCAATACCAGCAAGGGTAGCAAAGCGGCGGGACTCGTGTTGCGATATAGCGGCTCACCTAGTAGTGGGGTCGCTGGTTGCAAAATTTCGACGACATTCTTTGCGAGTTCCTGGAATTCGAGAAGCATGCGGTGCGACGGTTTCGATGGCGCACACAGAACCATTGTTACTTCGCGGAAGCCTCGGTCCCGGTAGCGGTTGAAGATTCGCGTCGATTGCGCGGTCGTCTCGTTGTTACGGCTCATCGAGTCCGCGATCCCGGCAAGTACTCGTTCTCTTTGATTTTTCGAAGTGAAAGAGTTCTTGCGCTAGATGTGAATCCGTCGCGAATTCACAGAAATCTATTGGATGGATCCACCGTCGGGGCAACCCATTGGCAGCGTTGGCCGATCATGGATGCAGAACCAGATAATAGAGCAATGTCTTTTCACGGTTGGCTTGATGTGTTCTTGGCCCGCGCTAAAGTCACCTGCAAGCACCGCATCGGGTCGCCGCCCAAGGGTGTCCAGTTGGAGATGCGCGTATGATGCCGTTAAACCCAAGTGAGGTGGAGATCGCCATCCGCGCACTGATTGTTGCGGAGAAAACCAATCTTGGCATCGAGGTGAGCGTGCCGGTCGCTTACCCAGACGGCGACATTGTCACGGTTGTCATCGAGCGGAGCGGCTATGCATTTCGGGTACATGATGCTGGGTTCGGTGCCATGCATGCCGCCGCTGCTGGCTTCCCCCTTACGAAGTCGCACACGCAGAAAATCGCCAACCTGATTCAGAGGTATAGATGTAGTTTTGTCGACGGTCGGGTCATGGCGAAATGCTCTTATGATGCGCTTGCGATAACCGCTTGTTTGGTCGCAAACGCCTCACGCACCGCCGCTGACCAGGCAACCGAGATTCGCCGTCTAGTAGAGGTCGACTTCCGCTTATTGGTATCTGACAAGTTGCGAGAGGCTTTTGGCGAAAGGGTCAGGGAAAACGAAAGCATAGTTGGCAGAAGTGGTCGCCAATATCGTGTGCCTGCGATCATTCTCGACCCCACTCAGTCTCGCCCCAGAAATTTTGTTTCACCTTTGGCGCATCGAAATACCGTTCCGCATAGTTTTGCGATGTTTTTTGATCTTCGTGGTGCGTTCCCTGATGTGGAGAACGATACCGTTTTCGATGATGCAGGTGATTTCCGACAAGAGGACAGGGCCCTGTTAGAATCCGTGAGTACCGTTATCGGGGCCATGGAGGTCTCGAACCGTTTCCGAGCGGCTGTGGGTCAAGGCTAAAGGCGACGAAGGTACGGCAAAAGCACAACCCCAGATGCTAATAGACAAGGCCCGTGATTTGCGCCGCGATGAACGCGGGCAAGCCTTCGCCGAGAAGGTTGGGTGGATCGCGATCGATCCGGTCAGTAGTTTAAAAAAAACCCCAAAATGAGATCGAGAGCTACGCCGGCCACAAAAGCAATCAGACTGGCTGGAGCTGTGTAGAACGACCAATTGATAACTTTGCCTATGCCGACCCATTCCCATGTTTGCAACGGGTCAATTAGTTCTAGTGGGTTGTATCCAGCCAACGCCATAAGGTCAGCGATTGCCATCCAATACCACTGCCCATCCGCCAAGAAATAAAAGCACTGCAAGCCAATAATTCCGATCGCGGTAAGTGCCCCCAGCAACAAGAACATACCTCAACTCCTGACCGCCTCTCCCGAGAGCATTTGAAAGGACTAAATTTTGCATGTCCAGCTTGTACTGGCGCCGACCTACTGGCTTAACCTCCGTTTCGAAGGCCATGTGACCTTCTTCATGCGAGGCACGATAGATTTCAATAGGTCGAGATAATTCGCCAAGCCTAAATGGCATACTGGTATATCTTCCGGGTCGAAGAATATTACCACGTCGCGCTCTTCGAGCTATCCCGGATGAGCCCTTTCTACGAACGCAGTTTGTGTCACGTTTCTACGCAACAATGAAAGAAAAGGCTACATCTTCCCAGCGACCAAGGTTTCTGCCTTAACGTTGCCGACTAGGTTCGCCCCTACGATCGGCATAGGTTTTTCCATTCACTGTCTGATCGGTAATTTGAAACGTGACGCAGTAGGTCGACAGATCACCCCCGACGCTTCTAAGGATAGACAAGCACGAACCGGCGCGGCGTGGACGGGGGCTTCGAAATCCGCTAGAATTCTATTCGCTGGCTCACTAAAAGCGCCGAGCGTTGGTCGGCGCAGGAGGGGCGCATGGATTGCCCCGTATGCGAGGGGACGGGCGTCGTCGTCCTGGATCAGGAGGACGCCGCTCGCAGCGACTCCGACGGACGCGAGCCGTCCGTCGCCTGCCGCTCCTGCGGCGGCAGCGGCATCCGATCGGCCACCGGCGAAGCGCCGGATGCTGGCCGGAGTGAGGATCCAAGTCCGGGCCGGAATATGGGGCCTGCCACGCCCGAGGACGAGCTCTACACCACCCGCCAGCTTCTCGTGTTCACGCTGCGCTACAGCCGGGTGTTCCCGCCCGAGGCGACCGAAGGCTGGATCGACGGGCTGATCGCCCTCGACGCGATCGCGCCCGAGGCGGGGCGCGCGATCCTGGCGGAGCTGCGCGAGGGCTACGACTGGGCCAAGGCCCGCCACCGGCCCGACGGCGCCGATGCACCGGGCGCCGCGATGGCGGGCGCGGCAGCGGCAGACGGCGTGCCGGCAGGCGCCGGACTGGCCGGCGGGGGCGTGGCGGCGGCCGCGCTGGCCGATGGCGGCGTCGGGCTTGCCTTCCGCCGCGAGACCGGCGAGATCGAGCGCCATCTCGACCGGCTCGACACCCTCCTGATCGAAACCATCGCCCATCTCGACGCCGAGGCGGACTAGCCCGCAGCCCCCGGCCGGCCCCCGGCCGGCCTGCGCCGGCCGCGCGGCCCTGCGGCAAAACGGGCGGCGGATCGTGCGGCGACCCGTTCGCGGGATCGTTCGGCGCCCCGCGCCGTCTTAGGGGCGGAGGCCGGCTCGCTGGCGATCGTGTACCGCCGCGATCTCCTGTCCCCGCCTCCCCGCCTCCACCTCCCTCATCTCGTTTGCCCGGCCATCTCGTTTGCCCGGACGCGCGGACGCGCGGGCCGCGCCACAATCCGGGCGAGGATGCAACCCACTGCTATCCAGGGTTGTTTATCCGGTAAACAAATGGTATTTCTCAGGGAAAACAAGAACAGACAGGGGGGACGATGCCGGGATATCTCAGGCTTTCTGCGATCTTGTCTTTGGCGGGTCTTGGCGCATGCGCGCAGATCGCGTTCCACGAAGACTACCGGCCGGATGCGCTCGCGTTCTACGATCCGGTTCCCTACATGTTCGTCGGCCTGAACGCGGACTGCGTCTGGTCGGCGACGCTCATCACCATGCCGGGAAAGCGGCGATCCCTCAGCCTTCAGCCCGGGATCGGCTCGTCCGAGTTCGGCGTCTCGCTGAACAACGGCATGATATCCTCGGTGAGCCAGAAATCGGACACCAAGCTGCCGGAAACGATTTCGGCCGTGTCGGGACTGGCAACGGCGATCGGCACCTATGGTGCCGCTGGCCCCACCAAGCCGAAATGCCAGCCCAGCGGGCACCTCTATCCGATCGAAGACGGCAGGCCGAACCGCGACAAGGGCATCGTCTTTCCGGGCACGCTGGTGCCGCCGCCGGCGCCGGCGCCGGCGCCGGGGGGCGACAAGCCGAAGAGCTAGCGCAGGGACAGGCGGGCCGGTGCGACCGGGGGGGCGCTAAGACCGGGGGCCAACGCGACCGGCGGTATACCAGGCGACGGCTGGCGGATTGCGGTTGGCGGAGAGGTTTTTGTTGCATTGCACAACGGGCGGTGCGAGGCTTGACGCGTCAGGGAGTCCCGCCGGGGCGCCAAGCCACGGGGGAAACCCGCCACGCGCGGAGAACCGCATGGCCGGTTACGTCTTCACGCTCGCCCAGCAGAAGGGCGGCTCGGGCAAGACCACGCTCGCCGCCCACCTTGCCGTTGCCTACGCGCTGGCCGGCAAGACCGTGGCGCTGCTCGACACCGATCCGCAGGGCAGCCTCGGCGAGTGGTTCGAGGCGCGCGAGGCGCGGCTCGGCGAGGACCAGGCCGGGCTCGCGTTCCGCACTGCGTCCGGATGGGGCGCGCGGCGCGAGGCGCGGGCGCTGCGGCGCGACCATGACGTGGTGGTGATCGACACGCCGCCGAAGTCGGATCTCGAGGCGCGGCCGGCGATCGAGGCGGCCAGCCTCGTCATCGTGCCGATCCAGCCGACCCCGGTCGACCTGTGGGCGACCGATCCGACGCTCGAGCTGACGGCCAAGGAACGGGTGGACGCGCTGCTGATGGTCAACCGGGCGCTGCGGCGCGCGGCCCTGACCGGCGCCATGATCGCGCAGATCCATACGCTCGGCCACCGGGTCGCCGACAGCGCGCTCGGCAGCCGCGTTGCGTTTGCAGCATCGATGGGAGACGGCCGCACCGTGGTCGAGACCCAGCCGTCCGGCATCGCCGCGGGCGAAGTGCAGGCGCTGGCCGACGAAGTGCTGAAAACGGCGGACGAACTGGCCGGATAGCCCGGTTCAGCGCGGGGAAACGTCCTCGGACGGATCGCCGTAGACCGCCAGCATGGCGGCGCCCAGGACAATGGCAAAAACCACAACAGCCGCGGCAACCAACATCAACGCTGCCATCACACCACTCCAACAGCGGCACGGACCGGGAACGGTCCCGCCGCTCGCCTTGCGGTCGCTCCCCTTGCAATGGGGCCGACCAGTCAAAAACGATACCAGAAACCGATTAATCCCGCCTTACCGTGACGCAGCCAAGGTGGTTCGATGGCATAACCGGCCAAATACCATGGCAAAACCGTGGTGATGGCCCGGCCGGTGCGAGACCACAGCAACGCCCAAAAACGCGTTCGGCCCGCACGAGGCGGGCCGATCGGTTACTGCGCACGGGACCGAGGTCGGTCAGGCGGCGCGCGGCAGCTCCACGTCGCTGGTCTCGGGCTTTTCGACCGGACGAAGATCGACGACGCCGGCAGCGGCCACGGGGCGGGCCGGACGGACGAAGGAGCCGTTGGCAACGGCCATGATGTCGCTGCGGCCCAGGCCGATATCGGCGAGGTCGCGATCGGTCATCCGCGACAGTTCGCGAACGATGCGGTCAGCCTCGCGCCGACGCTGCAGGCTCGCCACGCCACGCTTGCCGAGACGCACGAGCGGCGCGAACAGGCGCCCGATTCCGGTTGCGGCGGCGATAATCATATTCGCGATCGCTTCGGCACGCAGACGCTCGGCTTCGATCTGCAGTTCGCTGATGCGGCCGACCGACGCATACTGGCGATTGGTCTTGGTAGTCATCTTACACTCCTGATGCTGCGATGCAGCAGTCTTTGAAAGCCTTGTGTAACGGGAGATGTAAGGCGTTGGGAAAATTAAAAAAGCCGGTTATGTGGCAATGCAGCATTGCAGCCACCGCATACCTGTAAACCGCACTAGGTGCACGTCTATCGCAGTGGCGAGGGGCGTGGCAGCGGCGGGCCGACAGGCTCGGCGACGGGTGGTGGCGGGATGAAGGTCTCGCAGACCGTCGCGGCGACAGCGGCCTCCACGCGCGGGCGCATGCTCGGCGCGGCGACGAGCGCGCGGATCAGCGCGAAGCCGGTTGCCGAGGGGGACTCGATAGTGAGGATCGCCTCGTCGGGTTCCGGGTATTCAAGCCGGAACTGCCGCATTTGGCGGGCGTCGCGGATTTCAATATCGAACCGCTTCGACGTCGCCGCCTCGTCGTTCACGGCATAGAAAATGACGCCGTCGCGGGTATGAAACGACACCGACCAATAGTCGCCGGGCATC
The DNA here is from genome assembly GCF_025397915.1 of Microbaculum marinisediminis. NCBI lineage: Bacteria > Pseudomonadati > Pseudomonadota > Alphaproteobacteria > Hyphomicrobiales > Tepidamorphaceae > Microbaculum > Microbaculum marinisediminis. The sequence goes on from NZ_JALIDZ010000002.1 coordinate 386,432, forward strand.
GGTGCGGTAATGGCGAACGGGCCCTCGTCGAGGTCGAACATGCAGACCCCGTAGACAACCGCGGGATCCAGTCCCGGCAGTACTTCGTCGCCGGCCCTGGCGCGCGGCAGCAGGGTGATGCCGACAGGCTCGGCGATCGCGACGATGCGCGACCAGGCGTCCCGGGTGGCGAAATGCGGGATCACCAGAATCGTCGAGAGATGGACGATCGCGGCGAGGACCACCGTTATGGCGGCGATCCAGACCATCCGCCCGATATCGAACGAGAACCACCGGTCGCGCTCGCCACGCCAGACCGTCGCCCCGCGGCTCGGCTGGATATGGTCGCTCACCGGCACCCTCCTCGCTCGATTGCCGGCATTTCGATGTCGGCAACGCTGCCGCCGGTCGCGATCGGCGTGTCGTAAAGACGGAAGACGAGGCGCAGCCGGTCAACGCGCTCGTCGCCGGGCAGCCAGTTTCCGGGACGGGCCTTCGCGCTCACGACGACGTCGAACGCGCCGTCCGGCTTGCGCAGGATGTCGGTGGAATTGAAACTGTAGCGGTCGGTCGGGTTCTCGATCAGGGACAGATCGGCGTCGCGGTAGAGCGTCAGGGTCCACCACTGGGCGGCCGGCGTCCGGCCGGTGACGAGATAGTCGCACTTGCCGGTCAGCGGTTCGCCCCCGGAATCCTCGCGGGCCACGAAGGCCGCTCCCTCGGCCGCGGAAATCGGCAATTCGCCGGTGCGGGCAAAACGGGCGCGGATATAGGGGTCGGAGTTCGAAGCGCCGGCCGTCGGCCAGGCGGTCCAGGCGCCGACGCGGATGGATTCGAAGCCGACATCGCCGACGACGGCCAGCCAGGCGGAGCCGATGCCGAGCACGGCGGCGACGATGATGACGGCAACGGTCTGAAACGGCGGCATGGCCTTAGGCGCCAGGAACGGGGGCGAATGCGCTCAAAATGATCACGCTCGCTTATAGCCGGGAAAGTGCATCGCGCCAATTCGCCAACCATACCGTCGGACCGATGCCCGCGCGATTTGCATTTTTCGTGAAATCCTCTAGGTAGAGAGCATTCGCACACTGACTTGCCCTTCCGCGCGCCCCGTTGGCTTGCGCATCCAAGGGCCTGTCGCCGGTCCAACCCGCACTACAAGAGGAGAAGTCCACTGCAAGTTCTCGTCCGTGACAACAATGTCGACCAGGCCCTTCGGGCCCTGAAGAAGAAGCTGCAGCGCGAAGGCCTGTTCCGCGAAATGAAGCGGCGCAAGGCTTACGAAAAGCCGTCCGAGAAGCGCGCCCGCGAAAAGGGCGAAGCGATCCGCCGGGCCCGCAAGGCCGCCCGCAAGATGGCCCAGCGCGAAGGCCTTATTGCCCGCCCGAAGAAACGCGCCGCCGGCGGCCGCCGCTAAAGCAGCGCGCCAGCGTTCCCCGCGACCTGCAGGCCGATCCCGAAAATTCGCTTCTAGCGCTTCCGGGATTGGACCATACTTGGAAAGGTCATCAAAGCCGCAGGAGCGGCTTCGCGCGTGGAACGCAAGCTTGTAGCGATCCTGTCCACCGATGTCGCCGGGTACAGTCGACTGACTGCACTCGACGAAGAGGGGACTCTTCGCACGCTCGCGACCTACCAGCAGATCATAAGCGAGCTCACCGGCGAACATGACGGCCGCGTCTTCGCCAATGCCGGCGACAGCGCGGTCGCGGAATTTCTAAGCCCCGTGCAAGCGTTGCGCTGCGCGGTCGCCATCCAGCGCAGCCTGTCGCGGCACAACAAGGATCTCGATCCCGGCCGCCGCATCGCGTTCCGCATCGGCATCAATCTCGGAGATGTCGTGTCGGAAAACGGCAACCTGCTCGGCGATGGCGTCAACGTCGCCGCGCGGCTGCAGGAAATCGCCACGCCCGGGGGGATCTGCATATCCGGTTCGATCCGCGAGCAGATCTACGGCAAGGCCAACTTCAGACTGACGCATCTCGGCGAACGGACGCTGAAGAACATCCCGCGCCCCGTCTCGGTCTACCGCGTCGACTGGGAAGCGGAGGATCCGAGCGAATCCGGCATCCTCGGCGGCGCGCTGACCTTGCCCGACAAGCCTTCGATCGTGGTGCTCCCCTTCGTCAACATGAGCGGCGATCCCGAGCAGCAATACTTCGCCGACGGAATCACCGAGGACATCATCACCGCCCTCTCTCGGCATCGCTGGTTCTTCGTGATCGCCCGAAACACCAGCTTCACCTACAAGGACCACGCGGTCGACATCAAAAAGATCGCCGCGGATCTGGGCGTACGCTACGTCCTGGAAGGAAGCGTCCGAAAGGTCGGCGACCGTGTCCGGATCACGGGCCAGCTCATCGACGCGGAGACAAACGCCCACCTGTGGGCCGAACGCTACGACCGATCCTACGAGGACGTCTTCGCGATCCAGGACGAGATCACGGAAAACGTCGTCGGCGCCATCGAACCCGAGATCCTGATGGGGGAAGGCCGGCGCGCCATCCAGCAGACGAAAACCGACCCGGACGCCTTCGCGTGCTGCTCGCGCGGCATGTGGCACCACTACCAGTTCACGCGGGACGATTTCGCCGAGGCCGAGAGATGGGTGCGCCAGGCGATCGAGATCGACCCGCGCTACGCCCGCGGGTACATGGCGCTCGCCCGGATCCTGTTCGGCAAGTGCATCTTCAGCTGGACGACCGACGTCGATGCGGAACGGCTGGAGATCCTCCGGCTGGCCGAGCGCGCCGTCGCTCTCGACGCGCGCGATCCCTACTGCCAGTACGCCCTGTTCGCCGGCGCGATTCTCTCGCGCGATCACCAGGCCGCCCTGGCCGCGGCGCAACGGGCCATCGATCTCAATCCGAACTTCGCATTGGGCCACCTGGCGCTCGGCTGGGTGCGCATCTACATGGGCAATTTCGACGCCGCGCTCGATCCTCTCCTGCGGGCCCTACGGCTCAGCCCCCAGGATCCGATCGGCTTCCTGTTCACGAGCCGGATCGCGCTAGCGCACTACCACCTCGGCAACTACGAGGAGGCCCTGCATTTCGCCAACCTGGCTCTGGCTTCGCGCCGGCTTCATTGGGTGCTGATCGTGGCGATCGCGAGCCTCGCCAGGCTCGGACGGCTGGACGAGGCTTCCGCGCTCGCCGGCGAACTGCCTGAGGTCGCGCCCCCGGATCCGGCGGGCTATTGGGAATCGGTGCATCCCTATGCCGACCCGGACGACCGCCAGCACCTCTACGAAGGGCTGCGGAAGGCCGGGCTGGCTCTTTGAACGGGGTTGCCCGGGATGTCCGGGAGGTCCGCGTCGGGTGGTCCTACGGAGCCTTCCGGTCCAGCGTTCCCATACCGAGATCGTCGAGATCCTCGAGCGTGAGCGTCTGTGCCTTGCCGTCCGGTCCGATACGGAAGACCGCGGCTACCGGAAAGTCCGGCATCTCGTCCAGGGGCTTGTACAGGAACAGGTCCCGGTCGAAATGCACGAGCGGGAACTGTTTCGCCCCATCCGGCCCGAGTTTCAGGACGAGGCCCTCGCCCTCCTCCGCGACCACCGCGTCCCCGAGATAGTCGTTCGCGTAGGTGCCGACATAGGCCGCCGCGGCCAGCGCCGGCGACGGGTCGGCGGGCGGCGTTCCGTAGGTTTCCTTCGCCGCCTCGACCTCGGGGCCGAACATGCTCGCGTAGAGCGCGTTCCAGGGCGCCAGCCAATCGCTTTGCGGCGCGCCGTCGAAGACCAGGTCGTAAAAGGTGGCGGCAACCGCTTCGGGCGCGCCGGTCGGGAAGGCATTCGCGAGGACGACGATGCCGAGATCGTATTCGGGCATCAGGCTGGCGACGGAGCGGGCGCCGTTCGAGAAGGCACCGGCGTGTCCCCAGACTATTCCGCGACGCCCGTATTCGACGTTCCAGCCGCGACCGTAGAAGCTCGAGCTACCATTGACCGGATGGGTGCCGCGCGTCATCAGCGGCACGTGCATCGCGTCCATCGCCGCCTCGTCGATCAGCCGGTCGCCGTCGAAGTCGCCGCCCGACAGCACGAGCCGCATCCATTCGGCGAGATCGCCGGCCGTGGAGGAGATGCCGCCGGCGGGGGCCTGCGCGTCCGGTTCGCGGACCGACAGGGCCTGCCACTTGCCATTCTGGCGCACGTGCAGCGTCGCGCGGTTCTCATGGGCCACGAAATCGTCGTGGCGATAGCTCGTCGCCGTCATGCCGAGCGGACCGAACAGCTTTCGCTCTCCGGCGGCCTCCCAGCCCAGGTCGGCGGCCCGGGCGGCCGCGACCGCGCCCTCGGTCAGGCCGAAGTTCGAATAGGAATAGGCGGAGCGGAAGCTCGACGCCGGCGCCACCAGCCGCAGGCGACGCAGGACTTCGTCGCGCGGATAACCGAGGCCTTCGAGCTCGTTGCCGGCGTCCCCGGGCAAGCCGGAGCGATGCGAGAACAGGTCGGTGACCGTCAGCTGGGCGCTCGGATAGGCCTCGCTTAGCTGGAACTCCGGGTCGATGTCTGCGATGCGGCTATCCCAGGAGACCCGCCCCTCGCTCACCAGGGCGGCGACGACGGTCGCGGAGACGGCCTTGGACAGCGAAGCGACCTGGAACACGGTGTCGGGGTCGACCGGGGCGTCCTTGCCCTCCTCGCGGACGCCGAAGCCCCAGAGGTAGACGATCCGGTCCTTGTGGACGACGGCGACCGCCATGCCCGGCACCTCGCCATTCTCGACCAGGCCCTCGGCATAGGCCTCGAGTTTCGGCAAGGCCGCCTCGACGGCGCCGTCTGCCAGATCCTGCGCGGAGGCGGCGGACGGGAAAACAGCAAGGGAAACCAAGCCGGAAAGCAGCAAATCGCGAGCGAACCGCATCAGTCAAACTCCATCGAACGGGCCTGGACCCGCAGGGGTACCATGTTCGGCGGCAAAGCCAAATGACGCGCTCCCGCAGAAGCCCGGAATGATGGACACGGGGTTACCGGCGGGCGGCGGGCGATGGAACCGTCCGGCTTAGTTGCCGCGAATGGTGATTTCCACGACCTTGTCAGGCGGCGTTTCCGTTTCGGCATTCGCCGGCGTCGCCGACGGCGTCTGCGCCGGCTCTGGCGACTGCCACCAGGCCGCCGTGCCGCTTTCCTTCGCCCTCATCTCGGCGGAGGGACCGGGCGGCGCGGTAGGCTTGAGCGGCTTGGCCTCGCGCATCAGCTTCTCGATCTGGAAGAGCAGGATTTCCGACTGTTTGGACAGCACCAGCGGTACCGGCGCGGGAATGGCCTCGCCATCCGGCCCGACCTGGGCGGCGGCGACCTCCGGCTGCGGCACGCCGCCGACACCGGGGATCGGCTTGATCTCGATGCCGTTGTGGGCATAGCTCATCAGCTTGTTCCAGGTCATCGCCGGCAGGCTGCCGCCGGTCATCCGGTTGGTGGAGCGGAAATCGTCGTTGCCCATCCAGATGGTGGCCACGTAGTTGCCGGTGTAGCCGCAGAACCAGCCGTCGCGATAGGCGTTGGTGGTGCCGGTCTTGCCCGAGATCGGCGCGGTCGGGAACAGGGCGCGGCGGCCGGTTCCGAAATTGGCGGCCTGATAGAGCATCGCGTTCAGTTGCGACACCTTGTCGGCGGGCACGACCTGCTGTCGCGGCGGCTCGTCACGACTGCGCCGGTAGATCAGGTTGCCCTCGCCGTCGCGGATATCGACGATGGCATAGGGCGTCATCTTCAGACCGCCGGAGGCCAGCGTGCCATAGCCGGCGAGCTGGTCCATGACCGTCATCTCGGAGGCGCCGAGCGGCAGCGACTTAGAGATCACCAGCGGTGTCTTGACGCCCATGTTGTAGGCATTTTCGACGATCTTGTCGCGGCCGACGGACTGCGCCAGGCGCACCGCCACCGTATTGATCGAATACTGCAGCGCCGTCGTCAGCGGGATGTTGCCGCGATAGCGGCGGCCGTAGTTCTGCGGCGACCATCCGCCGATGGTGATCGGCGCGTCGGGCACGATCGACTCCGGCGTGAAGCCGTTCATCAGCGCCGTCAGGTAGACATAGGGCTTGAACGAGGAGCCGGGCTGGCGCAGGGCGGAGGTGGCGCGGTTGAACTGGCTCACGCCGTAGTCGCGGCCGCCGACCATGGCGCGCACGGCCCCGTCCTGCAGGTCGGCCATCGCCATCGCCGCCTGGCTCGCCCCGTACTGCTTGCCATACTGGCGCAGGCTCGATTCCACCGCGTCCTCGGCGACCTTCTGCAGGTTCATGTCGATGGTCGTCTTGGCGGTCAGCACGACCGCCTTGCCGCCGGTCAGCCGCTTCACCTCGTCGAAGGCCCAGTCGAGGAAATAGTCGGGCGCGGTGACGCCGGAACGGTCGACCGGCGTCGCCGGGTTGCGGCGGGCGGCATAGATCTGCCCCGCGGTCATGAACCCGGCCTGGACCATGTTCTCCAGCACCTCATTTGCGCGGCCGCGGGCCGCCGGCAGGTCGATGTGCGGGGCGTATCGGCCCGGCGCCTTGAACAGGCCGGCGATCATAGCGGCCTCGGCCAGATTGATGTCGCGCACCGACTTGCCGAAATAGAACTCGGCGGCCGCGTCGACACCGAAGGTGCCGCCGCCGAGATAGGCGCGGTCGAGATACAGCTTGAGGATGTCGTTCTTGGTCAGATGGGTCTCCAGCCACATCGCCAGGAACGCTTCCTTGATCTTGCGCTCGATGGTGCGCTCGTTCGTCAGGAACAGGTTCTTGGCGAGCTGCTGGGTGAGGGAGGACCCGCCCTGCACCACGGTCTTGGCGCGCATGTTCTCGATCATGGCGCGCAGGGTGCCGCCGAAATCGATGCCGAAATGCTGGTAGAAACGCCGGTCCTCGGTGGCCAGCGTCGCCTTGATCATGTGGTCGGGGATTTCGTCGAGCGGCACCGAATCGTTGTGCAGGATGCCGCGCTTGCCGATCTCGTTGCCGTAGCGGTCGAGGAAGACGACCGAATAGTCGTTCTGGGACAACCAGTCGTCGGACGTCTCGTCGAAGGCGGGAATGGCGAGCGCCAGCATCAGCACGGCGCCGCCCGCCCCCATGGTCGCGGCGTCGGAGAAGAACTCGACCAGGACCCGGCGCCAGCCCTTGACGTTGAAGCGCTCGAGCCGTGCCGAATAGGCCTCGATCGCCCGCTTCGCGCCTTCGAGGATGGAATAGAAGAACGCGTCTATGAAGGAATCGATTTCCAGCAGGCGCCGGCGGATTCGCGTTCCCAATCCGGATTTCTGACCGCTTTCAAAAGGGTCGCGCACGTCCTAACAACTCCGTCCGCACTCGTTTCCGCTCAAAGTCGCGCTCGCCCACGCGGTCTAGATGCGCAGCATAGCAGGTTTTGGCAAGGGATTCGCGCCGCCTCACGCGAGTGTGAGCCGTGGAATACGGGGATTGGTTAGCGGGGGTCCCGGTGCCCGCTACCGGCCGGACCATGATAAGTTCCCTCGTGTCGACACAACAGCAATCGAATTCACCCAATGTCCGCCCTGCCCTTCTGGAAGACCAAATCCCTCGCCGATATGACCCGCGCGGAATGGGAGTCGCTGTGCGATGGGTGCGCGCGGTGCTGCCTGATGAAGCTCGAGGACGAGGATACGGCTGAGATCTGGTACACAAACGTCGCCTGCCGGCTGCTCGACGCGAAGACGTGCCGCTGCGTCGACTACGCCAACCGCGCGACGCTGATACCGGATTGCGTGTCGCTGACGCCGGATGAGATTCCCCGACTCACCTGGCTACCGCCGACCTGCGCCTATCGGCTGCTCCTGGAGGGCAACGACCTGTATTGGTGGCATCCACTCGTCTCAGGGGACCCGGAAAGCGTGCACATGGCCGGCATTTCCGTGCGCGGGCGCACGGTGCGCGAGCAGGACGTGCCGGAGGCCGACCTGGAAGACCATATCGTCGACTGGCCGCTCGACGGGGAGTAGATCAGCCGCTGCACGGCCCTCGGCTCGAGATTCGGGCGTTCAGCCCTTGCGAAAGCGCTGCTTTCGCTGCCGTTTCGCGGCACCAGGGCTTCACCGCTTCACCACCATCGGCCCGTCGTAGGGCGGCGGCGACTTGCTGACGATCGCGCCACCGCCGCACGTGGGGTCGGAGACCGCGGTTGCGAGCCATTCGACCTCGCTCCTCAGGCGATCCAACACCGCGTTCGCCTCCGCTTCGTAGCGACCGGTCGGGATCTCGATCTCGGTGCGCTGGATCGCATAGGCGTAGGACTCGACGCGCCAGCGCATTCCCGTGACGGCCCAGTCGGCGACCCGGCGGTTCTCCCAGACGCGGGCCCGCGCATCGGCGTCTTCCGTGGGCGTCAGCATCACCGTGCGCGACAGCGCGGCCTGGCGCTGCTGGTCGGCGCGGCAGACCTCCTGCCAGACGACGTAATAGGGCAGCACCAGCGGGATATCGGCGGTGATCTCGTCGATGATCGAATTCCAGCGCCCGTAGTTCGACTGGTAGCCGTCCTTGCGCATCAGCCGATAATAGAGCGTGGGGTCGGGGCGCCAGCGCGAATCCGGCCAGATGCGGGTGCGCACCCACTCGGTCTCGTTGCGCGCCCTGAAGGCGTCGAGATGGATCGGCATGATGAACCGGTAGGAGCGGGCTCTCAACTCCTTCTCGTCGTCGGTGAGCATGAAGTCGGAGACGGGCTCGCCACGGTTGCGCGCCATGCGATCGCCGATGTCTGGCAACAGCACATCGTTGACGTAGCCCTTCACGGGCCGCCCGAAATCGCCGGCCTCGGCGGCGCAGCCCGCCAGCGCTGCCGTGAGCAACACCGCGGAAAGCACAGCGCGGACGTCACGCCCGAAAGTCACCGACGTCACCCCGCAGCTGCTGTCGTCCCGGATCCGTTCAGGGCTTGCGCGAAGGAGATCCCGATACGCCCTCGCCCGGCCCGGAAACCTGAACCAGCCGATGGGACAGATCGATTTCCATACGTTCGATCCGCACACCGGGAAAAATGATGACTTCACCCATCTTCTCCGGCTTGTCCGCCGAACGCGCGCCGGTTTCCGGCTGCCGCCGGCTTCGACGCATGTCGCTGTTGAATTTCAGCACCGCTGCCATCGTTCGTCTCCCTAATCGGAGCGTCGGTCCGGCGCTCGCGGATTACGCGCCGGCTAGCCGAACAACGGCATTAACGATTCATCAGGGTTAACAGTTCGCTAACGGGTAACCACTACCGTGAACGCAAAGGTGGTTGCGGCCGAAGGCGAGACACGGGATGGATCAGGGTTTCGAGGAAAGGTTTCAGGACGCGCTGTCGACCCTGATCGGCAGCCGCATGATCGAAGCCGACGATGTGCGCGCCACCGCGCTGAACACGTTGACCGACCTGATTCTCGAAACGGCCCGCCGCGGCGACCGGCACGTACCGGCCCATTTCGGCGAGTTGATGGGGGCCCTGCTCCCCCGTGTGAGCCCGCAGATCCGCGCCACGATATCCAGGCGACTCGCCCCCTGCGATCTCGTCAGCCCCGAGATTGCCCGTCACATCATCGCCGAATCAGCGGAGATCGCCGCGCCGATGCTGCGCCACAGCCCGGTGCTGACGGCCAGCGACCTCTACGCCGTTGCCGTCGGCGATTGCGAGGAAAAGGCGCGCGCCGTCGCCGCGCGGACCGACCTCACGGCCGACATGGTTTCGGCGCTGATCGACAGGCAGGATCCGGCGATCGCCACATCGCTTGTTCTGGCGGAGACGGCTGTCGTCGACGGGTCAACGGCGGAGCGCATCGCCGCCATCCCGAATCTGCCCCGGGCGGCCGCACGACGATTGATCGAGACCGCCGACCTCTCGGACGATGCGTTGGCACGGCTCTTCTGGTTGGTCGACGAGGATGCGCGGCGGACGATCCTGGAACGGATCGCGGACCGGCGCGGCGGCGATAAAGTGAATGAGCCGGCGCCCCCCCAGAATTCCGGCGTGGAGCTCGGCGATACCCTGTTCGCGCTCGCCGCCGTCGGCGAAAGGGCCGAAATCGCCCATCGGCTCGCAAGCACCCTGTCGCTGCCGCGCGCGCTCAGCGCCCGTATCGTCGGCGACCTGCATGGCGAGCCCCTGGCGGTTGCAACGCGCGCGGCCGGCATCCCCGCCGATCAGGCTACCGGCATTATCCTGCTGACCGTGACCGAAGCCGGCAGCTCCTACGACGTCCTGCGTACGCTTGCCGGCCTGGCCGAGAGGCTGACACCGACCATCGCCCGGCATGTCGTCGGCCTCTGGAATTCCGCACCGGCGAGCCGGTCGGCCGCCCGGCACGAGCCAAGCGTGGCGCGCCCCTCGGCGCGGGCGCCCCGATCGGCCGCAGGCGCCCCACGCCGGCTCGAGGACGTCGTCGCCGATCTCAGCCGTCGCACGGGCTCCTGAGCCCGGTTGCGGCCGCCTGCTCGCTTCACAATCCGTCTACGACCTGCTCCAGGAGATGCCGGCCAGTCCGCTCCTCCACCTCGACCACCCACAGGTCGGGATCGAACCGGCGTTGTCGGGCGAGATATTCTTCCGCCTTGGCATCCTCCACGGGCTCGGCGCCGGTCGCCCGTGACCACAGCCGTTCGACAGGCCGGTCGTCCTCGAAGGCGGTCTGCGGCGCCGGGCCGTAGACGTCGGCGGTGCCGTCGAGACGGTTGATCTTGATGAAGATCGCGCCGGCCTCCTCCGCGCCGCGGCGCATCACCGCGACGGGAATGCCTTCTGCCGACAGCCGCCGCACGTAGGCCGAGACCCAGATCGCCGATTTCAGCCGCAAAACGTGTCCTCCGACGGAAGAGTTGTGTCCCGCCTCATGATAGCCGGTGACGTTATGGGAGCGCACCCTCCCGGTTCATCGTCCGGGACACCGATCGTCCCGGCGCACCGGGGCCGGAAATGCAATCGCGCCCGGACGGATAGACCGCACGGAACCAGGCGCATAGAAGGGCCGCCTGTCTGCCGCGTCAGCCGAGCGGCACGCCGGAGACGGCGGTGAGTTCCTGCAGGAGCTTCGGCGATATCTGGCCGGTCATGGGCATCCCCCGATCGACCTCGAAATCCTCGATAGCCCGCTTCGTCGAGGACGACATGCGCCCGTCGATGGAGCCGGGCGCGTAGCCGAGGTCCGCGAGGATAGCCTGAACCGCCTCGATGCGCCGGTCGGTATCGGACGGGGGAACGGGCACCGGCGCCGACGCCGATTGTTGCGGGGCGACCGACGGGCTTTCGGCGGGCTCATCGGCCTGCTCGAGCAGCGCGGCCACCGGATCGCCGTTTTGGACCGGCGTCGCCGGGGCTATGGCCGTCTCGTTCCCCGGCGCCGGACGCACCGGGCTCGGAACCGGCTGCGGCGGCGCTTGCAGCGTCGACATGCGCACATGGGCAAGCAGTGCCTCGGATGGCTGGCCGGTGTCGGCGAGACTTGCCATGCGCTCGTAATCGCGGATAGCGGCTTCCGTGCGCGGGCCGTACTGGCCGTCGATGCCGCCCGTATAGAAGTTGCGGCGCGCCAGCTCGATCTGGAGATCGCGCGTAAGCTCCATCTGCTTGGCCACGAGGCGGGCCCGGTCGGCGTCCTCCGCGCTGGCGGGATCGATCTTCGCCACCTGACGGTCCGGCCTGGCCGGCGGCAGTTTCGCCGGAACGCCGGCAATCGTGTCGCGGCCGAGGAACGGGGCCGGGTGCGGCCCGGTCTGCAGCCACATGGCGTTCACCGAGATCGCCCCCCACGAGCCGACGACGGCGGCGGCGGCGAGCACGCCGAGAGGATTGCGAATGACCACTCCGATAAGCCTGCCCAACATGGCCTGATTCCCTGTTCGGTCTTAAGCGCTCAGCTTGATCGCGCCGGCAGCGTTCGGCGACGTTTCCGGCTGCGCGTCCGGTCGCCGCGTGCCGTTCGCGGACACCTGCGCCAGGGCGCTGCGCGGCAGACGCACCGTCACCCGCGTGCCGAGACCAAGCTCGCTTTCGATTTCCACCTTGCCACCGTGCAGCACAACCAGTCCCTTGACGACGGACAGCCCCAGACCCGTTCCGGCATGGCGGCGGTCGAAGGCCTCCCTGAGCTGAACGAACGGATCACCGAGGCGGGCGATCTCGTGGCGCGGGATGCCGATCCCCTCGTCGGCGACGTAGATGGCCACGCCCTCGCCGTCGCGATAGGAGCCGACGACGATGCGGCCGCCCGGACGGGAGAACTTCACCGCGTTCGATAGGAGATTGAGCACCACCTGCTTGCAGGCGCGACGATCGGCACACAGCTCCAGCATGGAATACGGCAGGTCGGTCTCGATCCGCAACCGTGCGGCTTCAGCGTCGCCTACCACCATCTTGCGGCAACCGTCGATCAGCTCGGCGACGTCGAACGGCTCGGGATGAATCTCGAAATTGCCGGTCTCGATCTTCGACATGTCGAGGATGTCGTTGACGACCTCGAGAAGGTGGTTGCCGCTCTCGTGGATCAGTCCGGCATATTCACGGTGCTTCTCGTTGTCCATGCGGCCGTAGAGCTCGCTGGTCAAGATCTCCGAGAAGCCGATGATGGCGTTCAGCGGCGTGCGCAGCTCGTGGCTCATGTTGGCGAGGAAGCGGCCCTTGGCGATGTTGGCGCTCTCGGCCTCCTCGCGGGCTTCGCTCAGGGCGAGCTCGGCCCACTTGCGCTCGTTCACTTCGCGCAAGACGCCGACGATATCCGGCGTGGCCCCCGCCTCGCCTGGCATCGGCCGGCAGCGCATCTCGACCCACACATAGTCCTGCGCCCCGTCGGGCCGGCCGCGCTGGACGCGGAACTCAACGTCCGACTGGCGGCCCGCCGCCGCATCGTCGAGCGCGGTCAGGTAGTTGGGCCGGTCGGCGACATGCACTCTGGCGAACAGACCGTCGCCGTCGAGCCCCGCCCCATCGGTGCCCAGCAACGCCAGCGCAGCGTCGCTGGAATAGGTGACATTGCCGTTTCGACGCAATGTAAGCAGCACGTCACCGGCGGCGTCGACAATCGTCCGCAGCTGGTCTCCGCCGGCGCGCTGGTGTTCGGCGAACGCCCGTGCCATCGCGCCGCCGCGGGCCGCCAGCAGTCCGGCATAGAGAAGCGCCGGCAGGGCGCCCAGCAGCGCGAAAGACCAGGCGGGAACCGGAAACGCAAGCGCTGCCGGCAGCAGCGCGGCGGCATCGAGCCCGACAAGCGCGAGCAGCGCCGCCGCAGCGATTGCGGTGGCGGCCACGACGGTCCGCGCCGAGCCGGACAGTACCGCTTCGGCGGGCACCGCGATCAGCCACGGCAGGAAGAGGGACGTCGGACCGCCGGTCCAGGCCGATGCGAAGACAACCAGTCCCGACAGCGTCGAGGCGGACATCAGATGGGCGGTCGCAAGTCGTCCGGTGCGCGACAGGTACAAGGCGACCGCCAGCGGCGCCGTCAGCCATGCAAAGCAGGCGACCGCCACCAGATCGGGGGCACCCCAAAGCGCCAGGTAGACAGGCAGGACCACGGCAGCGGCCATCCCGCCGATCAGCCTGGTGGCAATGAAGCTGGCGTGGATGGCGGCCCGGATCGGATCGTGCCGGGCACTCTCGTGCACCATAGAGGCTACGATGCGGGAAAACGGCGAACTGGACTCGAAAACGCGCACTGAATACTCCAACCACCCGCAACCGTCCGGCGGGGTGGTATTCGGGGCAAATCACGGTATTGACCGCATGAGGGGACTATGCCAGCGCCCCCTTAAGGGAACACTAAATCGAGGCCAGTATCGGCGCCGAATTTATCAGGGTTAACAACCACATAACGGCGGAAAACCCTTTTGATCCGGAGACTTCGGGCATAGGTCAGGGCCGTCTGCGCCGTTGTCGGGCAATTAGTTCAAATTTTCTCTTTTCGGCAAAGTTGATCTCAAGTCGGCCCGCGTAAGGTCTCGGCATGATCGGCGCGAGACGGCGTCGGCAGACAAAGGGCAGACGTCATGTTTCTCATTCGCACCGCATTCTGGCTGTCTTTGGTCATACTGTTCATCCCGACGGGCGAATCCGAAACGCCGGGAAAGGAAGCCATCAACAGCCTAAGCCAGGTTTCCACGTTCGAAGCTCTTTCGGCGGCACAAAGCACGATGTCGGATCTCGCCGGTTTCTGCGAACGCAATCCGGAGACATGCCAGACCGGTTCGGAGGCGCTGAAGGTCTTTGGCCAGAAGGCTCAGTACGGCGCCAAGAAGCTCTACGAATACATCGTCGAGGTGAATTCCGACAACGGCACCGACGAGACGATCTCCGTGTACGGCGGCATCGATACGCTGCTGCAGGAAGACAAGGACATTCCCTGGCAGGGACCGGAAAACCAGGGCTGACCTAAAGGCCGGATCAAAGCCGGCTTCGGGCGCAAGAGTTTCGTCGGGCCTCACGGCGCGACGACCCGGCCGCGGGCGGTGTCCTGCCCTTCATCGCCCGCGGCACGGGACCTGTCCGGCTCAACCGGCGGATCAGAATAGTTCAACCATTGGAATTGGCAGCGCCGGCCAGGGGCCTTATATCCTGGGCATGACCAATGCAGCCGCCTCCGCACCGATCAAGACCATCCTCGACGATTTCGCCTTCCTCGACGACTGGGAGGATCGCTACCGCTATGTGATCGAGCTTGGCCGCACGCTGGAGCCGCTGGGCGACGCCGAGCGCACCGCCGAGACCAAGGTCAACGGCTGCGCCAGCCAGGTCTGGCTGGTGACGGAGGTCGCCGATGGCGACGATCCGGTGCTTGTCTTCCGTGGCGACAGCGATGCCCATATCGTGCGCGGTTTGATCGCGATCCTGCTTGCGCTCTACTCGGGGCGACCGGCGAACGAGATCCTCGCTACCAGTTCCACCGAAATCTTCGACAAGCTGGGACTGCGCGATCATCTGAGCTCGCAGCGTTCCAACGGCCTGAAGGCGATGGTGGCCCGCATCCAGCGCGACGCCGAGGCGGCGACGGCCACCGCCCTCAGCTAGGGGTCTCGGCGGCGGAGCCGATCCTGGGACGATAGTCCTCATCCCCCCAGTGCAGGATTTTCCTGGCGCGGTCGGGCCCGCGAGCCGTTTCCGAAAGGCCGTAATGCGCGGCCAGCCTGTCTAGCGCGATACCCAGGACAACCTTGGCAGAACGACGCGGCCAGCCTCGTTTTCGTTCCGCATCCTCCAGACCCGTCAGAAAGCAGCACACGTCGATCAGCAGGGCGCCGAGATCGGGGCCGAGCGCGCGCAGCACCACCTCGACGCGCTGGCGAGCGTCAAGCGCGGCGTCGGTGACATCGGCGGGGCCGCCGCCGCCACGTCGATGTCGTTTGCCGGCCGACGGTCGCGTCCAGTCGGCGGTGACGCGCGGATTGAGCCGGCCACGCTCGAAATCGGCACGAAGCCGTTCGCCGGCCGCGAACTGGGTTTCGGTGACCAGCGGCCTGCCGTCGGCACCACGGCGGCGGCGCAGCCATGCAAGCGGGCTTTCGTTGACGGCCACGGTCACCGTGGCGCGCTCTCCCCCCGGCATTTCTACGTCCACGGTGTCGGTCGCCAGATGCTGGCCACGCCAGGGCGTGCCGCCAGATTTGTGCCGACGCAGCCAGGCAAGGCCCGCCTCGCTCGCGATCCGTGCGGACCCGGCCGGCTCGAGCCAGTCTCTGGCTAGCATCAGGTCGACAAGCGCACGATCGGCGACGATCCGTGGCGCCGTCTCTTCGGGGGCGCGAAGCTCATAGCGACCGGCGACATCTCCGGCCGGCTCCAGCCGCCGGCCGTTCCGGGCCAGAGCCGACAGGATCCGTGCCGCCGACTCTTCCTGGCGCCAATTCAGCGTACGCCTCATGCCCGCTCCCCTGTCGCAACGGCGATACGGCGCTCGAGCCGGGAAACCCGGGCATCAAACCGGACATCGTCGCGCCGGTCCTCGATCCGGGCGCAGGCGTAGGTGACACAGGTGCGGTGACGGCGAAATGTCCGTCCGATCTCGGCATACGTCCATCCGAACAGGACATGGGCCAGATACATCGCGACATGGCGGGCAAGGGCCTCGCGGGCGGCCGTTCGTCCGGCTGCGTCGATCACCGCTTCGCGAACCCTGAAGTTGCGGGCCACCACCGAGACCAGCACGGATTTCATGTGCTGGCGCGAGACATCCGGATCCGGCGCTTCCTTGCTACACGGCGTCACGACTGGCGACCGGATCTCCATGCCTTGCTCCCTCATACGCAGTCGCCGCGGATGAGCGGCAATAGGAATTATTTCCTCCTTTCTAACGTAACGCAGGGAAGCGTGAATAGATTCAGGCCAATTCTGTCTTTTTCCCGTGCTATCCCCGGTGCTTAGCAGCCATTCTAATAGGATTTTTTTCTCATATCGTGTGTGTCCCCCTACCCTCGTCGAACCGAAACGGATCGACGAGGCGGTAGCGATGACAAACGGGTCTTTGTTGAAAAAAGCGGCCGGGCGGAACCTGGCGCACCGCATCCCGGGCAAAGCTCGAGGTATTCGCCAGGCGGTTCGCGCCGGAGAGGCGCGCTACGAGCGGAAACGGCATCTGCCGTGGCTCGCGCGCGCCACACCTGACGAGATCGCCAGCGACGATCCCGCTGTTACGCGGTCGATCGTCACGCGGCTAGAGCGGGCGCTCAGCGCCGAACGCCGGCGCGGCCGTGCTGGCCACTGGAGCTACGATATCAATCGGCATATCGCGCTGATGCAGGCCCTGGCCGCGGAAAAGCAACGCCTCGGCGAAGTTTCCCTGCCGAGGCGATGAACATGGCCTGCCGTCGCGCCGCGACGGCGGGACGGAAAGCTATATCAGGACGTCAGCGACGCTTGCGACGCTGGCCGAGACCCATCTTCTTGGCGAGGGCCGACCGTGCTGCCGCGTAATTCGGCGCGACCATCGGATAGTCAGGCGCCAGACCCCACTTTTCCCGATACTCCTCGGGCGAAAGATCGTAATGCGTGCGCAGGTGACGCTTCAGCGACTTGAACTTCTTGCCGTCTTCGAGACAGATGATGAAATCCGGGGTCACGGAACGGCGTACCGGCACCGCCGGCTTCAGCTCTTCCTTGACCGGCTCCATCGCCCCCGTCGCGGCCGACACCAGCGCCTGATGGACGTCGCCAATCAGGGCAGCAAGATCGCTGGTCGGCACAGTATTGTTGCTGACGTAGGCAGAGACGATGTCCGCTGCCAGCTCAATCAGTTCGGTTTTCGGGGTGGTCTGTTCCATAAGATTTTGAACTCTTCTCACGGTGTTTTGGGAAACCGGCGGGGATTCGGGATGTCCCAAAAATCGCATTTCGCGATTTCGACCGGCCGGGTGCCGGAACCTGTTCGATTCGCCGTCAGTTTTTCCAAGCGAGGCGAGACATAATATAAGGGATATCCGATATCAACTGGATACCGGCGTTTATTTCCCCCAGACTGAATAAAACTTACCTTATTCTGATTCGATCCCGCTGCATCGCGGTGCAGGGCGGTTGTAGGCTTTCATTCTGCCACCATCACCCTGCGTAAGCTATTGCTCTTCTAGCGTACATAGTACACCAGCAACCATGCGGCGAGTAACAGCGTCGCCCACAACACCATCGACCCAGTCGGCCAGGTCCGGGCCAGAACACCGCGTGGACCGTGATGCTTGTAGACACCGGCCACGAAACGGCGCGCCTGGCTTGCCGTCCGATTGGCAACGGCTTCCCACGCGGCCAGCATCCGCCAGTCGAACTCGCGACCGAGCGCCTTGCCGAGCCCCCGCCAGAACCAGTCGAAATCCAGAGTGATCGTCTCGGTGGTCTTTAACATATTCAGCAGCAGGAAGAAGGCCAGACCGGCAAACAGCAGAATCTGCAGTTGGAAGACCACGTGCGACCAGGTGTAGGGCACGTAGTCGACCGGATAGGGCAGGATCTCGTAGAGCGGTGCGGGGAAGACGCCAATGCCGATGCACAGCGCCGACAGCAGCCACATGGCGACGGTCATGTTGGCGGGCGGGTCCGGCGGGCGCAGGCCGGAATCCTTCTGGAAGAAGACGAACCACGGGAACTTGAGGCCGACATACAGGAATGCGGCTGCCGATGCCGCGGCAATGGCGAACCAGACGATGGCCAGATGCGCGTCGGCGGCGCTCTGGCTGATCATCGACTTGGAAATGAAGCCAGATGTGAGCGGGAAGGCGGAGATCGAAAGCGCGCCGATGATGCCGCAGATGGTCGTCACCGGCATGGTGCGGAACAGGCCGCCGAGATCGGTGCACTTGCTCTTGCCGGTGGCGTAGAGCACGGAGCCGGCCGACATCAGCAGCAGCGCCTTGTAGATGATGTGGGCGAAGGCGTGGGCGGCGGCGCCGTTGAGCGCCATCTCCGAGCCGATGCCGATGCCCGTCACCATGAAACCGACCTGATTGACGATCGAATAGACGAGGATCCGGCGCATGTCGTTCTCGAGGATCGCGTAAACGATCCCGTAGAAGACCATGTAGAGGCCGATCCAGATCAGGATCTCCGTGCCCGGAAAGCCCCGCAGCAGAACGTAGACGGCGGTCTTGGTGGTGAAGGCCGACAGGAACACCGCGCCGCTCCACGAGGCCTGCGGATAGGAGTCGGGCAGCCAGGCGGAGAACGGCGGCGCGCCGACATTGATCAGGAAGCCGGCCAGGATCAGCCAGGTGCCGAGGGAACCGACCTCCATCGCGGTGAACGCGATCGATCCGGTATCGGCCACGTAGGCGACGATGCCCGTCATCAGCAGCACGCCGCCGAGCAGGTGGATGATGGCGTAGCGGATGCTCGCGCCCCAGGCGTTCGGTCCGCCGCACCAGATGACTACGGTGGAGGCGAGCGCCATCAGCTCCCAGAACACGAAGACCGTCAAAAGGTCGCCGGCGAAGACGACGCCGACCGCGGCGCCGCCGTAGGCATAGGCGGCGGGAAGTTCAAACCGGTTCGGCTGGTGGAGCGAGAACAGACCTCCGGCAAACGCCGTCAACGTGAAGACCGTGCCGAAGACACGCGACAGCGCGTCGCCCTGGACGGGGACGAGCTCGTAGCCGAACCAGGACATCGTCAGCGCCGGGCCATCCGGCACCCCCCAGACGAGATACAGCGCCACCAGCGGCAGGACGAGCGCGACGATCGAGCGCACCGAACCTGTCAAGAACGGCAGCAGGAACGCGCCGAGGAACAGGATCAATCCGGGCGGAATGACCGTCTCAATCATAGTAGTCGTCCCGCCGCTTCAGGAGGGCGCCGAGCGCCTTGGAGAACACCACCAGCACGACGCAGGAGACGAAGCCATACCAGGCGCCGAAGCCGAAGGTGCCGTCGACGCCGAAATAGCCGTGATGCTCGACGAAGAAATCGGCCAGCACGGTGATCGCGAGAATGGCGATGAACACGATCCACAACCGGCGGATCGTTTCCGGCCGGACGAGCCAGGGCTGCTTTTCCTTCATTGGCCTATCCCCACCATCGACTCGGCCAGCGCGACAAGCGGCCCGGGAAACAGGAACAGAAGTATCGTGCCTGCCGCGGTCGCGGTCAGAGCGATCACGATCGGCAACGGGGCCTCGCCGTGGTCGCCGTGATGCTTCACGTACCCCTCGTCTTCCTTGCGCGCGAAGGCGGTATAGACGATGGGCAGGAAATAGGCCGCGTTCAGGGCCGTGGAAAGGACGATCACGCCGACGGCGAGCCAGGCTTCGGCGCTATAGGCGCCGGACAGGATGAACCACTTGCTCAGGAAACCGGCCGTGGGCGGCACGCCGATCATCGACAGGGCGCCGATGGCGAAGGCCCCCATCGTCCAGGGCATGCGCCGGCCGATCCCGTTCATCTGGCTGACTTCGGTGACGTGCGCGGCGGTGTAGACGGAGCCAGCGGCGAAGAACAGCGTGATTTTGGAGACGGCATGCGCCGCGATATGCACGGCGGCCCCGACCAGCGACAGCGGCGCCAGGATCGCGGCGGCGAGAACGACGTAGGACAGCTGGCTGACCGTCGAATAGGCGAGCCGCTTCTTCAGATTGTCCTGCCTCAGTGCCACGAGCGACGCGGCGATGACCGTGAAGCCCGCGAGCCACATCATCCAGCCGGCCGTTCCGGCGCTGACGAGATAGTCGACACCGAAGACGTAGACCACGACCTTGGTGACCGTGAACACGCCCGCCTTGACGACGGCCACGGCATGCAGGAGCGCGGACACCGGGGTCGGCGCGACCATTGCCGCGGGCAGCCAGAAATGAATGGGCATCACGGCTGCCTTGCCGATGCCGTAGACGAACAGCAGCAGGAGCACGCCAACCATGGCGACCGGCACCGTTTCCGGCAGGATGCCGCCACGGTTGAAGGTCAGCGTTCCCGCCAGCGCGCCGGTCCAGATGATGGCCGGCAGCAGCAGCAGCATGGAGGTGCCAAGAAGGATCGAAAGGTAGATTCGTCCGCCGATCCGCGCCGCGTCGTCGCCCTTGTGGACGACCAGCGGATAGGTCGAGAGCGTCAGGATCTCGTAGAACAGGAAGATCGTGAACAGGTTGTCCGAAAAGGCGATGCCCATGGTGGAGGAGAGCGCCACGGCGAAACAGACGTAGAACGACGTCTGGCGCGGCTCGTTGTTGCCGCGCATGTAGCCGATCGAATAGATCGAGTTGACGATCCACAGCGTCGAGGCGACGCAGGCGAAGATCATGCCCAGCGGCTCGACCGAAAAGGCGATCACCACCCCTGGCATCACCTCCAGCCCGCCGGTCATCGGCACCTCGCCGGCGAAGACCAGCGGCACGATGGAATAGACCACGACGACAAGCAGGCCGGCGGCGAGCAGCGTGACGGCCTCGCGCACGTTCGGCAGTCGGTGGAACAGCGGGATCAGCAGCGCCGCGGCGGCGGGAATCGCCAGGGCGAGGAGAATCAGGGTCGAACCGCTCATCTCAGCCCCGCGAACAAGACGTCTGCGGCCTGCGCGGCGATGCCGGCCGTCATCTCAGAGTCGATGCCGAATGCGATGCAGGCGCCGGCGAGTATCCAGGTCGGCACCAGCATCGACAGCGGCGGATCGGTCGCATCGGCCGCAGCGCCCGTGGGCTTGCGGAACCACGCCATCTCGATAACGCGCCCGATGTAGATCACGGCCAGGAACGAGCTGCCCATGATCAGAAAGGCCAGCCACCACCAGCCGTTTTCGATGGCGGCCATCGCCAGGTACCATTTCGAGATGAAGCCGACCGTGCCGGGCACGCCGATCAGCGACAGGCCGGCGATGACGAAGGCAGCCATGGTGATCGGCATGCGCCGGCCGATGCCGGCCATGCCGCCGAGCCGGCAATGGCCGATCCGGAAGGCGATGCACCCCATCACCATGAACAGCGCGCCCTTCATCAGCGCGTGGTTGAACAGGTGCACGATGCCGCCGGTCAGGCCGAGTGGCGACGCTTCCGCGATGCCGAGCGTGATGTAGCCGATCTGCGCCACCGACGAGTACGCGAGCATGCGCTTCACGTTGTCCTGGAAGATGGCAACGATCGAGGCGGCGTACATCGCCGCAATCGACATGATCAGCAGGATCGGCGTGACCGGCAGATCCTCGAAGACGAAGGCGACGCCGAAGATCGAGAAGTAATAGCGCAGCAGCAGATAGACGGCGACCTTGGTGGCGGTCGATGCGATGAACACCGTGGCCACAGAGGGGGCGCCGGTATAGGCGTTCGGCAGCCAGACGTGCAGCGGAAACAGCGCCAGCTTCAGGCACATGCCGACCGTGATGAAGGCGAGCGCGGCGAGCACCGGCCGGGTCTGTTCCACCGCGACGATGCGCTCGGCCATATCGACGAAGTTGAGCGTGCCGGTCATGGCGTAGAGCAGGCCGACGCCGATGACGTAGAGAGTGGCGCCGATGGTGCCCAGGATCAGGTACTGGTAGGCCGCGACCAGCGCCCGGCGATCATTGCCGAGCGCGATCAGCACGTACATCGCCAGCGACGAAACCTCCATGAACACGAAGGCGTTGAAGGCATCGGCGGTAATCGCCATGCCGAGAAGACCGGCAAGGCACAGAAGATAGACGCAGTAGAACCACGCCTGCTTGTTCTCGGCGATCTCCGCGGCGACCGACCGTCGCGCATAGGGCATCACCACGGCGCCCATGACCGAGATGAGCACCAGCAGGAAGCCGTTGACGACGTCGACGCGGTACTCGATGCCATAGGGCGGCTCCCAGCCGCCGAACGCGTAGGACACCGGGCCGGTCGTGAGCACCTGCATCAGCAGCATGACCGAGATAACCGGCATGGCAAAGCTGACGAGCGTCGCGATCGCCCAGCCGAAGCCGCGCCGGTCGATCAGCGCGCACAGGGCCGCGCCGGCAAGCGGCAGGACGATCTGCAGAGCCGGAAGCTGCTCCGCCAGTTGAAGCCCCTCACCCGTCATTCGTCATCGCCCTGGTCGAAAATTTCGTCTTCCTCGATGGTCCCGTAGACCTCATTGATGCGGACCACGAGACCGAGTCCGAGGGCGAGCGTGGCGACGCCGACGACAATGGCGGTGAGGATCAGCACGTGCGGCAGCGGGTTCGAATAGACCGTGAACCCGTCGGCCAGGATCGGCGGCGTGCCGCCGAGGATCTTGCCCGGCGAGATGTAGAGCAGATAAACGGAGGTCTGGAAGATCGACAGGCCGACCAGCTTCTTGACCATGTTGCCGCGCGCGACAACCACATAAAGGCCGGCGACCATCAGGAAGATGGTGATCCACTGATTGTAGTGATCGACGATCGCGGAGACGAATTCGTTCATCGGCCCCGCCCCGCGAATGCGTAGAAGATGGCGACCATGGTGCCGGCAACCGTGATCAGAACGCCAAGCTCGATCAGCGTGATGCCGAGATGCTGGCCGGCCACCGGATCATGCTCGAGCACCGAATAGTTCAGGAATTCGCCGCCCATCAGCATGCCGGCGACCCCGGTGCCGAGATAGAGCAGCACACCGAGCGAGATCATCTTCTCGACCGCCTTGACGGAGAGCACGCGCATCGCCCGATCAAGGCCGAACATGATCGCATAGAGAATGATGCAGGCGGCGACGATGACGCCGGCCTGGAAGCCGCCACCGGGGCCGACCTCGCCGTGGAACTGCACGTAGAGGCCGAACACCAGGATGAACGGCAGCAGCAGCTTGGTGACAACACGAAGAACGACGTCGAGGCGCATCGTCTAGTCCTTTGCCTTGGACCGCACATTGCGGCGCAGCAGCAGGAGCACGCCGATGCCCGCCGTGAAAACGACGACCGTTTCGCCGAGGGTGTCGAAACCACGGTAGCTGGCCAAGACCGAAGACACGACGTTGGGAACCCCCGTCTCCGGCAGCGAGCGCTCGAGATAAGCCTGGCCGACATGGGTGTTCGGCGGCGTGTCCGCCGCACCGAAAGGCGGCAAGTCGGCGGCGCCGTATATCAGCGCGGCGCCGATGACGATGGTCACGAACATCGGCAACAGCGGCGTATGCCGGGGGGCGGCTTCCTCGGACTTGGTGAGATAGAGCGCGGCCAGCATCAGGACCGTGGAGACTCCGGCGCCGACGGCGGCCTCGGTCATCGCCACGTCGACGGCGTCGAGCACGATCAGAACGCTTGCCATAAGGAACGAGTAGATGCTCGACAGGATGACGACCGCGAATAGATTGCGCAGGCGCACGACGCCGATCACGACCAGCGCCATCATCGTCAGGAGCACCATGTTGATCAGCGCTTCGATGACGAGCCTCCCTTGCCTTTGCCTGGCGACTTCTTCGCCGATTTCGACTTCGACGGACTCTTCTTTCCGGAGGACGGCTTTTTCGGCGGCTCGGCAGGACCGGCCTGCGGCTCGACGACGCCGAACTCCTTGATCAGCTCAAGCTCCTTGATGCGCCGGCGCCCGGCACGGTCGAACAGCACCGGGCGCAGCCCCACCGCGAGCGCGCCGCGGGCGAGCGCATGCGTGGCCAGCGGGCCGGTGAAGAAGAATATCGCCAGGATGAACAGAAGCTTCACCGTCACCAGCGTGAAGCCGGCCTGAACGATCATACCGAGGATCAGGAAGCCGGCCCCCACCGTGTCGCTGACCGACGTCGCATGCATGCGCGTGAACACATCGGGCATGCGGATCAGCCCCAACGCGCCGACGACGAGGAAGAAACTCCCGATGGCCAGGAACATCCCGCTGACGATGTCGGTGAGGAGCGCGGTCGTCATTGGGTCGGCTCCTCGCCGCCGCGATGGCCGAGATCGCCGAAGCGGAAGTACTTCAGCACCGCGATCGTGCCGATGATGTTGAGGAGCGCGTAGAGAATTCCGATGTCCAGGAATTCCGGTCGGCCGGTGAGGAAGCCGAAAACGGCGAGCAGCAGGATGGCGCCGTTGCCGATCGCGTTGGCGGCGACCAGGCGGTCGAAAACCGTCGGTCCGGCCAGCGCCCGCACAACCGCAAGCGCAAGCGCGACGAGTACCGCAACCGCTGCGACAGCAAACATCATGTGCCAGCCTCGAAGGTTGCGACACGGCGATCCATTTCGCCTTCCTCCAGCGCCTCGCCGCCGTCCTCGGTCAGCGCGTGGACCAGGATCTCATGCTTGCGCTCCGACACCACCGCGGAGATCGTGCCCGGCGTCAGCGTGATGGAGTTCGCATATGTGGTGATCCCGACGGCCCCTTTCTGATGGGCCGTTACCCGCATGAGCGTCGGCGAGATGGGCAGCTTCGGATTCAGGATGATCTTGGTGACGTCGATCGCCGACTTCATGATCTCCAGAATCAACCACGGCCAGTAGAGAACGCCACGCCAGAACAGCCCGTAGGGAAGGCTCTCCTCGTCGAGGATGTCGAGCCGGCGGGCAAAGAGGACGCCCAGCCCGACGGACAGGACCCCATAACCGATGAGCAGCGCCTCGTAATGGCCGGACAACAGCAGCCAAAACGCGAAAAGCACCGCCGCCAAGATCACAAGCCGCATGTTTCGGCCTCTTTCACGCCCCGGCAAACCGGCGGCAGCATCTCGCCACCGTCATCGGATAAAGGCGCGTTTGACTCCTCGAATCGCATGCCGTTGAACATACGAAGGGGCGCACCGGCGTCAATCAAAACCGGTCCAAACCATACGACAACTCAACAAGTCTTGGCATCGGCACACCTCCCGCCCTATGTGATTGGCAATTGACTCTTCGTTGTGGAGGCTGTGCCCGATGTCCGATCAATCCGAACGGCCCAAGGTCGTGAAATCCGACCAGGAGTGGCGCGCGCAGCTCACGCCCGAGCAATACAGGATCACGCGCAAGCACGGCACGGAGCGCGCCTTCACCGGCCCCTACTGGGACGACAAGGACCCGGGCACCTATTCGTGCGTCTGCTGCGGCGCGCCGCTGTTCGACGCCGGCACGAAATACGAGTCCGGCACCGGCTGGCCGAGTTTCTACGAGCCCGTCTCGGCCGAAGCCGTCAGCGAACACGACGACCGCGCGCTGTTCATGCGCCGCACCGAGGTGCGCTGCGCCAGCTGCGACGCCCATCTCGGCCACGTCTTCCCCGACGGCCCGCAGCCGACGGGACTGCGCTACTGCCTGAACGGCAACGCGCTGAAGAAGGAGCCGGAAGGCGGAGCGGAATAGCCTCTTGCCTTGTCGATCCTGCCGCGGGCCGGTAGTAGCCTGCCCGAACCCTTCGTGTTTCCTGCAGGACGAGTAGTTCCCATGCCCGCACCGACCGCCGAACGCCGCCCCGAGAAGACCGTCCATCACGGCCGCGAGCGGATCGACGACTATGCCTGGCTGAAGGACAAGAACTGGCAGCAGGTGATGCACGATCCGTCGGTGCTGGATCCGGCGATCCGCGCCTATCTGGAGGCCGAGAACGCCTGGACGGAAGCGGCGCTGGAGCATACCGAGCCGCTGCAGGAACACCTGTTCACCGAGATGCGCGGGCGCATCAAGGAGGACGATTCCAGCGTGCCCGCGCCGGACGGGCCCTATGCCTACGCCATGCGCTACGAACTCGGCGCCCAGCATCCGCTCATCGTCCGCGAGCCGCGGGATGCCGCCAGGAAAGGGGACCACGGCGCGGAGGAAGTGCTGCTGGACGCCGACTTCATGGCGAGCGGCAAGGCCTATTTCCGCATGGCCAGCGCCGATCACAGCCCGAACCACAAGCTGATCCACTACGCCGTCGACGAAATGGGGTCGGAGTTCTACACGATCCGCATCCGCGATATCGCCTCGGGCGAGGATTTCGCCGACGCGATCCCGCGCACGACCGGATCGGCGGTCTGGTCGGCCGGCAGCGACTATCTGTTCTACACCTGGCTCGACGACAACCATCGCCCCAAGCGGGTGATGCGCCACCGGGTCGGCACTTCGCCGGACGATGACGTGGTGATCTACGAGGAAGACGATCCGGGCTTCTTCGTCGGCGTTTCGGACACCCAGTCGGGCCGGTTCATCGTCATCAGCACCCACGACCACGAGACATCCGAGCTTCGTCTGATCGACGCGTCGCAGCCGGAAAGCGAGCCGGTGATGGTCGCGCCGCGGCGCAAGGGCATCGAATACCGGGTCGACCATCACGCCGGGCGCGGCCGCGACGACGAACTGGTGATCCTGACCAACGCCGACGCGGCGGAGGACTTCAAGATCGCGACATGTCCGCTGGCCTCCCCCGGCCCGGAGAACTGGCGCGATTTCGTGCCGCATCGCGAGGGCCGGCTGATCCTCGACATGGTCAGCTATCGCGACCATCTGGTGCGCCTTGAGCGCGAGGACGGGCTGCCGCGCATCGTCGTCCACCGTTACGCCGACGGCGAGGAGCACGCCATCGCGTTTCAGGAGGAGGCCTATTCGCTCGGCCTGCTGCCCGGCTACGAGTACGACACCGCGACCATCCGCTTCTCCTATTCGTCGATGCGCACGCCCTCGGAAGTGTTCGACTACGACATGGAGAGCCGCCAGCGCACCTTGCGCAAGCGGCAGGAGGTGCCGAGCGGCCACGATCCGGACCGCTACGTAGTGCGCCGCCTGCACGCGACCTCGTGGGACGGCGAGACCGTGCCCGTCACCCTGCTCTACCGGACCGACACGCCCCTCGACGGCAGCGCACCCTGCCTGCTCTACGGCTACGGCTCCTACGGCATCTCCATACCGGCGGCTTTCAATACGAACTGGCTGTCGCTCGCCGACCGTGGCTTCGTCTATGCCATCGCCCATATCCGCGGCGGCAAGGACAAGGGCTATCACTGGTATCGGGACGGGAAAGGCGCGAAAAAGACCAACACGTTCAAGGATTTCGTTGCCGTCGGCGAGTACCTTGCCGATGCCGGGATCACCGCGCGCGGCCGGATCGTCGCCCATGGCGGCTCGGCCGGGGGCATGCTGATGGGCGCTGTCGCCAACATGGCGCCGGACCTGTTCCTCGGAATCGTCGCGGAAGTGCCGTTCGTCGATGTGCTCGCCACCATGCTCGACGACACGCTGCCGCTGACGCCGCCGGAATGGCCGGAATGGGGCAACCCGATCGAAAGCGCCAAGGAATACGACCAGATCGCCGCTTACAGTCCGTACGACAACGTGCGCGAACAGGCCTATCCCAACATCCTCGCCCTCTGCGGGCTGACCGACCCCCGCGTCACCTACTGGGAGCCGGCGAAGTGGATCGCGAAACTGCGCACCCACAACACATCGGATGCGACGATCCTGTTGCGCACCAACATGGAAGCCGGACACGCCGGCGCGGCGGGGCGGTTCGACCGGCTCAAGGAGATCGCGCTGGTCTATGCCTTCGCGCTGAAGATGGCGGGCGCGCTGAAGATCGCAGGCAAGGCTGAATAGGCGGCTCAGGTCTGCCATTTGTGTCTGGACAGAAACAATTTGAAGATTAAAATAATATCTGTATCGGGCGCATAGCGAGGATGCGTCAACGTGTCTCGAAATCGGAGACACGTTGAGTTAGAGGTTGCGCCCACCGTTCACGAGAAGATCGAGGGTTACCCTATGTCCGTCGCCGCCAGCGCGAAGCCGTCTCCGACCAGCTACGCCAAGTTCGTGTGGGAGGATCCGTTCCTCCTTGAGGATCAGCTCACCGAAGACGAGCGGATGATCCGCGATACCGCGCAAGCCTACGCGCAGGACAAGCTGATGCCGCGCGTGCTGGAAGCGTATCGCAACGAAAACACCGACCGGGCGATCTTCAACGAGATGGGCGAGCTCGGCCTGCTCGGCGTTACGATCCCCGAGGAATACGGCGGCGTCGGCGCCGGCTACGTCTCCTATGGCCTAGTCGCGCGCGAAGTGGAGCGCGTCGACTCCGGCTACCGCTCGATGATGAGCGTGCAGGCCTCGCTGGTCATGTATCCGATCTACGCCTATGGCGACGAGAGCCAGCGCAAGAAGTACCTGCCCAAGCTTGCCTCCGGCGAATGGGTCGGCTGCTTCGGCCTGACCGAGCCGGACCACGGGTCCGATCCGGGCGGCATGGTGACGCGCGCCGAGAAGATCGACGGCGGCTATCGCCTCACCGGCGCGAAGATGTGGATCTCGAACTCGCCGATTGCCGACGTGATGGTGGTCTGGGCGAAGTCCGCCGCGCACGACAACCAGATCCGCGGGTTCATCCTCGAAAAGGGCATGAAGGGCCTGTCCTGCCCGAAGATCGAAGGCAAGCTGTCGCTTCGCGCCTCAATCACCGGCGAGATCGTCATGGACAATGTCGAGGTGCCGGAAGAGAACCTGCTGCCGAATGTCTCCGGCCTCAAGGGCCCGTTCGGCTGCCTCAACCGCGCCCGCTACGGCATCTCGTGGGGCGCGCTGGGCGCGGCCGAGTTCTGCTGGCACGCGGCGCGGCAGTACACGCTCGACCGCAAGCAGTTCGGCAAGCCGCTCGCCGGCACCCAGCTCATCCAGAAGAAACTCGCCGACATGCAGACCGAGATCGTGCTCGGCCTGCAGGGCTCGCTTCGCGTCGGTCGCCTGTTCGACGAGGGCAAGGTGGCGCCGGAGATGATCTCGATCGTCAAGCGCAACAACTGCGGTAAGGCGCTCGACATCTCGCGCATGGCCCGCGACATGCACGGCGGCAACGGCATTGCCGACGAGTTCCACGTCATGCGGCACCTGGCGAACCTCGAGACCGTCAACACCTACGAAGGCACGCACGACGTCCACGCGCTGATCCTCGGTCGCGCGCAGACGGGCATCCAGGCGTTCTTCTGACGCAGGCAACCGCGGACCGCAATCCGCGTTTGACCGAAAGCCCGGGGTCTGACCCCGGGCTTTTTTTGTCACTTTGGGGTGACGCCCCTGAGCATGACGCAAAGGCATGGCGTCGAGGGCAAGCGATCTGGACGTCCCGGCCGGACGTCCCTCGACGTTCTTACCCGGCGCGGCCCTGCGATCTCATGCGCACCGCCCGCGCACCGGCCGCGACCACCGTTTCCATAGCCAGCGCCAGCGCCCCCCAGCCGGGACGCCCCGTCGGGGCGTTCGGCGCGCGTTCCTCGGCCGGCCAGGGAACGTGCACGAAGCCGGCGAGGCCACCTGCCCTGCCCTTCTTTCCGCCTGCCGCCATCAGCGACACCCAGGTCGCGTAGTTGCAGAGATAACCGCCGGCATCCGCCGACAGCGTCGCGGGGATGCCGGCGCGCCGGAGCACGACGACGATCTTCTCGGCCGGCAACGTCGTGCGGCGGTATAGCGGGCCGCGGGGCTCGATGACCAGCGTGGCGAGCCGCTTTCCCGCTGCATCGGGACGGACCGGTGTCGCATGGTTCGCCGCCCGCGTCTCGATCCGCACCGTCCGCGCCCGGCCGTGCAGACCGAAGTGGATGGCCGCATCGGGCCGGACGTCCTTCCATAACCAGGGCAGAAGGTCGGATACGGCGGCATATTCGGTCGGCAGGATGGTCGCAGCCAGGTCGATGTCGAAACGCCGGGCCATGCGTTTAACGTCGAGGGCAGTCACCAGCACCTCGGTCGGGTTGCGCCGCGCGCCGGGAAACGACGAGAAACCGGTGACAAGCAGGCGGGGCTTTGCCATCGCCGTCCTCACTCACGCGCCGAGCGCCGGGGCGACCTCCTCGACCGCCGCCGTCGGTGCCAGACGACCTTCGCGAACGTCCCGTTCCAGCGCATCCAGGCGCGCGGAGACGTCGGGATCCGCGCGCAGCCGGGCGAGCAACCGCTCCTCCAGCATCCCCCACATCCATTTGACGCGCTGGACGGCACGGCGCTCGTCGAATTCGCCGGAGGCCTGCATGGTGGCGCGGTGAGCGCCGATCTCGACCCACAGCTTGTCGAGTCCGAGATTGCTCAGCCCGGACACCGCCAGAACGGGCGGGGTCCAGTTCGGGCTTATCGGCGTCAGGATGTGCAGGGCGGCGCGCAGCGACGCGGCGGCCTGCCTGGCGCGATCGGCGTTCTCGCCATCAGCCTTGTTGACGGCAATGATGTCGGCGATCTCCAGGATCCCCTTCTTGATGCCCTGCAGTTCGTCGCCGGCGCCCGGCAGCGCCAGCACGACAAAGACGTCGACCATGTCGGCGACCGCCGTCTCCGACTGTCCCGTCCCGACGGTCTCGACGATCACAACGTCGAAGCCCGCCGCCTCGCAGACCAGCATGGTCTCGCGCGTCCGCGCGGCGACGCCCCCAAGGGTCCCGGCGCTCGGCGAGGGACGGATGAAGGCATTCGGGTCCACCGCCAGTCGGGCCATGCGCGTCTTGTCGCCCAGAATCGAGCCGCCCGTGCGCTGAGAGGACGGATCGACGGCGAGCACCGCGACCTTGTTTCCGGCTTCGGTCAGGTTGATGCCGAGCTGGTCGATGGTGGTCGATTTGCCGACGCCCGGCACACCGCTGATCCCGACGCGCCAGGCTTCCCCGGTGTAGGGCAGGATCGCCTGCAGCAGCGCGGCGGCGGCGCGGCGATGGTCCGGCTTGCGGGACTCGATCAGCGTTATCGCGCGAGCGAGCGTGGCCCGGTCGCCGGCGCGCAGATCGGCGACGGTTTCCTCGATCGAGCGACCGTTGGGCATCGTCGCGGAAGAACAGTCGGCATTGGTCATGCTCGCGGCATAGCGCAGCGCGGCGCCCGCGTCACCCTCAAGCTCACGGTTCTCAACCGCTCCGCTGCGGCACCCAGACGATACGCTGCAGCTTACCGTCGGCAAGGGCCGATGCCGGAGCCAGCTCGTTGGGCGAGCCGTTCCAACCGCCGTTGTCGAAGACGAGATAGATATTCGAAGCGCCGCGCGCCGTGCACACCGCCATGCCCAGCCATGGGCCGGTGCCGACGGTGCAGTCGTTGCGGCTCATGCCGGCCTGGCGGAAGCTCATGCCGAGCCGCTCGCCGTTCGGGCCGGCGACCGCGAGACCGGAGCCATGCACGGCCTTGACCGTCTTTCCGCCCCTGGCGGGGATCACCATCATGACCTGCAGACCGTCGGAGAACACGGTCAGTGCATCGACGACGCCATCCTCGTCGGCGGTCGAGATGACGTCGATCCGCTGTTCGGGGAAAAGCTTGCGCAAGGTCGCTGTCGAATACGGCGTCTCCGGCGTGATCGGCCCGGCAGCCTGTGCCGTGATCGTATAGGATACAGGGATGATCGACGTCGCCGAGGGCTGGTCCTCGCCAACGCAGGCGGCAAGTATGGGGAGCAGGGCGAAAAATGCGAGGTATCGTCGGATCATCACGGGTGAACGGGCCAGGTCGCCATCACAACTGTCACGACGCGTACACAAGTGCATTTGCGTCCGCAAGACCCGCGTCGTCGCGACGGGCGGTGAAGCCGCCAGCGACACTGAGGCGACGGCCGTCTCGCGGCGACCATATGTCCCGGTGAATGTTCGCCGTGCGCCGGAGAATCGGGCATTTCGAGTTCGAATTCACAACTCCTTTGAAAACCAAAAGGGAATAACGACGATGTTTCGCCTATCCGCACGCGTTCTTGGATTGTCCGCAGCACTTTTCGCGTCTGCGGCGCATGCCGAACCACCCTATCCGACGGTCGACTTCCAGGGCGACTGGGTGTTGAGCGATGGCAAGGGCATGAACGTGCGCGCCACCATGCACTACTCGGCCGCGAACCGGAAAATGCGCATCAACATGAACCAGCAGGGCATGGCGATGAGCAGTGTTCGCGACATGGACAGCGGCGACATGATCCTGTGGTCGGACCAGATGCCGGGCATGGCGATGCGGGTGCCGAACGTCGATGTCGACGAATTCGACGGCACGCCGACCGACGAGACGAAGACCGTGAACGGCGAGGATTGCATCGTCTGGCGGATGAAGCAGGCAATCGCCTGCCTGACGGCCGACAACATCCCGATCGAAGTGACCGGAGAAGGCTTCGGCTCGGGCCTGGAGAACCTGCAGCGCACCGAACAGGACCCAGCCGTGTTCGAGGTCCCCAGCGGGCTCAACGTCATGGACATGCCGGCGGGCATTCCGGGCGCGCCCAATCCGGGCCAGGGGCTGCCCTTCTAGCCGGCTCGACCGAGACCCGGCTCGAGCGGTCCGGCCCGCCCTACTCCGCGGCCTGGGCGGGCCCGTGACCGAGGCGGCGATTGAGCTCATCGATCAGCGAGGCCGCCGCCTCGGAGATAACGGTGCCGGGCGGGAAGATCGCCGAGGCGCCGGCTTCCTTCAGCGCGGCGAAGTCCTGCGGCGGGATGACGCCGCCGACGACGATCATGATGTCGCCGCGGCCGGCCTCCTCGAGCGCCGCCTTCAGCTCGGGCACCAGCGTCAGATGGCCGGCGGCGAGCGAGGACACGCCGATGATGTGGACGTCGTTCTCGACCGCCTGACGGGCGGCCTCGGCGGGGGTTGCGAACAGCGGGCCGATGTCGACGTCGAAGCCGAGGTCGGCGAAGGCGGAGGCGATCACCTTCTGGCCGCGGTCGTGGCCGTCCTGCCCCATCTTGGCGACCAGGATACGCGGCCTGCGGCCCTCTTCCTTCTCGAAGGCATCGACCATGCGCTGCACGCGCCTGACGCTATCGTCCATCTGTCCGACCTCCTGCCGGTAGACGCCGGAAATCGCCTGGATCTCCGCCTGGTGGCGGCCCCAGACCTTTTCCAGCGCGCCGGAAATCTCGCCGACGGTGGCCTTGGCGCGCGCGGCGTCGACGGCCAGCGCCAGCAGGTTGCCCTCGCCGGTCTTAGCACAGCGGCCCAGCGCTTCGATGGCCGCGGCGACGGCCGCCGGATCGCGTTCGCCGCGCAGCCGCTCGAGCTTGTCGATCTGCTGCCTGCGCACTGCCGAATTGTCCACCTTGAGGATCTCGATCTCGGCCTCTTCGTCCGCACGCCAGCGATTGACGCCGACCACCGTCTGGCGGCCGGAATCGATACGCGCCTGGGTCCGGGCGGCGGCTTCCTCGATCCTGAGCTTCGGCAGGCCGGCCTCGATGGCCTTGGCCATGCCGCCCATCGCCTCGACCTCCTGGATGTGCGCCCAGGCCTTGGCGGCGAGGTCGTGGGTCAGACGCTCGACATAGTAGGAGCCGCCCCACGGGTCGATGACGCGGCAAGTGCCGGCCTCCTGCTGCAGCAGGATCTGGGTGTTGCGGGCGATGCGGGCGGAGAAGTCCGTCGGCAGCGCCAATGCCTCGTCCAGCGCATTGGTATGCAGCGACTGGGTGTGGCCCTGGGTGGCTGCCATCGCCTCGATGCAGGTGCGCGTCACGTTGTTGAAGACATCCTGCGCGGTCAGGCTCCAGCCCGACGTCTGGCAGTGGGTCCTGAGCGCCAGCGACTTGTCGCTCTTGGGCTCGAACGGCTGCACCAGCTTCGCCCACAGCAGACGGGCGGCGCGCAGCTTCGCGATCTCCATGAAATAGTTCATGCCGATCGCGAAGAAGAACGACAGGCGCGGCGCGAAGGCGTCGACCGACAGGCCGGCGGCAACACCGGCGCGCAGATATTCGACGCCGTCGGCGAGCGTATAGCCCAGCTCCAGGTCCGCCGTCGCCCCGGCTTCCTGCATGTGGTAGCCGGAGATCGAGATGGAGTTGAACTTCGGCATCTTCTCCGCCGTAAAGGCGAAAATGTCCGAGACGATCCGCATCGACGCCTTGGGCGGGTAGATGTAGGTGTTGCGGACCATGAACTCCTTGAGGATGTCGTTCTGGATCGTGCCCGACAGCTTCTCGGTCGGCACGCCCTGCTCCTCGGCGGCGGCTATATAGAGCGCCATGATCGGCAGCACCGCCCCGTTCATCGTCATCGAAACGCTCATCGTGTCGAGCGGAATGTGATCGAACAGGGTGCGCATGTCGTAGATCGAGTCGATCGCGACACCGGCCATGCCGACATCGCCCTTCACGCGCGGATTGTCGGAATCGTAGCCGCGGTGGGTGGCCAGATCGAATGCGATCGACAGGCCCTTCTGGCCGGCGGCGAGATTGCGCCGGTAGAACGCGTTGGAATCCTCGGCGGTCGAGAAACCGGCGTATTGCCGGATCGTCCACGGCCGCGTCGCGTACATGGTCGGATAGGGACCACGCAGATAGGGCGCGATACCCGGCCAGGACTCGAGGAAATCGAGGCCTTCCCGGTCCGCATCTCCATAGGCCGGCCTGACCGGGATGCCTTCAGGCGTCTCCCAGGCAGCGGTTTCGGATGCCGTCACCGGGGTTTCGGAAAGCGCGAAGGGCACCTTGGTGAAGTCGGGGATGCGCGTCATCTCGCCGGGCACTCCATCATTTCCGGGCTTCGCCGGTCAAACCGAGCCGTTCATGGGCTGCGGTCAGTTCCGACAGAATATCACAGCCTGCGTAGATAAAGGCATCGACGCCAGCGGTACGCAGGCCCGCCTCCCTGTCGCCTGGCCGGCCGGCCAGATAGACGCCTTTCGCGGCGGCGGCCTTGAGGACCTCGGCAACCGCCTCGCCTTGCGCGCCATAGGCATCGTCGGTGCCGCAGATGCAGGCAATCTCGGCGCCGCTCTCACGGTAGGCAGCAATCATGTCGTCGAGACCTTCGAAGGCGATACCGCCGACAGCTTCGATGCCGCCGGCCTCGAAGGCGTTGCGCGCAAAGCTCGCACGCGCGGTGAAATCGGCCATGCGGCCGAGCGTGGCGAGAAACACCTGCGGCCGCCGGCCGGTAGCCTCTAGCACCACATCGGAAGCATCGCGCAGACGCTCGAACGGCTCCGCCAAGCGCATCTTCGGCATGGCCTGGGTCCGTATCCAGGGACCACCACCGGTGGCCACCATGTCAGCCAGCGTCGCGCCGTTGCGCGCGGCGGCGACGAGCGCCCGGCAGCGTTCGCCGTGATCCGCCGACGGCGGCTCGAGGGCAATGCCGGAATGTTCGATTTCGCAGGTCTGGGCATCCAGCGTGGCAACGGGAAGCTCTGCCAGGTTGGGGTATTCCGATACGCCGGTCAGCGGCTCCCTGCGCGTGGCGACATCGCGATCGCGGCGATCGCGGACATCCCTCATGCGGGCCTGGAAGGCGCCATCGATGAGCGATTTCACGATGCCGCCCTCGGCTTCGATTTTCTGGAATTCCGTCCAGGCCGCTTCCGCCATCGCCGCGGTCAGCGTCTCGACATAGCCGGAGCCCGCGGCCGGATCGCCGACACGGAACAGGTTGGCCTCCTCCATCAGGACGAGCTGCGTATTGCGCGCGACCCGGCGGGCAAACGCATCCGGCAGTCCCCGCGCAGCGGTATAGGGCATGACGGTGATCGAGTCCGCGCCGCCGATCGCCGCCGCCGTCGTCGCAACGGTGGTGCGCAACAGGTTCACCCACGGATCGCGGCGGGTCATCATGCGCCACGCAGTCTCGGCGTGGACGTGCGCCGGTGCCGGCGCCATGCCGCAGGCCTCCTGCACCCGGTTCCACAACAGCCGCAGGGCCCGGAACTTGGCGATCGTGGCGAACTGGTCGGCGTCGGCAGCAAGCGAGAACGTCACATAGGTCCGCGCGTCTTCGAGCGATATGCCGCCGGCCTCGAACATGCGCAACTGCTCCAGCGCATCGGCAACGCCATAAGCGAGTTCCTGCACCTCGGACCCGCCGCCGGCATGGACGCCGCGACCATCGGCGACATAGGGCGCGATGCGAAGCCCGCTCTCCTTCAGATAGTAGCCGAGATCCACCCCCCAGGCGGAAATCCTGTCGTAGGGGGCCGCCAGCCGGCCGTCGGCGAGCAGGCCGTTGGCGGGATCGGATTGCCCGACGAGGTCGATCACATCGGGCCCGAGACCGAGCTTCTCGACAAGCGCCATGGCCAGGACCAGCGCCGGACGGCTTTCGTAGCCGGCATCGAGCCGCAGCTTCACGCGTGTCAGGTCAATCCCGTCGAGAAGGCGCTCCATGTCGTCCACCGACTGGGGCGCGACGCCAAAGCCGTTGGCACCGGGTGCGCCGGGCAGGACGAGTTCCAGACCGTCGGCGCCACCTTCGATGTCGGCGCGGGCAAGCCGATTGGCCTCGTCGAGATCGGGATGATCAACGCGCTGGAACACGGCCCAGCGGCCGCCGTCGGAGCGCACATGGCGCCCCGGCTCGCGCTGTCCGTACAGCGGCGCGATTTCAAGTCCGTCGCGAGTCGTGGAGACCAGCGCACGCTTGAAATCCCGCCCGGCCAGAACCTTTTCGACCAGGCCCAGCCATTGCGCTTCGTCGGCGGCCGGAAATCCGGCCGCCAGATCGAGTTCACTCATTCGGTCGTCTCGCCTGCTGTATTTCTCGTCGACCGCCAATTGCGACGGTGGTTGTGTGCCACAGCAGGCGGGTAGCCGCTACTGCCTATTTTCTATGGCCGTATGCAGCCTCAGTATTTCATCATCGGCGGCAGGGACTTCGCCTGATCGACCCAGCTCTTGACCTTGTTGGGGCTCGGCAGGGCACGCACCAGCTTCTTCGCCGCGTTCACCTCGACCATCTTGGCGTGCAGATTGTCGGGCTTGCGGTTGCGCAGTTCCTTGACGGTGTCGACGCCGGAGACTTCGAGAAGCTCGGAATACTCCTCGCCGACGCCCTTGATGCGCATCAGGTCGGACATGTTGGCCCATTTGAGAATAAGCGTCTCGTCGATCCCGGAGTCGGAGGCCAGTTGCTTGCGCCCCTTCGGATCCTTGGCCCTTTCGAGCAGCTTCGCGGTCGTCATGACGCCGATCGCGTTCAATTTCTTGGCGTATTTCGGGCCAATTCCCTCGATCTTGAGCACGGGGTAGGACATGCAACGCCTCCTGTCTCTCGCTATCCAAGAATAGAGCCCGACTTCCCCCCTCAGGCGAACTGGCTCAGACCGGGAATCGAGCCGACAACCTCATCCACCAGTTCGTCACCTGCATGTTGTTTCGCAAAGGCAACTAATTGTCGAGTCACACCTTGGATTTCGCCCATGCCGAGGCCGGCGGACTGCAAGGAACTGAACGCGGCCATGGCGCCCATCATGCCGCCCAGACCACCTTCGGGCGTTTCGATCGCCTCCGCGCCAGGCAGCTTCTCCATCAATTCGGAAACCTTGTCGGCGGGGCCGGACTGCTTGAGGAAACCGAGTATGATCTTCAGCGCGCTATCTGCCTGTTCCCTGGTAACCCCAACCTGGTCCACGAGCTGGTCAATGAGCTCATCCATATCGGCCTCCTGTACATGTCCGTTCGCGAGTCGCGGGCATTCTGCCCGCCACCAGAAAACGATACAAGCCGCGCATTGCGCCCCGGTTGGCCGGTTTTTATAACCGGACCGCGACTGCCGCGATCGCCGGCGCGCGACGGTTCGAGGAGGCTACCCGAGATGTCTGATAGCGACGGCAAGATCTACGTCGGCACGAGCGTCAAACCGGAATACGTCCACCTGCGCTATGCCAATCGGCACGGGCTGGTGACGGGCGCGACCGGCACCGGCAAGACGGTGACGCTGCAGATCCTCGCCGAAGGCTTCTCCAACGCGGGCGTTCCGGTGTTCTGCGCCGACGTGAAGGGCGACCTGTCGGGAATCGCGGCCGCCGGGGAGCCGAAGGACTTCCTGCTGAAACGCGCCGAGACCATCGGTCTCACCGACTATCGGTTCCAGGCCACCCCTACCATCTTCTGGGACTTGTTCGGCGACCAGGGCCATCCGGTTCGCACCACGGTCACGGAGATGGGACCGCTGCTGCTTTCGCGTCTCCTGGAACTGTCCGAAGCGCAGGAGGGGGCGCTCAACATCGCCTTCCGCCTCGCCGACGACGAGGGACTGGCGATCCTCGACCTGAAGGACCTGCGCTCCCTGCTCGAGTATCTCGCAAGCGTCGGCAGCGAGATCACCACCTCCTACGGCAACGTCACCAAACAGACGATCGGCGCTATCCAGCGCCGGCTTCTGGTTCTCGAGAACCAGGGCGCCGAGTACTTCTTTGGAGAGCCGGCGCTCGAGATCGCCGACCTGATGCGTACTGACCGGGACGGCCGCGGCATCGTCAACGTGCTGGCCGCCGACAAGCTGATCTCGTCCCCGCGCCTCTACGCCACCTTCCTGCTGTGGCTATTGTCGGAGCTGTTCGAGGAGCTTCCCGAGGTCGGCGATCCCGACAAGCCGAAGCTCGTGTTCTTCTTCGACGAGGCCCATCTCCTGTTCGACGATGCGCCCGACGCGCTGATCGACAAGGTCGAGCAGGTCGTCCGGCTGATCCGCTCCAAGGGCGTGGGGGTCTATTTCGTCACCCAGAATCCGCTGGACGTACCCGACAAGGTGCTTGCCCAGCTCGGCAACCGCGTGCAGCACGCGCTGCGAGCCTATACGCCGCGCGAGCAGAAGGCCGTGAAGACGGCTGCCGATACGTTCCGGCCCAATCCCGATTTCGATACCGCCCGGGTGATCACCGAGCTCGGCGTCGGCGAGGCACTGGTCTCGACACTGGAGGAAAAGGGCGTGCCGTCGGTGGTGCAGCGTACGCTGATCCGCCCGCCGGCCTCCCGCCTCGGCCCCCTCGACGAGCGCGAGCGCGCGGCCGCGATCCTGTCGAGCCCGGTATCCGGCATCTACGACACCGCGCGCGACCGGGAATCGGCCTACGAGATCCTCGCCGAGCGCGCCCGCCGGGCGGCTCAGGCGGAACCCGAACCCGCGCGCGGCAAGGCCCGCAAGAGCGATGAGACGATCTGGGGCGTTCCCAGAAAGGATGTCGAGGACGCCGGCCTGCAGATCGTGAAGTCGTTCGGCCGTTCCCTCGCCTCCGCGCTCGGCCGGGAGCTCGGCACGAGCGGCAACCGGATCCTGCGCGGCATCTTCGGGTCGCGGCGGCGCTAGTCTTCGTCGCCTGATACTTGCCGCACCGCGCGGCTTGCACTAGCGGTTGATGCTACGCTGCACGTCGGCACACGCACCAAAGGAGTTTCCATGACCGCAACCGACAAGGTGCTTTCGGCAATCGATGCGAACCTTTCGGCCAGCCTCGACCGGCTCTTCGCGCTGATCCGTATTCCGTCCGTTTCGACCGATCCGGCCCATAACGAGGACTGCCGCAAGGCGGCCGACTGGGTGGTCGAGCAGCTGCGCGAGATCGGCTTCGAGGCATCGGCGCGGGAGACCGGCGGCCAGCCGATGGTGGTCGGTCATGGCGGCGCCATGCCCGGCAACGGCGTGCCGCACGTCCTGTTCTACGGCCACTACGACGTTCAGCCGGCCGATCCGCTCGAATTGTGGGAGACGTCGCCCTTCGAGCCGCGTCTGGTCGACACGCCGCAGGGCGAGCAGATCGTCGCGCGCGGGGCCTGCGACGACAAGGGCCAGTTCATGACCTTCGTCGAGGCCTGCCGCGGCTGGGTCGACGCGACGGGCAGCCTGCCGATCGCGATCACCGTGCTGATCGAGGGCGAAGAGGAATCCGGCAGCCGCAGCCTCGGCCCGTTCCTGGATTCCCACAAGGACGAGTTGAAGACCGACTTCGCGCTGGTCTGCGATACCGGCATGTGGGACGCCAAGACGCCGGCGATCAACACCATGCTGCGCGGCCTGCTGCTGGAGGAAATCGTCGTCACCGCGGCGAACCGCGACCTGCATTCGGGCATGTATGGCGGGGCGGCGCGCAATCCGATCCGGGTTCTGGCGCGCATCATCGCCGACCTGCACGACGCGGATGGCCAAATCCAGGTGCCCGGCTTCTACGACGGCGTCGAGGAGCTCCCCGCCGACGTGAAGGCGCAGTGGGACGGGCTTGGATTCGACGAGAAGGCGTTCCTGGGCGATGTCGGCCTTTCCGTGCCGGCCGGTGAGACGGGCCGCAGCGTGCTCGAGCAGATCTGGTCGCGCCCGACCTGCGACGTCAACGGCATCATCGGCGGCTATACCGGCGGAGGCACCAAGACGGTGATCGCCTCGAAAGCCTCGGCGAAGGTATCGTTCCGCCTCGTCGGCAACCAGGACCCGTTCAAGATCCGCGACAGTTTCCGCGCCTTCGTCAAGGAACGCCTGCCGGCGGACTGCGAGGTCGAGTTCATTAGCCACGGCGCGAGCCCGGCCCTCCAGGTCGATGTGTCCGGGCCCCAGGTCGCCAGGGCGGCCGCGGCGCTGGAGGCGGAGTTCGACCGGCCGGCGGTGATGATGGGCTGCGGCGGTTCCATCCCGATCGTCGGCGACTTCAAGAACACGCTCGGGGTCGACTCGATCCTGATCGGTTTCGGTCTCGACGACGACAAGGTCCATTCGCCGAACGAGAAGTACAACCTGTCGAGCTTCCATCACGGCACCCGGGCCTGGGCGCGCGTGATCGGGGCGCTGGGCGGGGCGTGATCGAACCGGCCCGGAATCGGGTCGGCGTTCACGCCGACCGCTGATATCCTTCGGGAATGACGGCTATCGGGTTTGCCCTTTTCGAAACCGCAATCGGGCCATGTGCCATCGCATGGTCCGAGAGCGGAATCTCGGGCGTGCAATTGTCCGAGGCCTCCATGGAGGCCACGCGGACGCGGATGCAGCGGCGGTTTCCGGCGGTTGTCGAAACCGCGCCGCCGCCCTCCGTTCAGGACGCGATCGACCGTATCGCGGCACTGATGGCGGGCAAGCCAAGCGACCTGACCACGATCACACTCGATCTCGAGGGCATTCCGGCGTTCAACCGGCGCGTCTACGAAGTGACCCGGGGGATCCCGCCGGGCTCGACGCTGACCTATGGCGAGATCGCTGAGCGGATCGGCGAACCGGGCGCGGCGCAATCGGTCGGCCAGGCCGAAGGCGCCAATCCGTTCCCGATCATCGTGCCCTGCCATCGCGTGCTCGCGGCGGGCGGCAAGGTCGGTGGCTTCTCGGCGCATGGCGGGATCGCCGTGAAGCGCAAGATGCTGGCGATCGAGGCCGACGCCGCCGGCCCTGCCCTGCCCTTGTTCGCCGGGCGACCCGACTAGCGGCAACGCGGAATGAGGCGACGACGCCTACTGTCCCTGCACGCTCTTCAGGTAGGCGGCGATGGCGGCCCGGTCTTCGGGGGTCAACTCCGCCATATTGCGGACGACCGCGGCCATGCTCGAACCCAGCGAGTCGAATTCCGGCGTGAAGCCGGTCTCCAGCGCGTAGGCGATGTCGTTCGCAGACCAGTCCTTGAGCCCGGCTGCCGTGATGTCGGGAACCTTGCCCTTCCCATCCGGCGAGGGCGCGCCGGTCAGCCACTTGTCGCGCTCGAGCCCGCCGAGGGCGTCGCGCGGCGTGTGGCATTCGCCGCAGTGCCCCGGTCCCGTGACCAGGTAGGCGCCGCGGTTGATCTCCTCCGACGCAGCGGGATCCGGCGCGAACGGCTTGCCGTCGAAATTGAGCATCTTCCAGACGCCGAGGGCCCGGCGGATGTTGAAAGGAAACGGCAGCTCATGGCCCGGTGTCGCGGTCGAGACCGGCGCCAGGGTGTCGAGAAAGGCCTTCAGATCGATGACGTCCTCCAGTTTCATGCGCTGGTAGGACGTATAGGGAAACGCCGGATAGTAGTGGCTTCCGTTGGGTGCCACGCCGTTGACCATGGCGTTGGCGAAATCGACCGTAGACCAGCCGCCAATGCCGGCCTGCGCATCCGGTGAGATGTTGGGAACGTGGAAGGTGCCGAAAGGCGACGGTAGTTCCAGGCCGCCGCCCAGAACGAGCGGGTCTTCCTGGCCCGGCGTGGCGTGGCAGGACGCGCAGCCACCGGCAAAGAACATGTAGCGGCCGTGCTCCACGTCCGGCTCGTGGCCGGGCAGATCGCCCGCCGACAGCGTGCTCGGGGTCGTCAGGAGCCAAAAGGCGCCCGCCCCGATGAGGGCGAGCGCCAGAAGTGAAAGGATGATTCGTCTGGTCATGCCGGGAGTATAGCCCGGTTCTCAGCCATCCTTCTTGATCCGATAGGTCTCGTGACAGCCCTGGCAGGTCTTGCCGAGCGCGCCGACGGCCGCCTTGACACCATCGAGGTCGGTGATCGGCGTGGCAATGATGGCCGCGGCAGCTTCCTGCATCGCCGCGTCCTTGGCCTCGAAACCGGCCATGTCTTCCCATATCTTCGGGCTGGCCTCGGTATCGCCGCCGGTTTCCGATCCGGCCGGGAACAGCGTCGTGAAACCCACCGTGCTGTTGAAGATCACGCGGGCGGCCAGATTGGCGCCACTAGCCTCGAACGGCGCTTCGCCC
This sequence comes from Microbaculum marinisediminis, assembly GCF_025397915.1. Lineage (NCBI taxonomy): Bacteria > Pseudomonadati > Pseudomonadota > Alphaproteobacteria > Hyphomicrobiales > Tepidamorphaceae > Microbaculum > Microbaculum marinisediminis. Next base: position 429,005 of record NZ_JALIDZ010000002.1, read on the forward strand.
TTGGCCATCTTGACCAGCGTTCCCATCGCCGCGCCGTTGTTTTTCATCACCGCCTGTCGGGTGGCGATCGGGTCCATGGCCGCCCAGGCCACCGCGCCGACGGACAACACGGCGATGGCGGTACCGGCAAATAACACACGTTTCATACATAAGCCTCCAGGGTCTGTTGCGGGCGGTGTGTGGCCCGACCATCGGAAAACCACCGTCAGGACGCAACTCACAGCCGTGTGATCCTCGCCCTCACGCCATCGACAGAAACACGAGGGAGACGGCGGTTATTCCGTAAAGGCAATGCAATCGGAGAACTAATCTTTGCACGACCGCGAACGCCGCCGCGGCCGCGGCCGCCCTCCGGACCAATCCTCGCAAGGGAACTCAAACCACGCACCGACATACGATGCCGCATTGACGGTGGCGCGCGAAGAGCTTTCGATAGGCTGAAAACACGTAGGAGCGTTGCATGGCCAACTGGTCCCAGACTTGGACGTATCTCGACGGCGAATGGGTCGACGGCAACCCGCAGATCGTCGGACCGCGCAGTCACGCCCTTTGGCTCGGATCCTGCGTCTTCGACGGCGCCCGGACCTTCGAAGGCGTATCGCCGGATCTCGAACGCCATTGTACGCGGGTCAACAACTCGGCGGTCGCGCTGGGCCTGGACCCGACCATGGACGTCGGCGAGATCGTAGAGCTGGCGCAGGACGGCATCGCCAAATTCGGAGCGGATGCCGAACTCTACATCCGACCGATGTACTGGGCGGAGGAAGGCGGCTACATGGGCGTGCCCGCGCTGCCAGAGTCGACCCGGTTCTGCCTATCGATCTACGAGGTGCCGATGCCGGAACCGGCGGGCTTCTCTGTCAGCCTTTCGAAGATCCGCCGGCCGACCCTGGAACAGGCTCCGGTCAACGCCAAGGCGGCGTGCCTCTATCCCAATTCCTCACGGGCACTCAACGAGGTGCGCGAAAAGGGCTTCGAAAACGCCGTGGTTCTCGACGCGATGGGCAATGTGGCCGAGCTCGCAACCGCGAACCTGTTCATGGTCAAGGACGGCAGCGTCCACACGCCCTATCCGAACGGGACGTTCCTGAACGGGATCACACGCCAGCGTATCATCGCGCTGCTGCGCTCGGCCGGCTATCACGTGCACGAGCGTATCATCACCTATCCGGAGCTGCTGGACGCGGACGAACTGTTCTCCGCCGGCAACTACGCAAAGGTGTTGCCGGTCAATCGCATCGAGAGCCGCGACCTGCAGCCAGGGCCGGTCTATCAGAAGGCCAGAGACCTCTACTGGGAGTGGGCCCACGGCTGAGAAGCCCACTCATCCGACCCTCAGTCGGGTCCAGGTCAGGCCGACTTCTTCTCCATCGGGCACGTGCGCAGCCCAAGGATGGAATAGGCCGGGCACCACCCCATCACCGCGGTGAGAATCGGCACGACACCGATCCAGCCGACCCATTTCCATGCGATGTCGGCGGGGCCGAACAGCGCGAAAGCGATCAGCGCGACGCCGACGACGATGCGAACGACCTTATCGGCACTCCCAACGTTTTTGTCCATGGTGACCTCCAGTTCCAGCCCGCTTCGGCCGCCCCCGGCATCGGTCGCGCCCGAAATACGTCAAACCCAGAACACGCCAAACTCACCGGGGCCGGCCGCCTTCCGCTAGATCAACACCTCGAACCACGTTTCCATTCCTGCGGCCTGATGTTCGAGCATGTGACAATGTATCATCCATTTGCCGGGATTGTCGGCGATCAGGCCGATCGTCGTCTCGGCGCGCGGGTCGACCGTGACCGTGTCGCGCAGGCCTGGCAACGGCGCTCCCGCATCGTCGTAGATCACGAAGTGGTGACCATGTACGTGCATGGAGTGCGGAAATAGCGTGTCGTTGACCATGCGCACCGCAACGGGTTCGCCGATCCTGGCCGAGAACAGCGGTTTTTCCGGCATTCCGGCGACACCGTTCAGCGCCCAGACGAGGCCATGCTCTGTGGCAAGCGTCCGCCCGTCCAGGACCTCGCCTTCGAAGCGCGCTTCCTGAAGGAAGGCCATGGCGCCACCGCTCATCACCAGGTCGACGGTGCGCTCCGGCTTCGCCGAAGGCACGGAGACGGGATTGGCTGACAGGGCTGGCGGCGGGTCGGCGCGCGGCGCGCTGCCTTCGCCCGCGTCGAGCACGATCGCCGTCGCCTCGAATGGCTCGCCGGAGACTTCGGCGATGGGAAAGCGTCCGCCGGGCTCACCGACAACATCCGCGATCAAATCGACGCGCTGGGCAGGGCCCAGGATCAGCGGACCGGCGCCGAGCCGGTGCGGCGCGACCGGCTGACCGTCGAGCGCCACGATCCAGGGATCGAGATCGCCGAAGCCAAGCTGCAGGATGCGGGCATTGCAGCTCGAAACCACCCTTAGCCGCACGCGGTCGCCGGCCTTCGCCGCGACCGTCTCGAAATCCTTGCCATTCACGGTCAGGACATTTCCGAGCCGCCCGGCATGGGCGGCATCGTGCAGATTGCCGATGCTCGCCGTATCGATCTGCCCGTCCTGACCGATCCGCCAGTCGTCGAACTGCAGCACGACGTCATGATCGACGTCCGGCGGGGTCGCCTCGTCCACGATCAACAGGCCGGACAGACCACGGTCGACCTGCGGGCCGGACCCGTGGACGTGCGGATGGTACCAGAACGTGCCGGCATCGGGGACGGTGAAGCGGTAGTCGAAACGCTCGCCAGGCTGCACCGGCGCCTGGGTCAAATGCGCCACCCCGTCCATCGCGTTTTCGATCCGGATGCCATGCCAGTGAATGGTGGTCGGCACCTCGAGCCGATTGGTCAGCGTCACCGCCACTTCGTCGCCCTGACGCGCACGGATCAACGGCCCGGGAGCGCCGCCCTGGTAGCCCCAGATCGCGGTCGCCGGCTCTTCGGTCGTCAAGAGTTGCGCCGTGCCGGGCCGGGCTTCGAGCACCAACGGGCCGGGCGGCGCGGCTAGAAGGCGACGGGGCAGACCGAGCGTCAGCGCTGCCGCACCCGCCGTTGTCCCGGCCACGAAGCTTCGACGCGACAGGAAATCAATCGACATTCGACTCAATGCTCCCGTGAACGACAATTCAAAGCGGAGGGGCGAGATCCGGATACTAGCGATACATCTAAGGTGGGCCATTCAAAATTTCATGACCCTGGCCGTACCATTTCCGATCGGTGCCGTTGTTTCTCCCGCCCGCGCGCTAAGGAAACGCCGGCGGCGCATCGCCACCGCCGGCGTCCGTTCAGCGTCATCCTAACCGTGACCGTCCCAGTTGTTGCAAGGGACCAGATGGCGCCGGGACTTGCCGATTGGCAGCCACGGCGCCACCTCGCGGAAAGACCATCGTGGCGGATGGCGGGCGTTGCCGTCGCGGACTCCTACTCGTTGACCCTGCCGGGCAGGCTCAGGTCCCCCGACGCGACATCGAAGACATCCGTCACGCACAGGAGCGGCGCGTGGACGTTGGCGTTCACGCGCAGCCCCGAGGTCACACCATCGAATTTCGCGGCATTGACCACGGAGATATCGGAGAACGGCACACGGACCTCGACCGTTTCGGCGTCGAGAACAGGGTCCCAGCCGGGACTGTCGATCAAGATGGGCAGGCCCGGCCACGTCACCGGCAAGCGCGGCTTGGCCCCTTCCGGGATGTCGATCACCTTGAGCGCGCCCGCGCCGCAGGCATCGTCGGGACCGAGGACCACCCAATGGCTGTGCCAGATGTCGCCGTCATTGCCCAGCTTGCCGTCGCCATTCTCGTCAAAGAGCGGCGTATCGTCGAAGTCGGGATGCGCGGTGATCACCATGGAGAGAATGCCCGCCTTCGGCTCGAAACCGACGACCGCGGGGTCCATGCTGGTTGGCCAGACATAGGCGAACACCTGCGAACCGGCGAGCTTACCGGTGGCGGCGGGCCTGGATTGACCGGCCTTGCCGGAGACGGCCATGTGAAACACCGCGACGTTGCCTTCGGTCGTGATCCTGGCGTGAACCAGATCGAAGTCCGGCATCGCCGTATTCGAACCTTCGGCCTTGATGCCGCCGGTTCCGTCATGGGCCTGAACCGCCGTCGCCGCGAAGGCCAACGCCGCGAAAGCGGCAAGCGCGATGGTGCGCGGCGTCATCACGCACCTCCCTTCAGATCGTCGAGCGAGGCGCCGAAGTTGATGTGGTAGGGATGCCCGTCCACGACGAAGGCGGGAACGGACTTCACGCCGGCCGCCTCGGCTTCGGCGATCCGATCGGGTGCTTCGCCCAGATGCACGACTTCGACATCGTACCGGTCGGGGTCCAGCGCATCGGCAAACCGGCGCTCGGCATCGACGCAAACGGCGCAGCCGGCGTGGTAGAATTTCGTTCTTTGTGTCATGGTTTGTCGCTTCCTTTCTTTCCCTAGAGGGGTGGCGATTTCGAGCGTCCCGGTCGTTGCAGCGAACGGGACGCTCATTCCTCAATCCGACGTCGCCTCCAGAAAGCGCGTCCACTGGCGCGCCTTGTCGGCGTCGTCGGCCTCTTCGTGGTCGCCGCAATCGAAGCGCAGCGACGCGTCCCCGAAGGCGGCATCCACGAATGCGCAATGGTGCGGCTTGTCCGAACCAGGGTGCGCATTGGGGCGAAAGAACCGGCACGTCACGCAAAGACGTTGCGGTTCGATCAATCCGGATTCCTGCAATGAACGAATGATTCCGGTCAGGGATCGGCGCAGGCCCGCCTGGTCGTCCGGTCGCAACCTTGCGACGGCGGTCAGCAGCTCCGGCGGATAGGCACCGCTGTCCTGCGCCGCGCGACGACCGCTTTCCGTCAATCCCACCAAGACCGCACGGCCATCCCGCGGATCCGGGCTCTTCTCGACGAGTCCCTTGCCGTGCAGTGCCGCGACCGCATCGCTGGCGGTCGCGTGCGTCACTCCGAGCTGGCCGGCAAGCGCCTGCACGCGGTCCGCCCCCAGCCGATGCAGGGTCGTGAGGATGCCGATCTGCGTGGGGGTAAGACCGCTCTGCTCGCCCGCGCGCCATTGCGCGGTTCTCAGCGCGGCCCCGATTTTCGCCAGCCCGAAGGCGACCTGTTCCGTCAATTCGTTCGCCATGTATTTTTTATAGGACTCCTGTATTTTTTGATCAAGCGTTTTCTGTACCAACGGCAGGTCCACGAACCGCGCCGGGAGCGAGGCTCGGTTCCTTTGCGGTTATCCGAGGCGAAGTATTGGAGTGCGATCGGGCGGGCGAGACCGCGGGGGTCGTCGGCGACCGGACCAAGCCGGCGCCGCCGCCCCGCTACCGCCGAGAGGAACCTGCCGGAGGCGGGTCTACAGCCAGCCCTTGCGCTTGAAATAGAAGTAGGGCGCGAGCGCGGAGGCGATCATCACGACGAGGACCATCGGATAGGCCCACTTCTCATTGAGCTCGGGCATGAACTGAAAGTTCATGCCGTAGATCGAGGCGATCAGCGTCGGCGGCATCATGGCGACGGCGGCAACCGAGAAGATCTTGATGATGTTCGTCTGCTCGATGTTGATGAGCCCCATCGTGGCGTCGAGCAGGAATTCCGTCTTGGTTGCCAGATAGGTGGCGTGATCTGCCAGTTGATTGGCATCGCGCACCGCCGTCTTCAGGTGCAGCTTGACGTCCTTCGACAGCTTCACCGACCCCGGCCCGGCCGACATGAACGTGAGAAGGCGCGAAATCGTCACAAGGCTCTCGCGGGCCTTGGAGGTCAGGTCGCCGGTGCGGGCGATGCGCGCGACCGTCTTCTTGAAATCATCGGTCTTTATGGGCTTCGAGGATTCGCGCAGGAAGACATCGTCGCCGATGCGGTCGGCATCCAGGCCGGCGTGTTCCAGGACGTCGGCGATGCGGTCGATGAAGGCCTCGATCAGCCCAACAAGCACGAAATCGGCGTACTGGCAGGCGGGACCGATCTTCGGGGCGCGCTGCAAGAAAAGCGTGATCGGCCGCGGCTCGGCATACCGCACGGTCACCAGACGGCCACCGACCAGAATGAACGTGACGTCGGTCAGGGTGGGGTTCTCGCCATCGGCGTTCAGAAGCGCGACGACGGTCATGTAAAGCGCGCCGTCTTCCTCGAACAGGCGGCTGGAGATTTCGATCTCGCGCATCTCCTCGCGGCTCGGCACGTCGATCGTCAGCCAGCGCTCGAGCAGCGCCTCCTCTTCCGAGGTCGGATTCAGGAGGTCTATCCAGACCGCGTCGGTCGGCAAATCGGTCAGTGCGCCGGCATCCGGCACGCGCTGCAGGCCCCGATCCGTCGCGACATGGATGCTCAGCATGACGCCATTCCCTTGCTCGTGGTCTCACCCGCGTAGTCCGGCGCAGACCGCATGGCAAGGGCAGCAGCGAACTATGACGCGCATATGAAAAACGGGGCACGAGGCCCCGTTTTCCGTGAAAAGGCGTTCGATATGGCGTCAGGACGCCTTTTCGAACAGCTCCTCTACATATTCCCAATTGATCAGGTGATCGACCCAGGCGGCGAGATAGTCCGGGCGCCGGTTGCGATAGTCGATGTAGTAGGAATGCTCCCACACGTCGCAGCCGAGAATCGGCGTCGCACCGTGCACCAGCGGGCTTTCGCCGTTGGCCGTCTTCATCACTTCGAGCTTGCCGTCCTTCACGGCGAGCCAGCTCCAGCCCGACCCGAACTGGGTCACGCCGGCATTGATGAACGCCTCGCGGAACTTGTCATAGCCGCCGAGATCGGACTCGATGGCGCTGGCGAGCTTCTCGGGAAGCTTGCTGCCGCCGCCGTTCGGCTTCATCCAGTTCCAGAAATGGAGATGGTTGTAGTGCTGGCCAGCGTTGTTGAAGAGCCCCTGGTTCTTGCCGAAGGAGCCCTTTACGACCTCCTCCAGGCTCTTGCCTTCCCACTCGGTGCCCTTGAGCAGGTTGTTACCGTTGTTGACGTAAGCCAGATGATGCTTGTCGTGATGGAATTCCAGCGTCTCGGCCGACATATACGGCGCCAATGCGTCGTAAGCGTAGGGCAGATCGGGAAGTTCGAAAGCCATTTTTGTCCCTCCTCGTGCGGTGAACCGGTTCAGGGGAATGTGAAGCTCAGGAGCCTGTCCACGGCTGCCCCCAACCGCTGCACATAGATAGGCCGTGGGACCGGTGTGGGCAACATGGCAGGTGGCAATGTCCAGGATTCTCGTTGTGCCGGGCCGTTAACCGGGCGGAACGAAGCGCGTGCCATGCTGGCGAAGCCTCGTTTGGCGTCGGGATTCTTGATGGACGGGCCATGAATGCGACAACGCGGATAACCCGGCGCGGGTTCCTTCTTTCCGGCGCGGCCCTCGCCGCGACGGGCGCCGCCGCGCGGCCGGCATGCGCGCAGGCCTATGGCCTCGACGCGGCGCGATTCGGCATCGTCGCCGACAGCAGCGCCGACCAGACGGCCGCATTGCAGCGGGCGATCAACGAGACGCGGATCACCGGCACGCCGCTGTTCCTGCCGCCGGGACGCTATCTGGCGCGCGGTCTGGTGCTGCGCTCCGGCGCGCGCATCACCGGCGTGGCAGGCGCAAGCCGACTAGTGGCGCTCGGCGACAGCGCGCTTGTGTCCGCGCAGGGCGGCGACACCATTGGCCTCGACGGGCTCGTGTTCGACGGCGTGGCGCGTGAACTGGGCGGCGCGCAGGCGCTCGTCGACCTGAGCGGGGTCAAGGCCGTATCCATCACCGATTGCACGATCGAGAACAGCTGGGCCGACGGGCTCTATCTGAACGACTGCGGCGGCCGCGTCGCGAACACGTCCATCAGCGGCGCGCTCGGCGCCGGCCTGTTCTCGCTCGACGGCCACGACCTCGACATCACCGGCAACCATGTCTTCGACTGCGGCGACAACGGCATCATGGTCTGGCAGTCGGCGAAGCAGCCGGACGGGGCGATGATCGCGAACAACCGGGTGGAACGCATCCACAACCGGTCCGGCGGCGACGGACCCTACGGCAACGGTATCGTCGTCTTTCGCGGCGGCGACGTCACCGTGACCGGCAATCATGTGCGCGACTGCACCTTCTCGGCGATCCGCGTCAATTCCGGCTCCAACACAATCGTCGCCCAGAACAATTGCACCCGTCTCGGCGAAGTGGCGATCTTCGTCGAGTTCGCCTACGACGGGGCGGTGGTGGCCAACAATATCGTCGACACGGCGACGCACGGCATTTCCGTCACCAACCTCGACCAGGGCGGCCATCTCGCCGTCGTCTCGGGCAACCTGATCCGCAATATCGAGATCGGCGATTTTCCGGAGCCCCGCGGCAACGGCATCTTCGTCTCCGCCGACACAAGCCTGACCGGCAACGTGGTGGAGAACGCCGCGGCCTCGGGCTTTGCGCTGGGCTTCGGCCCCTATCTGCGCAACGTCACGGCGACCGGTAATGTCGTGCGCAAGGCCGCCGTCGGCTTCGAGATCTCGGTGGTCGAGGGCATCGAGGCCGTTCTCGTCGCCGACAACGTGATCTCGCAGGTCTCGAAGGCAGCGATCCTCGGCATGGAATGGGACACCGTCGTCACCGGCGACCTCGCCGAAGACGGTGCGGAGGCCTATCCCGCGCTGACGATTGCCCGGAACCGGGTGGGGTGAGGCAGGGGCTCGCGAGCCCTCGGATCGCGCCAGGGCATGACGCGACGCCAAAGTCCTTCCATGATCCGCTGGCGGCCTATGCCGGGGCGGACCCGGCATAGGCGGACACCCCCGGGCAGTCCTACTTGATGCGCTCGAGGATCGAGACGTAGTTGGCGACCGCGGCGCCGCCCATGTTGAAGATGCCGCCCAACTCAGCGCCCTCGATCTGCATGCCCTCCGGCGCAACGCCGCAAAGCTGCATCGCGGTCAGCGCGTGCATCGAGACGCCGGTGGCGCCGATCGGGTGGCCCTTTGCCTTCAGGCCGCCCGAGGGGTTGACCGGCAGGCGGCCGCCGATTTCGGTCTGGCCTTCGAGCGCAATCTTCGCGCCCTGCCCTTCCGGCGCCAGCCCCATCGCCTCGTATTCGATCAGTTCCGCGATAGTGAAGCAGTCATGGGTCTCAACGAAGGAGAGATCGTCGATCTTGACGCCGGCCTGCGCCAGCGCCCGCTTCCAGGCCTCGGCTCCGCCTTCGAACTTGAGGATGTCGCGCTTCGACATCGGCAGGAAGTCCTGAACGTGCTGCGCGGCGCGGAAGGCGACCGCACGGTCCATCCGAAGCGCGGTCTCGGTATCGGCCAGCACGATCGCCGCGGCGCCGTCGGAAACCAGCGAGCAGTCGGTGCGCTTCAGCGGGCCGGCGACGAGCGGGTTCTTCTCGCTTTCGACGCGGCAGAACTCGTAGCCGAAGTCCTTGCGCATCTGGGCGTAGGGGTTGTTGACACCGTTCTTGTGGTTCTTCGCGGCGATCCGGGCCAGCGCATCGGACTGGTCGCCCCAGCGCTGGAAGTAGTTGTGGGCGATCTTGCCGAAGACGCCGGCGAACCCGGCCGGCGTATCGCCGTCCTCCGGCAGATACGAGGCCTTCAGCAGGATATTGCCGATTTCCGGCCCAGGGGTCGCCGTCATCTGCTCGACACCGACGACGAGCACGACCTTGGCGGCGCCGGCGCGGATCGTCTTGATGCCTTGGTGAACGGCGGCCGAACCGGTGGCGCAGGCGTTCTCGACGCGCGTCGCCGGCTTGAAGCGCAGGTCGTCGCTCGACTGCAACACCAGCGAAGCGGTGAAGTCCTGCGGAGAAAAGCCCCCGTTGAAATGGCCCAGCACGATCTCGTCGACGTCCTTCGGACCAATACCTGCATGTGCAAGCGCTTGGTTCGCAACTGTGACGATGAGGTTCTCGACGGTCTCGCCCTCGAGCTTTCCGAAGGGCGAATGGGCCCAGCCGACGATGCAGGCGGTCATGGCAGATCTCCCATGTTTTCGTTCACCGACTTATAGGCGAGCGGTGCGGCTGCGCCAACAACGATCAGCGCATCGTAGCCGCGATCCGGTCGCGAATGTCGGCGGCGACACGGAGCTCCCCGACCCGAAGTTCCATCCGGTTCATGACCGGAGGATTGGCCATCGGCACGACCGCCGCCTTCTGACTGTCGTTCAGCCCGGCGCACGCGAGGACGGTGGCGGCCATCAGCGCCTCCGAGGCCCGCGAGGCGCCATCGTCGATCTTCAGGGCGACGCCAAGGCCGGTCTCGGGGAAGGCAGCGCAGAACACGCCTTCGGCACCGGTCTTGACGAAGGCTTGCGGTCCCGCCCGCTCCATCAACTGGGTACAGAACCGCCCCGAGCCGGCGACCATGAAGGGATGCGCCAGACAGGCCTCGCGGATGCGCTTCAGCGCCGCCGCGCGGCCTTTGCCGACGCCCTCGCCCGTGGCGACCCGCGCAAACGCGACGGCCCAGGCGTCGAGCGGCGCGGCCCAGGTCGGGATCGAGCAGCCGTCGATGCCGCAGCGGTCCGCCGACAGCGCGGCGCCGGTCATGTCCTGCATCGCCTGCCGCACGCGGCGCTGAACCGGATGATCCGCGGTCGAATAGCCCTTCGGATCGACGCCCATGTGGACCGCCAGAGCCAGCATGCCGGCGTGCTTGCCGGAGCAATTGTTGTGGATGCGGCCGGGCACCCGACCGGCCTGGCGCAGGGCGCATCGGTCCTCGTCGCGGGCCGGCGGCTGCGGGCCGCATTCGAGGTCGCTTTCGTCGCGCCCGGCCTTGGCGAGCATCGAACGGGCCGCCTCGACGTGGGCCGGCTCGCCGTTGTGGGAGGAGCAGGCGAGCGCGATCTCGGCAGGCGTGAACCCGAAGGCATCGGCGCCGCCGTCCTCGACCAGCGGCAGAGCCTGCAAGGCCTTTACCGCCGAGCGGGGATAGACGGGCGAATTCGTGTCGCCGAGGGCAAATACAATACGGCCCTTCGCATCGGCGATGGCGAGGGCACCCCTATGGCGGCTTTCGACGAGCGGGCCGCGGGTGACTTCGACGACGACGGGACTGGCGGACAATTCGGCGACCCTGTGCGATTGCGGTCAGCCGACCGGCGCCAGCCTCTCCAGGAGATCCGGCGCACCGGGCCGCGCAGGACGCGCGCTGACGAGGTCGAGCAGCGTGTGCTGATCGAGCACCTCGATGAAGGCGCTCAGCGCGTCGTCGAGGATGCGGTTGATCGGCGCGACGGGCCGAATGGCGCAGTCGGCGCCGCCACCGAAGCACTCGGCCTCGATGTGCGTCTCCTCGGTGACACGTACGACGTCGCCGATGCGGATATCCCCGGGCTTGCAGGCGAGCTTGATTCCGCCGCCGCGGCCGCGCGTCGTCTCCAGGAAACCGCCCTCGACCAGCATCGGCACGATCTTGAAGACGTTGTGCTCGGTGATGTGCTGGGTGCGCGCGATCTCGGCAACCGTCACCGACCGCTCCGGCGACAGAGCGCAGTGAAGAAGGATGCGCAGGGCGTATCCGGTCTGCTTGGTCAACCGCATGAGTCAGGCCTTGTAGCTACGGTCCGGGCGGTCCGGAAAATCCCGGACGGCGCATCTGATTTCAATGTCCGGTTCGGGCGCGCAATCCGGCACGCTCCCCGGAATACGACGATGGCCTCTTAATCTAGGCAATTTCGGGACCGGACGCCATAGGCGGCCCGTCAGGCGACACCGTCGCTCAAGTAGGCACGGACCCGCCACAGGGCGACGACAGCAGGCTTTTCCTCGTCCTCGACCTCAAGAACGGCTTCGTAGAGGAGATCGGCGATCGTCGGCTCGGGCGAATCGACGTCCTTGAGCGTCAATGTCGCCCGGACCTTCCGGCCCGAGCGCACCGGGGCGACGAACCGCACCCGGTCGAAGCCGTAATTCACGCCCATGGCCGTCCCGGCGATGGACGGCATGACCTCGCCGGCCAGCCCACCCAGGAGCGACAGGGTCAGGAAACCGTGGGCTACGGTGGTGCCGAACGGCGTCCCGGCGGCCCGCTCCGGATCGACATGGATGAACTGGTGATCGCAGATCAGGTCGGCGAACTGGTCGATCATCGGCTGGTCGACGACGCGCCAGCGGGATTGCCCCACGAGAGTGCCGATCTTCGCCTTGAGCGTGTCGATATCGACCGGTTCCGGTCTCGAAGTCGTGTCCATGCCGGGTCCTTAGCGCGTCGGGACGGATCGGCCAAGGGCCATGGCGCTGTGCACGCCCGCATCCGTAGTTGCCACAGGCTTGAATTCAAACGCGCGTTTGAATTACTGTGCGCTCGGATCACAGCCAAAGCGGAACGCCCCCCCAAAGCCGGACGCCCCAAGGAGGAGCCAATGGATTTCGACTATTCGCCACGCGTGAAGGACCTGCGCGAGAAGCTCATCGCCTTCATGGCCGAGTACGTCTACCCGAACGAACCGGCACTCTACGCCCAGATCGACGAGGGCGGCGACCGCTGGACCACACTGCCGCTGCTGGAGGAACTGAAGCAGGAAGCGCGCAATCAGGGCCTGTGGAACCTGTTCCTGCCGGAATCGGAGGTCGGCGCGGGCCTCACCAATGTCGAGTACGCGCCGCTGTGCGAGATCATGGGGCGCAGCCATTTCGCTCCGGAAATGTTCAACTGCTCGGCGCCGGACACCGGCAATATGGAAGTGTTCGAGCGCTATGGAACGCCCGAACAGAAGGCCCAGTGGCTGACACCGCTGCTCAACGGCGAGATCCGCTCCGGCTTCTCGATGACGGAGCCGGCCGTCGCTTCGTCGGATGCGACCAACATCCAGATGGAAATACGCCGCGAGGGCGACGAATACGTCATCAACGGGCGCAAGTGGTGGAGTTCCGGCGCCGGCGACCCGCGCTGCCGCATCCTGATCGTCATGGGCAAGACCGATCCGGACAATCCGGACCGGCACAAGCAGCAGTCGATGATCCTGGTGCCGCTGCCGCATCCCGGCGTGACGATCGTCCGCCATCTGCCGGTCTTCGGCTTCGACGACGCCCCGCACGGGCACATGGAGATCGCGTTCGACGACGTGCGCGTGCCCGCCTCCAACATTCTGCTCGGCGAGGGACGCGGTTTCGAGATCGCGCAGGGTCGCCTCGGCCCGGGCCGCATCCACCACTGCATGCGGATCATCGGCGTCGCCGAGCGGGCGCTGGAGCGCATGTGCCGGCGGCTGGAATCGCGCGATGCCTTCGGCGGACCGATCGCCAACCAGTCGATCTGGTCCGAGCGCATCGCCGAATCCCGCATCGCCCTCGACCAGGCACGGCTCCTGACCCTGCACGCGGCCTGGAAGATGGATACGGTCGGCAACAAGGAGGCGCGCATAGAAATCGCCGAGATCAAGGTCGCCGCGCCGCATGCGGCGATCAAGGTCATCGACTGGGCGATCCAGGCCTTCGGCGCCGGCGGCGTCGCCGACCACATCATGTCGAACGCCTACGCCTATGCCCGCACCGTGCGCATCGTCGACGGACCGGACGAGGTGCATCGCAACCAGATGGCGCGGCTGGAACTTCGCAAGTACCGCAATACCGATCCCGCCCGCACCGGCGGAGAGGGCAGCGTGTACCTGGCGTGACGCCGAGATGGCCGGAACCTCAAAAGGGGAACAGGCCAGTCCCCGTGGCGAGGAGACGCGCACGCTGATCCTCGACACGGCCGAGGGCATGTTCGCCACGCACGGCTATTCCGGCGTCACCATGCGGGCGCTGACGGCCGAGGCCGGGGTCAACCTGGCCGCGGTGAACTATCACTTCGGCTCGAAGGACGCGCTGCTTCTGGAGGTGTTCCGGCGCGGCGGCCTGGCGATCAACCGCGAGCGGGCGCGTCTGCTGCGCGCGGCGGAGGCGCGGTCGGCACCCGAGCCCGCCCCCGTCCGCGAGATCCTGCGCGCCCTATTCGAGCCGCCCCTGCGGGCCACCCTGACAGAGCAGCGGAAGACCGGCGGCCGGTCGATCTACATGCAGTTCGTCGCCCGCGCCGTCCTGGACGGCCCGCCGGAAATGCGCGCGCTGATCGAGCAGGACGTACGCCACCTGGAGCGCTTCGTCGACGCGCTGTCCCGCGCCCTGCCGCAGCTGGCGCGGGAAGACCTGCTCTGGCGCTTCCACTTCGCCATGGGCGCGCTGCATGCGCTCTATCACGACCTGCGCCGGCTGGAGGCGCTCTCCGGCGGCGCCTGCGACCTCACCGACGTCGAAGCGATCATCGGCCGCGTGGTCGACTTCGCCGCGACGGGGCTGGAGGCCAAATAAGACCCTGCGGATTTAGATCTTGTGCTTCCCGCCGAAGCCGGTGAGAAAACGCGTCAGGTTCCGGCCGAGATCGTCGCAGAGATAGCCGCCCTCCTGGACGATCACCGTCGGCAGGCGCAAGCCGGCGATCTTCTCCCCGATACGACCAAAGCCGTCCGTAGAGACCCGTAATCCGCCGAACGGATCGCCTTCGTAGGCATCCAGGCCGAGCGCGACGACCAGCGCGCCGGGACTGTAGGCACGGATGCGGGCGATGGCGCTGTCGAGCGCTTCCAGAAACGCGGCGTCGGCGGAATGGCGCGCCAGCGGCAGGTTCATGTTGTAGCCGTAGCCGGCCCCCTCCCCGCGCTCGTCCTCGTATCCCCAGAAGAACGGATAGAAGCGCGACGGATCGCAGTGGAGCGAAACCGTGAGCACATCGGCGCGGTCGTAGAACATGCCCTGCGTGCCATTGCCGTGATGCAGGTCGACGTCGAGGATGGCGACGCGGTCGTGGACCGCGCGCAGGCCCTGCGCGGCGACGCCCGAATTGTTCACGTAGCAGAAGCCGCCGGCCATGTCGGCAAAGGCGTGATGACCGGGCGGACGCGACAGCGCGTAGGCCGACGCGGCCCCGTCGAGAACGGCCGTCGTCGCCTGCGCCGCCGTCGACGCCGACAGGCGCACCGCCTCCCAGGTCTCCGCCGAGATCGGACAGGCGGTGTCGGCCATGTGATAGCCGGCCTGGCCGTCGACGGAGCGCGGATAGCCGGACCGGCTGCGAACCGGATGGACGTTCGGGATCACTTCGGCGGACGCGCCCTGGCGGCGCGTCCAGCGCTCGTGGGCGCTCATCAGGAATTCGATGTAGGCGGGCGAATGCACCGCAGAGATCGGAACAAGCCCCTGCTCCACGGTCAGCTCGTGTTCGAGACCGGCCTCGATCGCGCCGGCGAGCAGCCGGTCGGCGCGTTCGGGCATTTCCGGGTTCTGGGTGATGACGCCGCTTGCGACGAAATGCTTCGGATAGTGCCGCTTCTGGGCTTCGTTGTAGACGACCTTCATTTCAGTTCCGATTCCGGTTCCTGCAGCATCGATTCACGCGATATGGATCACAACATACGGGTCGTGAGATATGGGCGAGCGCGTCCGAGCCTATCCGCAATGCCCGACGAGATCGACGCATTCGCCGGACCGCCTCACCCGTTCCCCTTCGGCAGACCGAGCTCGTCGGACAGCGCGTCGAGCGATGCGGTGAGTTTGTCCATGATCTCGTCGACATGATCCTCGGTCGCGATCATCGGCGGGCAGACGAGGAAATGATCGCCCTCGCGCCCGCCGCGGGTGCGGCGGGAATAGATGATCAGGCCACGTTCATAGGCGTGCTCGACCAGCCGGATATAGGCGTTGTCGCCTACCGGAAGCGGCGCCATCGTCTCGCGGTCGGAAACCAGTTCGAACGCCAGCAGCAGGCCCTTGCCGCGCACGTCGCCGATGAAGGGATAGCGCGCCATAAGGCCGGTGAGTTCGGCCTTCAGGTGATCGCCGATGCGCGCGGCGTTGCCCATCAGGTCCCGCTCCAGGATCTCGTCGAGAACGGCGAGACCGGCGGCGCAGGCGAGCGGATTGCCGGCATAGGTATAGCCGTGGATGAAGCCGCCGTGATCGAGCACCGGCTCGACCAGCGCGCGGCCGGCGATCATCGCGCCGAGCGGCGCATAGCCGGCGGCGAAGCCCTTGGAGACGACGACGATGTCGGGCCGGATGCCCCAGTGCTCGGCGGCGAGGAACTTGCCGGTGCGCCCCGCCCCGCTCATCACCTCGTCATAGATCAGGAGAATGCCGAACTCGTCGCAGATCTCGCGGATGCGCGCGTAGTACGAATCGGGCGCGACCAGCGCGCCGGTCGAGGCGCCGCCGACCGGCTCCATGATGAAGCCCAGCACCGTCTCCGGCCCCTGCCGCAGGATCTCCTGCCTGAGCATCTCGGCATAGCGCAGGCCGCGCTCGTCCATCGAGAGCGGGTCGCGGTCGAGATAGCAGGTCGGCGCGGGAATGCGCGGCATCTCGCGCAGCATCGGCGAGAACGGCGCGGTCATCAGCGCCATCCCGGTCACGGCCAGCGCGCCGAGCGTCGAGCCGTGATAGGAGGGATAGCGCGAGATCACCTTCCAGCGGCTCTCCTGGCCGGTCGCCACGGCCCATTGGCGGGCGAATTTCAGACCGCTCTCCACCGCTTCGGAACCACCGGAAACGAAGAACACGCGGTCGAGGCCGTCCGGCATCAACCCGGCAACGCGGCGGGCCAGCGTCTCGGCCGGAGCGTTCTCGAAATGGAGCCGGTAGCCGAAGGTCGCCTTGTCCATCTGATCGCGCATGGCGGCCAGCACACGCGGATTGGAGTGGCCGATATTGGAGACCATCGCGCCGGACGAGCCGTCCAGGTAGCGGTTACCGTCGACGTCCCACAGGTAGACGCCTTCGGCCCGGTCGAGCAGCGGCCGGCGAGCGCGGGACTGGTAGAACAGGTTCGACGGCGGGCGATCGGCTGTCTGGTCCATGACGGCATATTCCGGCGTCGCGGGGATTTCGCAAACAGATAATCGGGAATGGCCGCTTTCGGCCCGCTCGAAGGTCCGAATTCGCGCGCGCCCAGGCGACGACTTCAAAGTCGGCAATACAAATTACTTTCCGTAACGGACGAATCGGAGACACTATTCACCGGCTAATATTCCAGCAGTTCATTGGGAGGCCACGGCATGCCGATGTCCAATCGTCTCGGTGCGGAATTCCTGGGAACGTTCTGGCTGGTCTTCGGAGGCTGCGGCTCGGCCGTTCTGGCCGCCGGGATACCGGATCTGGGCATCGGGTTCGCCGGTGTGGCGCTGGCCTTCGGTCTGACCGTCCTGACAATGGCCTACGCGGTCGGACACATCTCCGGCGGCCATTTCAATCCGGCAGTCACCCTCGGCCTGTGGGCCGGCGGACGCGTTCCGACGTCCGACATCCTGCCCTACTGGATCGCGCAGGTCGTCGGCGCAATCGCGGCGGCCTTCGTCCTCTACGTGATTGCCTCGGGGCACGCCGAGTTCGCCCTGTCGACCGGATTTGCGGCAAACGGCTTCGGCGAACACTCGCCGGCGGGCTATTCGCTCCTGGCCGCGCTCGCCGCCGAGATCGTGCTGACCTTCTTCTTCCTGCTGATCATCATGGGCGTAACCGACAAGCGCGCGCCCGCGGGCTTCGCGCCGCTGGCGATCGGGCTCGCGCTCACGCTGATCCATCTGATCAGCATCCCGGTCACCAACACTTCGGTGAACCCGGCCCGCTCGACCGGACAGGCGCTGTTCGTCGGCGGATGGGCGCTGGCCCAGCTCTGGCTCTTCTGGGTCGCCCCGCTGATCGGCGGCGTTCTCGGCGGTATCGTCTACAAGTGGCTCGGCGACGAAAAGGGCTGACGGTCAGCCGCCAATTCGCTCGTCATCCCGCACGGAAACGGGTCGTGCCGCGCTGATCGGCTATTTCGTCCCGAACATGCGGTCGCCGGCGTCGCCCAGGCCGGGCACGATATAGCCATGGTCGTTCAGGCACTCGTCGATCGCGGCGGTGAAGATCGGCACGTCCGGATGGCGCGCCTGCAGCGCGGCGATGCCCTCAGGTGCCGCCAGCAGGCACAAGAGGCGCAGATTGTTGGCGCCCTTGTCCTTCAGAAGCTGAATGGCGTGAGCGACCGAATTGCCCGTCGCCAGCATCGGATCGACGACGATCACGAGGCGGTCGGAAATGTCCTCCGGCGCCTTGAAATAATACTGGACCGGCTTGAGCGTTTCGGGATCCCGGTAGAGGCCGATATGGGCGATGCGGGCGGACGGCACCAGTTCGATCAGCCCTTCGATCATGCCTTCGCCGGCACGCAGCACCGATGCGAACACCATCTTCTTGCCCTGCAGCGACGGCGCGTCCATTTCGCAGAGCGGCGTCTCGATGCGGATCGTGTTCATCGGCAGATCGCGCGTCACCTCGTAGCCGAGGAACAGCGCCACCTCCTTGATCAGCCGCCGAAAGCCGGCGGTCGAGCGGTTCTTGTCCCGCAGGAGCGTCAGTTTGTGCTGGACGAGCGGATGGTCGACGACGGTGACGTTTGCCATGGGTCCTTCCGGATGCATCTCAAGGGTCGTGTCCCCGTTTCTATGCACCAGATGGCCACGGCGCGCACCCTGCAATTCGCGGTTATGCCCGGTTTCGACAGGTGCAGCGGCGCCGATCGCGCATGTCCGCTGCCGCCCGGCGGATCTGTCTGGCCCATCCGCGCGGCTATTTCCGCCGGCCGATCGTCACCATATAGTCGCGTTTCACGTGCAATCGGCCGGTTTCGGTCAGGAAATGGCGGTGGTAGGCGTCAATTTCGGTGCGAAACGCGTCCAGACGCTCGGCTTCGAGTTCCTGCGCCATCTGGCGAACCGGACCGAAGCCGCGAACGTACCAGTCCCATATGTGCTGCGTGCTTTCGTGATAGGCGTTGTTCACGCCATCCTCGAAGGTCAGATCGAAATCGGCCCCGAGCAGCGCGCTCACGCCCGCCGGCGAGCCCCAGGCGAACGGCGAGGCCGCAGGCGCGGGCGCATCGCCATACTTGCCGGCGATGCCGAAGAACGTCTCGACGGTGCCGCCCGGCGGCCAGGTCGTCAGCACCAGACGGCCGCCGGATTTCAGGACACGGGCAAGCTCAGCGGCGGCGCGCGCCTGCCCCGGCGCGAACATGACGCCGAACGTCGAGACGACGCCGTCGAAGGACGCGTCATCAAACGGCAGGGCTTCGGCATCGGCCCACGCGAACCGGATCGGCGGCCGGACGTTCTCGGACAGGTCGCGCGCCGCCTCGAGAAGCTCTTCGGAGAAATCGACGCCGACGACGCGAGCGCCGTAGCGGGCGCAATTGCGCGCAGTCCAGCCGGTCCCCGTCGCAACGTCCAGGACATCGCTTCCCGGCGTCGGGGCCAGACGCTGGGCGGCGTGCGCCAACGCATCGGAGATGGCGAAAGAGACATCGTCATAGTGCCTGCCGCCGAGGCCCCACATGCGCGCCGCCGGCCCGGCCGAAAAATCTTCGTGCGTTGAAACAGGATTCCTCAGGGTCTGCATGGTCGCTCTCCTCGTGCTCCGGGCCGTCCGGCACGAGAGGGCCGTTCGACCGGCAGACAGGCGACCACACAAGGAGCCGGCAAAATAGTCTATTATCTGTAGTATCGCAGGCATTCGCGCCGTTGTTAGCCTTGCTGCCACGAAACAGGAGGACGGCGATGAAGACCTATGGACAGTTCTGTCCGGTCGCGAAGGCCTCCGAGGTCTTCTGCGAACGCTGGACGGCTCTCATACTGAGGGAATTGGCGACCGGCGCGACCCGGTTCGCGCAAGTGCAGCGCGGCGTGCCGCTTGCCTCGCCGACGATCCTGTCGCGACGCCTGAAGGCGCTGGAGGCCGAGGGCATCGTCGAACGCAGGCGCTCGAAGACGGGGCGAAGCTGGACCTATCACCTGACCCCGGCGGGCCAGGACTTCGCCCCGATCGTCGAAGCGCTCGGCATCTGGGGGCAGAAATGGTCGCGCCGCACTTTGCAGGAACACGAGATCGATCTCGGCCTGCTGCTGTGGGCGCTCGAGAAGGATGTCCGGCCGCAGGCGTTCGGTCGGGGACGCGCGGTCGTCCATTTCGACTTCCACGACCGGCCGCTGCGGCAACGCCACTGGTGGTTCGTCAACGAAAACGGCGCCTGCGAAATGTGCGTGGACGATCCCGGCCACGAGGTCGACCTGCATCTGACCGTCAGCCTGCCGGACATGATCTACATCTGGCGCGGCGACCTCTCGCTGTCCCATGCGCTGGAAAGCGGCCGGCTGGAGGCCGACGGGTCGACGCCGATGCGCCGACACCTGCGCGACTGGCTCGGCATCTGCTCACTGGCGCATGTGAAATCGGAGCGCGACCGGCTTGCGCCGGCCTCATAGCAAACGAGGGGGCCAAAGCCCCCTCGCCTCACGTCGTCGAAGACGCCCGTCCTCACATGGACTTCATCTTGTCGGTGACCGCGTGGGTCCACGCGCCTTCCGGCTTCTTGGTGATGACCGGGTCGGACTTGCCGCCGAGAAGGATCTCGACCGTGCGATCGAAATCGGCCGGATCGAGCGTGCCGTCGGAGCCCTCGGTCAGCTTGTTGATTTCCTTCATCATGCGGACCTGATGCTTTTCGGTCTGTGCACCGGTGGCATCGTTGTCGAGCACGATCATCGCGGCTTCCTCCGGATTCTCGCGCGCCCACTCCCAGCCCTTCATCGAGGCCTTGACGAAACGGGCCATGACATCGACGAAGGCCGGGTCGGAGAGCCGGTCCTCCAGGACATAGAGACCGTCCTCCATGGTGGAGACGCCCTGGTCCTCGTATTTGAAGACCACGAGGTCTTCCGGCTTGATGCCGGCGTCGATGACCTGCCAGTACTCGTTGTAAGTCATGGTCGAGATGCAGTCGGCCTGCTTCTGCAGAAGCGGGTCGACATTGAAGCCCTGCTTCAGGACCGTGACACCATCGGGGCCGCCCTCGGTCGGGATGCCGAGATGCGCCATCCAGGACAGGAACGGATACTCGTTGCCGAAGAACCAGACACCGAGCGTCTTGCCCTTGAAATCCTCCGGGCTGGTGATGCCCGTTTCCTTGCGGCACGTCAGCATCATGCCAGAGCTCTTGAACGGCTGGGCGATGTTGACGAGCGCCACACCCTTCTCGCGCGAGGCGAGAGCGGGCGGCATCCAGTCGATGATCACGTCGGCTCCCCCGCCGGCGATCACCTGCGGCGGCGCGATGTCCGGACCGCCCGGCTTGATCTCGACGTCGAGGCCTTCTTCCTCGTAGAAGCCCTTGTCCTTGGCCACGTAGTAGCCACCGAACTGGGCCTGGGTCACCCACTTGAGCTGCAGGACGACTTTATCGGCGGCATTGGCCGGCAGTGCCGCGAAGGCAAGGCCGGCGGCCATGGACGCTATCAGTAGCTTTTTCATTCCACTCCTCCGGATTGGGCACCGCCCCGTCGTGAGATCACCTCACCGATAGGACGGATGCCAGAACGTGACGGTGCGCTCGACGAGCGCCACCAGCGCGTAGAAGACCGAGCCGGCGAGCGCCGCAACGGCGATTTCCGCCCACACCATGTCGATGTTCATGCGGCCCACCTCGGTCGAGATACGGAAGCCCATCCCCACGATAGGCGTTCCGAAAAACTCCGCGACGATGGCACCGATCAGCGCCAGCGTCGAATTGATCTTGAGCGCGGTGAAGATGAACGGCATCGCCGCCGGCAACCGCAGCTTCAACAGCGACTGCCAGTAGCTCGCCGCGTAGGTGCGCATCAGGTCGCGCTCCATCGCGCCGGCAGCGGCCAGGCCGGCAACTGTATTCACCAGCATCGGGAAGAAGGTCATGACCACGACGACGGCGGCCTTGGAGGGCCAGTCGAAACCGAACCACATGACCATGATTGGGGCGATGCCGATGACCGGCAGCGCGCTGACCAGGTTGCCGATGGGAAGCAGCCCCCGGCGCAGGAACGGCACCCGGTCGACGAGGATCGCAACCACGAAGCCGGAACCGCAGCCGAGCGCGTAGCCGATCAGAACGGCCTTGAGGAAGGTCTGGCGGAAGTCGGCCAGGAGGGTCGGCACGGAACTCGCGAGCCGGGTCCAGATCTGGCTCGGCGCCGGCAGAAGAACCTGAGGGATGGCGAAGCCGCGTACGATCAGCTCCCACAGGATCAGGATCCAGACGCCGAACAGCAACGGCACCAGCACGCCGATCAGGCGGCGCCAGATCACGGCGCGCGGCTCCAGCGCCGACAGCGCATCGGTCAAACGCCAGGCGGTGAGCCAGGCGGCGACGACGAGGCACCAGAAGCCGATCCCGGCGTCGCCCGACAGCGACGCGACCGCTCCGATCAGATACCAGGCGCCGAGATGGGCGGCGATCGCTGTGGCGGGGATCGTCAAGGCCGGAACCGCGTAAGACAGGACGGCTGCGATGACGACGGCAGCGGCGGCACCGGTCAGGGTCGGCAGGGTGATGATGCCGAAACCGCCCTTCGCCGCCGGCAACATCAGCGAGGCGAAGGCCAGGATAGCCGCGATGGTAAGCAAGGGTGACGGCTTTCTCATTGCGCCATCCCCATGCGCCGCAGGACCTGCTTGTTGATCAGGCCGACGATGCCGACGAGAACCGCGGCCATCAGGGCGGCCGCGAGCAGCGCCGACCAGATCTGGACGGTCTGGCCGTAGTAGGAGCCGGCCAGCAGCCGCGCGCCGAGGCCGGCAACAGCACCGGTCGGCAGCTCGCCGACGATGGCGCCGACCAGCGAAATGGCGATGGCGATCTTCATCGAGGCGAACAGGAACGGCACCGAGGACGGCCATCTCAGCTTCCAGAAGACCTGGCTGCCGCTGGCATTGTAGGTGCGCAGCAGGTCGAGATGGATCGGATCGGGCGAGCGCAGCCCCTTCACCACGCCGACGACGACCGGGAAGAAGGACAGGTAGGTGGAGATCAGCGCCTTGGGCAGCAGCCCGGACAGGCCGATGGCATTGAGCACGACGATGATCATCGGCGCGACGGCGAGGATCGGGATCGTCTGCGAGGCGATGATCCACGGCATCAGCGATTTCGACAGGTTGAGGCTGTGAACAATGGCGACCGCCAGCACGATGCCAAGACCCGTGCCGATGACGAAGCCGAGCAGGGTCGAGGAGAGCGTGATCCAGCCGTGATAGATGAGACTGCGCTTCGATGTCGGCTGGATCTGGAAGACGGTCTTGTACATTTCCTGCCCGACCTGATGGGGGGCGGGCAGCACCGGACGCTCCTGGTTGAGCGTTGCGGCGACGAGCTCGGCCGTGGTGTAGCTCTGTTCGGCGCGCTCGTAGGTATCGCGCTGGAACGGCGCGTTCAGAAAGACGGCGGCGACATACCAGATGGCGACGATGGCGACGACGACGACGGATACCGGAAACACCCGGTCCATGAAGAAGCCGCGATCGTCGGCGCCTCGGCTCATACGCGACCTCGCATTCGCCGAAGACCCCGATGCCCATCCGTCGTCGTCCCGGACGGCCGCAGGCCGAGCCGGGACCGGAGAGGCTCGTTGCAGAACGCCTCAGTCGTCATAGCTGTGCCCCGCGCGCAGCCCCTCGCGGACGCGGTGGGCGATCTTCAAGAATTCCGGGGTCTCGCGGATATCCAGCGTGCGATCGCGCGGCAGGTTGGACTCGATGACTTCGTGGACGCGGCCGGGCCGCGGCGACATCACCACGATGCGCGACGACAGGAACACCGCCTCGGGGATCGAGTGGGTGACGAAGATCACCGTCTTGCCGGTCTTGTCCCAAAGCTGCAGCAGCTGCTCGTTGAGGTGGTCGCGGACGATCTCGTCGAGGGCGCCGAAGGGCTCGTCCATCAGCAGGAGATCCGGCTCGACGGCGAGCGCACGGGCGATCGAGGCGCGCTGCTGCATGCCGCCCGACAGTTGCCAGGGGAACTTGCGCTCGAAGCCGGTGAGGTTCACCAGCGCCAGGTTCTTGTCGATGCGTGCCTGCTGCTCGGCCTTCGACAGGCCCATGATCTCCAGCGGCAGGGCGACGTTGCGGGCGATGGTGCGCCAGGGATAGAGGGCGGCGGCCTGGAACACGTAGCCGTAGGCGCGACTGCGGCGGGCTTCGTCCGGCGATACACCGTTGACGGTGATCGCGCCCGACGTCGGCTGTTCCAGATCGGCGATGACGCGCAGCAGCGTGGTCTTGCCGCAACCGGACGGGCCGATGAAGGAGACGAACTCACCGCGCTCGACGGTGAGGTCGATCTCCGACAGGGCGTGAACCGGACCGTCGTTTGTCTGGAACGTCAGACTGAGGTTTTTCGCTGCTACGACCGACATAGGGTTCTCTAGGCTCTCACTCCGGAGCGATTAGCGCACGGCGGTTTCATCAGGTTCGCACCGCCTTGTGCGGCTGCCAGATCCAGACGCTCACGAGCACGGTCGTGACGAAACACAGGGCGTAGTGCCATCGCTCCATCTGCATATCGCCGCCGAGCGACCTCAGGGAGTTGTCGAGGCTGCTGACGGCAAACCAGAGGCCGAAGGCGAGCGCGACAGGCGTTGCGATCACGGCGACGACCTCCGGTCTGTAGCCGAAAGCACGGAAAAGCAGGATAGCGAGACCAGCGAACGGGAACGCTATCAGGAATGATGGCAGTCCCAGGAAGATGGCCGCAAGGACGGTGAACATCCCCATCGCGATGATGAATCCGATGATCTTCGTCCCCTCCGGCCGCTCGCCGAAAGCAAACCCCACAACGATCAGTTCGATGAACAGAAACGCGAGGCTCAACAGCAGGATCTGAAGGCTGTTGAGCCAGATGCGCGGCCGCTTTCGAGGTTCACCGGTCGCCTGCACCGATCACACCCCGCTCGCCGGGATGCCGGAGCGCTCGACCTTGCGCGGCGACGTGATCTCCTTCCAGGTCGACAGCGCCTTGTTGACCGCCTGGAACGGCTCGCGGGCGACAAACTCGCCGTGGCCCTCCCGCGTCTTCACCTCGCCGTCGACGATGGAGACGAGGCCGCGGCTCAGGACATAGCGCGGCAGTCCCTTCACGTGCTTGCCTTCGAAGACATTGTAGTCGATCGCCGACTGCTGCGTCTTGGACGAAATCGTCTTCTCCTTCGACGGATCCCAGACGACGATGTCGGCGTCGGAGCCGACCAGGATCGCGCCCTTCCTCGGGTAGGTGTTGAGGATCTTGGCGATATTAGTCGAGGTGACGGCGACGAACTCGTTCATGGTGAGCCGACCGGTATTGACGCCGTGCGTCCACAGCATCGGCATGCGGTCCTCGAGGCCGCCGGTGCCGTTCGGGATCCTGGTGAAGTCGCCGACGCCGTAGCGCTTCTGCTCGGTGGTGAAGGCGCAATGGTCGGTCGCCACGCAGGACAGCGACCCGGCCTGCAGGCCGGCCCACAGCGAGTCCTGGTGCTTCTTGTTGCGGAACGGCGGCGACATCACCCGGCGGGCGGCGTGATCCCAGTCGGGATTGGCGTATTCGCTCTCATCCAGGGTGAGGTGCTGGATCAGCGGCTCGCCGTAGGCGCGGATGCCGTTCTGGCGGGCGCGCCGGATCGCCTCGTGCGCCTGCTCGCAGCTCGTATGGACGATGTAGACCGGCACGCCGGCCATGTCGGCGATCATGATGGCGCGGTTGGTCGCCTCGCCCTCCACTTCTGCCGGCCGCGAATAGGCGTGCGCCTCGGGGCCGTTGTTGCCCTCGGCCAGCAGCTTGGCCTGGAGCTGGGCGACGACGTCGCCGTTCTCGGCGTGGACGAGCGGCAGCGCGCCCAGTTCGGCGCAGCGCTGGAAGGAGGCGAACATCTCGTCGTCGTCCACCATCAGCGCGCCCTTGTACGCCATGAAATGCTTGAAGGTGTTGATGCCCTTCTCGCGGACGACCGTCTCCATCTCGTTGAAGACCTGCTCACCCCACCACGTGATGGCCATGTGGTAGGAGTAGTCGCAATTGGCGCGGCCCGACTTGTTGTGCCACATCGACAGGGCGTCGAGCAGCGACTGGTCGGGCGACGGCAGCGCGAAGTCGACCACCATCGTCGTGCCGCCGGCGAGCGCGGCGCGCGTGCCGCTCTCGAAGTCGTCGGAGGAATAGGTGCCCATGAAGGGCATCTCGAGATGGGTGTGCGGATCGATGCCGCCCGGCATCACGTAGCAGCCGGTCGCATCGAGCGTCTCGTCACCGGAAAGGCCCTTGCCGATCGCGGCGACCCTGCCGTTCTCGATCGCGACATCGGCCTCGTAGGTCAAATCGGCCGTGACGACCGTTCCGCCCTTGATCACTGTCGACATAGCCTGCTCCCGTCGTTCTTGACTTCCGTTCGCTTTCGCGTCCCCGCCCCCGGCTTCGTGCCTCGGGCGTCCGTTAATTGAAATACCCTGCTCTCCGTGCGGCGCACGGACGGTCCTTCACTCCACGATCTCCGCCGTCTCCACCACCGCGTGGAACAGGACGTCGGCGCCGGCGGTGGCCCATTCCAGCGAAATATCCTCGTCCTCGTTGTGGCTGATGCCGTCGACGCAGGGCGTGAACACCATCGAGGTCGGCGCCACGCGGGCGATGTAGCAGGCGTCGTGGCCGGCGCCCGAGACGATGTCGCGGTGCTTGTAGCCAAGCCGCTCGGCGGCGTTGCGCACCGCGGCGACGCACGTGTCGTCGAAGGCGACGGGCGCGTAGTAGAAGACCTCCTGGGTCTTCTCGGTCAGCTTGTGCTCGGCGCAGACCTCGGCGATCTTCGCCTTCAGGGCGTCGGCCATGCCGAGCAGCACCGTGTCGTCGGGGTGGCGGAAATCGACGGTCATCGACACCGCGCCGGGAATGACGTTGCGCGAGCCGGGATAGGGCTCCAGCACGCCGACCGTTCCGACCGCGTGCGGGGCATTGGCAAGGGCGATCTCGTTGACCGCCTGCACGAGCTTCGCCGCGCCGACGAGGGCATCCTTGCGGCGGGGCATCGGCGTGGTGCCGGCATGGCTTTCGAAACCGGTCAGCTTGACGTCGAACCAGCGCTGGCCCTGGCCGTGGGTGACGACGCCGACATCGTACTCCTCGGCCTCGAGGATCGGACCCTGCTCGATGTGCAGCTCGAAGAAGGCCTTGAGCGGCCGCGTGCCGACTGTCTCGTCGCCGACGAAACCGATGCGCTTCAGTTCGTCGCCGAGCGCCTTGCCGTCGCGATCGGTGAGCGCATAGGCCTCTTCCTGGCTGTAGACGCCGGCGAAGACGCCGGACGAGATCATCGCCGGTGCGAAGCGCGAGCCTTCCTCGTTGGTCCAGTCGACGACCTCGATGGGATGCTTCGTCCTGATCCCCATGTCGTTGAGCGAACGCAGGATCTCCAGGCCGGCCAGAACGCCCAGGACGCCGTCGAACTTGCCGCCGGTCGGCTGGGTGTCGAGATGGCTGCCGACCATTACCGGCGGCAGCGAGGGATCGGTTCCTTCGCGGCGGGCGAAGATGTTGCCCATCGAGTCGACGGCGGTCGTGCAGCCGGCGCCCTCGCACCAGGAGATGAACAGCTCGCGCGCCTTCTTGTCGTCGTCGGTAAGCGTCAGGCGGTTGTTGCCGCCGCGCGCACCGGGGCCGATCTTGGCCATCTCCATGAGCGAGTCCCAGAGGCGCTCGCCGTTGATCCTGAGATTGTCCGCCGGACTTGTCATTGTCCCTGTCGCTCCCTTTTCAGATCCGTTGGCGCCCGGTGCCTCGCTGACGTTCCAGATCAGTTCATCGTCGGGAACGTGTAGACCGCACCGTCCTTGATGCCACCCGGCCAACGCGTGGTGACGGTCTTGAGCCGCGTGTAGAACCTTACGCCCTCCGGGCCGTAGATCGAATGGTCGCCGAACAGCGAGCGCTTCCAGCCGCCGAAGGAATGATAGGCGACCGGCACCGGGATCGGCACGTTGACGCCGACCATGCCGACCTCGATCCGGTCGGCGAAGGCGCGCGCGGCGTCGCCGTCGCGGGTGAAGATGGCGGTACCGTTGCCGTATTCGTGGGCGTTGATCAGGTCGACCGCCTCGTTGAAGGAGCGGGCGCGCAGCACCGAAAGCACCGGCCCGAAGATCTCCTCCTTGTAGATGGTCATGTCGGGGGTGACCTTGTCGAACAGCGAGCCGCCGACGAAGTAGCCGTTCTCGTAGCCCTGCAGCGTGAACCCGCGCCCGTCGACGGCAAGCTCCGCGCCTTCGGCGACACCCGCTTCGATATAGCCGAGCACCTTGTTGAGATGCGTCTGCGTCACCAGCGGCCCCATTTCGGCATCGGGATCGGTGGAGGGACCGATCTTCAGGCCGCGCACCTTCGGGATCAGCGTCTCGACCAGCTTGTTGGCGGTCTCCTCGCCGATCGGCACCGCGACCGAAACGGCCATGCAACGCTCGCCGGCCGACCCGTAGCCCGCGCCCATCAGCGCATCGGCGGCCTTGTCGATGTCGGCGTCGGGCATGACGATCATGTGGTTCTTGGCACCGCCGAGCGCCTGCACACGCTTGCCCGCCGCCGTGCCACGCGCATAGACGTACTCGGCGATCGGCGTGGACCCGACGAAGCTCACGGCCTTGATGTCGGGATGGTCGAGGATCGCGTCGACGGCCTCCTTGTCGCCGTGGACGATGTTGAGGACACCCTCGGGAAATCCCGCTTCCCGGAAAAGCTCGAACGCAAGCATCGGCGCGGAGGGGTCGCGCTCGGACGGCTTCAGCACGAACGTGTTGCCGCAGGCGATGGCGACCGGATACATCCACATCGGCACCATGGCCGGGAAATTGAACGGGGTGATGCCGGCGACGACGCCGAGCGGCTGGCGGTCAGAAAAGGTGTCGATCTCGGGACCGACGTTGCGGCTGTACTCGCCCTTCAGCAGGTGCGGGATACCGCAGGCGAACTCGACCACCTCGATGCCGCGGGCGACCTCGCCGAGGGCATCATCATGGGTCTTGCCGTGCTCGCGCGAGATGGCGCGGGCCAGATCGGCCGCATGCCTGTCGAGCAGTTCCTTGAACCGGAACATCATCCGCGCGCGCTTCAGCGGCGGGGTCGCGCCCCACGCCGGGGCCGCGGCTTTGGCGGCGGCCACCGCCTGACCAACGTCCGCAACGGTGGACAGCGGCAGTTCGGCGACCTGTTCGCCTGTCGCCGGGTTGAAGACCGGTGACACGCGCGCGCTCGACGACGGCGCCACCGTGTCGCCGATGGCATTGGCAATCCGGTCCATGGACTCCTCCCTCACCTGTCCGGCCTGACCTAATCCGGCGGGAGAATTCCGGTATTCGCCTTATTTTGCCGGCGTGGGCGGGCCGCGATCGGCCCGGGCACCGCTGAACCGGCCTTTCCGGTCATGCGCCCCTCAAGCGCGGCGCCGGAACAAGCGATTTACCAGAGATTTCCCCCTTCTTCTTGACCGTCTTCTTGGCGATCCGAACGGTTTTATTGCCATTCCGCTTTAAATCTGCCAAAGTTGACTAAATGGTCAGGTTCAAACGCTAGGATGACTTGACCATTTGGTCAAGGCAAAAAATCAGGCTTGGGGACGGTGCGGATGCCCAGCGAAGCGGCACGCGGAGCGACCGGGGCTCGGCAGGATGGCCGGACCGGAATCCGGCAGGAAAACGAGGCCGCGATCCTGAAGGCCGCCGAGGAAGTCTTCGCCGAATACGGCTTCAAGGGCGCCACCACCGCGATGATCGCCGAGCGCGCCGGTCTCCCCAAGGCGAACCTGCACTATTACTTCCCCACCAAGCTCGCGCTCTACCGCCGCGTGGTCGACGACATTTTCAACATCTGGCTCAAGTCGGCCAACTCATTCGACGAAAGCGACGATCCGGTGGAGGCGCTGACCCGCTACATCAACGAGAAGATGGACATCTCGCGTGCCCATCCGATGGGCTCGAAGGTCTGGGCCAACGAGATCATCCACAAGGCGCCGGTCATCCAGGACTATCTGGAGACGACGCTGCGCGACTGGACCGACTCCCGCGCCGCCGTGATCCGGCGCTGGATCGCCGAGGGAAAGATCGCGCCGATCAACCCGGAATACCTGCTCTACATGATCTGGGCGACGACCCAGCACTATGCCGACTTCGGCCATCAGATCGCCACGCTGAACGACGGCGAACCGCTATCGGACGACCAGTTCGAAGAGGCCAAGCGCAACGTCGTCGAGATCATCCTGCGCGGTATCGGGGCATCCTCCCAGGCAACGAAGCAGCCGGCAATCCGCTCGCTGGCGTAGGCCTCTGGCCGGCCGCAGTACCGACATCGCCGGCCAGGCCCGCGCAAGACGCGAGAGACTCGGATATGCTTGACCGCCAGAGTGTCGTTGCCCGGTGCGCGCCCGGTAAATCGGCGTCCCGCGTCCGCGGATCATCGGCTAGGATCGACGCGCGCGACATCGTGAGCGGAGCAGGAATTCGCGGCGCCAGTACGTGCCGGGCAACCGACCAGAGGCCAGGAGGAACGTGATGCAGGCGCGGGCGGAGACGGGCGAATGAACGCCCCGGTCCCCAATCAGCGCAAGAAGCCGCGGACGCGGATTCAGGCGATCAACCGCAATATCATCCTGGACGCGGCGCTGGATGCCTTCTCGTCCTACGGCTATCGCGGCGCGACAATCGACCAGATCGCCGAGAAGGCCGGCATGTCGAAGCCGAACCTGCTCTACTATTTCCGGCGCAAGGAAGACATCTATCGCGCGGTTCTCGAGGCAACGCTGGCGACCTGGCTCGAACCGCTGGAGCATCTCGACGCGGGCGGTGATCCCATCGAGGAAATCGCGAAGTACATCCGACTCAAGCTGCGGATGGCACGCGACATGCCGCGGGAGTCGCGGTTGTTCAGCAACGAGATCCTGCACGGCGCACCGGCGATCGGCGAGTTCCTGCGCGGCCCGCTGAAGGATCTGGTCGACGCCAAGGCAAAGGTGATCCGTCGCTGGGTTGACGAAGGGCGGATTACGCCGGTCGATCCGGTCCATCTGATTTTCATGATCTGGGCAACGACCCAGCATTACGCCGATTTCGACGTGCAGGTGCGCGCCGTGCTTGGCGAGGCCGCCGACGACAAAGCGGGCGACGGCGACCCGACCCTGGCGGCCGAGAAGACCCTCCTGACCATCTTCTGCGATGGCTTGAGGCCGCGCTAGCGCGGCCAGCGTCACCTCACGTGGGGAGCGGCACGTGGGGTGGCCGTGCTCTGCGCCTTCGGCAACTGCCCGCCAGACCTGGCAGGCCTATACGCGGCCCCCGTTAGCCGTCAATTGGGCGGACCTCAACGCCCTTACGTCCAATCTTCCGCAAGCTCCTGCGCCCTGACGAAAGCGGAGCGTGCCATGCAACGGTCGATATACGCGTCGAAGGCCGGCCGCGGTGCGATCAGGTCGAACAGACGTACCCCGAAGTAAAGACCGGAACCGATCACGACATCAGCCGCCGTGAAGCGGTCGCCGAGCAACCACGGACCGTCGCCAACCCCTTCCTCCAGCACGTCGAGAACCTTCGCGTAATTGCCCCAGCCGGCTTGTGAGGGATTCACGTCGATTCCGAGAACCTTCTCCATAAAGGAGGGCTCGACACAACTTCCGGAAAAGAACAGCCACTGCAGATATCGGCCACGCTCGGGATCGTGGATCCTCGGAGCGAGTTCGGCCTCGGGAAACCGGTCGGCAAGATAAGCGCAGATCGCCCCGGTTTCGGCAATGCGTGCTTCGCCGTCGACAAGTGCCGGCACCTTCTCCATCGGATTGATCGCATGATATTCGGGCGTGTGCTGTGCTCCGCCCCGGATATCGACCAGCACCCGCTCGTAGCGCGCTCCGCATTCCTCCAACATCCAAACGGCCTGGACCGACCGCGTTTGTGGCGCGCCATACAGCTTCATCGGGATACGCTCCTGCGAGAGGGAAGCGCACCCTACTGCCACGACATGAACATTTCAAGAACATCTGACTGCCGTCAAAGCAGGACCGACAGGGCAAATGAGGCAATCAACAATCCGGCGAAGACGATATTGAGCACACGGCCGGCTTTCGGGCGCCGCAGTAGTCCCGCAAGCCCGGCACCGAACAACAGCCAGACCGAATTGGCGGCGACGATGACGAATGAGAGCACGGCGACCTTGATGACCGCATCCTCAAGCGGTCTGCCGTCCACGAGCACGCTGCTCGAATAGACAGCGCCGATGGCGGCGTAGGCTTTCGGATTCGCGATCGCCAGCAGAAGGCCACCGAAGATGGACGGCGCCTCGTCATCGTGTGCGGCCTGCGTCGGCGGCGGGGCGGTTGCGATCTTCCAGGCGAGATAGAGGATATAGGCGCCCGCCACCGCGACGATCATCGGCGTGACGCCCGGCACCGAAAGGACGAGCCCGGTGACTCCGGTCGAGACGATCAGGAGCACGCCGGCGGTGCCGATACAGATCCCGCACAGGTAGGGCACGACCGGGCGAATGCCGAACGCGGCCCCCGAGGCGGCGAGGCTCATGGTGGCCGGACCGGGACTGCCCATTAGCAGAACGGCGGCGACCAGCATCGCGATGACGGCGGAAATCGGCGGCACAGGGTCCCCGAACGAAAGGCGGCGCCACGGAACCGATCCGCGACGGCACGAGGCGACGTGCCGTCAAGGAAAACACGGGACTGGCCCCGTGTCTTCGATATTCGTCTTGAACAATAATGCCCGGGACCAGCCCGGGCATAACGTGCTGGTTCGCTACTCCGCGGCTTCCTGCACCCGCATCGGGTTGTTGGGATGTTCGGTCCAGTTGCCGTATTCGTCGGGGATCGGTTTGCCGGTGCGCGGGTCGACCCCGTGGACCTGCTCCATGGTGATGCAGTTCTCGACGGGGCAGACGTTGACGCAGAGATTGCAGCCGACGCATTCCTCGTCGATCACCTCGAACCGGCGCACGCCGTTGACCGTGTGCGTGATCGCCTGGTGCGAGGTGTCCTCGCATGCGATGTGGCAGCGGCCGCACTTGATGCAGAGATCCTGGTCGATCCTGGCCTTGGTCACATAGTTCAGGTTCAGGTACTGCCAGGCCTCGATATTGGGGACCGAACGGCCGACGATCTCGTCGATCGCGGTGAAGCCCTTCTCGTCCATCCAGTCGCTCAAGCCCGAGATCATCTCCTTGACGACCTTGAAGCCGTAGGTCATCGCCGCCGTGCAGACCTGCAGGTTGGAGGCGCCGAGTGCCAGGAACTCGGCGCAATCGCGCCACGTGGTGATGCCGCCGATGGCGGAAATCGGCATGCCCGACGTCTCGGAATCGCGGGCGATCTCGGCGACCATGTTGAGCGCGATCGGCTTGACGGCGGGGCCGCAATACCCGCCGTGGCTGCCCTTGCCGTCGATCTCGGGGATCGGCGCGAAGTTGTCGAGATTGACGCCGATGATCGAGTTGATGGTGTTGATCAGCGAAACCGCGTCCGCCCCGCCGGCCCTGGCGGCGCGGGCGGGATAGCGGATGTCGGTGATGTTCGGCGTCAGCTTGACGATGACGGGCATGCGCGTGTGCGCCTTACACCAGCGCGCCACCATCTCGATGTATTCGGGCACCTGGCCCACCGCCGAGCCCATGCCGCGCTCGGACATGCCGTGCGGGCAGCCGAAATTGAGCTCGACGCCGTCGGCCCCGGTCTCCTCGACGCGCTTGAGGATATCGGCCCAGTTCTTCTCCTCGCAGGGCACCATCAGCGAGACGACGAGGGCGCGGTCCGGCCAATCGCGCTTCACCGTCTTGATCTCGCGAAGGTTCACCTCCAGCGGGCGGTCGGTGATCAGCTCGATATTGTTGAGGCCGAGCAGCCGGCGGTCCGGTCCGTGGACGGCGCCGTAGCGCGGCCCGTTGACGTTGACGACCGGCGGGTCCTCGCCGAGCGTTTTCCAGACGACGCCGCCCCAGCCCTCCTTGAAGGCGCGGACGACGTTGTATTCCTTGTCGGTCGGCGGCGCGGAGGCCAGCCAGAACGGATTGGGGGACTTGATTCCCAGGAAGTCAGAACGAAGGTCGGCCATTGTCTCCTCCTCCAGCCTTCAACAGGCCATGGCCCGTCAGGCGCCGAGCGCCCGGTGAATGCTCGCGGCCGCGTCCCGGCCATGCGCGACGGCCTGGACGGTGAGGTCCTCGCCGCCGGCAACGCAGTCGCCGCCGGCCCACACGCCGTCGAGCGACGTGCGGCCCTCGTCGTCGACGACGATCTTGCCGCCGTCGATCTTCAGCTCTCCGGCCAGCGGATCCTCGACCAGGGTCTGGCCGATCGCCTTGAACACCATATCGGCCGGCAGGTGGATCGTCTCGCCGGTACCGACGACCCTTGATCCGTCGAGGCGCGTGCGCTCCAGCTCGATTCCGGTCGCGTGGCCGTTGTCGCCGGTCACCGCGTTCGGCTTCACCCAGTGCAGGATGCGCACGCCGTTGACCTGGGCCAGTTCCTGCTCGAAGCCGCTGGCGCCCATCTGCTCGGCGCCGCGGCGATAGGCGATGGTCACATCCTCGGCGCCGAGATGGCGGGCCTGGACCGCCATGTCGATGGCCGTCATGCCGCCGCCGATGACGACGACCCGGCGGCCGATCGGCAGCGCGGAGAGATCATCGGCCTGGCGCAGCTCGGCGATATAGTCGACCGCGTCGTGCACCCCGTCGAGATCCTCGCCTTCGGCCCTGAGCGCGTTGACGCCGTTAAGGCCGATGCCGAGAAAAACGGCGTCGTATTTCGACCGCAGGTCGGCAAGCGCGATATCGCGGCCGAGCGCCTTGCCGGTCTCGACCGTGATGCCGCCGATCGAGAGCACGAAGTCGACCTCCTTGCCGGCGAAGTCGTCGACGGTCTTGTAGGCGGCGATGCCGTATTCATCGAGGCCACCGAGCTTCTCCCGCGCCTCGAAGATCGTCACCGAATGGCCGTTGCGGGCGAGTGCATGGGCGCAGGCGAGCCCGGCCGGACCACCGCCGACGACGGCAACGGTCTTGCCGGTCTCTTCGGCGCGCTCGTAAAGCGTTTCGCCCGCCTCCATGAAATGGTCGGTGGCGTAGCGCTGCAGGATGCCGATCTTGACCGGCTTTCCCTCGCCTTCCATGCGAACGCAGGCCTCCTCGCATAGCGTCTCTGTCGGGCAGACGCGGGCACACATGCCACCGAGGATGTTCTGGGCGAAGATGGTCTTGGCCGCGCCGTCCGGATTGCCGGTCGATATCTCGCGGATGAACAGCGGGATGTCGATCGACGTCGGACAGGCGATCGTGCACGGCGCGTCGTAGCAGAAGAAGCAACGATCGGCCTCGACCGTCGCTTCGTGCCGGGTCAGCGGCGGGTGCAGATCAGAGAAATTGCGCTGGTAGTCCTCGGCCGTGAGTCGGCCGGCGGCGATATCGGGTCCCCCGGACATCGGCTTGGGTGCCATACCCGTCTCTCCTCCTTCAGGTGAGTGGTCGACGCCTTCGCCCCCAGCGCGGCAGCGGTTGGACACCACCGCACACACGAAACTCGCCGGCCACTCGACACGTAGCCTGACAGAATTATTCACCCGATCAAAATTTTTATCAATCGGTCAAATTTACTGAATTGCGTCCGGCGACTTCAGCCGGCGTCTTCGGACGCGTCTTTCGGAGCATAGGACGCCGGATCGACGGTCGCCGGTCGGCCCGGCAGGGCGAGGCTCGCGACGCGCGCCGGCGTCTCGGCGATCACCCTGCCGCGGCGGATGACGGCGAGCCGGGTCGCCTTCAGGCGGATCGCCTCGATGGGATCGGCGGCCTGGAGCAGCACCATGTCGGCGTTGCAGCCGACATCGAGGCCGTAGCCATCGAGGTGCATCACCGCGGCGCCGCCCTTGGTCACCCGGTCGAAACACCAGCGCATGTCGTCGCGGCTCGTCATCTGCGCCACGTGCAGACCCATGGCGGCGACCTCGAGCATGTCGGCGTTGCCGAGCGAGTACCAGGGGTCCATCACGCAATCATGGCCGAAGGCGACCTCGATGCCGTGCGCGCGCAGTTCCGGCACGCGGGTCATGCCGCGGCGCTTCGGGTAGGTATCGTGGCGCCCCTGGATGACGATGTTGATGAGCGGATTGGGGATTGCCGAGACGCGGGCTTCGGCCATCAGAGCCAGGAGCTTGGAGACGTAGTAGTTGTCCATCGAATGCATGGAGGTCAGGTGCGAACCATTGACCCTGCCGTGCAGGCCGAGCCGTTGCGTCTCGTAGGCAAGCGTCTCGATGTGCCGCGACATCGGGTCGTCGGTCTCGTCGCAATGCAGGTCGACCAGCAGGCCGCGTTTCTCGGCGATCTCGCAGAGCGCGGTGACGGAGCGGGCGCCGTCGGCCATGGTGCGTTCGAAATGCGGAATGCCGCCGACCACGTCTACCCCTAAGTCCAGCGCCCGTTCCAGGTTCTCCGCCGCCGTCGGCGACCGGTAATAGCCGTCCTGCGGAAAGGCACAGAGCTGCAGATCGATATACGGCGCGACCTCCCGCTTGACCTCCAGCAATGCCTCGACGGCGAGCAAGCGGTCGTCGCAGACATCGACGTGGGTGCGGATCGCCAGCAGACCCTGGCTGACCGCGAGATCGCAGTACCTGAGTGCGCGCTCCTTCACCGCCTCGCGGGTCAGCAACGGCTTCAACTCGCCCCACAGCGCGATGCCTTCGAGCAGGGTTCCCGACCGGTTCATCCGCGGGATGCCGAGCGACAGCGTCGCGTCCATGTGGAAGTGCGGATCGACGAAGGGCGGGGAAACAAGATGCCCGTTCGCGTCGATCACCCGGCCGGCGTCGGCGGCGATACTCGGTTCGACGGCGGCGATCCGGCCGCTCTCGCAGGCGATGTCGATGCCGGTCCGCCCGTCGGGCAGCGTCGCGTTTCTGACAATCAGATCGAAGGTCATGGGGCTATCTTCTCAATTCGTCATTGCCGGGCTCGACCCGGCAATCTCTGGATACGGAATACGGCACGAGATCCCCGGATCTTCGCTGTGCTGCGTCCGGGGATGACGTGGGTACACGACTGGCCGTCTCAGCGCTGTCCCTTGAACCACGGCACCAGCAGCGCCCTAGGATAATCCGCCTTCCGCGCCACGACGACCAGCGCGACGATCGACAGGACATATGGCAGCATCAGGAAGACCTGGCTCGGCAGGAATGCCCCGACCTCGGTCTGCAGGCGCACCTGGAAGGCGTCGAAGGCGCCGAACAGCAGCGCGCCCAGAAGCGCCTTTCCGGGCCGCCAGGAGGCGAAGACGGTGAGCGCGATGCAGATCCATCCGCGACCGTTGACCATGCCGAAGAAGAAGGCGTCGAAGGCGGACATGGTGAGGAACGCGCCGCCAATGGCCATCAGCGCGGACCCGGCGACCACCGCGCCGATGCGAAGCCCGTAAACCGACAGGCCCTGCGCGTCGACAGAGGCCGGATTGTCGCCAACCGCCCTGAGCGCCAGTCCCAGCGGCGTGCGATAGAGCACCCAAGCGACGACGCCGACCATGATGAAGGCGAACCAGGTCAGCGCGGTCTGGTTGAACAGCGCCGGCCCGAGGAACGGGATGTCGGAGAGGACCGGGATTTCGAGCGGCTGGAACGGCACGATGCGCGGCGGAGAGGAAACGTCCGGCAGGGCCGTTCGATAGGTGAAATAGGCCAGGCTCGAGGCCAGCAGCGTCACGCCGATGCCGGAGACGTGCTGCGACAGGCCGAGCGGCACCGTGAGGCCGGCATGCAGGAGGCCAAAGACGCCGCCGGTGAGGGCGGCGACGAGGACACCGCCCCACAGCGGCAGGCCGATCCAGACCGCCATCCAGCCGGCCATGGCACCGGCGGTGAAGATGCCTTCGATACCGAGGTTGAGAACGCCGGCGCGCTCGCAGATCAGCGCGCCGAGGACGCCGAAGATCAGCGGCGAGGCGATGCGGACGGCGGCGGCCCAGAAGTTCGCCGTGACGAGGATCTCGAGGATTTCCATCGTCTCAGCCCTCCCCGCCCGACCGCGCATGGGTCTGTGCCGCGTGGTGTCGCCCGACCCAGCGGATGCGGAAGCGCACCAGGAAACCGCCAACCAGCACGCAGAGCAGCGACATGGCGACGACCAGGTCGGCCAGATAGCTGGAGACGCCGATCGCGCGGCTCATCGAGTCGGCGCCGACGAAAACGCTGGCGACGAACAGGGCGGCGGCGACAACGCCGAGCGGCGACAGGCCCGCCAGCATGGCCACGACGATGCCGGCATAGCCGAAACCCGGCGACAGGTCGGCGGTGAGATAGCCCTTCAGACCCGCCACCTCGCCGACACCGGCGAGACCGGCAAGACCGCCGGAGATCAGCGCCACGCGCACGACGGTCGCCGTCACGGGAATGCCGGCATAGCGCGCCGCCGACGCGTTCTCGCCGACGGCGCGGATCTCGTAGCCCCACACCGTGTAGCGCATCATGACGTAGACCAGCACGGCCATCGCCAGACCGATCAGCAGGCCGGAATGGACGCGCATGCGCTCGATCAGGGTCGGCAGCATGGCCTCGTCGACGATCGGCGGAGATTGCGGCCAGCCGAGCCCCATCGGGTCCTTCAGCGCGCCTTCGAGCATCATCTGCACGAACAGGAGCATGATGAAGTTCAGGAGCAGGGTCGTGACCACCTCGTCGGCGCCGAACCGCAGCTTCAACAGCGCAGGGCCGAGCATCAGGAGCGCTCCGGCGACGGCGCCGGCGATCACGACCGCCGGGATCATCACCCAGCTCGGCCCGCCGATCACACCGGTTCCGATCGCCACGGCGGCGAGCGCGCCGGCATAGAGCTGGCCCTCACCGCCGATATTCCAGAGCTTCGCCCGGAAGGCGACCGCGGCGGCGAGGCCGGTCAGGATCAGCGGCGTGGTGCGCGTCAGCGTCTCGGAGAAGGCGAAGAGCGAGCCGTAGGCGCCCTTCACCATCAGGCCGTAGGAGGAGAAGATCGGGGCTCCGGCAAAGGCGAGCGGGATCGCGGCGAAGGCCAGCGAGATCAGCGCGGCCGCGACAGGGACCACGACGGAGAGGACGGGCGAAACGGGGCGCGGCTCGAACCGGATCACGCCGCGGTCTCCTCTTCATGCCCGGCCATCATCAGGCCGAGCGTGCCGCGATCCAGCGTATCCGCCGGCATCGGCTCGGAGAGGTGGCCGTTGTGAATGACGGCGATGCGGTCGGAAACGATCATCAGCTCGTCCAGGTCCTCGGAGATCAGCAGCACGCCGGCCCCGCGCCCGCGCGCCTCGAGCAGGCGACGGTGCACCTCGGTCTGGGCGCCGACGTCGAGGCCGCGCGTCGGCTGGTTGGCGAGGATCACCCTCGGACTGCGGTCCAGGACACGGGCAAGGATCAGCTTCTGGATATTGCCGCCCGACAGCAGCCGCGCGGGAGCATCGGGTCCGGGACAGCGGACGTCGTAATCGCGGATGGCATCCAATGCGCGGGCGCGGATCGGCTGGCGCTTGAGGAAACCCGCCGACTGGTAGCCCGGTTCGCGCACCTCCTCGATCACCACGTTCTCCGCGACCGTCATGGCGCCGACGACGCCGTCGTGGTGGCGATCCTCCGGAATGCGGGCGATGCCGGCGCGGGAAAACCGGCGCGGATCGAAACGCGTGACCCTGTCGCCATAGAGGATCAATTCGCCGGAGGTCGGCGCGGCGAGGCCGGCGACGAGGCCGGCGAGCGCCGCCTGGCCGTTACCGGAAACGCCGGCGATGCCGACGATCTCGCCCTCGCGCACCATCAGCGAGACCGCGTGCAGGGACTTGCGGACATCGGCACCGGCCACGGCGACCTCGCGCAGCTCGAGCAGGGGTTTGCCCGGCTCACGCGGCGTGCGACGGCTTTCCGGCACGTCGCGGCCAACCATCATCTCGGCGATCCTGCGCCGGTCGGCATCGGCGCGGGCCATCTCGCCGACCTTCCTGCCGGCGCGCAGCACGGCGATGCGGTCGGATACCGCCAGGACCTCGGCGAGTTTGTGGGCGATGAAGATCACCGCCAGACCGGTTTCCGCGAGATGCCGGACCGTCTCGAACAGGCCCTCCGCCTCCTGCGGCGTCAGCACCGCGGTCGGTTCGTCCATGACGAGGATGCGGGCGTCGCGATACAGCGCCTTGAGGATCTCGACGCGCTGCTTCTCGCCGACGGTCAGGCGCGAAACCTGGATGTCCAGGTCGACGGTGAGACCCGAGCGCTTCATCAGCGCGGCGACCTTGCGCCGGGCCGGGCCGGTGGACAGCCGCAGGCTCAGTGCCGGACCGGTGCCGAGCACGATGTTTTCGAGGCCCGTCAGGTTTTCGGCCAGCGTGAAATGCTGGTGCACCATGCCGATGCCGGCCTCGAGGGCGGCATGCGGGGAGCCCGGCTCCAGCGGCTCGAGCACGCCGGATGCACCGGCGACCAGCACCTCGCCCTCGTCGGCCACGTAGTGACCGAACAGGATGTTCATCAGCGTCGTCTTGCCGGCGCCGTTTTCGCCGAGCAGCGCCAGGATCTCGCCGCGCCTCAGCTCCAGGTCGATCGCGTCGTTCGCCAGCAGCGGACCGAAGCGCTTGGAGATATCCCGAAGCGCCAGGACGACGGGCGCCCCGGATCGGTCAGTTCCGGATGCAATCATGGGATCGGCTCCCCCTCCTCCCGATCATGCAACGCTCGCGGCCCGCGGTCGCGCGGCGCCCTCGCCCGAACATTCGGCCCGGGGGAGGATCGGCCTAGTCCGTCCCCTCCCCCGCGCCGGGTATGCCTCACATCGTCGACTTGGGTTCGGCGTCGTTGACGTTGACGCGGAACAGGCCGTCCTTGATTTCCTGTTCCGTCTCCCGGGCTGCCTTGACGGCATCGGCCGGGGCAAGGGATTCGTCAACGACGAAGGAGCCGCCGCCATATCCCATGTAGCTGAACTGGCCGTAATCGGCCGGCTCGAAGGTGCCGTTCGCCACCGCGTCGATGGCGCGGTCGACGGTCGGCTCCATGTGCCACAAGGCACTCGCCAGGATGGTGCCGGGATAGTCGCCGGCCGTATCGATGACGTTGCCGATCGCCTTGATGCCGCGTTCCTTGGCGGCGTCGGAGACGCCGAACCGCTCGGCGTAGAGGATGTCGGCGCCCTTGTCGATCATGGCGAAGGCGGCTTCCTTGGCCTTCGGCGGGTCGTACCAGGAGTTGATGAAGGTCACGAGGAACTTCACGTCCGGGTTCACCGCCAGCGCGCCCTCCATGAAGGCGTTCATCAGACGGTTCACCTCGGGAATCGCGTAGCCGCCGACCATGCCGATGATGTTCGACTCCGTCGCCGCGCCGGCGATCATGCCGGTCAGGTAGCTGGGCTCATGGATGAAGTTGTCGAACACCGCGAAATTCGGCTGCGACGGCCCGAAGGACGAGCCGAGCAGGAAGGCGGTTTCGGGATACTCCGCCGCCACCTTGCGCGCGGCCCGCTCCACGGCGAAGGCCTCGCCAAGAACGAGATCCATGCCCTGCTCGGCATATTCGCGCATGACGCGCTCGTAGTCGGTGTTGGCGACGTTCTCGGAGTAGACGTAGGTGATGTCGCCCCGGTCCTTGGCGGTGTTGAGCGCCTTGTGGATGCGGCTCACCCACTGCTGCTCGACAGGCACGGTGTAGATCGCCGCGACCTTGATGGGCTTGGCCTTCTGCG
The DNA here is from genome assembly GCF_025397915.1 of Microbaculum marinisediminis. Classification (NCBI taxonomy): domain Bacteria; kingdom Pseudomonadati; phylum Pseudomonadota; class Alphaproteobacteria; order Hyphomicrobiales; family Tepidamorphaceae; genus Microbaculum; species Microbaculum marinisediminis. Next base: position 470,540 of record NZ_JALIDZ010000002.1, read on the forward strand.
CCGCGGCGGGGCTACCGCCAACGCCGACCGCAAGCGCGAGTGCGGCGGCGCCGAGTACGGCGCGGCGGGTGAAACGAACAGTCCAACCGGATCTCATGTGAACTTCTCCCCTCTCTTCGATTATCGATCGGCGACTCAGTTTTCCCAGTCGGGAATGCACGGAAAACAAGAAACATGCCATATCGGCGCGAACTCGGCGCGTCGAAGCCCGACGCTGCGACGGCCACGGGCGGACGTCGCCGTTGCACACGGTCGGGGCAGGACAGCGGCGCGCAATTGCGCACTCTCATGAAACGAACCATCGCTCACGCCGCCCCCCATCCGAGTCGAAACGCCGCCGCGTCGTGCGAAGTGTGCGACGGGCGTGCCACGGAAGCGGATTTTAAGACAGGTTTCTACCGTCCGGTCAAAAAAACGATCGGTCCGACCGGTGCAAAACCGCGGATCAGTGCCGGTAGCCGAACCGGGGACCGACAAGTTTCCACGCGAACGGCAGGGCGGCCATCGCCACTGTGATCTTGACGGCTTCGGCAAGCAGGAACGGCGTGAGGCCGATCGAAATCGCATCGGCGACACCGAACAGATAGATGAGCCACGCCAGGCCGAAGGCGAACAGCACGGCATCGCCAGCAAGGAAGGCAATCAGAGCGGTATGCCAGCGCCGGTCGAAGCCGTGTTCGGCGAGGTATCCGACGACCGCTACGGCGACGAGGAAGCCGATCAGAAATCCGCCGGTCGGCCCAAGGAAATAGGCGTATCCGCCACCGCCGGCGAAGACCGGCCAACCGACCGCGCCTTCAGCGAGATAGACGGCGACCGTCGCGATGCCAAGGCGAAGCCCGAACACGGCCCCGATCAGAAGCACGACCAGTGTCTGCATGGTGAAAGGCGTCGGCCAGAACGGGATCTGGACCTTGGCGGACAAAGTCAGCGCCGCGGCACCGAGGACGACGAGCAGGCCGTACCACAACACTCTGTCCGCATCGTCCGCCGGCAGGACGGTGCGCGCCAAGTTCGGCCATCTGTCGCGGAATCGCGTCATTGCGAGCCCCTCAAATATCGGGTCGAAAATAACGCGCCATGTGTTTACGAGCTGTTACGCCGAATAATTAACCATGCATGAGACGGACGCGAGACCCCCGCCGGCGCGGCACTCAAACGCCGACGTCCCCTCGCAAAGACCGGGTTCGCCCAGAGCCATTCGCGCGGCAGCCGCATTGTATTGGCGGATCGGAGAAATGCCGCAGCGGCGCGCCCCGATCCGCCTCCTGTCCGTGACGTTTGCGATCAGGACAAGTGCGCCCGCACCTCGTCGAGAGCAGCGTGCCGTTCCTTACGTGCCTTCAACGCCTGGTCCATGTCGACGGCGACGAACCTGGTCTCCGTATGCGGCTGCATCTGGCCTATCAGGTCCATGTCGGCGGAAATCACCGTGCCGAGCATGAAGTAGCCGCCGCCCGACACCGCATCGCGATGCAGGACGATCGGCTCGGTACCGCCGGGCACCTGGATCGAGCCATAGGGATAGCAGGCGTCGACGATGTTCGAGGGGTCGGAGCCAGCGCCGAACGGCTGCTCACGCGGCACGAAGTCCAGCGGACGACCGCCACGGAAGCGGTAGCCCATGCGGTCGCATTCGGGGGCCACCTTCCAGGTGTCCTCGAAGAAGTGCGCTCCGGCCTCCTTGGTGATGCGGTGCCAGTAGAGGCCGGGCAGCATGCGCAGCTCGACCGCGCCACTCGGCATGCGGCGCATGTTCGCGGGAACGCTGCGCCCTTCGGCCGCTCCCGCTCCCGATCCGACGGGAAGCTCGTCGCCGGCCGCGATCGCCCTGCCATCGACACCGCCAAGCGCGCCGATCGCATAGGTCGAACGACTGCCCAGCTGGACCGGCACGTCGATGCCGCCCGATACCGCAATATAGGCGCGCGCCCCCGCCTTCAGAAAATCGAAGGACAGAACCTGCCCCGCCTTCACCTTGAAGGAGGTCCAGGTCGCGCGTGGCTCGCCATCGAGCTTCGGCGGCAGATCGGCGCCGGTGACGGCCACCGTCGCGTCCTCGGTGAACTCGAGTTCCGGGCCCATGAACACGCATTCCAGGCAGGCTGCGCCCTCACCGTTGCCGACGAGCAGATTGGCGCAGTGCAGCGCGAAACGGTCCATGGCGCCGCCGATCGGAATGCCGAGGTGATAGTAGCCGGGCCGGCCGAGGTCCTGAATGGTGGTGGCGAGCCCCGGATTGTTGACCTTAATTGCCATAGAGCCCCTCCATCAGCTTGGCGTTGTAGCCGTCGATATCCTTTTCGAATTCCCCGAGATCGAAGGTCACGTCGTGGGTCCGCGGCGTGAACGTGTTGGCTTCGACCTGGGCAACCGCTTCGTCATACTCCTCGCGGCCGATCGGCTTCCATTTGACGATATCGCCGGGCTTGAAGAAGACCATGAAGTCGCTGAGGTAGTTGATTTCCTGATTGGGATCGAAGATCGGCATCGGGGTGATGCCGAACATCTGGTAGCCACCAGCGCCGCGCACCGAATAGATGCAGCCGAAGCAGCCGCCGATGCCGACGGTGAGCCTCGGCGTGTCGGTACGAGGCCGCAGATACTTCGGCACCTCGATCTGCCGGGCGCGCTCGACCATCTGGTAGAGGAACGGCAGGCCGGAGACGAAGCCGACCATCGACACGAACCACGGCGCCCCGGAATGGGCCTCGATGAACTTGTCGACTGTGTCGTAGCCGTTGATGCGGGCGGCATACTCGATGTCAGTCGCGCTCGGATCCTGATGCCGCTCCCGGAAGCGCATCAGCGTCTCGTGCGTCCACGGGTCCTGGTAGAAGACCGGAACTTCGACGATGCGCGTAGCGATCCGCGACTCCGCCTTTTCGGCTGCCACCTCCAACGACTTCAGCTCCTTGAGCATGTCGTCGGGATGGATCACGTCGGGATCGAACTTGATCTGGAACGACGCATTGGCCGGGCAGATCTCGGTAACGCCCTTGATTTCCGCCTCTTTCACCGCACTGGTGATCGACAGGCTCTTGAAGAAGGCCTCAAGGGACATTTCCTCGTTGACTTCGACGAAGATGTGCTCGTCGCCGCCAAAGGAGTATCTGTTTTCCATCTTTGGCTAACTCCCCCTCACAACTGCTTTGCGTTCGACTCGAGCCAATGCTCGAGCCAGCGGGTATGCACCGCGTTGGCACGGACGTCCGGATCGCCGGCCAGTGCCGCGTACAACGGAATGGTCGTCTTGACGCCGGCGACCTCCAGTTCGCCGAGCGCCCGTTTCATCCGAACGATGGCGCGCTCGCGATCCTCGCCCCAGACGATCAGTTTTCCCAGCAGCGAGTCGTAGAAGGGCGGAATGGCGTAGCCCTGGTAGAGCATGGTGTCGAAGCGCACGCCCGGTCCGCCGGGAATGCGCAGGCCGCCGACGACGCCCGGGAACGGCATGAAGTCGTTGGACGGATCCTCGGCGTTGATACGCACCTCGATGGCGTGGCCGCGCCGGGTGACGTCCTGCTGCCTGAGACGCAGCGGCTCGCCGCCTGCGATCCTCAGCATCTCGCCGACGAGATCGACCCCGGTGATCCACTCGGTCACCGGATGCTCGACCTGGATGCGGGTGTTCATTTCGATGAAATAGAAGTCGCCGCTGGCATCGTCGTAAAGATATTCCAGCGTGCCGGCGCCGCGATAATTGACCGATTGCGCCAATGCGACGGCGGAGTCGCACAGCCGTTGGCGGGCGTCCTCGGACAAGGCGGTCGAAGGCGCCTCCTCCCACACCTTCTGGCGGCGTCGCTGCAACGAGCATTCGCGCTCGAAACAATGGATGACGTTGGTACCGTCGCCGAGCACCTGCACCTCGATATGCCGCGCCTGCCCGACCACCTTTTCCACGTAGAGCCCGCCGTCGCCGAAGGCCGAGCGGGCCTCGGTCTGGGCGAGCTGGAAGAACTGCGCGAACTCCTTCGGGTCGTGGGCAATGCGGATTCCGCGACCGCCGCCGCCGGCGGCGGCCTTGATCATCACCGGATATCCGATCTTCCCGGCGAGCGCTTCGGCTTCGGCGACGTCGTCGATGCGCCCGTCGCTGCCGGGCACCGTCGGCACGCCGGCTTTCGCCGCGGCGGCGCGGGCGGCCACCTTGTCGCCCATCATCCGGATCGTGTCGCCGCGCGGTCCGACGAATGTCAGCCCCGCCGCCTCGACCGCGTCGGCGAAATGCGAGCTTTCGGCCAGAAAGCCATAACCGGGATGCACGGCGTCGGCGCCGCTCGCCTTTGCCGCCTCCACGATCGCCTTGATGTTCAGGTACGATTTCGGCGCCTGGGCGGGCCCGATGTTGACGGCGGAATCGGCGAGTTGCACCGCCAGCGAAGCGGTATCGGCTTCGCTGTGGGCCTGGACCGTGCGAATGCCGAGATCACGCGCCGCACGGATGATCCGCACGGCGATCTCGCCGCGGTTGGCGACCAGCAGTTTGCGAATGGCCATGTGCTGCCCGTCTCAGCCCTTGAGCCTGGCCAGCGGCTGGCCGGCCTGGACGGCGTCCTCGTTCTCGACGAGAAACGACTCGATTTGTCCGTCGGCGTCGGCCTTGACCTCGTAGAAGGTCTTCATGACCTCGACGAGGCCGATGACCTCGCCCTTCGCGACGGCGTCGCCGTCTTCCTTGTAGGGCGCCTGGTCAGGCGCCGGCTTGCGATAGAAGGTTCCCGGCAGCGGGGAGAGGATTTCGATGCTCATGGTATCCCGTCTCTCTTCTTCGTTCGAATTGTCCGTAAGGCTCGCCGTCGCTCAGGCCGCCTCGAGATAGGGCGCGACCGCGTCGCGTACGGCCCTGGCAACCTCGACCGCATTCGGCGTATCGGAGTGGACGCAGATCGCGTCGGCGCGCACCGGAATGTCGTTGCCGTCGACGGACTTCGTCACCCCTTCCCGGACCGCGCGCACCGCGCGCTCGGCCGCATCCTGCGGGTCGACAGGATCGTGTTCGCGCGTAATGAGCAGCTTGCCCTGACCGTTATAGTAGAGGTCGGCATAGTACTCGGCGATGAAGACATGTCCGCGCGCGGTGTAGACCTTCTCGTGGCAGGTCTCGATCATGCCCATGATCGGTAAATCGTAGATGTCCGCGGCATCGCAGACCGCGTGCGCCACGTCCTCCATCCGCGCGGCCATGCCGTAAAGCGCTCCATGCGGCTTGATGTGGTTGAGCGGCATGCCCTCGGCGTCGAGGAAGCCCTTCAACGCGCCGATCTGATAGATTAGGCAGTTGGCCAGCTCGTCGCGCGGCATCGTCATTTCGCGCCGACCGAAACCCTGCAGGTCGGGCAGCGAGGGATGGGCGCCGACCTTGACGCCGTGCTTCTTCGCCAGCCGCACCGTCTTGGGGATGTGGTTGAAGTCGGAAGCGTGAAAACCGCAGGCAACGTTGGCGGCCGAAATCAGCGGCATCAGCGCCTCGTCGTCGCCCATCCGATAGAGCCCGTAGCTCTCGCCCATGTCGCAGTTCAAGAACGTCATCGGTTTATGGCCTCCCTTGGGATCCGCGTGGTCATCCGTCATTCAGTCCTGGGATCCGGCGAGATACCGGAGACGGATCTGGTCGGCGATCACCGCCAGGATCAGCAACGCACCGAGCACGACCATCTGCAGATAGGATTCGATGCGCGCCAGGTTCATGCCGTTCTGCACCAGCACGATGAACAGCGCGCCCAGCACCACGTTCTCGACACGGCCGACGCCGCCGCGCAGCGAGACGCCGGCGATGACGCAGGCGGCGATGGATTCGAGCGGCATCGACGCGCCGATATTGGCTTCGCCGGTATCCAGACGGGCGGTCAGCAGCATGCCGGCGATACCGGCGAGCAGCGCCGTCAGCACGTAGGTGATGAACAGCGTCATGCGCGTGTTGATGCCCGACAGGCGCGCGGCCTTCTCGTTGCCGCCGACGGCATAGAAGTAGCGGCCCTGACGGGTCCAGTTGACGAAAAAGAAGGTAACCAGCGCCAGGAGCGCGGCGATATAGATCGGGACCGGCACGCCGAACAGTTTTCCGAAGCCGAAGAACTCGCCGAACTCGACGGGCATGCCGTAGACCGGAACGCCGCCGGTCAGGAACAGCGCTATGCCGAAGCCGACAGAGGACATGCCGAGCGTCATGATGAACGGCGACACGCCGAACACCGCCACGCCGATCCCGTTGCAGACGCCGACGGCGACACCGGCGGCAATGCCGGCCAGCGCGCCGATCGCGATCGCAAGCACGACCGCATCCGGCATCGTGGCGTATACGGCCGCCATCACCGAAGCGCCGACGACCGATGTGATCGCCAGGATGGTGCCGACCGACAGGTCGAAGCCGCCGGTCAGAAGCGCGAACATCTGGCCCAGCGAGACGATCATCAAATAGACAGACTGGCGCACGACATTGGTGAGATTTCGCGCCGACAGGAAGTTGTCGGACATCATCGTGAAGATGACAATCGCAATGACCAGCAGGAACGGCAGAACGCCGAGGCGGATGAAGAGGAACTTCATCCAGTAGGCGAGATCGCGCTTCGGTGCGGAGATATCGGCCTTGGTTCCGGTCTCGGGGCTGGCCATCACGCCGCCTCCCTTTCGAAGAAATGCTTGAGCAGGTTTTCCTCGGTGATGTCCTCACCGTGGACCTCGGCCATCACCCGGCCGCGGTAGAACACGTAGACGCGGTTCGTAAGGTGCAGGATCTCGGGCAGATCCGAGGAGATAAGCACCACCGCGGCACCGGCCTCGCAGAGGTCGCGGATAAACGCGTAGATCGCCGCGCGCGTACCGACATCGACACCGACGGTCGGCTCATCGAAGACATAGACGTCGACGGGCCGCGTCAGGCATTTGGCAAGCAGCACCTTCTGCTGGTTGCCGCCGGAGAAATGGTCGACGGCGCGCTCGATGCGGCGCGGCTGCAGATTCATGCGGTCGGCGAGTTCGCCCGCCCTGCGCGCCTCGCCAACGCGGTCGAGCAAGCCCCCCTTGGCGAACGGAGCGCGGTCGAGCGAGGGCAGCGACATGTTCTCGCGGCAGGAGCGCATCATTATCAGCCCCTCCTCGCGCCTGTCCGGCGGAATGTAGAACAGGCCGCGGTTCATCCGCTCGCGGGTCGAAAGGCCGCTTATGTCCTCGCCTTTCAGAGTGACCTTACCAGTGGCAACAGGGTCGACGCCGAACGCGGCGCGCATGATCTCGGACTTGCCGGAGCCGACTAGGCCGGCCAGGCCGACGATCTCGCCGCTCCTGACGGTGAGCGAGGCATCCACCACCGTCTTCTTCGGCGTGGTCAAGCGATCGATCCGCAGCCTTTCCTCGCCGGGTTCGAACCTGATGCTCGGGAACAGCTCGGAGATGACCCGTCCGGTCATCAGGCGGACCAGTTCTTCGTCGCCTGCGGTCTTGGCGTCCAGCGTCGCGACATAGCGGCCGTCGCGCAGCACCGTGATGCGGTCGCCGATGCGGCGGATTTCCTGCATACGATGGGTGATGTAGACCACCCCGACACCCTCGGCTTTGATCTGATCGATCAGGGCGAAGAGCTGCTCGGTCTCGCGATCGGTCAGCGAGGCCGTCGGCTCGTCGAGAATGAGAACCGACAGATCCGAACGAAACGCCTTGGCAATTTCGACCATCTGCTGTTCGGCACGGGTCAGATGCTGTACCCGGTCGCCGGGCCGCAACGGGAAGCCGAGCCGGTCGATGATCTCCTGGGCACGGCGATGAAGTGCGACCTTGTCCAAGACGCCGCCGCGCGTGATCTCCGCTCCCAGGAACAGGTTTTCCTCGACGGTCATCTGCGGGACCAGGGAGAATTCCTGGAACACCGCCGAAATGCCGAGTTCCCGTGCCTGATGGACCGACTCGTGCTCGATCTTCTCGCCCCGGAAGCGGACCTCGCCCTGGGTCGGCCGCTGCACGCCGGCGAGAATGGAAATCAACGTGGACTTGCCCGCCCCATTCTCCCCGAACAGGATGTGCACCTCACCCGGCTTCAGATCGAAATCGACCCGGTCGAGCGCCAGCACCCCCGGATACTGCTTGGATATCCCGCGCGTCTCGAGGAGAGGGGCGGCCCCGAAAGCGGGGCCCCTGTCGTTCCCGGGGGAAGAGGCGGCCCCGAAAGCGGGGCCGCCGCGCTGATCTTCCGTGTTCATGGCGAACCGGGTCCTGTGCGCGGCGGCTGTTCGCGGCCTACTCGACCCGGAAGACCGGCTTGAAGCCGTCCGGGGCAAGCGTCGAGGACGGATCGAAGTCCTTGATCGTGTCCTGGCTGACCACATAGAGCGCCGGACCGACGTGCTTCATGTAGTCCTTGCCTTCGAGGATGCGGACCGCCTGATCGACGGCGATACGGCCCTGGATCACGGTGGAGTCGGTCGGGGCGGCGAGGATCTGGCCGCGCCGGATGCCCTGATCGACGCCGGGCGTGAAGTAATAGGACAGCACCTTGACCTGATCGGTCAGGCCGCGGTCGCGCAGGATCGGAACGGCCGCTTCGGCGGTTACGGCCGTGCCGACGATGTAGTCGAGGTCGGGATGGGCCTCGAGGGTATCCTCGACCAGCTTCGACTGGGCTTCCTTGCCGGTGTCGCCGTACTTGGTCTCGACGACCTCGACGGCACTGCCGTCCACGGCACCGATGAAGCCAGTGTTGCCGGCCTCCACCCAGCCGGCGCCCGCCGGGCCCGGGAACCAGCCGACCTTCACCGTCTCGGAACCCGCGGGATGAGCCTCGGCCAGGAACTGACCGGCCTTGGCGCCCATTTCGCCGAAGGAGACGAGCGATTTGGCCGACAGTTCCGGCGAGGACATGCCGTTGATCACGTCGATCACGGGAATGTCTTTCTTGCGGATCTCGGAAACCAGGTTGTTGAGGCCGTCGAAGGAGATTGCGCCGATGATGACGGCGTCCGCCCCCGCGGCCACGCAGTCCTCGATCTGGGAGACCTGCTTCTGTAGCTCGGTGTAGCCGCCCGCTTCGACGAGCTGCATCTTGACCCCGAGGCGCTTGGCTTCTTCGGACACGCCGTAGTCGACGCCGAGCCAGTAGGCATCCTTCATGTGCGGGAACGAGACGCACAGCTCCCAAGGCTTGCTGGCCTTGTCGAGCGGCACGTATTCAACCGAGGTTCGCGGGCTCGCCATGTCGAAGGGCGGATCCCACGATTCAACCGGATAAGGGAACCAGTCGGCCGCCGAAGCCGCACCGGCGGCCCCGACGAGGATGGCCGCAACAGCGGCACCTTGAAGATAGCGGTTCATCAACACCTCCCAAGTGGACCCGGATAGCGCGGCAGGGTGCAGCCGCAAGGTCGGTCCCTATGTTTGCGCAGGTTGATGGTATTGTTAAATCGAAAATGCTGTGCTCCAGTATCACGAATATTGATATCTATTGCACCGTTTCGATGCCGCTTTTTCGGGCATGCCAGAAAAAGTGCAACTTAGGAGATGATCCGGGGGCTACTGGATGACGCTATCCTTGCGCCAATTGCGCTACTTCGTCGGCGCTGCGGAGACCGGCCAGGTTTCACGCGCCGCCGTCGAGCTGAATGTCTCGCAATCCGCGGTAACCGGTGCGATCAAGCAACTCGAGCTGCGCCTCGGCACACGCCTGTTCGACCGCCATCCCAACGGCGTTACGCTGACCTTCGAGGGCAGCCGGTTCCTGCAGCACGCCCGCAACATCATCGCGTCCGTCGACGAGGCGCTGCGCGTCCCCAGCGTTTCGACCACCAAGGCGCAGGGTCCCATCCGCATAGGCGTGACCTATACGGTGGCCGGCTACTTCATGCCGCAGCACCAGGCGCGGTTTTCGCGCAGCTATCCCGCGGCGACCATCGAGCTGCGCGAGGCGCCGCGGGAGGCGATCGAGGAGGAGCTGATGGATGGCCGGCTCGATATCGCGGTCCTCCTTACCTCGAACCTGGAGAACCGGATGGCGCTCGACCACGAGACGTTGATCCGCTCGCGGCGGCGGCTGTGGCTGCCGATCGACCATCCTATGGCGGGCATGCCGGAGATCCGGCTGGAGCACGTGGCCCAGGAGCCCTACGTCATGCTGACCGTCGACGAGGCCCAACAGACCGCCGAACGCTATTGGGAGAAGACGCCATTTCGTCCCAGAACGATTTTCCGCACGTCCTCGGTCGAAGCCGTGCGCTCGATGGTCGCCAACGGCACCGGCATCACAATCCTCTCGGACATGGTCTACCGGCCCTGGTCCCTGGAGGGTCAGCGCATCGAAACGCGCAATGTCTATGACCTCGTCCCCTCCATGGACTTGGGACTTGCGTGGAAACGTGATGCGGAGTTGTCACCGGCGGCCCGCGCGTTCCATGATTTCATGTGCCTGACATTCAATGGTGGCGGACCGGGCCTGACCCACTAGCCCCTGCCCGCAAGCGACGATCGAGGAAGACGACATGATCGAGAGACCCAAGGCGACGCCGACCGTGCGCATCGACGACGGCCGCGTGAAGGCCACCGAATGGGCCTTCGAGCCCGGCGCCGAAACGGGATGGCACCGGCACGAACACGACTATGTGGTGGTGCCGCTGGTGAGCGGGCGCCTGCTGATCGAGATGCCGGACGGGAACGCCGCGACGGCCGAACTGACCGAGGGCATTCCCTATGCGCGCAAGGTCGGTGTCGAGCACAACGTGGTCAATGACGGGCCGGGCGAGATGCGCTTCCTCGAAGTCGAGATCACGGGGTGATCGGGATGGCGCGAGACGACACCACGGGCGACACGGCGCGTCACCGGGAACGGCTCGAGACGCTGGACCGGTTCATCGCGGCCTGGAACGCACACGACGTCGACGGCCTGATGGCCTGCATGGCACAGGACTGCGCGTTTCACGCCTCGGGCGGACCGGACGCGGACGGCGCGGTCTTCGAGGGCCGCGAAGCCGTGCGGAAAGGCTATGCCGCCATCTTCGCGGGCTTTCCCGACGCGCAATGGACCAATGGACGCCATAGCGTCTTCGGCGATCGTGGCCTCTCGCAGTGGCGCTTCATCGGCACGGCGCCGGACGGCAAGCGCGTCGAGGTCGACGGCTGCGACCTGTTCATCTTCGACGGGCCGCTGATCGCGCTGAAGGACTCCTATCGCAAGTCACGGGTCTGACGGTTCGGCGGACGCCGGCCCCACCCTCCACACGAGACCACCATGTCGAAGCCCCGCGCCCGCGACCTCGGCCTGCCCTTTCCGGGCACACCGGGCCCCTTCAATGCCATCACCGACGTGCCCGGCGTCCGCGTCGGGTTCACCACGCTTACCGACCCGGCTAAACGCATGCGCACCGGCGTCACCGCCGTCATTCCGCGCCCGGACAAGGACAGGCCCCGCCCGGTATGGGCGGGGTTCCACGCGTTCAACGGCAACGGCGAGATGACGGGCGTGCATTGGGTGAACGACGCCGGCTATTTCCTCGGCCCCGTCCTGATCACCAACACCCATGGCATCGGCGCCTGCCATCACGGCGCCGTTGAGTGGATGATCCGCACCTACGAAGCGCATTTCCGCGAGGACGACGCCTGGGCGATGCCGATCGTGGCGGAGACCTACGACGGCACCCTGAACGACATAAACGCCCTTCACGTAAAGCCCGAACACGCGATCGCCGCACTAGACGGCGCCACGTCCGGCGTCGTCGCGGAAGGCTCGGTCGGCGGCGGCAACGGCATGATCGCCTACGAATTCAAGGCCGGGACCGGCACGTCGTCGCGTCGTATCGACATTGGCGGGGAGACCTACACGGTCGCCGCGCTCGTTCAGGCCAATTTCGGGATCCGGCCGTGGTTCACGGTGCTGGGCGTGCCCGTCGGCGAGGAAATGCCCGAAAGACGGATGCGCGAGACCGAAACGGGGTCCATTATCGTCATCCTGGCGACGGATGCGCCGCTCTCCGACGCTCTCCTGCGCAATCTCGCCAAGCGCGCCGCGCTCGGCATCGGCCGGTCGGGAACTGCCGGCGGCAACAGTTCCGGCGACATCTTCCTCGCCTTCTCCGTCGCCGACGACATGGTTGATTCCGTATATGCCGGACCGGTGATCACGCGTCGCAGCCTCAACTGGGACGTGCTCGACCCGCTCTACCAGGCCGCCGTCGAGGCCGTGGACGAAAGCGTCATCAACGCCATCGTCCAGGGCGAGGACGTTGGCACCGTGAAGCCGAAGGGCAAGGTCTGCCCCGGCATCGACACCGAGGCACTGAAGGCGGTGATGGCGAAATACGGCCGCCTGAAGCCCCCCACCGCGGGTTAGCGGGTAGCCCGGCCTGGAAGGGTTGGACCCGAGTTTGCCGGCCTGGAAAGACCGACGCCGCGTCCTACCCCCAGACTTCCCTGGAAATCTCGACAATCTCCCGGAGCTTGGCCCACTGCTGGTCTTCGGTGAGAACGTTGCCCTCCTCCGTCGAGGCGAAGCCGCACTGCGGCGACAGGCAGCACTGCTCGAGGTCGACAAACTGGGTCGCCTCCTCGATGCGGCGCTTCACATCCTCCGGTTTCTCCAGCGTGCCGCTCTTCGAGGTGATCAGGCCGAGCACGATCTGCTTGTCGCCCTTCGGCACGAACCGCAGCGGTTCGAAGCCGCCGGCACGGTCGGTATCGTATTCCAGGAAATAGCCGTCGATGGCGACGTCGTTGAACATCACTTCGGCGACCGGCTCGTAGCCGCCCTCGGAGATCCAGCTCGAACGGAAGTTGCCGCGGCAGACATGCATGGTGATCATCATGTCCGAAGGACGTTCCGCGATCGCGTAGTTGATCATCTCGGCGTAGATCTTCGGCAGCGCGTCGGGGTCGTCGCCACGCTGGCGGGCCTGCTCGCGCTGCTCTTCCGAACACAGGTAGGCCCAGACCGTGTCGTCTAGCTGCAGGTAGCGGCAGCCAGCGGCGGCGAAATCCGCGACCGCCTTGCGATATGCGGCCGCCGTATCGGCGAAGAAGGCATCGAGATCCGGGTAGATGTCCTTCGAAATCGCGTTGCGTCCCATGCGGAAATGCAGCACCGACGGCGACGGGATCGTCATCTTCGGCGTGACCCTGGTATTTTCCTTCAGGAACGTGAAGTGCTCGATCATCGGATGGGTCGCGTAGTCGACCTTGCCGGTGATGTTCAGGCTGCGCGCCTTGGTCTGGATGCCGTGGAACTGGATCGACTTCTCGCCGGCCACCAGTTCGACACCGTCCAGCATCGCGAGGAAATCGAAGTGCCACCAGGAACGGCGGAACTCGCCGTCGGTGGCGAGCAGCAGGCCGACCTCTTCCTGCTTGGTGATGATCTTCCGGATTTCCGAGTCCTCTACGGCTTTCAGGTTGGCGTCGGAAATCTCGCCGGCCTCGTGCCTGGCGCGGGCCTCCTTCAACGGCGCGGTGCGCAGGATCGAGCCGACATGATCGGCGCGGAAGGGCGGGATGGTTCTCTGCATGGGGCTTCCTCCTTGGGTGATTTCTTATCTGTTGGCTGGCTTGTCTGTCCGGCTGGATGTCAGGTCCGTCCGCGGCGGCGCAGTAGTGCCGCGCCCGGGATGCGGTCGAAGGCCTCCCGGTTCCGGAGCGCATAGCGCAGGTTGCGGCTGGCCAGGCGGGCGTGCTCGCGCATGATCGCCTCTGCGCGCGCGCCTTCGCGCGCTTCGATCGCGTCGACGACGCAGCGGTGATGGTCCTGGGCGACGGTCAGCACGGTGCGCGCCTCGGGCACGTCTTCCTGGATCAGCACGAAGGCGCTCGGCGAGGCGAACGGCAGGGTCACGACGCGTTCGATCTGGCGCTCGACGACATGACTGCCGGCGAGATCGGTCAGCATCCGGTGGAAGCGGGCATTGAGGGCGATGTAGTCGGCGAAGCGGCCGCCGCCGGCCAGATGGCGCTCGACCACCGCGTCCAGTTCGCCGAGACAATCGCGGACCGAGACGAGATCGCTGGCCGAGGGGCCGCGTTCGGCGGCGAGGCGGGCGGCAAGCCCCTCGAGCGTCCCGCGGATCTCTATGGCCTCGAAAACATCCCGTTCGGTGAAGGACTTAACGGAGAACCCGCCGGACGGGATGGCTTCCAGGAGCCCCTCCTCCTCGAGCCTGACGAGCGCCATGCGGACCGGCGTGCGCGAGACGCCCAGCCGGTCGACCATGGAGAGCTCGGAGATGCGCTCGCCGGGCTCGAGCTCGCCGGACAGGATCAGGTCGCGGAGGGCAAGCTGCGCCTTCACCGTCTGCGACAGCGAGCGGTCGACCTCCTTGTCGGGCATCGCCGTCATCGGCGCGCCCGTGTCAGGCGGATACGCGCAAGCACCGGATTCCTCCCAGAAATCCTCGCCTTTTGTCCTTGTATACAGGATGCATACGCGCCGGACAATGCAGACGAATGACGGACACGGACAGGACCGGCACGACCAGGTCCGGCGCCGAGTTGCGGCTTGCCCTCACGCGGTCATCTTTTTTTAGGATTCTGGTCTAGTTTCATTAACCAATTCGAATCGTTGGCGTATTGGAGGTGTTCGTTGCGACGCGCGCTGTGGGGAATTGCCGCTCTCATCATTATCGGCGTCGTCGCGATCCTGATCGCGCCGCTGTTCATATCGGCCGAGAACGTCCGTAACACCTTGTTCGATCAGGTGGAATCGGCGACGGGATACCGCATCCGCGTGGCCGGCGACCTTGACATCTCGGTGTTCCCCTCGCTCGACCTGGTGGCGGGCGAGGTTTCCGTTTCGCAGCGGATCGGCGAGCAATATCAAGATGTTGCGGTCGCCGACGAGCTGCGCTTCGGGCTCGCCCTGTCGTCGCTGCTGTCCGGCAGGGTGCGGATGACCGAGATCGCGCTGGTTGGTCCGGTGATCACCGTGCCGCAGGCGGAGTCACGGGAAAGCACTGCAGGATCAGACACTTCCGGCGGGTCGGACTCTCCCGCCGAGGCGCTGAAAAGCCTGTCGCTCGACCGGCTGAGCATCGAGGACGGTACGGTGCAGCTGGCCGATGGCAGGCAGGTCTCCGCGCTCGACCTGACGGCCTCGCTGGCCGACTTCGACGCGCCCCTGACCCTTGATCTGAAAGCGGTTTTCGACGGCAACCCGATCTCGCTCGCCGGCGAGATCGGCCGGTTCGGGCCATTCCTGCAGGGTGAGGTCGCCCCGGTCGCCATTTCGGTCGGCTATCCGTCGGCTCTGGCGTCGGATCTGTCGGTTTCGGGTCGGGCCCTCTACACCGGCGACGCCTTCGCGCTGGAACCGTTCGAGGCGCGTGCCGGCGACAGCGCCTTCGGCGGCGAAATTCGGGTCGACATGAGCCAGCCGGTCACGCGCATCCGGGCGTCGCTGAACGGCGAGGTCCTGGACCTGGACTCGCTGCTGGCCACGGGCGGGGCGAGCGAGGGACAGGCGGCGGCCCCCTCCCCCGACACCTCCGACCAGCCGATCGACTTCTCCGCGCTCGAGACCACGGTCGCGGACGTCGACGTGTCCGTCTCCAAGGTGGTGGTGTCGGGCATCGCCATCACGCCGCTGGTCGCCAACCTGCATGTCGGCGAGGGCAAGGCCAACCTGGTCGCCGACCTGATCGGGGTGGGCAGCGCCTCGGGCATGGCCTCGCTGGCGCTCGATGCGACGCGCGAGAGCCCCTATGTCAGCGGCAAGCTGCGCATCACCGGCGTGGATCTGGGCGAAGCGAGCCGGCTCGCCGGCGAGAGCGCGGTGCCGGTCTCGGGCACGGCGGGCGCCGACATCGTCTTCGCCACCGCCGGGCGCACGCCGGCGGAGCTGAAGGCGCGCATCAACGCGTCCGGCTCGCTGTCGCTGCAGAACGGCTCGGCGACCGTCGCCGCCCTGTCCGGCGCGACCGGCAAGCAGGGCACCGAGCGGATCACCGACATCAACGCGACGGCCAAGTTCGAGGACCTGATCAAGCCGGTCAGCGTCGCCGGCTCGGCGGCATGGAACGGCGAGCGCTTCGACCTGTCGGCCACCGCCGACGTGCGCGGCATCCTCGCCGGCCAGTCCTCCGGCGTGCAGGCGCAGGCGCGCTCCCAGCGCGTCTCGGCGGGCTTCAACGGCAAGGTCTCGGCGGCCGGCGCCGCCGACGGCCGGGTGTCGCTGGAAACCGCCTCGCTCACCGGGTTGATGCGCTGGCTCGGCCAGAAGCCGGCCTGGCAATCCGGCTTCGAGGCGTTCTCCGTCGACGGCCGGCTGGCCGTTTCCGAGACCGCCATCGCCTTCGAGGACACGCGGATCCGCCTCGACGACACGGAAGGCACCGGTTCGGGCAAGGTGACGCTCGGGGCGAAGCCGTCGGTGACCGCCAAGCTCGATCTGGAGACGCTGAACGTCAATCCGTATCTGGGCGAGGCCGGTCGCGAGCCGGCGGGGCAACCGGCCGCGGGCGGCCCGGCGGGATGGAGCACCGATCGCATCGACTTCTCGGCGCTGAACGCGCTCGACGCCGACCTCGCGCTTTCGGTGAAGCGGCTGGTCTACAAGCGGATCAGGACCGGTCCGGTGGCGATCTCGGCGAAGATCTCCGGCGGCAAGCTCGACGCGCAGCTCTCCAACCTGAAGCTCTACAAGGGCGCGGGCACCGGCACGCTGCAGGTCGACGCGTCCGGCCAGACGCCGACGCAGGGCTTCAAATTCTCGCTGTCCGGCCTCGATGCCTTCCCCTTCCTGCGTGATGCCGCCGGCTTCTCGCGCATCGAGGGCACCGCGGCGATCGCCGTCGACCTGACCGCGCGCGGCCAGAGCCAACGCGAAATCGTCTCCGCGCTGAACGGCACCGCGAGCTTCGAGTTCAAGAACGGCGCGGTCCGTGGCATCAATGTCGCCAAGATGGCGCGCAACCTCACCTCCGGCGTCCTGTCGGGCTGGGGCTCGGGCGAGGCCGAGAAGACCGACTTCGCCTCGCTGGGCGCGAGCTTCGCGGTCGCCGACGGCAAGGCCAGGACCGACGACCTGCATCTTTACGGCCCGCTGGTGCGCGTGAGCGGCGCCGGCACCGTCGACATGCCGGCCCAGACGCTCGACCTCAAGGTCGATCCGAAGGTGGTGGCCAGCCTCGAGGGCCAGGGCGGCCAGGCCGACCTGGAGGGCCTCGGCGTGCCGGTCGTCGTCGCCGGCCCGTGGGCGAGCCCGAAGATCTATCCCGACATCGCCGGCATCCTGCAGAACCCGCAGGCCGCCTACCAGCAGCTGCAGAAGCTCGGCGGCGGGCTGTTCAACCTGCCCGGCGCGGGGGCGCTGGGCGGCGGGGCATTGGGCGGTAAGGACGACGCCCTCGGCGGCGTCGCCGACAAGATCAAGGAAGAGACCGGCGTCGACATCGGCGACATCCTCAAGGACGGCAAGATCGACGAGGACGCGCTGAAGGGCGGCGCGCTCAAGGGGCTGGAGCAGCTTCTAGGCGGCGGCTCGGGCGGCCAGGCCACCGGCGGACAACCGGCGGCAAAGCCGGCGGCTAAGCCGCAGGCCCAGCCCAAGGGCAAGGCCGAGGGCAAGCAGCAGCAGCCCAAAGCCAAGGACGGCCCCAAGGCCAAGGACGCGCCGAAGGCCGGGCCCGAGCCCGGGCCTAAGGCCCAGGAAAAGAAGGGCGGCAAGAAGGCCAAGACCGACGCGGCCGCGAAAGAGACCGCCGACGAGCCCGCCAAAGAGACCGACGGCGACGCCAAGACGCGGAGAAAGAAGAAGAACGCGGATCAGGCCGACCAGACCGAGGAGATGGACCCGGAAGAGGCGGCCAAGCAGCTGCTGCAGGATTTGTTGAAGAAGGAGTGAGGGGCGCCGGACGGCACTGGATCCCAGGGTCACGCCCGGGCACCAACCCTAATATCCCTACGTCATCGCCGGGCTTGACCCGGCGATCTCAGGCCGCACTATCCGGGCATGGGCGGCTCGGCTCTTCGCATAACAAGCGCTCGGCGAGACCAGTGTGGCGGAAACGAAGCGCCGTTTACGCGGCACCGCCGCGTGGGCCCCGGATCAAGTCCGGGGCACGAGTCCGTGACGGTCGGCAAGACCGTGCGCCCTGCCCGTTCCGCGTCTTTCACGGCCTTAACCCCTGCGTCATCGCCGGCTCGACGCGGCACGCTCCCCCAAGCGCCACCGCCGTGCCGGATCGCACGAGATGCCCGGGTCAGGCCCGGGCATGACGTGAGGTAGGACGGCTCCGCCCCAATCCACGCATTCAACCATCGCCCAGCGCACCCGGCCCCGGCGACGTCAACCGTCTCCGGAACCATCTCCGTCCGTCCCCGTTGACGACGCAACGCGCGGCTCTGCCCGCGCCGCTGAAACGTCAACACGCACCGTCAATACGCGAAGGAGAGCCCCATGGCCGATACCCAGTCGGACGCCGACAAGACCGCCCCTCAGCACACGACCGTCGTGACCGAGGGCTCGAGCGGCGCGGGATGGTTCCTGGTCGGCGCCCTGATCGTGGCCCTGGTCGGCGGCCTTTGGCTCTACACGGAAGGTTACTTCGGCGGCGGGGACGCCGATATCGACGTGAAGATCGAACTGCCGACCGTCAACAAGCCCGCCGAGTGAGGCGGGCCGGCCGGCTTTAGCCTGCGGGCATAGGCGGCACCGCCGTATGGACCCCGGATCAGGTCCGGGGCACCAGTCCGTGACGGGCCGAAAGGCCGTACCCCCTGCCTCCGTCTTTCACGGCCATGCCCACTCCGCGTCATCGCCGGGCTTGACCCGGAAATCTCCCCGCGCGCCACCGCCGTACCGGTCAGCACGAGATGCCCGGGTCACGCCCGGGCATGACGTAGAAAAGAAAATCCAGGGCATGACGTGGCAGAAGCGAAGCCCGGGCATGCGGTAAGTCGGGGGGCACGGCGTGGAAAAAGAGGCGCGCTTTCCCCCTCCACGTCATCGCCGGGCTTGACCCGGCGATCTCGGGCCGCACCATCCGGGCATGGGCGGCTGAGTCTACATCCTCACCAACAAACCGCGCGGCGTGCTCTATGTCGGCGTCACCAACGATATCCTCCCCCGCACCGTCGAGCATCGAAACAGTCTCGTGCCCGGGTTCACCAAACGCTACCAGTTGAAACGTCTCGTCCTGGCCGAACCGCATCCGACCATCGCCCACGCCATTCAACGCGAGAAGAACCTCAAACGCTGGTCGCGGCATTGGAAGGTGGCGTTGATCGAAAGCGTCAATCCGGACTGGCCGGACCTTTGGGAGGAAATCCAGACATAGACCGGGGGGTACGGCACGAGATGCCCGGGTCAAGCCCGGGCATGACGTCAAGAGGAACAACGCCTGCATGGCGGGGGAAGAGACGACGCCGCTCACGTGTCTTTCGCCCCACTCCCGCCTGCCCCGCCCATCCGGCCTCCTGTCACCGCCCTGCCACCCTCCACGTCATCGCCGGGCGTAACCCGGCGATCTCGGGCCGCAGCATCCGGGCATCGGCGGCCGGGCTCTTCGCGTGGCAAGCGCTCGGCGAGACTGGCACGGGAGCGCTGGCATGGCGGGGGAAGCCGGCCTATAATCCGGCTAATTAAACAGAAGGAGGGAGATATGGCGGCCTGGAAAATCGAAGGGGAGTACATGGAAACGTGCAACTGCGCGTTCATCTGCCCCTGCATCGGCACCAACATGGAGGCCGTGCCGAGCGAAGGCGAATGCAAGGCGGCCTTCGCCATGCGAATCGACAAGGGCCACATGGGCGACGTGCCGCTGGACGGCGTCTCGTTCATCGTCCTGCTCCACTCCCCCGGCGCCATGGCCGAGGGCAACATGAAGGTCGGCCTGATCGTCGACGAAAAGGCCACCGACCAGCAGGTGGAGGCGATCGGCCAGATCGCCTCGGGCGCGGCCGGCGGGCCGATGGCCGTGCTGGCGCCGCTGGTCGGCGAGTTCGCCGGCGTGGACCGGCGGCCGATCGTCTTCGAGATGGACGGCATGACGCGCGCGGTGAAAGCCGGCGACCTGATCGACCAGGCGATCGTCGGCATCCCGAGCCTGGCGGAGGACGGTGCGCCGATCTACCTCGACAACACCGCCCATCCGGCCAACTCCAAGCTGGCGCTGGCCAAGGCGACGCGCAGCCATTTCGACGCCTTCGGCATCACGTGGGACGCCAGCGGGGCCACCCCCCGCAACGGCCACTTCGCGCCGTTCGCCTGGGCGGCGTGACGGCCGCCGGTTCGGGGCCTTCGCACTTGAGGGTCCCCAGGCCGCCGGTCCCACGAGAGGGATCCCAACGATCGTGGGGCCCGCAAGCAGCCGGAGCGGCGCGATGACGGCGACGATGGCGCTTGAATCCGTCCTCAAACGCGACCGGCTGGTGGTGATCGCCGGCCTGTCGCTGGTGGTTGCGCTTGCCGCCGCCTACACCGTCGCCGGCATCGGCATGGGCATGTCGGCGCTGACCATGACGAAGATGGCGATCGCGATGCCCGGCATGGCGATGCAGCCAGCGGCGTGGTCGGCCGGCTATGCGGCGCTGGTTTTCCTGATGTGGTGGGTGATGATGGTCGCCATGATGGTGCCGAGCGCGGCGCCGACGGTGCTGCTTTACACCGCGATCGCGCGCAGGCAGGCCACCAGTGGGCAGGCCCCCGGCGGGCAGGCATCGGGCGCCAAGGTTTCAGGCGCCAAGGTTTCAGGCGGGCGGCCGCTTGTCGCTTCCGCCCTGTTCGTCGCCGGCTATCTGGCGATGTGGGCCGGGTTCAGCCTGATCGCGACCGGCCTGCAATGGGCGCTGGAGAGCATCGGCGTCGTCACCGGCATGATGGAGATCGCAAGCCCGCTCATCGCCGGCCTGCTGCTGGTCGCCGCCGGGCTCTACCAGCTCACGCCCCTGAAACAGGCCTGCCTGAGACACTGCCGCAACCCGCTGATGTTCATCGCCGAGCACTGGCGGCCCGGCCCCGGCGGCGCCTTCCGCATGGGGCTGGAGCACGGCGGCTACTGCCTCGGCTGCTGCTGGTTCCTGATGGCGCTGTTGTTCGTCGGCGGCATCATGAACCTGATCTGGATCGCCGGCATCGCCGTTTATGTGGGCGTGGAGAAGTTCGCCGGCGGGCGGCGCTGGCTGACCGCGGGCACCGGCGCGGCGCTGACGCTCGCCGGCCTCGCCGTCATGGTGCGGCCCTTCCTTGTCTCATAGGACCGGTCCTGCAAGTCCAGGGGGCGGTCCTACTTCGACAGCAGCGCCGTGGTGCCGTCCCAGTTGGCGGGCGGCGGATCGGCGAGGAAGCCGCGGCAGCGCGCGATCAGCATCCGCGACGGCGCGTCGCCGCCCGGGCGCAGCCGGTCGGCCTGGCCGAAATGGGTGATGGCGGTGGAGAAATCGCCCCAGGCATAGCTGGCCAGCCCCTCCTCGTAGGGCGCGATCCAGGGCGGCGGCGCCTCCCCGGCAAGGCCGATCAGCTCGTAGATCGCGGTGCCACCGGCGCGGCCGTAGACGGCGACCTTGTCGAGCCTGCGCGCCAGGATCGCATCGCCTGCCAGCTCCCGCGTACGCTCGCCGATGATGATCGACGAGCCATAGGCCTTGTTGGCGCCCTCGAGCCGGCTCGCCACGTTCACCGCGTCGCCGATGACGGTGTAGTTGAGGCGGGTGCGCGAGCCGATGTTGCCGACCAGCACGGGCCCGGAATTGATGCCGACGCGGATGCGGATCGGCGCGCCGCGGTCGTCGGTCAGCCCCGCCTCGTCGATCGCCCGCACGGCCTGCACCGCAGCGCGGCAGGCGGCGGCGGCGTGGCCGGGGATCTCGTGCGGCGCGCCCCAGAAGGCCATCACCGCATCGCCGATGAACTTGTCGACGGTGCCGGATTCCGCCTGCACCGTGTTCGACATCAGGTCGAGATAGCGGCCGAGCAGCGGCACCACGTCCTCGCCCATGCGCTCCGACAGGCCGGTGAAGCCGGCGACGTCGGCGAACAGGACGGTGAGCTCGCGGCGGTCGCCGCCAGGCCGGGCCTCGATGCCCTCGGAGACGAGGATGCGCACCAGGTCGGCGGGCAGATACTTGCGGAAGGCGGCGAGCCCGCCGGCCATGCGCGAGATCGTGCCGCTGAGCTCGTCCAGTTCCGTCAGCCGCGAGGGATGGTAGCGGACGGCCTCCAGGTCGAAGCGCTCGATATGGTCGAGCTCGCCGGCGACGGTGCCGAGCGGCTTGGCCAGCAGGCGCCGGCCGAGCCACGCCGACAGAAGGGCGGCGACGATCACCAGCGCCAGCACGCCGACGGCAAGGCGCTGCGTGGTACGGTCGATCTCGCCGAGGAACTCGGATTCCGGGATCACGGTCGCCAGCGTCCAGCCGGCATAGGCGAGCGGCGTCAGCGTCACCCCGTAGGCCTCGCCGTCGGCGCCGGCGATGCGCATCTCGCGCGCCGCCTTCATGCGGGTGGCGTCGGGCGCCATGGCCTCGTGGATGGCGTGTTCGGCGACGGCGAGCATCCGCGGCCGGATGTCGAACCGCGTCCCCATCAGCTCGTCGGCCTCCGGATCGGGCACGGCGATCGCCCGCCCGTCCGGCGCCAGGATGAAGGCGGCCCCGCTCCTGCCGACCGTGAGGCCCGACAGGAAGCGCGACAGGCGATCATGCTCGATCATGACGGCCAGCACGGCCACGGTCCTGGAATAGACGACGACGGGACCGGCGAAGACGAGCGCGGGGCGCGGACCGGTGGGATGGTCGACGACGTCGACCCAGTGCGGCCCCTCGCGGTCGATCGTGGTGGAAAACCACGGCTGATCGGTCGAGAGGAAGTCGGAGGGCTCGAAGAAGCGCTCGCGGAACTCGATATCGTTGGGAAAAACCTGATAGCGGTCGACGCGGCGGGTGCGCGCGCCGTCGACGATATCGATCTCCATCATCTCCAGCTTCTCGTCGCCAAGCTTGTGGGCGGCGAAGAAATCGCCATCCGGCCAGCCGAGCGCGATCCACGAGACCGACGGCTGCGCCTGCAGTTGCGCCAGGAACACGAACTCGCGCTTGTCGGCCTCGCGCGTCTCCAGCACGTTGTTCTGGAACAGGGTCCGGATCGCCCAGTAGGCGGAGCGGCCCTGGGTGGCGACATCCTGGATCTCGGCCTCGACGGCCTGGACGATCTGGGCGTTGATGGTGGCTGCCAGCTCGCGCGAATTGTCCCGCGCCGTGCGCCACCACAACAGGTGCACGATCGCGGCGGTGACCGCGATCGAGACCAGCACGAAGGCCGTCAGCGCCAGCCGAACCCCGATTCGCATGACACCTCTCCCGACGCGGCACTATCGGGGAAACGGAGCGGGAAGGCGAGTGACGACCGCTCACGTTTGGATCAGTGGCAGACCGGGGGATGGCGGCGCCGGATCGCGGAGAGCGCTCCGGATCGAGATCACGTCCGCGCGCGGCGACGTCAAACAGCATGTTCTTCCGCTAGGGAATGATACACAGTCACGCTAGGGAACGCCCGCCATTAACCTAAGGGCAGTCCCGAAATGATCGTTTCCGAGACGTGACTCCGTATGAAGCCGGCAGCTCTCGATCATGCATCCGGTCCGAAATATCCAATATATTTCAATAATATGCGGGACCCGGACAACACATCCCAAATTAGGACGAAAAATATAGAAAATTTTATTAGTCGACTTCACTCGCTTTTTAGATGTCTCCCCGATCCTTAACGCACACAAAGTTCCCTTGCTGGGGAGAGCAGCGATGAGTCTGGCGTGCAAGAAGTTCCCGGGCGACCAGTCCGGTTCCGTGGCGATCCTGGTGGCCGTGCTGATGCCTGTCGTGATCGGCGGGATTGGATTGGGCGCCGAAGCCGGCTACTGGTACTTCAACCAGCGCAAGATCCAGAACTCCGCCGACGTCGCCGCCTATGCCGGCGCGGTGGAGCTGCGCAACGGTATGACGAAGCCGATCATCGACTCCGCCGCCATGGCAGCCGCCGCGGAGACGGGCTATGACGCGACCATCGGCACGCTCGCGACCAAGAACCCGCCGACCGCGGGCGGCTTTGCCGGCGACGGCAATGCCGTCGAGGTCGTCATCCAGGAAAACGTGCCGCGCCTCCTGTCCTCGCTCTTCCTGAGCGGCGACGTGCCCCTGTCCGGCCGGGCGGTGGCCCGCGTGACGCCGACCGAGCCGACCTGCCTGCTTGCGCTCAGCAAGACGGCGTCCGCCGCGGTCGACTTCAACGGAACCGCGGATGCGGTCCTCAGCGGCTGCAACGTGCACGCCAATTCGCTGGCGAATGATGCCGTGCGAGTCAGCGGCACCGCGAGGGTCGAGACCCCGTGCGTCACCGCAGTCGGGAATGTGGCAGCGTCCTCGGGTCTCAACATGACCGAGTGCACCTCGGCCGTCGAGAACGCCGACACCGTGGAAGATCCCTATAAGGACACCCCCAAGCCGCCGGTCGACAGCAGCTGCGCGCCACAGAACGATTTCGGCGGTTCCCCCGGGACAAACCACACGATCGGGCCAGCGACCTATTGCGGCGGGCTGTACATGCGCCGCAACGTCAAGCTCGATCCGGGCGTCTACGTGGTCAATGGCGGTGAGCTGAAGATCAACTCCACGGCCAATGTCCAGGGATCCGGCGTGATGTTCTACCTGACCGGTGGCGCGACCGTCGGTTTCGCCGGCGGCGCGCATATCGAGCTCACCGCCGCGACGAGCGGCCCCTACGAAGGCATCCTGCTGTTCGTCGATCCCGACGATCCCAATTCGGATCACTTGATCAACGGCGACTCGTCGTCGTTCTTCGATGGCGCCTTCTATGCGCCCAATGCCCACCTTCAATGGGCCGGGAACAGCATGAGCAGCGGTGGCTGCAGCCAGATCGTCGCCTCCACCATCACCGTGATCGGCACGGCTGGACTCGGCACCAACTGTGTCGGCAAGCCGATCCGGCAAATTCAAAAAGAACAGCTCGTCATCCTGGTCGAGTAGCGGCAGCGTTCCGGAGCCAACCCAATGTCCATCTTCCGCAAGCTGGTTTCCTTCCTGAAAGGCGAAAGCGGTGTCGCGGCCGTCGAAATGGGGTTGTTCGCCCCTCCGCTGATCATCGGCGTCGTGCTGATGGCCGATATCGGGCGTGCCGTCGAAGCCCGCATGGAGCTCGACCGCAACGTCCGCGCCGGTGTCCAGGCGGCAATGTCGAACGTCTCCGATCTCAACGCGATCAAGGGCGTCGTGCTGGCGTCGGCCAACGGCTCCCAGGCGATCTCCGTCGACGTCGGCAAGACCTGCACCTGTGGAAGCGCGGCCGCGAGCTGCAACAGCTGGTGCGCGCCGGAGGTGCCCCCCTCCGTGTTCATCAATATCAGCGCGACCGAGGCCTATAGCGGCCTGATGCTACCGGCCCTGAAGCTGGAATCGAAGACCCATGTCCAGCTCCGCTAGCACCAACTCGCGCGCACGCCGCTCCGTGGCGCGCCGTCTCACCTCGCTGTTCCTGCGTGACAGCAGGGGCGTGTCGGCGATCGAATTCGCCTTCGTGTTCCCGCTGCTCATCATAGTCGTCGGCGCCTCCATCGAGTACGGCCGCGCCCTCCAGGCGCGCAACGAAATGAGCCATGCCCTGAGCAAGGTGGTCCGCGTGCTCAATATCGATCCGAAGAAGAGCTCGTCGCAGATCGCGTCGCTGCTCGCCTCGGACCTGAGCACCTACGGGCCGGACGATCTACAGGTCGCCGTCGCCAATGCCGAGATATCCGGCAGCCCGTACATGAAGATCTCGGTCAAGTTTCCGTTCGACCTCCTGGTGCCGTTCGGCGAACTCAGCACCGTCACGCTCGGCGTCGACACGGTCGCCCCCCTTATCGCGGCAACGAAATAGCGGGCATTCACCGGACAGACGCGCCGGTGGCGCGTCGTTCCGGGCCAGGCCGGGCCGGGACGCGCACGCATGGCCCAATTCCGCATGGGGCACGATCAAACTCTCGCCACACTCCGCAAGTCTCAAGAATCTCTGTAAAACGGGTGAGAGACGAGGAGATCACGGCATGCGCAATACGCGAACTTTCTGGACCATGGCCGCCATCATCGTGGCGGGCCTGGGCGTCGCCGGCTGCAACACCAGCTCCGGCGGAAGCCTGAGCGGCGGCGCCATCGACGGCAACTGGACGAGCGCCGACGGCCTGACCGCCACGCGGTTCGGCGGCGGACGGTTCCAGACAATGGTGCTGGCAACCGGCGAAACGGTGTCCGACGGAACCTATCGGATGGTCGACGGGCGGACGGTGCAGATCACCATGCGCTCGGCGCTGCGCGACACCACCACCATCGTCAACTGCAACCTGGTGACGCCGGACAACCTGGCCTGCGCGCGCACCGACGGCGGGCAGTTCTCGCTGACGCGCCGGACCTGAAGCCGCAGCCTACCTGACAGCGCAACGGGGCCGGCCGCCTGACGGCCGGCCGTCAGTCAGGAGATTGCGCATGTGCCCGCGCGCCCGGCGCGATGGTTGGCGGGGCGGCGTTCAGCTTTTCCATGGCAAAGCCGGCGGCGGCCTTGTAGCCGGCGACGAATTCAGCGCGTTCGCGCGGCGGGACGACGTCGTCGATGGACTCGAATTCGCCGCCACAGCGCTCCGCGACGATGTTGAGGAGCCCGAACGGCCCTGCCCCGCGGTTGCGCAGGACCACGTCGGAGATCGGGCCGCACAGCCGGTCGTCATAGGCCTTCAGCGCGTCCGGCGTGACGCCGTGCTCGACCATGCACGCGCCAAGCACGCGCGCATCGACGATCGCCTGGCTCGCCCCATTGGAGCCGGTCGGGTACATGGCGTGGGCGGCATCGCCCATCAGCGCGACGGCGCCATCGCGCCAGGTGGCGACGGGATCGCGGTCGATCATCGGGTTCTCATAAACGATGTCTGCGGCCCGCAGCAGCGCGGGCACGTCGAGCCAGTCGTAGCGCCAGTCCTCGAAGTGGTGGATGAAGGCGTCGATA
This sequence comes from Microbaculum marinisediminis, assembly GCF_025397915.1. Classification (NCBI taxonomy): domain Bacteria; kingdom Pseudomonadati; phylum Pseudomonadota; class Alphaproteobacteria; order Hyphomicrobiales; family Tepidamorphaceae; genus Microbaculum; species Microbaculum marinisediminis. The sequence goes on from NZ_JALIDZ010000002.1 coordinate 497,484, forward strand.
TCGACCTGCTTGAACCAGCCGCTGGACTGCCAGCCCTGCGAATTGTCGACGGTGACCTCGGCGATCCAGTTGATGGTGGCGAGTCCGGTGTCCGGATCGGGGTGCGAGATCGGGTAGATCACCATCCGCTGCCTGTGGGTGCCCAGCCCGACGAAGGACGAGCCGGTGCGGATCGGCTTGGCCCGCGTCGTGCCCCGCCACATGATCGCGCCGCCCCAGTGGATCGGCGGCTGATCGGGGTGCATCTGCGCGCGCACCGCCGAATGGATTCCGTCGGCGCCGATGAGCAGCGTACCGGCGTGGCGGGCGACGGTCCCGTCGGCGCACTCGACGACCGCCGTGACGGTGCCGTCGGCATTGGTCTCGTATCCGGTCACGCGCTCGCCGAGCCGCACGGCATGCGGCCCGATGCGCGCGCGCACCGCCTCGTGCAGCAGCACGTGGAACAGGCCGCGGTGGACGGCGTATTGCGGCCAGTTGTAGCCGGCGAGCAATCCCCTGGGCTCGGCATAGATGTCGTTGCCGTTGAGGCCGACCATCGCCCATTCCTTCGCCGGCAGGCCGACGCGGTCGAGATCGTCGGCGCCGATGCCGAGATCGTAGAGCTCGCGCACGGCGTTGGGCTGCAGGTTGATGCCGACGCCGAGCGGACGCAGCTCCCGCACGCTCTCGAACACGATGCAGGGCACGCCGATCTGATGGAACGTCAGGGCGGCGGCGAGCCCGCCGATACCGCCGCCGGCGATCAGCACGAGAGGTTCGGGCATGGTCCTGTCCTTCCTGTGGGATCACGGTTCTACCGCGCCGGACCGGGTTCGCAATGTCCGCGGACGTCTCCCCGTAGCGAATGGGCCCGGAACGAACGGGTCCGGAGCGAAGGAATTCTAGCACGAAAGAGCCCCGGATCCTGACGATCCGGGGCTCAGGTCGCGTGCCCGCGTGCCAAGGGAGAGGTTACGGGCACGACAGGGACTTCCGGGAGCGGAACCGGCTCGACCGTCAGTCCATTCAGGCGGCCACGTGAACCGGTGCGCCCATCGGAACCCGAAACGGCGACCGCGGCTTGTCGAGCCAGCGCTCGATCAGCTTCAGGCTTTCCGCGCCATGGGTGAGCGGCATCATGTGGCCGGCGCCGGCGACGGTGACGTGGTCGACGACGGGAAGCTGCGCGGCGAGCGTCCACGCGGTTGCCAGCGCGGCACCGGTCGAGTTCGCCCCGGCGACGACGAAGGTCGGGACGTCGAACTGGCGGAGCGCGTTCAGCGGCATGCCGTCGGTGGCGCCGGCGGTGAAATTGCGCGACACGGTCGGGGCTTGCGCGGCGAAGGCGCGCCGGCGCTCCTCCGGCAGGGCCTGCCAGGCGCCCGCGCCGTTCCAGTAGTCGACGAAGCGGTGCATGGCGGCGTCCGGCGTCTTCGCCCTGGCGCCGTCTCCGACCACGCGCGCGATCGCGTCGATCTCGGCCCAGGCCTCGGGCGTGCCGATGTCGGGGTCCTCGAGGATGCGGAACAGCGTCGGCTCGAACAGCATCAGGCTGCGCACGCGCGAGCGATGCTCCCAGGCGAAACGCAGGGCGACCAGGCCGCCATAGGAATGGCCGACGAGATCGAACGGCGCCTCGAGACCGGCCACCGCGCCGGCCAGCACGTCGACGTCGTCGGCGAGGCGGAACGGGCGGTCGCCGGTCCAGGCCGGACGCGCGCCGTAGCCGGTCAGATCCGGCGTCAGGACGGCGAAGCGGTCGGCGAGCGCGCGGCGCACGCCCTTCCACATGCCGCCCGACGACAGCGAGCCATGAACGAGAACGACGGGGCGTCCGCCGGCCCGCGGCCGGACGGACTCGTCAAAAGCCACCATGACCCCGATCCTTGAAACCGTGGACTTCGCGCGCCGCCGCATACAGCGTCGAGCGGCACAGGCCGATATCGGTCAGCATGCGATCATCGAGCTCTCTCAGCTCGACCAGCGCCCGGCGCATGCGCCACCAGCGGCGGACCGTGGCCAGCGCGTTCTGGACGACCTGACCGGCGCTGAAGAGGCTTGGGCTCTGCGGCCGTGCCAGGCCGAAATACTCGGCGGTCGTCATCATAGTCTCCTTTCAAGGTTCAGCGCGGCAGCGGCATCCCAGATTGCATCCAAGGGGATCATCCCCGTGGCTCTGGTTGCGATGCCGTGCATCCCGGCCGCCTTTCTAGGGGCGGCCTTTTTCCGGATGACGTCCGCTGCCGGGAAAATTGTTCCAGTTGTGTGCGGTGTGTTTCAGGCCTGTAGCGGGCCGGCTCAGCGGCCGGCGCCCGCTTTCCCCGCCAGTTCGGCGATTTCGGCGCGCATGGCGCGCAGCTCGGCGATGATCACCTCCTGCTCGTTCTGCAGTTCCGCGCGCGAGGCGACCGCCTCGGCCTCGTGCTCGGCCTGCATGGCCGAGACGATGATGCCGATGAACAGGTTGAGCACGGTGAAGGTGGTACAGATGATGAAGGGCACGAAGAACGCCCAGGCCAGCGGATAGACCTCCATGACCGGGCGGACGATGCCCATCGACCAGCTTTCCAGCGTCATGATCTGGAACAGCGAATAGGCCGACGCCGGGATGGTCCCGAACCAATCGGGGAAGGAGGGGCCGTAGAGCTTGGTGGCGATCACCGAGAAGACGTAGAAGATCAGCGCCAGCAGCACCATGATCGAGCCCATGCCCGGCAGCGCGCCGACGAGGCCGCCGACGACGCGGCGCAGCGACGGCACGACGACGATCAGGCGCAGGACACGCAGGATGCGCAGGGCGCGGAACACCGACAGGCCGGCGGTGGCCGGCACCAGCGACAGCCCCACCACGACGAGATCGAAGATGCGCCAGGGATCGCGGAAGAAGTCGGCCCGATAGACCGCGAAGCGGGCGAGCAGCTCGACCACGAACACGGTCAGGACCGCGCGATCGAGAAACACCAGCAGATCGCCGGCCTGCGCCATGGCGGCGGGCACGGTCTCCAGACCGATCGTGATCGCGTTGACGACAATGAGGACGGTGATCACCGCTTCGAAGCGGCGCGACTCGAGAAGGGACTTCAACGACGGCATGGGGGCTTTCGGGCAGAAAAGACGGGCGGGCAGGAACGACGGTTGGCTATTTGGGCGGCCGCCGCGCCTTCCGCAAGACGGCAACTTGCCGCCGTCTTCGAAATCTTCCGCCGGGCGTCGACCCGGCGCGTTCGCGGTGACGTCCGATTTACCCTTCCCGGCTATCGTCGCCGCCTCGCCTGCCGTAGCGGCACACTCTTTTCCCCCGCGTCCCACGCCAACCACTCAGACGAATCCATCATGAAACACATCCACACGATCAGTCTCGCGCTTGCGCTGTTGTTGCCGTCCGCGACAGCGGCAATGGCGGACTCCAGCGTTCCCGGGAACGTGCTTTTCAACGGCACCACGGCGACGACGGCCGTGCGGTCGGAGACCGGCTGGTGCGCCGTCGCCGCCGGCCCCTCGACGTTCGAGAACGAAGGCAGCAACGCGGTCAATCTGTCGTTGGACGCCGTGAGCTATCTGACCGAAGACGCCTTCTACGAGGTTTCCGGGATGGCGCGGCTCAAGTTCAAGACCGCGACGACCGGCACCGTCCGCTTCGATTTTGCCGGCGACCTCCCGAAAGGCGTACGGCAGCCGACCTTCTCGAACTACAAGGAGCGCTATTCGCGGCGCGCGGGACGGCTCAAGACCTCGTTTCAGCTGAATTTTCCGGACTGCTCGGTGCAGGTCAAAGCCATCTACCGGGACTGACGCTCCCCCGCATCCCAAGCCCCGCATCGAAGGCCCGTATCGGGTGCGCCCTGTCGGACGCCCCCTCCGCGGCCGTGACACAAGGAATGAACCATGAAAATCAAAGCCCTGATCGTCGCGAGCCTCGCCGGCGCGAGCACCCTCGCCGGCGCGACCACCGCACACGCCCAATCCGCCGACCCGATCGTCGGGGAGGTCCGGACCTTCGCCGCGGACTGGTGTCCGAGAGACTTCCTGCCGGCGGACGGACGCCTCCTCCCGGTCGGCGGCGTCTACGTGAAGCTGTTCAGCCTCTTCTCCAACAAATTCGGCGGCGACGGCCGGCGGACCTTCGCGCTGCCGATGCTGAAGCCCGAGGTCGACGTCAACGGGAAGACGCTCATCCGCTGCATCGCCTACGACGGCCAATATCCGGCGCGGCCGTAATGCGGCGCTTCGGGTCGGGCGTGGCGCGGGGCGACCATCGATCGCCCCGCCGGGCCGGTCAGTCGAGCGGAACGATCGCGCCGTAGACGTCGTCTCGCCCCTTGCTGGCGGCCTCGCCCGTCCAGGTGATGGCCAGGTCGCCGGTGGCAAGCGCGGCGGTGGCGGGCTGCCACTGATCGCCCGCGGTCGCGTCGTTGACCCGGTATTCCGCGCCATACGGATCGCCCCCGGCGTCGAAGACCTGCCCGTAGACCCCGTGGCCGGCCCCGTCCTGCCCGGTCGACGTCCAGACGACCGCGAAACCTCCGCCGGCGAGGCCCGCCGCCGAGGGCTCGGACTGGTGGTTCGCCGCCGTGGTGTTGATCTGGACCTCGGCGCCCGCGGGTCTGCCCCGCCCGTCTAACCGCCGCGCGACGATCCCGTAGCCGGACCCGTCCTGCTGCAGCGAGGCCCAGCTTGCCAGGACCCCACCGTCGGCCAGGGCCGCAAGCGACGGCGTGCGCTGATGCTCCGCCGTGGTGGTGTTGAGCGGGATCTCGGCGCCCTTCGGCCGTCCCCGCTTGTCGAGGCGCCGGGCGAAGAGCCCGTAGCCGGACCCGTCCTGTTTCTGGGATTCCCAGGCGACGACGAAGCCCTTGCGGCCGAGCGCGGCCACCGCCGGCGCGGCCTGGCTCCGGGCGGTGGTGCGGTTGATCAGGAGCTCACGGCCCCTCTTGCGCCCCGAGGCGGTGAACGCCTGGGCGTAGATGCCCTTGCCCGACCCGTCCTGCCGCGCCGACTCCCAGACGACGACGAAGCTGCCGTCCGCCAGGCTCGCGACCGCCGGACGGGTCTGGTTGCCGCGGGCATGCGTGTTGACCTGTATCACCCGGCCCGCCGGCTTGCCGTTGCGGCGGAAGACCTGGCCGGCGATGCCGAACCCGCCCCCGTCCACGCCCTTGGCCGCCCATACCGCGACGAAGCCGCCCCGACGCAGCGCCGCCACGGCGGGATCGGTCTCGGCGCGGCCGGTGCCGCGACTGACGGAAAAGTCTTTGCCGGCGGGCTGCCCGGACGCGCGGAACCGCCGGCCCTCGATACCCGACGCCCCGCGAGCCTGCGCCCGCCAGACCACCACATAGCCGGACTTCACCGCGGCCATCGCGGGCTGCTGTTGCGCCTTGCGCCGGTCCGGACTCACCGCGACCGCATCGCCCGGTTCCACCACCGGCGGCACCGATGCTGCCTCGACGGTGACGGTGATCGTGCCGGAGGTGTCGCCCAGCCAGTCGCTTGATCCGGCATAGACGACGTGGATGGCGTGCGTCCCGACGGGCAGCGTCACGTCGAGGCTCACCGCGCCGCCCGACAGGGAAATGTCGCCGGCGAGCGGGGTCGCGCCCTTGCGGAAGCTGACCATGCCGTCCGGGGTGCCGTTTGCCGGCCCGAACGCGGAAACGGTCGCCGTCAAGGTAACGGACTGGCCTTCCGCCACGATCAGGGACGCGGCGCTGATCGCCGCCGTCGCGGCCCCCTTGTTGACCGTGTGCGCGATCCCGACCGAGGCGGAACCGGCGAAATTCGCGTCACCGTCATAGTCCGCGGTGATCGAATGCGCGCCGACGGACAGCGCCGTTACGGAGAGCGTGGCGACGCCGCCACCGTCCAATGCCGCCGTGCCGAGAACCGTCGGACCATTCCGGAAGGTGACGATGCCGCCCGGCGTTCCGGCGGCGGACGCCACGGTGGCGGTGAAGGTCACGGCCTGGCCGGTGACCGTCGTGTTCGTCGACGATGCGATACCCGTTGACGAGACGGCCTGATCGACCTGCTGCGCAAGGCCTTCGGATACGCTGGGATCATGGCTCGCCGCTCCGGGATAGGCTGCCGTGATGGTGCGCGCCCCGCCCGACAGGGCAGTCGTGGAGACCGTCGCGACGGAATAGCCGCGCAGATCGCCCACGGCGTAGCCGCCGGCAGCGAGGGGGACGGCGGCCGCGTTCGTGTTCCCGGTAGCGGCCTGGCCATCGTTGTTGTAGCCCCAGCATCGCGCCGTCCCATCCTGCATAATCACGCAACTATGGAACTCGCCGGTCGCAAGCGCGGCGACGCCACCGGTCAGGCCGCTCGGCGTCACCGGGACCGCGCTGCCGGTTGCCGAGCCGTGGCCGAGCTGGTCCAGGGACCCGTCACCCCAGCAGGAGACGGCGCCCGAGCCGGACAGCGCGCAGGTGTGGCCGTATCCCGCGTCGACCGCGACGATGCCGGTCAAGCCGCCGGAAACGGAAACCGGAGACGGTCTGTATGACGTCGAGCCGTCGCCCAACTGCCCCAGATTATTGAGGCCCCAGCACGCGATACCGCCGGCCACCAGCACCGCGCAGGAATGACCCGGGCCCGCAGCGACATCCCCAGCGGGACCGCCGAGACCGGCGACCGTTATCGCGGACTCGCTGTCGTTGGGCTTGTTGCCGTCGCCGAGCTGGCCATTGGAATTGTCGCCCCAGCATTTCACCGCCCCGCCCTCGATCACGGCGCATGCGTGATCCGCTCCGGCCGCGAGCGCGATGACGCGTTCGGTCAGATTGCCGATGGCGATGGGCGTGGAAACCGCCGCGGGCCCGGGCGTCGGGTCGCCGCTTCCCCAGCACATCACCCCGCCCGCCTGCAACGCCGCGCAGGAGAACTGAGAGCCGGTGGCGACGATCGTCGCCGGGCCGCCCAGTCCGCTCACCGTGACCGGCGTGGCCTGATAGAAGCCGCTGGGCGCTCCGGTCTGGCGGTCGTCGTTGAGCCCCCAGCAGGCCACGCCGCCGTCGTCGAGCAGCGCGCAGGTGTGTTTGGAATGTGAGTCGATACCGCGAACGCCGGAGGCGAGACCGCTGACGTCAACCGGGGTCAGACTGTCGCCGGAAGCCGCGTCACCCAATTGGGTGTCGCTGTCGTCGCCGACGCACTGGACGCCGCCTGCGGCGGTGAGGAAGCACGAATGATAGAGGCCGGGAGCCAGGGGCGCGCCATGCCCGACCCTGTCGAGCGTCCCGGTGCCGAGGGTCGCGGGCCCGTCCTTGAAGGTGACGTCGCCGTCCGGCGCGCCGCCGCCGGAGACCGTGGCGGTGAAGGTCACGTTCTGGCCCACGGTGCTCGGGTTCAGTGTGCTTTCGACCCGGGTGGCCGTCGGGCCGGCCTGGGCGGCATTGACCGCGACCATCACACCGACCAGCGCGACGGCGGCCCGGCGAACAGGATACCGCCCGCCGGCGCCAGAAATGCAAAACCGCATCGACCCCCCTGCCCGCGCGGCCGCCGCAAGCACATCCGCGCGAAGTCTCGATATCAGGCGACAAAACCGGTCGGACGACCGGCGAACGAAATCATACGGTTAATTGTCTGTTAATCCGAAAATACCTGTCAAGTTAAGTAGTCGGGTATGGTGAAAGCGGCAGGCGCCGATGTCGTAGGCTCCATTGCGCAGGCGGCCCTCGGACCGTCGGCCGGCAGGCGGCGTCGCGATGCGCCTTGCCGGGCGGACGGTCCGGGGCCCAGAACGGATCAGGCCGCGCGGGCCTGACCCTTGGTCGCCGCATCCAGGGCCTGATCGAGATCGGCCAGGATGTCGTCAATATGCTCGATGCCCACCGACAGGCGCACGTAGCCCGGCGTGACGCCGGCGGCGTGCTGCTCCTCGGGCGTCAGCTGCTGGTGCGTCGTCGAGGCGGGATGGATCGCCAGCGTCCGCGTGTCGCCGATATTGGCGACGTGGTAGATCATCTCGAGCGCGTCGATGAAGCGCTGGCCGGCCTCCATGCCTCCGGCCAGCTCGAAGCCGACCAGGCCGCCGTAGCCGTCGGTGAACACCGCGTCGGCGCGCCGGCGCGCCTCGCCGGTCATCCGGCCGGGGAAGATCACGGTCGAGACGGCGGGATGGTTGGCGAGATGCTCGGCCACCGCCTCGGCGTTGCGGCAGTGCTCGCGCATCCGCAGCGGCAACGTCTCGAGCCCCTGGATGAACTGGAAGGCGTTGAACGGGCTGACCGAGGCGCCGAGGTCGCGCTGCAGGGTGACGCGGGCCTTGAGGATATAGGCGATCGGCCCCAGCGGCTTGACCGCCTCGGTCCACACCGCGCCGTGATAGCTCGGATCCGGCTGGTTGAGCATCGGGAAGCGATCGGCGTGCTTCTCCCAGTCGAAGCGGCCGGAATCGATGATGATGCCGCCGATCGAGGTGCCGTGGCCGCCGACATACTTGGTGGTGGAGTAGACGACGATGTGGGCGCCGTGGTCGATCGGACGGCACATCACCGGCGCGGCGGTGTTGTCCATGATCAGCGGTACGCCGAGTTCGTCGCCGATGGCGGCCACCTCCTTGATCGGAAAGGCGATCAGCTTCGGATTGGGCAGCGTCTCGGCATAGTAGGCGCGGGTCTGATCGTCGGTCGCCCGGCGGAACGCCTCCGGATCGGCGGGATCGACGAAGCGCACCTCGATGCCCATCGCCTTCAACGTGTTGGCGAACATGTTCCAGGTGCCGCCATAGAGGTCGGTCGAGGAGACGACGTTGTCGCCGGCGCGGGCGATGTTCAGGATCGCCAGGGCGGAGGCCGCCTGGCCGGAACTGACGGCCAGCGCCGCGGCGCCGCCCTCGAGGGCCGCCATGCGCTCCTCGAACACGGCCGTCGTCGGGTTCATGATGCGGGTATAGATGTTGCCCAGCTCCTGGAGCGAGAACAGCCGCTCGGCATGGCCGGTCGAGTCGAACTCGTAGGACGTGGTCTGATAGATCGGCACGGCGACGGCGTTGGTCGCCGGGTCCTTGCGGTAGCCGGCATGAATAGCCAGCGTCTCGGGCTTCATGGTGGTCATCGCGGTTCCCTTCATTATCTTGGGCGGAGACCGGGCGCCCCGAAAACGAAGACGCCCCGGCAGTTACCGGGGCGTTTTTTGGAGGACCGAGGTTTCGGTCGGATGTCCGAAACCCGCGACTTTGTTTCTGCGCGGTAACAGCCGGGCGATTATCCCGGCAGCGCGAACATGTAGCCGGCGCCGCGCACGGTCTTGATGACCTGCGGCTTGGCCGGATCCGGCTCGATCTTGCGGCGCAGCCGGGCGATGCGGATGTCGATCGAGCGATCGAACGGCTCCCAGCCCCGGTTGTGGGCCATGTCGAGCAACTGGTCGCGGCTGAGCACCCGGTTGGGATGCTCGGCGAAGGCCCGGAGCAGGTCGAACTCCATCGCCGTGATCGGGATGTCGGCGCCGTCCGGCCCGATCAGGCGATGCGCGTTGGTATCCAGCGTGCAGTCGCCGAACATCACGCGCTGCGGCGTCTCGACTGCCTCGCTGCCGCCCTTCGCGGCCCGCCGGGCGCCCCGGCGCAGCACCGTCTTGATGCGGGCGAGCAGTTCGCGCAGGTCGACCGGCTTGGCCAGATAGTCGTCGGCGCCGAGCTCCAGCCCGACGATGCGGTCGACCACCTCGCCCGCCGCCGTCACCATGACGAAGGCGACATCGGTGTTGGCGCCGAGGTAGCGGGCGATCGACAGACCGTCCTCTTCCGGCATGGCGACGTCGAGCAGCACCAGATCGACGGTGTCCGCCTCGAGCAGGGCGCGCAGCGTCGCGCCGCCGTCGCAGCGGGACACGCGATAGCCCTTCAGCTCGAGGTATTCGCCGACAGTGTCTCGGATATCGGCCTCGTCGTCGACGACAGCGATATGCTGCATGGCTGCCGGCGCGAGCATGGCCGAGCGCGGCGTCGCCGCGATCTCCAGTCCGGTCATCATGTTGCAGTCTCCTCACGCGTCTGATCGGCTTCGCGCAGCATCTGCTGCACGAGGTCGCGTACGTCCTGGGGGACGATCGGCTTCTCGATGTAGGGCCGCTCCGATTCCTGCAGGAAGCTGCGGATCCGCGCACTCATCGTGTCGCCGGTGATGAAGGCGACGCGCGGCACCATCTCGGAGCGGGCTTCGCGGATGGCGTCGAACATGGCCGGACCGTCGATGTCGGGCATGCGCAGGTCCGACAGAATCAGGTCGAAATCCCGCAGCTCGATCCGGTCGAGCGCCTGGCTGCCGGAATGGGCGATCTCGACCTTGTGGCCGTCCTCCTCGAGGATATCGGCCAGCATCTCGGCGACCGCGACCTCGTCGTCGACGACGAGGATGGCGGCCCGGGCGGTTTGCGCCGCGCGGGCGACCTCGCCTTCGGCCGGGACGGTGCCCATGCGCGTCACCGGCAGCCGGATGACGAAGCTGGCGCCGCCGTCGATCCCCGTTTCCACGGAGATCGTGCCGCCATGGGTGGTGATGATGCGGTGGCAGAAGGCAAGGCCGATGCCGGTGCCCGAGCCGACCTGCCGGGTGGTGAAGAACGGCTCGAAGATGCGCGAGCGGATCGGCTCGGGAATGCCGGGGCCGTTGTCCTTGATCTTGAGGATCAGCTCGCGGGTCTGCTCGCGATAGTTGGTGATGATCTTGACGCGGCGCGGCGCCTTCGACTCCTCGAGCGCCTTCTGGGCGTTGAGGATCAGGTTGGTCAGAACCTGATTGAGCTGGTCGGCGTCGCCCCAGACCGTCGGCAACTCGCGGCTCAGCGACAGGCGCACGTCGATGTCGGCGGCGCGCAGCGAATAGCCGGTCACCTCCATGGCGAGCTCGACGACGCGGTTGAGGTCGACGGGACGGCGCTCCATCGGCTGCTGCCGGGCCATCGCCAGGAAGGTGCGGACGATGCGCGAGCAGCGGTCGGCGGCGCCGCCGATCTTGGCGGCGCGCTCGGCGATGGTCTTGTCGCTGGCGGTTTCCTTGAGCAGGAGCGCCTGGCCGACGACGACGGAGAGCGGATTGTTGAGCTCGTGGGCGACGGAGGCGAGCAGCTCGCCGAGCGCGGCCAGCTTCTCACTCTGGTGCAGCGCCTCGCGCTGGCGGGCCATCTCCTCGCGGACGATGCGCTTCTCCGTCAGGTCGTAGACCGAGGTGACGACGCAATCCTCGCCCTTGTAGTCGATCAGGCTGGCCGAGATCGATCCCCAGAACTCCTCGCCGTCCGCCCGGCGCAGCTCCACCTCGAAGCCGTCGATGCCGCCGTCCTCGCGCAGCGTATCGAGGAAGTGCTGGCGATCCTCGTGGCTGACGAAGATGCCGGCCGTGTAGCTCTCGCTATCGGCGCGCGGCCGCCGGAACAGCTCCTTGGAGGCCGGGCTCTCGTAGATGATCATGCCATCGTTGGCGCGCACCAGGCCGAGCGGCACCGGGCAGGCCTCGACGGCCATGCGGATCACCGACTCGGAGGCGTGCATGGCCTGCTCGGCCTGCTTCAGCGCGGTGATATCGGTGCGGATCGTGACCATGCCGCCGTCGGCGGTCGGGAACGACGACACGAGCCGCCATTCGCCGTTCTTCATCTCGAGCTCGGAGGGCGCCACGTCGGGATTGCCCAGGCGCTCGGCGACCATCTCGGCGTGGCGGTCGCCGCCGTCGACGTTCACGCCGTTGAAGCGGCGCAGCTTGCGGTAGAGCCGCGGGACAAGCTGGTGCCGGTCGAGCCCGATCAGTTCGTCCGGGTCGACGCCGTACGGCTCGGCGAACGCGTCGTTGCACAGCACGATGCGCTCCTCGGCATCCGAGATCGCGAAGCCGGCGGGAAGGCTGTCGACGGCATCGCGCAGCATCTGGGTGAGACGGCGGTGGGTCGCCTCGGCCTCGGCGCGCTCGGACAGGTCGCGGATCTCGGTGACGACGAACATCTCGGCGCCCGCCAGCACGCGGCGCATGCGGACCTCGGCGGGAAAGGTCGAACCGTCACGGCGCAGAACGTCGGTCTCGAAGCAATCGGGCATGGTCGAGCCGGCAGCGCCCCTGCGGTAGGCCGCGAAGCTCTTCTTGCGGCGCTCGCGCACCGGCTCGGGCATGGTCAGATCGCACAGCAGCACGCCCTCGGCCTCGTGGGCGCGGTAGCCCAGCATCTCCTCGGCGGCGGGATTGAAATCGATGATCAGGCCGTCGCGATCGGTGGTGATGACGGCGTCGACGGCGGCATCGACGATGGCGCGATGGATCGCCTCGGCGCGGACCAGATCGGCCTCGGCGGCCTTCTCCGCGGTGATGTCGATGATGCAGCCGACATATTCGCCGCGCGGGTCACCCGGCGTCGTCAAGCGCTGCTGGTCGCGCATCCAGCGATAGTCTCCGTCGGGCGTCCGCAGCCGGTATTCCTGGGTCAGAACGCAGTCCTTCTGGACCCGCTCGACGGCGGCATCGTAGCCGGAAAGATCGTCGGGATGGACGCGATCGCGCCAGATCGAGGCCGGGCCGACCATCTCGGACGGCGTCCAGCCAATCACCGACTGGGCGTTGGAGCTGACGAAGCGAACCGTGTCGGACTTGGTGAAGGCGCCGAGATAGAGGACCGCCGGGGACTGCGACACCGCGAAATCGAGCAGCATGCGATTTTCGTCGCCGCCGACGCAGCCGGTGCCGGCCTTGCCGACGCCGCTATCGCAGGCGCCGCTCATGTCGCGCCCGCCCGCGTCGGGTCTGCCTGCGTCAGGTCTGCCCGCGTCGGATCCGGGCGCACGGGCCCGGGCCTCGGCGCGATCGGACGCGTCCGGTCGAAGTTCTTGCGCTTCCAAAGGTTCGAACTCCTCACACGCAAGCCTCTCGCTCACGCAATTGCCGAGCCTCATGCCCCAGCACCCGCGATACGGTCCGTCCTGTACGACAGTTTTCTTTCAGATCGGCGTCGCGGGGCTTCGGAATTGTTTCAAATGTTTCAGCGCGCGCCATCGGCGGCGCCGAAAAGGCCCGGATTAGGGCGGATTAGGGCGGATCGGCGCGGTTAACCGGGGTCAGTCCGCGTCGATCCTGTAGACGGGAACGGCGCCCTTGCCCTTCAGCGCAATGCCGTCGAGGCGGGTCGCGGCGGCGCGGCCGGCGATCCGATCGAAGGCGTCCTGGCTCAGGTAGACGGCCGAGTCGTTACCCAACCCGGACAGGCGGGCGGCGACGTTCACCGGGTCTCCCCAGGCGTCGAAGCTGAACTTCGAGCGGCCGACCACACCGCCGACGACGGGGCCAAAGCTGATGCCGACGCGCATGCGCCAGCCCGCCGGGTTGTCGGCCGCGGCGGCGACCATCGCCCGCCCCGCCCGCACCGCGGCCATGACCGGGTCGCCATGCGGCACCGCCATGTTGGCGGTCGCCATCACGCCGTCGCCGACCGTCTTGATCTTGTCCAGCCCGTGCTCGGCCAGCCCCCACTCGCAGGCTTCGATCAGCCGGTCGAGATTGGCGACCACCTCCTCGGCGGGATGGGTCTCCGAGTAGCGGGTGAACTGGACGATGTCGGAGAACAGGACGACGACGTTGTCGTAGCGGCGCGGGGCGACCGTGCCGGTGCGCTTCAGCTCGCGCAGGGCGGCCGCCGGCAGCACTACCTCCAGCAGGCTGTCGGCGCGGGCCCGCTCGCTCTCGATCTCGGCAAGCTGCCGCTCCATGCGGGCGAGATAGGTCGCCTCCTGGTCGCGCCAGCGCTTCTTCTGCAACGAGCCGGAGATCCGCGCCTTCAGCAGCACCGGATTGAACGGCTTGGGCAGATAGTCGTCGGCGCCGAGCTCAAGGCAGCGCACCACGTTGGCCATGTCGGACAGCGCCGAGATCATCACCACCGGCAGCATGCGGCGGCGCGGATCGGCGCGCAGCCGGCGCAGCACCTCGAAGCCGTTCATCGACGGCATCTGCACGTCGAGCAGCACGACGTCGATATCCGTGGCATCGAGGACGGACAGCGCCTCCTCGCCGTTCGACGCGGCGATGCCGCGACAGCCGATGAAGTCCAGCTCGTCGAGCAACAGCTCGCGGTTCGCCTCGTCGTCCTCGACGACGAGCACGACCGGTTGGTGCCGCGGCTCCAGCGCGATGGCGTTCATTTCCGATCTCCAAAACCAGGCCGCGCCGGCCCCGGGCGGTGGCGCCCTCAACGGGCGGCGCCTTTTCGGGTGGCCGGGACGACCATCCCGCGCGAGCCCGATCCGCAGACCGGCGGCGGCGTGCGTGCCGGCCTTAATGGGATGGTTCGGTATCAGAAAGATTTTGTGGGTGTTTCAGTCGCGTTACAGCAAAATGGGCGGGAACGCGGGGAAATTCGGGGGGATCGCGCCGGCTGCGCGCCGCGCGACGCCGAACCGCCGCGCGAGAGCCGAAAAAGGCGGGTTGCGGCAGCCAGATCGGGCGGTTATATAGCGGCTCACCAGCGGTACGGAGTGTAGCGCAGCCTGGTAGCGCACCTCGTTCGGGACGAGGGGGTCGCAGGTTCAAATCCTGCCACTCCGACCAATCTTTCCAACACCTTAGTACATTGCGATTTCGGGTCGGCGACAGAAACGGCGACCGTCTGGCGTCGCCGTATGCGATTCCCTCATCGGTCGAATCCGGCAACGGGCGGCAGAAGGTCTATTCCTCCAGAAAGGCCTCGCAACCCGCCTTCTTCACCAATCTGGCAAACCGGTCATAGTTGACCACGATCTCCGAGAGCGGCTCCGGCGTGGTTCTCTTGAAAGTCGTTTCCTGCGGGATCAGGGCATCAACGCCAAGGAAGCCAAAGACCGTCTCGAAGAACGCGGCTTTGTCCTGCACCCAATCCTCGTAGTAGACGACGATCGACGGACGCCCGTACCCAGCAAGAAAAGCGTCGTGCTGCCTTTGCTCGTCTACCGCGTTTTCAAGTCTCGCTATGACCCGCCTCATATTCAGGTCGAACCGCCTGCCGGCCTCCGGGACGTAGCTCTTCGAGTTATGAATCCCGGTCTGTCGCGCAACCTGCCCGCTGACGACCTGCCGCAACAGATTGCGTCGCCGCAAGGCTATCAGGTGAACGTCATTCGCCTCACAGTGCGGCAACAAGACATCGGCTTCCGCATGGCTGACAAGGACCTTCGCCCCGACAGCGCGGGCGTCGCCAGCTTCCACCTCCAGGTATTCCCAGTAGGCCGAAAAGCCTGCCCCTGTAATCGGATCGTCTGCCCCCCCCGGCGTGCAGCTTGTAGGGGAGCACACGATCCCGGACGCGAGACAACTTCGGATAATCCAGACCGAATTCCGCGTGCGCCGCCTTCACGTCGCTATTGGCGAGCGGGTCGGGCCGGAAAATCTCGCTATGGCATTCGATTGCCGGGTGAGCGTCGATTTCCTCGCAGATTGCAGAGGACCCGGTACGCCCCCGCGTATAGATGATGAATCTTTGCATGGCGCGGACTATGCGGGGCGCGGGCGACGCATGCAACCATTAGTGGTTCCAAGCAAACTCAGTGAGGCCGTCCGCGCGGCCGGCCGGTCAAATTACGTACGCACCGTCGCCCCGGACGGTCTGATCGCAAACCACTCGAAGAGACCGGGACGCCAGCTCCGCGCTAGGCACCGGCAATCATGTTGCGGGCGATGACGAGCTGCTGAATCTGGCTCGTCCCCTCGTAGATCCGGAACAACCTGACGTCGCGATAGAACCGTTCAACCGCATAGTCCGCCATGTAGCCGGCGCCGCCGTGTATCTGAACCGCCCGATCCGCGACGCGGCCGACCATCTCGGAGCAGAACAGTTTGCAACAACTGGCTTCCAGCGAGACGCTCTCGCCGCCATCGCGCCGGCGGGCCGCATCGCGGACCATGGATTGGCCGGCATAGAGTTCGGTGCGGCTATCGGCCAGCATTGCCTGGATAAGCTGGAATTCCGCGATCGGCTGGTCGAACTGCTTGCGTTCCAGCGCGAATGCGAGCGCATCGTCGAGGAGCCGCGTGGCGGCGCCCGCACAGATCGCGGAGATGTGCAGCCTTCCGCGGTCCAGTACCTTCATGGCGGTTGCGAAGCCGCGCCCGGGAACGCCACCGATGATCGCGGATGCGGGCACGCGGCAGTCCTCGAAGAAGACGTCGGCGGTCAGCGCCCCGCGCTGCCCCATCTTCCGGTCCGGCTTGCCGACGGTCAGCCCCGGCGTATCCGCTTCCACCAGGAAGGCGGAGATGCCCTTGGCGCCTTTCACATCCGGCTCGGTGCGCGCCATGACGGTGAACAGACCGGCGACCGGCGCGTTGGTGATGAAGCGCTTGGCCCCGTTGAGGACGTAGGCGTCACCGTCGCGCCGGGCGGACAGCGAGATCGACGCCGCGTCCGATCCGGCATCGGGTTCGGTGAGCGCGAACGAGCTGATCATCTCGCCGGAGGCCAGGCGCGGCAGCCAATGCGCCTTCTGCTCCGGCGTTCCGTCGATCACGATGCCCTGCGACCCGATTCCGTTGTTGGTACCGATCAGGGAGCGGAAGGCGGGGGCGGCGCGCCCCAGAACGAAGGCGATCTCCACCTCTTCGGCCATCGTCAGGCCGAGCCCGCCATGCTCCTGCGGGATCGACATGCCGAACAGGCCGAGGTGACGCATCTCCTCGACGATCTCGGGCGGAATCGCATTCTCGGCCTCGACGCGGGGCTCAGCCGGGATCAGCCTCTCCTCCACGAAGCGCTGCATGGTGCCGGTGAGTTGCGCAAGGGTTTCGCTATCGAGTGCCAATCGCCTGTCTTCCTTAGCTGGCGGCCATGCCGGATTCTTCATGAAGTCGGACAAGGACCTGGCCCGCGCGCACCTGATCGCCCGCGGCGCAGCAGATTTCCCCGACGACGCCGTCGCGCGGCGCGACGACGGGATTTTCGAATTTCATGGCTTCGACCACGGCGACGACGTCGCCTCGAGAAACCGCGGCTCCCGCGACGACCGAAAGTGCCACGACAACGCCGGGCATGGGCGATTTCGCCTCGTCGCCGCCATCGCCGGCCATGTCCTGGCCACCGGCAATCCGGTCCACCAGCAGCCGTGTGCCGGCAAGTGTCAGATCGACCGCGCGCGGCGTCACCTGCGCGCACCAGCGCTGCCGGCCCACCGTGCCCGTAACCAGATCGTCCTGCCGGTGCGCCATGACGACGCGACTGACGGGTTCGCCCGTGTCTTCGGGCTGGATCTCGATATTCGCGCAGTCGCCGTGGAGGGCCTTCAAGTGGGCGATCCGGCTCTTGCCCTCGACCGAAAATGCGATGCGCCCCAAAGGCGCCTGTGCATCAAGCGTCACACGGTCGAAAGGTGTGGGGCCGGTCCAGGGCGAAGACGCCGGATGCGGCTCGGCTCGTGCGGCGCAGACGACCGCGGCCGCCGCAGCGGCGATGACGTCGGCCGGATCGACTGTCGGCATGATCCGCGGCAGCCCGGAATCGATGAACCCCGTGGACGCGGTTCCCGCCACCACTTCCGGTGCTTCGAGCAACCGGCGCAGGAAGCCGAGATTGGTGGTGATGCCGGTGATCGCCGTTGCGTCCAGTGCCGTCGTCATCGCCGCGATCGCGGCCGTCCGGTCCGCGGCATGGACAACGAGCTTCGCGATCATCGGGTCGTAGTCGGGCGGCACCGTGGTGTCGTTCTCCACGGCGCTTTCGACGCGAACGTTCGGCGGCCAGCAAAGCCGGGCGACGCGGCCGGGCGACGGACGGAAGCCCGCCGCCGGATCCTCGGCATAGAGGCGACATTCGATTGCATGTCCGCGACTTGCGATCTGCGCTTGAGTGAGCGGCAAGGCTTCCCCCGCCGCGACGCGCAACTGCCATTCGACGAGATCGAGGCCCGTGATTTCCTCGGTCACAGGGTGCTCGACCTGAAGGCGCGTGTTCACCTCGAGGAAATAAAACCCGCCGTCGGCGCCGACGATGAACTCGAAGGTGCCTGCATTGCGATAGGCCAACGCGCGGGCTCCGCGAAGCGCGGCATCGATCATCGCGTCGCGCAGGTCGCCCGGCAGGTTCGCGGCCGGGGCCTCCTCGACGATTTTCTGGTGGCGGCGCTGAAGCGAGCATTCGCGCTCGAACAGGTGGACGACGTTGCCCTGGCCGTCGCCGAATATCTGCACCTCGATATGGCGCGGATCGCGCACGAACCGTTCCACCAGCAGGCGTCCGTCACCGAAGCTGGAGCACGCCGTCCGGATGGCCGATTCGATTTCGTCGCGACCGTCACCGCTTTCGACAACCGCCATTCCCTTGCCGCCGCCACCGGCGACCGGCTTGAGAAGGGCGGGGTATCCCGTCTGCGCCAGAAGCGCGGCGATGGTATCGGCGTCGTCGCTCGCCTCGCTGGAGCCGGGAACGACCGGCACGCCTGCCCCGGCCATGATCGCCTTCGCGGTGGCCTTGTCGCCCATGTCGGCGATCGTCTTCGGAGCCGGACCGACAAAGGCGAGCCCTGCCGACTCCACGGCGTCCGCGAATGCGGCATTCTCCGACAGGAACCCGTAGCCGGGATGCACGGCGTCGCACCCGGTATCGAGCGCTGCCCGGATCAGCTTGTCACCGGCGAGATAAGATTGGGCCGCCGGGGCGGGACCGATCGGCACGCGTCCGGCGGCACCTTGAAGATGCGGCGCGTCGCGATCGGCGTCGGAGTAAACGGCTACATAGTCGATGCCCTTCCGCCGGCAGGTACGGGCGACACGTCGGGCGATTTCGCCGCGGTTGGCGATCAGCACACGCTCGAACATCGGTTACATCCGGAACACGCCGAAGCGCGTCTCCTGCTTCGGCGACGCGGCAGCCATGGCAAGCGCGAGCGTCAGCCATTCGCGCGTGTCTTCAGGGTCGATCACTGCGTCGACCCACAGTCGGGCGGCGGCATAGACAGGATGGCTCGCGCGTTCATAGGCGTCCCGCACCGGGGCCTCGAACGTACGGCGGTCCTCCTCGCTGAAGCTGCGGCCGGCCTTATGCAATTGCGCTTCACGGACGAGGCTGAGCACCGTGGCCGCCTGCTCTCCCCCCATGACCGAGGTGCGGGCATTGGGCCACATTCCCATCAGCCGGGGACCGAAGGCACGACCACACATGGCGAAATTGCCCGCACCGTAGCTGCCACCGATGAGGAGACTGAATTTGGGTACCCGCGCGGTGGAGACCGCATTGACGAGCTTGGCGCCGTGGCGGGCGATCCCGTCGGCCTCGTATTCCTGCCCGACCATGAAGCCGCTGATGTCGTGCAGAAAAAGCAGCGGGACATCGCGCTGGCAGCAGAGCTCTACGAAGTTCGTGGCCTTCTGGGCGCTTTGCGAGAACAGGACGCCGTCATTCATGACGATGCCGACGGGGTAGCCGCCGATCGCGCCGGTACCGCAGATGATGGTCTGGCCGTAGCGTGCGCGATACTCGTCGAGGCATCCGGCATCGAGCAGGCGCTCGAGGATGTCGCGGCCCGGGATGCGCAGACGGCCATCCGACGGGATCAGCGCGGCCATGCCGGAGGCGGGATGGAGCGGTTCGCGGGGCGGCAGCGGCGGTGCCGGCAACGGCTGCGCGGGCTTCCGTGCAACGACCGCACGCACCAGGGCGATCGCATGGTGATCGTCCTGCGCGAGATGATCGGCAACGGCAGAGCTGGCGGTATGGACATCGGCGCCGCCCAGCGTTTCGGCATCGACGACGACGCCGGTCGCCGCCTGAACAAGCTGGGGTCCGCCGAGAAAGATGGTGCCGGTGCCGCGTACGATCACGGTCTCGTCGCACATGGCCGGGATATAGGCACCGCCCGCCGTGCACGAGCCCATGACCGCGGCAATCTGGGGCAGGCCCATCGACGACATCTCGGCGATATTGCGGAAGATACGGCCGAAATGATGCTCGTCGGGGAAGATGTCCTCCTGCATCGGCAGAAAGGCGCCGCCCGAGTCGACGAGGTAGATCGAGGCGAGCCCGTTCTCGCGCGCTATGTTCTGGGCGCGAATCTGCTTCTTCACCGTCAACGGGTAGTAGGTGCCGCCCTTCACCGTCGCGTCGTTCGCCATGACCATGGCGAGACGGCCTTCGACCATGCCGATGCCAGTTATGATGCCCGCCGACGGCACGGCATCGTCATAGACATCATGGGCGGCAAGTTGACCGATCTCCATGAAGGGCGTGCCGGGATCGAGCAGGTGCGAAATGCGCTCGCGCGCCGTCAGCTTGCCACGCGCGCGGTGGCGGGCGACGGCATCCGCCGGCCCGCCGGCGATGGCGGTCCGACGCGCCGTGTCGACCGCTTCGCTATGCCGCTCGTAGCCCCGCCCGATCGCGGCACCCTCGTCCGCCATGGATGCGGCGCCCGTCATCGCTCACTTACGCTTGGTCGACGACAGGCAGGCGGAGCAGGCCGTTGCCCATCGCCTTGCCGGTCTGGTCCAGCCGCAACGTGCGCGTGGCACCGCCGCCCAGTGCGCCGCGCATGATGACGACAACGGCTTCGATGTTGTCCATCGGATAGATTTCGACCTCACCTTTGACCCAGTCGCCAAACAGCGACTTCACGCTCTGCGGCGTGAGGCTGCGCAGGAGCGCGGGATAGTGTTCCGGCGCGCGAGCGATGACGCCGACGGACGCCACGTCCCCCTTGTCGCCGGAACGCACATAAGCGATGTCGCGAAGAAGCTTCATGGTCATGCCTCCAGGATCTCGGCGGTCTGGGTGACGAAGAATCGGGGCACCAAGGTCGGCCAAAGACCGTAGACCGGGCGCGGCTTGATCGGAGTGCCGAATGCCGTCCCGCCGGGACCCATGATCCACAGCTGGGAGCAAGCCCGGCGAACCTTTTCCGCCTCGGCCTTGGTCTCGGTGTGAACCGCGACGCGAAGGCCGATTTCCGCCGGATCGTGATCCGGTGCCGGTGAGGCAGGCCCGTGCAGCATGTCGACGCCGACGAAGTCGAAGTGCACGGCATCGGACTTGAGCCCGAGACGCTCGAAGCGCTCCATGAGGGTCTGTTTCGCCTTTTGCGCGCGCTCCAGCGCGTAAGGCCAGGGAAAGAACAGCATGCCCTCGCCGATCCAGCCGTCTTCATAGCCCACGACGAGCTTGAGCTGATCCGGGCGGGGACGACCGGTCATGTTGGACAGGTGGACCCGGTCGGGGCCCGCCTCCTCGATCCGGACGGTGGTGAAATCCGCGACACCGTCCGGCATGATGTAGCGCGACGGATCGCCGATTTCGTAGACGAGATGTTCCTTGACCGTGAACGCGTCGACGCGACCGCCGGACCCATCGACTTTCGTGATTACCGCGTTGGCGTCCTCTCCGAACTCGATGATCGGGAACCCTGCCCGGCCCATGTTGGGCATCTCGGCAAAGCGCGAGGACATGCCGCCCGTCGCTGCGGCGGCGCACTCCACGATGTGACCGACCGTGATAGCCGCCCCTATGCGATCGGAATGGGCCTCGTCGTAGCTCCAGCCGAACTCATGCATGATCGGGCCGACATACAGGGCGTTGTCGGAAACGCGACCGGCGATAACGACATGGGCGTCCTGCTCGAGCGCCGAAGCGATAGCGGAGCTGTCCGTGTAGACGTTGGCGGCGACGACACGATTCCGGATGCCGACAAAGTTGTTCTCGCCGGTATCCAGATTGGTGAGATCGGTGCCGGAGGCGACCAACTCGTCCAGCCTCGACAGAAGATCGTCGCCTTCGATCACGGCGATGCGTGTACCGCCGAGGCCGAGCTCGCGGGCAACTTCGCGGATACGCTCGGCTGCCGCACGCGGATTCGCGCCGCCGCCATTGCAGACGATCCGCGTGCCCGACTGACGCGCGAGCGGAAGTAGGGCTCGCATGTGTTCCGGCAGATCGGGGATGTAGCCTGCCTTGGGGTTCTTCAGCTTCTGGCGCTGAAGCAGCGCCATGGTCAGCTCGGCCAGGTAGTCCATCGAGAGGTAGTCGAGATCGCCCTTCTCGAGCAGCTCGACCGCCGGATCAAGCGCATCGCCCCAAAAGCCCGAGCCTGCGCCGAGCCTTACGTGTTTCGTCATCCGGTGCTCCCGATTCTTCCGAATTGACCCTGACAGCCCTGTCCGAACAGGCCGGATTGCGAGCCGGCCTGCCCGTTCGGATGGGTCGTAGACAGAGCAGTTTCTTGTCATGCGAAGGATGGAGCGTCAACAGTTTTTCGAAAATACGTTCCGCAAGGTGGAAATTTGATTGACCCTTTCCAACCGCCTCGACTAAGTTGCTGGAAAGGGCTCGGAGGGCCTCGACGGGCCGCCACACGGTGCTGCCCTCGGAGAAGAAACGAAGGCTTGGACGGCATGCAGGACGCGGAGACGAATGCGCCCGTGATATTCGGCGTTGAAGACGGAATCGCGCGCATCACGCTGAACCGGCCGGATCGACGCAACGCCATCGACGTCGAGACCGCCAATCGTCTTACCGCCCTGTGGCGGCAGGTCGACGAGGACGCCTCCATCCTCGCCGTCGTCGTCGATGCCGCCGACTGCGGAACATTCTGTGCCGGCATGGACCTGAAGGACATGGCCGCGATCCGCGCCGCAGGCGACGACCCGCTGAAACGCATGGAGGATCCGTTCCAGGAGCGCATGCGGGAGGTCACCAAGCCGATCGTCTGCGCGCTTGTCGGCCATTTCGCCGGAGCCGGCGTGCTGATTGCGATGGGTGCGGATATCCGGATCGGACTGTCCGGCTCGGTGGCCATGATCTCGGAGGCACGATTCGGGCGGGGCACGTCGTGGGCGGTGCCGCTCCTATGGATGCTGCCGCAGCCCGTGCTTTCGGAAATGATGCTCACCGGCGATCCCGTCGCCGTCGAGGAACTGGCTCAGCACGGCTTCGTCAATCATGTCGAGCAGAGCGTCACCGACGTCCGAGCGCGGGCAATGGCACTGGCACGACGTATCGCGGAGAACGCGCCGCTTTCGGTGCGCGCGGCCAAGGCGAGCCTTGCAGCGGGCATGGACCTTGGCTGCGCCGGGGGCCTTGCCAGGGCTGCCGAACTCCATCGCACGGTCTATGCCAGCGAAGACGCGGGCGAAGGCGCGCGCGCCTTCGCCAAGAAGCGCAAGCCGCGCTGGTTGGGTCGCTGATCCAGCCCCTATCATCAAGGGAGACACTATGATCGATCAGACTTTCGGCGAATTGGCGGTCGGACAGGTTCGCACCTCGCGCGGTCGTACGCTGACGGAGACCGACGTCGTCAATTTCTGCATGCTCACCGGCAACTGGCTGGAAATCCATTCCAATGTCGAGTTCGCCCGCGAAGCGCTCTACGGCCAGCGCCTCGTGCAGGGATCGCTCGTTTTCTCGATCGTCAACGCGCTGATGCCGTTCGACGCGGGCGTGGTCGAGGTCTTCTATGGTGTCGACCGCCTTCGCTTCCTCAAGCCCAGCTTCATCGGCGACACCGTCTGGGCACGTTCCGAGATCATCGACCTGCGCCCCAAGAAGGACGGCGCCGGCGTGGCGACCTGCGAACTGCTGGGCGTCAATCAGCGCCGCGAGACGATCCTGCGCTGCGAGTTCAGCCTACTCATCCGCGGCGAAAGGCTCGAGCCGGCCGCCTGCGATCCCTTTGCCGAAATGGAGTTTGCCAAGTCATGAACTTCCTCAACAGCGAGCAGCGCGCCTGGCACGAGACCGTCGACCGCTTCATGGAAAAGGAGGTGACGCGCGAATACATCCGCGAGCACGACATGGAGCGCGCCTATCCCTACGAGGCCTATGAGAAGATCGCCAACGAGGGCTGGCTGAGGCTGCTGATCCCCGAGGATCACGGCGGCTACGGCGGCGACATTTTCGACTACGCGCTGATGTGCGAGGGGCTCGGCAAGTTCGGCTTCGACTTCGCCACCTCGGTGCTGGTGCCGACGTTCACCGCGATGAACATCGTGAAGTTCGGCTCCGATGCGCAGAAAGAAACCTATCTCGAGCCCTTCATGAGCGGTGCCATCCGCTTCTCGATCTCGATCTCGGAACCGAGCGCCGGCTCGGACGCGGCCTCCACCCGCACCCGCGCGCATCGCGACGGCGACGAATACGTGATCAAGGGCCAGAAACTGTGGTGCAGCGGCGCGGCCGCGCGCGACGTCAAGATCGCGATGCTCGTACGGACCGATCCGGAGGCGGCCAAGCACAAAGGGCTGTCCGTCCTGATCGTCCCCAACGATACGACCGGCCTCGATATCCGGAAGTTGCCGACGCTCGCGCGGCGTTCGACGGGCACGACCGAAATCTTCGTCGACGATGCCCGTGTGCCGGTTGCCAACCGGCTGGGCGACGAGGGACAGGGATGGGAAATCATCACCGACCACCTCGAACTGGAGCGTATCGCGGTCGCGGCCGCGTATGTCGGCAATGCGCAGACCGCGGTGGATGATGCACTCGGCTATGCCCATGAACGCGTTCAGTTCGACCAGCCGATCTTCGACTTCCAGGTGATCCGCCACATGCTGGCCGACATGCAAACGCAGGTGGATGCGGCTCGGTTGCTGGTCTATCGGGCGGCGGAAGTCGCCGCGCGCGGCGAGCCTTGCGGCAAGGAAGTGGCGATGGCCAAGCTGTTCGCCTCGGAAACGCTGCAGACCGTTTCGCGCCAGGGCATGCAGATCCTGGGCGGACATTCCATGCTGCCGGAAGCGGACATGGAGCGCTACTTCCGGGAAGGCATGCAGTGCACGATCGGGGGCGGCACGTCGCAGATACAGCGCGCCATCATCAGCAAGGCCATGCGCGCCAGATGACAGAGGGCCTGTTCCAGCCCTTCGCGCTCCGCGAGCTGCGGCTCGCCAATCGTGTCGTCGTCTCGCCCATGCAGACCTATTCGGCACCGGACGCGGTGCCGACGGCCTGGCATCGCACACATCTGGCCCGTTTCGCCATCGGCGGAGCAGGCCTTGTCATGACGGAGGCCACAGCGGTCAGTCCGGAGGGACGCTCCACCGATGCCGATATCGGCATATGGAGCGATGGACAGGCAGAGGCTCTCTCCGAACTGGCCGAAGCGGTCCATGGCTGCGGCGCGGCCATCGGCATCCAGCTTCAGCATGCTGGGCGCAAGGCGTCGACCGCCGCGCCGTGGCAGGGCTTCGCTCCCGCTCCGATCGCGCCAGGCATGGAGGTGATCGGGCCGAGTGCGACGCCAGCGGCCGAGGGTGGCCACGTTCCGCGCCAGATGACCGAGGCGGATATGGAGAGGCTGGTCGCGGCCTATCGTGATGCCGCCCGACGCGCCAATGATGCCGGCTTCGACCTCGTCGAAATTCATATGGCGCACGGCTACCTGCTGCACAGCTTCCTGTCGCCGCTTTCGAACCTTCGGACGGATTCCTACGGCGGCAGCCTCGAGAACCGGGTGCGCTTTCCGCTTCGCGTGGTGGCGGCGGTTCGGGAGGCCTGGCCGGCGGAGAAGCCCCTCGCCTGCCGGATTTCCTCCGTCGACGGCGTCGATGTGGGTTGGTCGCTTGACGAGTCCCGCTATCTCGCCGGCCGGCTTCGCGAACTGGGAGTCGATCTGGTCGATTGCTCGTCGGGCGGCATGATCCTGCCGCGCAAGGAGATGCTCGTGCCGCGCGGGCCCGGTTTCCAGGTTGGCTTCGCGGCGGACCTACGCGCCAACGCCGACATCGCCACCATCGCGGTCGGCGGCATCACGGAAGCGGCGCACGCCGACGCGATCGTTCGGACCGGCAAGGCCGATCTCGTCGCGATCGGACGACAGATGCTGGTAGAACCCAATTGGGCACTTCACGCGGCGAACGTACTCGACGATCGGCCCTTCGAGCGCTGGCCGGTCCCGTTCGGCTGGTGGCTGGCGCGCCGCCGGCGCGCCTAGCACCACCGCCGGTTCGACGGCGCCGCCAGGCTTCCTTCCTCTACAGTCTCTTGTCCAAAGCCGCCCGGCTCGGCGGGGGCAATGTCCTGCTGGACGTCGTCCGCCAGCGGCTCAGTGCCGCCACCACGACGACGACGGCAATCCCGGCCGCATCGCTCCAGACGGCGGGATAGAACAGCATCGCACCGCCCGCATAGAGGCCGATGCGCAACGGCCAGGCCAACAGCCCGAGCAGGTAGCCCGCCGAGGCGCCCGTGATTGCGATCACCGCGAGCGCCGTCATCGCCGTATTGTGAATGATATCGAAAGCGCTGCCTTCCATCAGCACGCCGGTTCGGAAGATGAAAAGGAACGGAATGAGATAGAGCGCGATGGCCATCACAACGGCATGCCCGGCGACGCGCCAGAAGTTCTCGCCCGCGATGGATGCGGCGGCAAAGACACTGGCGCAAACCGGTGGTGTGATCGCCGACATGATGGCGAAGTAGAAGATGAACATATGCGCATTGAGCGGCTCGATTCCGAGCTTGATCAGAATCGGGCCGGCGACCGCAGATGCGAGAATGTAGGAGGCCGTCGTCGGCACGTCCATGCCCAGAAGAATAGCCAGTACCGCCGTGAATATCAGCACGAGCACGAGGCTGTCGTCGGAGAAGGACAGGATGAGGCTGGAGATCTTGACGCCGATTCCGGTGGCCGTCAGCACCTTCACCACAATCGCCGCGCAGGCGAGCAGAACGGCGACCATGGCGATGGCCTTGCCGCCATCGTAGAGACCGTTGAGTATCTCGCGCAGGAGTGTGCGATAGGTGGCGCCGAGCTTTTGCGGCTCCCCATCGATCAGGCACTTCAGCGTGCGCAGCACGAACAGGGTCCCGATCAGCACCACGACGGCTACGGAGCCGGCCAGCGTCGGCGTGAAATCGCGCGCCAGCATGACGATGAGGCTCACGACCGGCAGGTACATCGGAAGCGCGGTGAAGGGGTCAGCGAGTTCCCGCCATTGCGGCATCTCACTGCGATCCAACGGGCGGATGTCGAGGCGCCGCGCGCGCATTCCGATGCTGAACCACAGCACCAGGAAGTACAGCAGCGCCGGGATCAGCGCGGCCGTCATGACCTGCGAGTACGGAATGTTGAGGATCTCGGCCATGATGAAGGCACCGGCGCCCATCACCGGTGGCATGATCTGGCCTCCGGCCGACGACACGGCCTCGACGGCGGCGGCGTAGCTCCCGCTGTAGCCGGAACGTCGCATGGTCGGAATCGTGACTGGTCCCATGGCCATGACATTGGCGACGGCCGATCCGGTGACCGTGCCGAACAGGGCGGACGAAACCGTGCAGACCTTCGCCTGGCCGCCATAGCTGCGGCCGGCGATCATGGTCGCGAGCTTGATGAAGATCTCCGTTGCGCCGGTGCTGAGCAGGAGCGCCCCGAGGATGATGAAGATCGCGATTACCCGCGTCCCCATATCGACCATATAGCCGAAGATGGCTTCGGTGGAGGCGTAGTAGGTCTCCACGAACGTCAGGGTGGAGACGCGCGGCGGCTGCCATGTGCCGGAAATGACGCCATGTCCGAAGTAGTAGTAGGCGAGACCGATAACGGCCAGCACCGGCAGGAACCACCCGATCGTGCGGCGCGCCGCTTCGAGTACGAGGGCGATCGTCGCGATGCCGAGCACGATGTCCCAGGTGGTCAGTTCCACCATGAAGTCGGACAGGCGATTCGAACTGAAGACGATATGGAAGCAGACGTAGTAGCCGGCTGCAGCCAGGAGGACGTTGACGATGACTGCGACGGTCGGCCTGCCCTGCCCGAGCCGGTTTGCCGCCGTCAGCAGAAAGACCGATCCAAGCCCGAGGCCGAGAAAGATGCCACGCTGGACCAGCGGCTCCATCATTCCGAAGAATGACGTGTAAATCTGGAACAGGGCATACGTTACGAGGACGACCCGCAGGAGCGCGTTGATCGCCTCGTGGAACCTGCGATCAGACCAAGCGTCGACCATGGTGGTTTTCCGGCGTGGAGCTGTCGGTGGATGGCGGCGACCGCTCGGGGCGCCTGGCCCCGGAGCGGTCGCTTATGGTCGGAATCCGGGGCGGACTACTCGGCCGATTCCCAGTACGACATGGCACCCGGATGCACATCGATGCCGATGTCGACCGTCGACAGGATCGAGCCCTTGAAGTCGTAGTCGGCAAGCTGCGGCCAGACATCGATCAGGATCTGCTTGTTCTCACCGATTGCCTGCGCCACCTTGCGCGCGGTCTCATCGTCCATGAGCGAGAGGCGGGTCGCATAGACGATCGGGACGGACGGCGTGGCGACCGCCGGGTTGTCCTTGATAAACCCTGCCGGCAGGGTGGTGAAACCGACACCGGGAATTTTCTCGGTGACGAGTTTCTGCTGCTCGGGCGTGAAGCCCAAGATGCGCATATCCACCGACGTCATCAGCTCCTGCAAGGTGGAGTCGACGCGATTGGCGGCGGCATACTTGCTGTAGCCGACCAACTGATCGTTGCGCACGCCTTCGATCGCGTCGGTGACGGTGCCGTACACGTAGTCAGGACTTATGCCGAACAGATCGAAGCTCTGCGTAATGAGAAGCTCGCCGCCGCTCCCGCGGATGCCCGGGGTGAACTTCTTGCCTTCGAGCTCTTCCAGTTTGGTGATGCCCGAATCCGCACGCACGGCGATGTTGATGACGGAGTCGTTGTAGGGGTAGAGCGCGACGAGATCGTCGACCGCATGACCTTCAAACTGGCCGATGCCCTGCTTCGCCTGGACGAACACGTCTCCGGCGACGAGGCCGAGATCGATCTCTCCGCGCACCAGGCGGCGCACGTTATCTACGCTGGCCCCCGTCTCCACGACAGTGGCCGTCGAGTCGGGGATGCCGGCCTCGATCGCCTGAGCCATCGCAACGGCGATCTGGTAGTGGCTCGACGTCGCGTTCGTAGAGCCCAAGCTGAACGTCTGTGCCGCTGCCGGGCTCATTGCGCCCGCAACAAGACACATCGCGGCACCCAAAAGCGTTCTGCGTAGCTTCGTCTGCATTCAATCCTCCCAGTCGTAGGTGGCCGCCTGCCTGCGGCCTATCGAAAAGCGCATTACGACGCCCGAAGCCGAGCTCGCGAACCTTCCTTACGGTTTGGCCGCATACGGCATGTCAGAGCATGTGTGGCCCGGCGAAGCCTGCATTCCACGCCGCCGAAAATGGCACAGGGGACAACTACACACAAGCATATTTTGAAATATTGTTCCGCACTATGAGTTTCTGCTAGTATTGCCTCGATGGCGCCGGACCGGCGCAAGGCGATAGAGGAATGCACTCGTATGCTGGCAGCGGAAACCGTGCTCTTCGAAGACTCGGAGGGCATCGCAACGATCACGCTCAACCGTCCCGAACGGCGCAACGCGCTGTCCGTGGCCGCCGCGAACCGGCTCTACGACCTGTGGGAAGAGGTGGATCGCCGGGACGACATCCGGGTGGTGATCCTGACGGCCGCGCCTTGCGGTACCTTCTGCGCCGGCATGGATCTGAAGGAAGCGAGTGAGCTGCGTGCAGCACGCGGTGTCGACGTTCTGACGCTGATCCGCGATCCGTTCCATGAGCGGATGCGCCGGGTGCGCAAGCCGATCATTGCGGCGATGACCGGCCATTTCGCAGCCGGGGGCTTCATGATCTCGCTCAACGCCGATTTGCGCGTCGGGCTGGCCGGAACGAGCGGAGGCATCACCGAGGCGAAGCGCGGCCGCGGGTCTCCCTGGGCGATGCCGCTGCTCTGGCAGATGCCCCAGCCGATTCTGATGGAAATGGTCCTCACCGGCGAATTGCAGACGATCGAAAGGCTGCACGCGCTGGGCTTCGTCAACCATATCGAGCCGACAGTGGAGGCCGTACTGGCGCGTGCCCGGTCTCTGGCCGCGACGATCCGGGACAATGCGCCGTTGTCGGTGGCGGCCGGGAAAGAATCAATCTTGCGAACCATGGACTTGGGTTGCGCCGAAGGCCTTGAGAGCGCAAAACGAATATACGAGCATGTCTATGCGAGCGAAGACGCGCAGGAGGGGCCACGTGCCTTCGCCGAGAAGCGCCCGCCCGTATGGAGCGGCAGATAAACGCGTGGGGAGTGGTGCGAAAATGGCTGCGGTGAAGGCGAAGGACACGACCATGGTCGTTTCTCTCGCGCGTGGCCTGAACATCCTGCGGGCCTTCCGCGCGATCGATGCGCCACTCGGCAACAAGGAAATCGCCGAGCGGACGGCGTTGCCGAAGGCGACCGTGGCGCGGCTGTCCTACACGCTGTCGCAGATGGGCTATCTGCGGCAGGTCGAGCCACACGGACAGTACCATCTCGGCGACAAGGTAACCGCGCTGGGGCATGCGCTACTGCGTTCCCTGCCGGTGCGCCGGGTCGCCGAACCGCTGATGCAGGCGCTTGCCGACAAGTACGAGATGTCGGTCGCGCTTGGTATCGGCGACGGTCCCGACATGGTCTATCTGCACTACTGCTCCGGGCCGGAGACAGTGACCATGCGTCTTCGTATCGGCTCCCTGGTGCCGATCGCGCAGTCGGCGATGGGCCGTGCCTATATGTGGGCGCTGCCGGAGGCGGAGCGTGAGCATCACATGCAGGCCATTCGCGCTGCCGCGGGCGACAAGGCCGACACGGTTGAGGCGGAGCTGCGCGCCGAGATCGCCGAGGTCGACCGGCGTGGCTTCTCGGTGTCGTTCGGTGCCTGGCGGCGCGAGATTTTTGCCGTCGGGGCGCCGGTCTGGCTGGATCGCGGCGAGACGGTGCTGGCACTCAATTGCGGAACGCGGCGGCGTGGCCTGAACGAGGCGCATTTCCAGGAGACGCTCGGTCCCGAACTGATGGCACTCTCGAGCGAGCTCGGCCATCGCATGGATCAGCTCGGCGCAAGCTTCTGGGACGAGTGAACATGACGACAAGCCGCGACGATTCCGCTGATTCAGGGCAGGAAGCCGATTCGAGTGAATCGGAGCCGTCTCCCCGTGAACGGGTCCGGCGGAGGCGCACCAGTGGCGTCGTCGCCAAAGATCGTGATTTCGTCAATGCACTGGCGCGAGGGCTGGCCGTGCTCGAGGCCTTCAGCACCACCGAGCAGGTGTGGTTGAACGGCATGGAAGTCGCTCAGCGCGTCGACCTGCCGAAGCCGACGACCTCGCGCCTGCTGCAGGCCCTGACCGGGCTCGGTTATCTCCATTATTCTCCGCGGCGACGCCAGTACAGACTGGGTACGTCCGTACTCAGCCTCGGCTTTGCCGCGCGTGAGCCCTTCAGCCTCGGCGACCTGGTCCGTCCCTATCTCAAGGAACTCGCCGACACGTACAATGTCCACGCCTCGCTGGCCGGGCGGGACCGGCTCGACGTGATCGAGCTGGAAGTCTGCCACAGCCTCAACACGCTGATGACGCTGCGGCTCGAGGTCGGCTCGCGTATCCCGCTCGCCGGCACCGCGACCGGCCATGCGCTGATCGCGCCGCTGCCGCAGGTCGAGCTCGATTATCTTTTCACGCATCTCAAGGTCCGTCACGAGAAGCACTGGGACGAATTGAAGGCCAGCATCGAGAAGGGCCGAAGCGAGGTCGCCGACCACGGCTACACAACGGCGTCTGCTAGCTGGAATACGGATATCAACGGTGTGGCGGCGCCTCTGATCTTTCCGGGCGGCTCGCCGGTCTATGCCTTGGCCTGCGGGGCCCCGGCGCGGCACCTGTCCGCCGTCAAGCAGCGCGCCATAGGACAGCGCCTCGTCGCAGTGGCGCGCGCCATCGAAAAGCAGCTCCGCGACGGCGGTGCAGTCATCGAACCCATCGTTGCGGAGAAGCAGTCGTGAGTGAACCACGTGTATTGATCGACAGACGTTCAGACGGTGTCGTGGTGCTCACGCTCAATGACCCTGAGCGTCGCAATCCGATGTCGGACGCAGAGATGATCGAGGCTCTCATTGCCGCACTGCAGGGCGTGGAAAGCGATCGTGATGCCCGCGTGCTGGTGATCACCGGTGCGGGGCCGGTCTTCTCCGCTGGCGGCAACGTCAAGGAGATGCACCAGAAGACAGGCATCTTCGGCGGGTCGCCTTCCGATATCGCCGAGGCCTATCGCGCCGCCGTGCAGCAATTGCCGATGATCCTGTCGCGAATCGACATTCCCACCATTGCCGCCGTGAACGGGCCGGCGATGGGCGCGGGATGCGACCTGACGCTGATGTGCGACCTCCGGCTCGCCTCTACCAAGGCCGTCTTCGGCGAGGTGTTCGTCGATCTCGGTCTCGTGTCCGGTGACGGCGGCGGCTGGTTCCTCGTGCGCCATCTGGGCTATCAGCGCGCGGCCGAAATCAGTTTTCGTGCCCGCCCCGTCGAAGCGGCCGAGGCGCTGACCTTGGGCCTGGTACTGGACGTTCACGAGCCGGAAGACCTGATGGACCGCACGCTTGAGCTCGCCGCCGAGATTGCAGCCAAACCGGTGCCGGCAATTCGCATGACGAAGCGCTTGCTGCGCATGGCGGAGCGCGCGCATCTCCAGGACTATCTCGCCGCGGTCGGCGCCATGCAGGCGGCTGCCCACGGCACGGACGAGCACGCGGCCGCCGTCGCGGCTTTCGTCGAAAGGCGCAGCCGGCCACGCTGACGGGCCGGCTTCACTATTCGCGCAGCAGGCCCTTCGGGTCCACGGTTTCACGCAGCAGGGAGAGTTCGCGATCGCTCGGCAGGGCAGTCGTGACCACTTCGTCTTCCGTGAGAAGGTCGAAACCGGTATTGGCGGCAACCTCTTCCGGCGAGCTCCACGGATGAACCGACTTCAGGCGCATGCGCAACGTGTCGGGATGGAAGTCCATCACCGCAAGTGGCGTGACGCAAAGGCGCGGACCGCCGGTAAGCCCGGCCGCCCGAAAGCTGTCCGGTCCGTCGAGATAGCCCGGCGAGGTAATGAAATCGACGCGCGGCACAAATGTGCGAGACGAGTGGTTCCCGGTGCAGATGTAGAAGCGACGTGACGTCGCCGCGTAGGAAATATTGGCCGCACCGGGGCCCCGCATCTTCGGTTTGTCGATGGTGCCGCCAATATGATGCAGGTTGATATTGCCGTAGGCATCCACCTGCATGCCGTTGTGGAAGAAGAAGTCGAGGCCCCGGTGCGAATGGCCAAAAAGCTCCAGAAAGGTCTCAGCGGCTTCGCAGGCGCCGAGCGCGCGGTCGTCCAGCATCGAGTTCCAAAGCTGCTTCGGCCTCGGATTGACGAACATCTCACCGGCGATCTGCAGATCGGGTGCATGTATCAGCCGCGCCAGCATCATGGCGGCCATGGGGATCGCGGCCGACGCCCCGGCGGCGCCCAGTTCGCCATCCTGCAATTCGCGCGACAGGACAACCGCCTGCAACTCGGCAGGGGTGCAGGGACGTTCGGTCATAGTTCGGCCGCCTCGTTTTCCAGTTCCTTCATGCGCGCGGCCCCGCCGACGCTATCGACATAGGCCTGCGGATCCCGCGTGCCACGCACGTGGCGGTCGAGATAGGCCTGGAGCTGGGGGCGCGCTGCATCACCGCCCCGGCGCACGGCTTCGGCCACCGTCGCATAGTGTTCGATGTGGGCCTCGTCGATGCTGTAGAGCGGAAAACTGCCCGTCGGATGGGCGCCATAGGGCAGCTCCACGATCGCATCGACATAGATGCACGGGATCGTCGTCTCTCGCGATCGCTCAACGATATTCTCGGTCGAGACGATGCGATCCACGCTGACGATCACCCTTTCCGCCGCCCGCGCGATCATCTGGTCGGCATAGGTCATCGTCGAGAGATGCCGCACATTGCCATAGACATCGCCTTCCTGCGCATGAAGCAGCGCCAGCTTCGGCCGGATCGCCTTTGTGGCAAACAGCTTCTCGCCGGAGAAGGGACACTCGATCGGAGCGATCAGCGGGTTGTTGGCTGGTACGTCGGAGCCTTTCCAGGCCGCGACCGGCTGAAACGGAACACCGTTTGCCGCCGCCAGGAATCCGCCCACGACCGACAATGCGTCGACGCAGTGCGCCGTGATGGTGCCGGCTTCCGCTGCCGCGCGGAACGACGGGCACATGCGGTCCTCCAGCGTGACCGCCGGCAGGAACGTCTCCGCCACGCAGCCCGCGGCGATCATAAGATCGGCATCGAAACCGGAGCCCGGCGAGGAGATGAGTTTCAGCTCCTTGCGGCCCGATCGGATCACTTCGCGGACCAGCGCCATCGGCCGGCCCTGTTTGAAGAGGCCGCCAAGCGCGAGCAGATCCCCGTCGCCGAGCCATTCGCCGATGAGCGCTGCGGCCGCGTCGGTTTCGACGAGTTTGCGTCGCCGTTGCATCGTCTCGTTCATGCGCTGCACCGTGCCTTGAACACGCTCGCATCGAGCGGCCACGCGCCTTCGCCGGCCAGCCCGACGCCCACGGGATTCAACTCCAGGCCGGCGAAATCGGGCCCGAGCCTAGGGGCCAGCGCGGCGACGCCGGATACCATCGCCACGAGCGCGTCGACATCGAGTAGAGGACGGCCGCGCGCGCCCTGAAGAATGCGCGAGATGCGGCAGCTTTCGATCATGCCGCGGACCTCGTCCTCATCGAGCGGCAACACGCGTGTCGCCACATCCTGCATGATCTCGGTGTAGATGCCGCCGGCACCGAAAGTCAGGGTTGGGCCGAACTCCGGATCGAGACCGAGACCGACGATCACTTCCGCCTGCGGACGGACCGTCTCGGCCACCAGGAAGCCTTCGAACTCGAGGTTGTTCCGGTCGGCGCTTTCGAGCATGGCAGCCGCACGTGTCTCAAGCGCTTCCGTGTCCGGCAGCGCGACGGCCACCAGGCCGAACTCGGACTTGTGGACGACGCCACGCGCGATCCCCTTCAGGGTTACCGGATAGCCGATCGTTTCTGCGGCCTCCCGCACCTTTGCCATATCCATCCCGGACACGAAGGTCTCGGCCGGAAAAGGAAGGCCTGCAAGCTTCAGGAAGGACTTGCTTGCGGCTTCGTCGAGCGTTTCCAGATCGACATCAAGGCTCGGCGTGCTGTTGCTGCGCCCTTCGCGGAGAAGCCGCGACGGCTTGTCCCGCGCCGTCGCCAGCGCGGCGGCCCCCGCGACGGCAGCGGTGAAGGTATCGACACGGGTGAACGTGGGCGTCCCGGCCGCGCGAAGGTCGCGCAAGGCCTCGCCATTGAAGATCTCGGACGGCCAGATCACCGAGACGGGCTTTCCGGTGCGCGCGTGCGTCGCCTTCACCGCCTCGGCCACGTCGGCGCCCCAAGGCGGCACGATCGGCGTGTTGGCTACCGCAATGGCGTTGAGAGCGGGATCGTCGGCGAAGGCGTCCAGACATTCCGCGAAGCCACCGGGCCTGCGGAATGGCGTACCGCCGATGTCGACGGGGTTGTTGGCAGACAGAAAGGCGGGCACGTCGTTTCGCATGCGTTCGACGGTGGCAGGGCCAGGCGTCGGCAGGCTGACCGCGCCGGTCTCTTCCAGAGCATCGGCGACGCAGCCGCCAAAGCCACCGGAGACGGTGATGATGCCCATCGTACGCGCCGCCGCGCCGGGCTGCGCCACGTAGTGGGCGACGGGCAGCAGATCCTCAATCGAGCGCACATCAATCCAGCCGAGCTGGCGGACGGCGGCTTCATAGCTGCCGCGTGCTCCGACCAACGCGCCCGTATGACCGGCGGCGGCTCTGCGCCCCGCATCGGAGCGGCCCGTCTTGTACACGACAATCGGCTTGCCCGCGGCATGGGCCCGCCGCGCCGCTTCCAGCATCCGGTCGGGCTGGCGAAACCCCTCGACATACAGGGCGATCACGCGCGTCGCGGGATCGTCCACCAGATAGTCGACGCAATCGGCCAGGGTGGTCACCGCTTCGTTCCCGGTCGAGATGAGATGGCTGAGGCCGATGCCGCCGCGTGCCGCTTCCTCCAGAAGCGCGCTGCCAAGCGCGCCGCTCTGAACGACGATGCCGATCTCGCCTATCGGCGCCAGCGCGGCACTGATGCGGCTCGTCGAGCTCATCGCCACGCGCTCTGCAAAGTTCACAAAACCCGTGGTGTTGGGGCCCAGCATCGCCCCGCGATGCGCGGCAACCAATTCCGCCAGTTTGGCCTGACGCGCCGCACCATCGGATCCTGATTCCGAAAAACCGCCGGTGATGACCACGAAGGAACGGCAGCCGAGCCCCAGTGCCTTCTCCACAACCGGAAAGACGTCGTCGGCGGGCACCGATACCAGAACGCAATCAGGCGTGTGCTCAAGCATGGCCAGATCGGTAACGCTCTCCACGCCGTCTATCACCGCCGGTTCACGGGTAACGAGGTCTATCCGACCCGGATACTCGTGCAGGCGCAAATGATCGAAGACGGCGCGTCCCCCGACCTGAAAAATGGCCTTCTTGGTGGAGACACCGACGATGGCGATGGACCGGGGGTTGAACAGCTTATCTAGAGACACGGTTCTGACTTCGTTTGATGATGCGGACACGACGAATTGATAGCGGCCACATCCGGAAAATCAAGAAAAATAAAAATGCATTCCGCATAGTGATTTGATATCGATGACAAGCGATCCTCTCTTCACAGAGATTTTGTCCCGTCACCGCTCGCAGATTGTACGACATGCGCTGGCAAACGTGGCGCCCCGGGACAACACCGTGGCCGGATCAAGCGCCTCGCTCGCGACCGCAGGCGCATTTCGTGGCTTCGCCATGCAGCCAGACGTGCTGTCGCCACGCCCCTCGATGGGCGACCGCCCTCTTCCGCATGTCGTCAGCGCAGACCGCGCCACCCCACGCATCCGGCTTCGCAAGCGACATGGGGCCGCGATCGGATAAAGCGGCTCATCTTGGGAGACGGGGCAGC
This sequence comes from Microbaculum marinisediminis, assembly GCF_025397915.1. Lineage (NCBI taxonomy): Bacteria > Pseudomonadati > Pseudomonadota > Alphaproteobacteria > Hyphomicrobiales > Tepidamorphaceae > Microbaculum > Microbaculum marinisediminis. The sequence goes on from NZ_JALIDZ010000002.1 coordinate 534,229, forward strand.
GTGCGAGATCGCATGCCTTCGGAGTGCCGAAGGGTGCGGAAAAGCACGTGGCATTGCGTGCCAGCTTCCACGGTCGCGCCTTCGAGGCGTCGAGCCCGAACCGAAAGGGAATTGCAGCCTATTGCTAAAGCTGTGTCGTTTTGGATTGACGCGTCCGCGCGATCCGAATGCCGAGGACGTTGATGTTCCCCAGAGCCGGTCAGCCAGTCAGTCCGATAGCCGCGTCCATACGGAGCGGCTGCGTTGCGCCGGGATGGCCCGTTTCGCCTGCGATGGCGGTCGCCATCGTGCGGGGGGCATGCGGGCGTCGATGATGACCCGCGCTATTCAGGCAGTCGGCGGATCGCGTCCGACTGCCTGAATAGCGCGGGGGCTCCGAGCGTGTGAGCGCCGGAGCCCCCGGGCAAGTCCGGGACGGTCAGTCCATGTACAGGCCGCCGTTCACGTCGAGGATGCTGCCACACATATAGTTGGATGCCTCGCCGAGCAGGAACACGATCGGCCAGGCGATTTCCTCGGCCGTGGCCATCCGCCCCAGCGGCACCTTGTCGGAGGCGAAGGGCTGGCCGTCGAGAAGCCCGGTGTCGGCGCTGCCCGGCGCGATCGCGTTGACGCGCACGCCGTGGCGCGCGCCCTTGAGCGCCAGCCACTTGGTCACGGCGTGGATGCCGCCCTTGGAGCCGACGTAGTGCGGCCCGGCCTGCAGCCCGCCCATCTTGCCGGACGCCGAGCCAACGAACACGATACGCCCCTGCCCCGCCTCGCACATCCGGCCGAACCAGGCCCGCGCCGTGTTGATGGCGCCGCGCAGGTTGACGTCGATCACGCGGTCGAAGGCGCTGTCCCAGTCGGGCGCTTCCCAATCGTCGAAGGGCAGCACGCCGGCATTGACGACGAGCCCGTCGACGGGGCCGATCTCGGCGGCCAGGCGCTCGACGCCCTGGCGGTCGCAGACGTCGCAGGCATGGAAGCTGACCTGATCGCCATAGGCCTCGAGCCGCGCCATCGCCTCCGGCCGCTCCTCACGGTCGAGCAGGAAGACCCGCGCGCCCATGCCGAGGGCGGCCTGCGCGGTGGCGAAGCCGAAGCCGCCCAGTCCGCCGGTCACGACGATACGCTGCCCCTGCAGCGAGAAGGGGTTGTCTTTCATTGTCTCGACCTTTCGTCAGAGCATGCTGAAACCGCCATTGACGTGGATCGTTTCGCCGGTGACGAAACTCGCCCAGTCGCTGGCCAGGAATGCAATCGCGCGGGCGATGTCCTCGGGCTCGCCGCGGCGCTTCATCGGGGTGGCGTCTTCCATCGCCGTGCCGATCTTCTCCAGAAGCGAGGCGACGAAGCCGGTGTCGACGAGGCCCGGCGAGACGCAGTTCACGCGCACGCGCGGCGCGAGTTCCGCGGCAAGGCTGCGCGAGAAGCTCAGCACGGCGCCCTTGGCGGCGGCGTAGTGGGCATGCTCGCGCGATCCCTTGTGGCCGGCCAGCGAGGCGATGTTGACGATCGCTCCGCCCTCGCCCATGGCATCGCCGAAAGCGCGGCAGGCGCGGAACACGCCGTCGACGTTGACGGCCATCATCGTCGCCCATTCCGCGTCGGTCATCTCGGCCACCATCCGGTCGCGATAGAGCCCGGCGGCCGTCACCAGCACGTCGCAGCGGCCATATCGCTCCATGACCGCGGCCTTGAAGCTGTCGAACGACGTCGTGCTGGTGACGTCGAGCGCGTGGCACAGCACCCGGTCGCCATCCATGGCGGCGGTTGCGCCGGTGATCTTGTCGACGTCCAGGTCGCCGAGCGCCAGGCTGGCACCGAGATCATAAAAGAGCTTCGCCGTCGCGGTCGGAATGCCGCCGGCGGCCCCGGTGATGACGACGATCTTGTTTTCAAAGCTGAACATTCAGCGCCTCGTTGTCTGCTTTTCGAATAGGCGGTTCGGGGGGCCGTCCCGGAAGACGGCCCGTCCCGTCACAACCCCAGGAGCGTTCTGGCCTGCGTGGCCGATGCCGGGCTCGCGCCAAGGCTGGCCAGGATATCGACGGCACGCCTGACCAGCTGCGCATTGCTGTCGGCCAGTTCGCCGCGGGCGATATAGAGATTGTCCTCCAGCCCCACGCGCACATGCCCACCCGCGAGCCAGCTCTGCGCCACCATGGGGAACTGCATGGCACCAATTCCGAAGGCGGACCACTCGACGTCCTGCGGCAAGCGGTCGCGCATCTGCAGGAGCGTCGCCGGGTCGGCCTCCGCACCCCACGGCACGCCCAGGCAGAGCTGGAAAATCGGCCTGGTGTGGAACACGCCCTCGTCCAACAGGCGCCGTGCCAGCCGAATGTGGCCGAGATCGAACACCTCGGCCTCGATGGTGACGCCGGCCTTGGTGATCTCGCTGGCCATCGTCCGCAGGTGGCCGGGCGTGTTGACGAAGACATGCTCGCCGAAGTTCATGCTGCCGACATCCAGGGTGCAGATGTCGGGGCGGATCTTCAGCACATGCTCCATGCGCTTGGCCGTGCCCTCGAGCGTCGTTCCCGGCGCGCCGACCTGCGGACGGGCCTCGTCGGGAACGAAGCGCGCGCCGGCGCCGGTCGTCAGGTTGACGATGACCTCCTGATTGCGCTCACGGATCAGCGCAACCGTCTCCTCGTAGAGATCGAGCCGCATCGAAGGCTGCCCGGTCTCGGGCTCGCGCACATGCAGGTGCACGATCGCCGCGCCGGCCTCGGCCGCCGCGAGCGCCGAGTCCGCGATCTGCGCCGGCGAAACCGGCACGGCCGGGCTCTTGTCGACGGTATCGGCCGAACCGGTGATGGCGCAGGTAATGATCGGGTTCTGTCTCATGACGCCGCTTCTCAGACCGCCGGGCCTTCGGACACGTATTTCGTGACCAGGAACTCTTCCAGGCCTTCGGCCCCGCCCTCGCGGCCGTCGCCGCTCTGCTTGACGCCGCCGAACGGCGTCTCGGCCATCGATGCGATGACGTGGTTGATGGTGACGACGCCGGCCTCGATCTCCTCGGCTGCCTGGCGCGCGGTGTCCATCGCATTGGTGAAGACGTAGGAGGCGAGCCCGACGGGCAGCCGGTTGGCCTCGGCGAGGGCGGCATCCAGGCTGTCGACGGGCATGATCGGCGCCAGCGGTCCGAACGGCTCGTCGTTCATGATCTGGCATTCGGTCGTGACGTCGGCGATCACGGTCGGGGCCCAGAAATTGCCCTGGTTGCCGACCCGGTTGCCACCGGCCGTGATCTTGGCGCCGCGCGCGCGGGCGTCGGCGACCAGTTCCTCCATAACGTCGAGGCGGCGCGGATTGGCGAGCGGCCCCATCTCGGTGCCCTCGACGGCGCCGTCGCCGACCTTCACGCTGTTGGCGATCGTCGTCATCTCCTCGACGAAGGCGTCGTAGACTGGCGCCTCGACCAGGAACCGGGTCGGCGACACGCAGACCTGGCCGGCATTGCGATAGAACTTGCCGGTCGCCGCGACACGGGCCGCCTTGCGCACGTCGGCATCCTTCAACACGATGACGGGGGCGTGACCGCCCAGCTCCAGCGTGCAGCGGATCAGGTTGTCGCTGGCCAGCCGGGCCAGATGTTTGCCGACGGGGATCGAGCCGGTGAAGGAGACCTGCCGGATGACGTCGGACGCGATCAGGTAGGACGAGATCTCGGCGGGAACGCCGAACACCATGTTGACCACACCGGCAGGGATGCCCGCGTCATGGCAGGCGCGCACGATCTCGACGCAGGTGCCCGGCGTTTCCTCGGCGGCCTTGATGATCGACACGCAGCCGGCGGCCAGCGCCGCACCGATCTTGCGGGCGGGCACGATGCCCGGGAAGTTCCAGGGCGACAGGCCGAGCGCGGGGCCGATCGGCTCCTTCAGCACCATCTGGCGATGGGTGGTGTTGCGCGCGGGGATGATGTGACCGTAGGTGCGGCGCGCTTCCTCGGCGTACCATTCGAACACGTCTGCCGTGTAGACCATCTCGACGCGGGCTTCCGGCAGCGGCTTGCCCTGCTCCAGCGTCAGCACCTGCGAGATCTGTTCGCTGCGCTCGCGCAGCAGCGCGGCCACTTTCTTCAGGTAGGTCGAGCGCTCGTGGGCCGAAACCTTCTTCCACTTGGCGAAGGCCGCGCGCGACGATGCCAGGGCGTCATCGAGGTCGGCCCGGCTGGCATGCGGCAGCGTGGCGATCACTTCGCCCGTCGCCGGATTGTAGACCGGCTCGGACGCGCCCTCGGAGCCGTCGCGCCAGACACCATCGATGTACAGTTTCAACGTCGGATACATAGAGTTCATCCCTCTAGTCGCAGGTCACAGGTCGTTGTTAGGGGAAACCGCCCGGGCGCCGGCTACATCAGGCTCGGCAGCCACAGGATGATCCCGGGGAACAGGATCGTCGCCGTCAGGGCGATCAGCTGGATGAGCACGAAGGGGATCGCGCCCTTATAGATGTTCTTGACGCTGATCGTCTGCTTGGCGATGCCCTTCAGGTAGAACAGGGCAAAGCCGAAGGGCGGCGTCAGGAACGAGGTCTGCAGGCAGACAGCCAGCAGCACGCCGAACCACAGCGCGATGTCCTGCGGCTCCACGCTTGCACCGAAATCCAGACCGACGATCACCGGCAGGAAGATCGGCACGACGATGTAGGTGATCTCGATCCACTCCAGGAAGAAGCCGAGGACGAACACGAGCGCCAGCACGGCGATCATCGTGCCGTAGGGCCCAAGTCCCATCGCGTCGGTGGCCGAGGCCACCAGGTCGTTGCCGCCAAGGCGGGTGAAGACAAGAGAGAAGCACGTCGCTCCGACCATCAGCCAAAGCACCATCGCCGTGGTGGTCACGGTCGAGCGGGTCGCCTCGCCGAGGATACGCCGGTTGAGCCCGCCATGCATCGCCGCCAGGACCATCGCGCCAGCCGCACCTATCGCGGCGGCTTCCGTCGGCGTAGCGATGCCGGCCAGGATCGATCCGAGTACGATGGTGATCAGCACCAGCGGCTCGACGAAGCCGCGCAGCTGCGTCAGGAAGCTGAGCTCCTCCCAGTCCTTGTCGACATAGGCGGGCGCGGCCTGGGGCCTGAGAAAGCAATAGGACAGGATCGTCACGAACATCAGGCCGGCGATGACCAGGCCCGGCATGATGGCGCCGGCGAACAGCTTGCCGACCGACACCTGCATCTGGTCGCCGATCAGCACGAGCATGATGCTCGGCGGAATGAGGATGCCCAGCGTGCTCGATGCCATGACGACGCCGGCGGCAAGCTCCTGGCGGTAGCCGGCCGCGTGCATGGCCGGCAGCGCGATGATGCCCAGCAGCACGACGGAGGCCCCGATGACGCCGGTCGCGGCGGCGAAGATCACGCCGATGATCACCACCGAAAGCGCGATGTTGCCGGGAAAGCGTCCCATCATGCGCGCCGACGACAGCAACAGCGTGCGCACGATGCCGGAGCGTTCCAGCACCAGCCCCATGAAGATGAACAGCGGGATGGCCAGAAGCAGCCAGTTCATCATGACGTTCACGTAGATGCGCGACACCACGATGTTGAAGAAGCCCAGCGGCAGGCCGGCCAGCAGGCCGACGCCAATACCGACGCCGCCGAGCACAAAGGCGACCGGAAAGCCGAGGAAGATGAAGACGATCAGAAGCCCGATCATCACCAGGGGCAGCAATTCAGTCATGGCGGACAGGCTCCCCCTTGATCAGGAAGACGATGTTGCCGCACAGCCGCGACAGGCTTTCCAGAGCGAGCAGGAAAAGCCCGACCGGAATGGCCGCCTTGAACAGGAAGATGTGCGTCAGGCTGCCCGAATGCGACGTCTCGGCGGCGAACCACGAGCGCTCGACGAAGCCGATCGACGCCCAGCCGGCAACCGCCAGGAAGGGCAGCATCAGGAACAGGATGGCGAGGCTGTCGATCACGGCGCGCGTTCTGTCCGAGAACGTCCCGCTCAGCATGTCGACCATCACATGCTCGCCGCGGCGCAAGGCACTCGCCCCGGCGAACAGGAACATGATGCCGAACAAGAAGGACTGCAGCTCGATCAGTGTGTTGGCGGTGACGCCGCTGCCTATGACGGGCAGCGACACTGGCCACGACACGACCTCGTTGAACCCGAGCAGGCGGGCGCCGATGCCGATCAGAACCAGAGCGATCAGCGGCAGGAGGAGGGCGGCGCTCAGCCGCCCTGCCCCGTTTACGAGATATCCAATCACCACAAGTCCTCCTTGCAGCGTCCGCCTGGGGCGGGCAACCGTCGCCTTACTTGCGCGGCAGAACCTTCGCGTTCCACACGTCGACACTCGCCACGTAGGCGTTGATGGAGTCGAGCGCGCGCTTGAAGAGCTCGTCCTGCTCGGCCTGCTCGGCAAGCGTCTCGTCGGTCGCCGTCTTGAGCGCGGCCATCACGGTCTCGGGGAACTCCCGGACCTCGACGCCCTCTTTCTCCAGCTCGACCAGAATGTCGCCCTGGAGGGCGTTGATGGCGTAGAGCGACCACAGCACGTTCGCCTGGCAGGTGGTCTCGATCGCCGCGCGCTGCGCGTCGGTCAGGCCCTCCCACGTGGTCTTGTTGACCAGCAGCGAGTTCCAGCTGCCCGGCTGATGCCAGCCCGGGAAGTAATAGTACTTGCCGACTTCCGGCAAGCCGAGCTGACGGTCGAGCGAGGGGTGGGAGAACTCGGCCGCGTCGATGCGACCGCGCTCCAGCGCCAGGTACACCTCGCCACCGGGGATGAGCAGCGGCGTGACACCGAGCTTCTCCACCACCTTGGCGCCCAGGCCGCCGATACGCATCGACAGGCCCTTCAGGTCGCCCGGCTCGTTGATCTCGACATTGAACCAGCCACCCGGCTCCGGCGCGGTCAGGTGGCAGGGCACCGGAACGACGTCGTAGGGAGCATACGCCTCGCGCAGCAGCTCCAGGCCGCCGCCCTGGTACATCCAGCCGACGAACACCTCGCCCTGCGGGCCGAAGGGCATCGCGCCGATGAGATTGGCAACCGGAATCTTCGAACCCCAGTAGGAGGTCCAGTCCCAGCCGGCCTCGATGGCGCCGGAGCTGACGGCGTCGAACACCTCGAAGGACGGGACCAGCTCGTTGGCCGAGAACACCTTGACCTTGAGGTCGCCACCGGTGACGGCTTCGAGCTGCTCGGCGAAGCGCAGCGAGGATTCGCCCTGATACAGCATGTTGTTCGGATAGACGCTCTGAACCTCAAGCGTCTTGGCATAGGCCGGCGTCAACGCGGTCGCACCGCAGATCGCCATCGTGATTGCGAGCGCCTTCGTGCTCTTGGACATCGGTATTTCCTCCATTTTACAGCTAGGTGACTATTTGGAACTGGTGTCTTCGGCGCGCCGGTCTTCCGCGTTCCGGGCGGCGGCGGGATGGTCCTGCGGGACCTCGACCGTCATCGCCAGCAACGTGCCGCTCTTGGCCTTGCCGTGGGTGTCGAGCGTCAGCGCCTTGCTGACGCCGCCCGCCAGGGCCTGTTCGAGTACGAAATTGTAGGCACCGAGGCGCGGCAGGTCGTAGCGCCGCACGGCCCCTTTGACGTCGTCGCCGAAATGCGCGGCCACCCGTTCCGGCGTGGCCTGCTCGCCGATCAGCGCGTAGTCGGCCCGGTCGTAGGCGATCACGCAGATGCTCAGCGTGTCGCCCTTGTCGCCGGCGCGCGCATGGGCCAGGTCGTAGAGCGGCAGTGCAACCTTGGACTCTGTCTCAGGCATCGATCATCTCCACGGAGACGGACACGGTGTCGCGGGGGATAAGGGTGCTGACGATCTCGAGGGACCGGCGGACCACGGCGCGGGCACCGCCGCCACCGGCCGGGCCGTTGGTGTAGAGCGCCTCGACCTCGGCGGCGAGAATGTCGGCCTGCTGGGTATCGCGCACCCGCGCGCACATGTGCAGCCGCACGTCGTCGGTTCCGTATCGCGTGAACCAGATATCCCGCGCCTTGCCGCGAAGGATCAGCTTGAAGCGCTTGCGCAGGATGTCTTCGGCCAGCGCGGCGCGCTCGAGCGCGCCGGGACCGTGATAGGAAATGCCGCCTTCGACGAGATAGCCGTTCTCCAGCGCCACCAGAACCTTCAGCGTCTCCGGCGCGGGCCGGCCGGCGATACCGGTGACGTGGACGCCGTCCTGCGCCTCGTCGACTTCCGCCTGGCTCAGGTCGATGACGGCGTCGGGCGTCAGGTACTGCGAGGGGTCGTGCACCTCGTAGAGGAGCTGCTCGGTCACCGTGCGGCGATCGACGATGCCACCGGTCTCCGACGGCTTGGAAATGACGATGCGGCCGTCGCGATGGACTTCGGCGATCGGGTAGCCGACGGTCTCGAGATCCGGCACGGTCTTGTTGACGGCATCGGCGAAATAGCCGCCGGTCGCCTGGGCGCCGCATTCGACGAGATGGCCGGCGACGAGGCCGCGCGCGGCCAGATCGAAGTCCGTGGGCGACCAGCCGAGCGCGTGGCGCACCGGGCCGAGCACCAGCGCCGGATCGGCGACGCGGCCGGTAATCACGACATGCGCCCCGTCGGCGAGGCAGCGCTCGATGCCCTCGGAGCCGAGATAGGCATGCGCGGAAATGCAGCCGCGGCCGATCTCGCTGAGCCGCACGCCATACTCCGGGATCATGACGTCGTCGCGCAGGATCGCCGCGCGCACGTCGTCACCGGTCACCACGCCGATACGGCACGGAATGTCGCGGCGCGCCCGGGTCTCGGCGACGCGCTTCGCCGCCCCGAGCGGGTCCACACCGCCGCCATTGGTGATGATGCCGATGCCCTTTTCGAGGCATTCGGGAAGATAGCGGTCCAGGCGGTGCAGCAGGCTGGGAAAAAAGCCGTCGCGGCCGATTTCCTGGGCGCCCTGCAGGATGGCGAGCGTCCGCTCGGCCAGCATTTCCAGAATGATGTAATCGACGGAGCCATTCCTGATCAGGGGCCCCAACGCGTCGATCCGGTCGGACGCAAACCCCGCGCCGCCACCGATACGTACCGAATTGCGCACTCTCAAGCCATCCGCTTCGGGTTTCAGGTGGCGGGAAATTGACATAGCCGCCTTTACAAGTTAACGCCATGAATATCGATATATTGATAGGTAAAGCCTATGAGCCTGAGCGTTCAGCACATGCGATGGGTGGTCGCAGCCGCGGACTTCGGCGGATTCAGCCGGGCGGCCCGGCATCTGGGCATCAGCCAGCCGTCGCTGAGCGCCGTCATACAGGCCACCGAGGAGAAGTTCGGGGCACGGCTATTCGACAGAACCACGCGCTACATCGGCCCCACTGCCTTCGGCGACCTGATCGTGTCGCGCATGCGGGCTGTAATCGCGGAATATGACGCGATGTTGAAGGACATCGAAGCGTTCCGCGACAGCCGGCTCGGCAATCTCGAAATCGCGTGCCTGTCGTCGCTGGCCATCTCGGTGGTGCCGCACGCCGTCCGGCGGCTGAAGGAGCGCTATCCGTCGATCCGGCTCGTGATCAACGAGGCCAATTCCGGCGGCGTCGCCCAGCAGGTCCGTGAGGGGACCGTGGACATGGGCATCTGCGCCGACACGCTGGCCTACGACGACCTGCTGTTCACGCCGCTCGCGGTCGAACGACTGGGCGTCTTCTATTCGCGGATCCACTTTCCGGAAATCCGCAGGCTGACCTGGCGAAAGGCGCTGACGCTGCCGCGCATCGCGATGACCGAGCGCACCGGCATCCCATCCCTGCTCGACAAGCATCTGCCAAAGTATCCCGACACCATTCCACCGGTCGTCGAGGTGACCAATCTCGCGACGATGCACACCATGGTGCGCGACGGCATCGGCATCGGCATCCTGCCGTCCTTCGCGCTGCGCGTGGATGACGGCGACGGCCTCGCCGTCCAGTACCTGGAGGATCCGGTCATCGACCGCAGGATCGGCGCGGTGAGCCGCCGCGGGCGAACCCGTTCGCCGAGCGCGCAGGTCTTCGCCGACATCCTGCATGGCCTGCTGAAGGAAACGCAGCCGGCCTTCGACCCGCCCGGGCCGGGTCAGCGCGTCGCCATGCTGAGGGCCGGCGATTAGGGCCGGCGGACCTAACGCCGCGGCCCCGCTTCGGCCGTGACAGCGGCCGCGTTTCGCGCATCGCCCGGATGCGCTCTCGACGGCGCCTCGACGAACGCCCCGATCCCCCGGATCTCACCGGCGTCCTTCCCCGTCCATTTGCGACAGACCTCCCGCACGATATGGCTGGTTCCAGTGGCCTTCGGCGCAAGCCGGGAGGACACGACGCGCCGGACACGCCACTGTTGATTTGGACCCCGTAAGATGATATATGAAATTTAATTCATATATGAACGCCCATGAACGGGCGCAGCTGCTGGACAGCAAGTGGGAGGAAGCCATGAAGTCACGTCGGAGTGCAGCGTGCGGAGCGCTGTTTGCATTGGCCTGGAGCGCCGCGACAGTCCTGTCCGCACCCGCGGCACAAGCCGAAACACTGCGATTGGCCCATATCTACCAGCCGGATTCACCCAGCGGCGTCGGCTTCGCGAAATTTGCCGAACTGGCCAAAACCTACACCGACGGAAACATCGAAATTAAGCTGTTCCCGGCAGGTCAGATGGGGGGCATGCGGGATATCTTCACCAGCCTCAAATCGGGCGCCCTGGACCTTTCCGTGGTGGCGTTCCCCATCCTGGCCGACGCGGTTCCCGAATACGCGGTCATCACATCGGGCTATACCTTCCGCGACAAGGATCACCTGAACGCGGTTCTGAACAATGCCGATCTCGGCGGTGCGTGGAAGGCCAAGCTGGAGGAGAAAACGGGCGTAAAGCTCCTCGGCTCCTACTACTACGGGACGCGCGTCGTCAGCGTCGCCGACAAGCCGTTCAGCACCCCCGCCGAGGCGGCCGGTCTGAAGATCAGGGCCGTGCCCAATCCGATGTCTCTGGCGGTCATTCGCGGCCTGGGTGCGAACCCCACTCCGATGCCGTTCTCGGAAGTCTTCATCGCATTGAACCAAGGCGTGATCGACGGGCAGGAAAATCCCTATCCGACGATCTGGGCGCAGAAATTCTACGAAGTGCAGAACTACATCGTCGAAACCAATCACCAGATCAATTTCGCTGGATTCGGAGTCACGGCCCGCAAATGGAATGCGCTGTCTGCCGAAGATCAACAGGCGCTACAGCGCGCGGCAGACGAAGCACTGGTCCTGGCGAGCGAGACCGCGGAAGAGTACGAAACCCAGCTCCGTGAGCAACTGACCGAGAAGGGCGTGACAATCATCCCGGCCAGCGACCTGGACCTCGACACGTTCCGGGATTCGGTTCTGATCGAAGTCGCGAAAGAGTTCGAAGGCAAGGTGTGGCCCGAAGGACTTCTCGAGCAGATTTCCGCTGTACAGTAGTCCGATCCACGCCGCGGCAGCCCTGCATGCAGGACGTCAGGAACGGGCTGCCGCCCTCCAGATCCGGACCTTCCCCCAGCGATGCAGAGATCAAGTATGATTGCAGCGGCAAAGGATTTTGCCGGCAAATGCGACAGGGCGTTCCTGCGTCTGTCGGTGGCGGCGTTTGTTCTTCTGGCCTTCCTTCAGATTACGACACGCTACTTCTTCAACGCCCCCCTGCAATGGACCGAGGAAGTCGCGGTCATCGTGCTCACATGGATGACCTATGTCGGCGCCTGGGTGTTGCTGCGGACGGACAGCCACGTCCGGCTCGAGATCGTCGACAGCGTCCTGCCGGCGCGCGCGGTGCGGGTCGTCCACCTGGTGTGTGACGTCGTGGTCCTCGCGACACTGCTTGTGGTCATTTATGCCGGCTTTCAACTCCTTCCGAATCTTGTCTACGACAAGACGCCCGCCCTTCAGCTCTCCTATGCCGTCGTCTTCTCGATAATCCCGATCTCGTGCGTCGTCATGGCGGTGCAGACGACCGCCAAGATCGTCTCGACCCTCAGCGGGCGTCGCTAGAATGGTGCTCGACTATCAACTTGTCCTCCTTGTCGGCGCCAGCCTCGTCGTCATCCTGTTGGGCCTGCCCGTCGCGTTTTCGATGCTGGCATGCTCTATCGTCTATCTCTGGATGAACGACTTCCCGCTCAGCGTCACTGTGCAGCAGCTGGGCTACTCCCTGGACAAGTTCACCTTCCTCGCCGTGCCCCTGTTCATGCTGGCCGGCCTTTTGATGAACGCCGGAAAGGTCACCGACCGGATCTTCGATTTCGCCAATGCCCTGGTCGGGCGCGTGCCCGGCGGTCTGGGTCACGTCAATGTCGTGGCCAGCCTGATCTTCTCCGGCATGTCCGGGTCGGTTCTCGCCGATGTCGCGGGACTGGGCGCGATGGAAGTCAAAGCCATGCGCGACAAGGGCTATGACACGAACTACTCCGTGGGGATCACGCTGGCGTCCTCGGCAATCGGGCCAATGTTTCCGCCCAGCGTGTCGATGGTCCTGTTCGGCGTTGTCGCCAACGTCTCGATCACCGGCATGTTCCTGGGCGGCGTGCTGCCGGGCATCCTGATCGCCCTCTGCCTCATGGTGTACATCTTCGCCGTCGCTATCCGTCGCAACTACTACACCAGCCGATGGGCCGGCTGGCCGGTGCTTACCCTCACCTTTCTGGGTGCCGTGCCGGCCCTGCTGACGCCGGTGATCGTCGTCGGCGGCATGATCCTGGGTATCTTCAGCCCGACCGAGGCCGCGACGGTCGCCGCGCTCTATGCCCTGTTTCTCAGCGGGCTGTTCTACCGCGAGCTCAGCTTCGCCGCGCTCTCCACGGTGCTGCTGGAAACAGCCCTGTCCACGGCCAAGCTGATGTTCATCATCGCATCCGCCCTCCTGTTTGGTTGGGTGCTGACGATCGGCGAACTGCCGCAGTTCCTGGCCAACACGCTTCAGCACCTGTTTCCCCAGCAGTGGGCATTCGTCCTCGCCATCATCGTCGTGTTTCTGGTGCTCGGCGCCGTGATGGAAAACGCGATCCTGCTGCTTGTCCTCGCGCCGATGCTGTTGCCGATCGCCCGCGACGGCTACGGAATGGATCCGATCCATATCGGCGTGGTGATGGTTTTCGCCAATATGATTGGCCAGTACACGCCGCCGCTCGGCCTGTCCCTGTTCGTCATGCGCGACGTAACGGGACTGAGCCTGGCGCAGATCTCGCGGGCGGTCGCGCCATTCCTCGTTCCGCTCGTCGCGGCGCTTGTCCTGATGGCCTACATCCCGCAGATCGTGGTCTGGCTTCCCCATCGGCTGGGATACTGACCGCGCGATGACGGAGAGCTTCGACTACATCGTTATCGGCGGCGGGACCGCGGGCTGTGTTCTCGCCAACCGGCTGAGCGCCGACCCAGGGACGACGGTTCTCCTGCTGGAAGCGGGGAAACGATCCCGCAGCATCTGGACCAGAATACCGGCGGGATATTTCAAGACGGTCTTCAACCGCTCGCTCGGCTGGGGTTATCGGACGCAGCCGGAAGGCGCGCTCAACGACCGGGAACTGTCGTGGCCGCGCGGCAAGCTGCTGGGCGGCACGGGCGCGATCAACGGCATGGTCTATATCCGCGGCCAGGCCGAAGACTTCGACGGCTGGGCACGCGCGGGAAACACGGGATGGGCCTACGAAGACCTGTTGCCCTATTTCCGCCGGAGCGAACGGCAGGCTAGCCGAAACCGGCCCCTGGCGGACTGCTGGCATGGACGGGGCGGCGAGATGACGGTGTCCGACTATCCCGACCGCCACCCGCTATGCGCCGCGTTCATCGCGGCAGCCGGAGACTGCGGCATTCAGGAAACCACCGATTTCAACGGCGCCGACCAGCTCGGCGCGGGATACTATCAGATCACCACACGGCATGGCCTGCGCGCCGACACGGCCGCGGCGTTCCTGCGGCCGGTCGAGGCCCGCAAGAACCTGACGGTGCGATGCAACAGGACCGTCACGCGCATCGTGACGGAAGACGGCACGGCCAGAACGGTGATCTACCGCCAGGCTGGCGGCGCGGTACGCGTCAACGCCAGGAAGGAAATCATTCTGGCCGCGGGGGCGATCAATTCACCGCAGATCCTTCAGCTATCCGGGATCGGCGAGCCGGCGCATCTGAAGTCCGCCGGCGTCGGCGTCGTCAAGGCGCTGCCCGGCGTCGGGCGCAACCTTCAGGATCACCTGCAGGCGCAGCTGGTGTATCGCTGCCTGCGCCCCGTCAGCCTGAATGACGAGATAAACAGGTTCTGGGGCAAGGCCCGCCTCGCCGCACGCTACCTGCGAACGCGCAGCGGCCCCATGGCGGGCGGCCCGGCGCCGGCGGGCGCCTTCGCCTGCTCGGAAACAGGACGCGACCGGCCGGACGTGCAGTTCCATTTCCTGCCCGTCAGCATGGCCCGGCCCGGGATCATAGACCGGTTCTCCGGGTTCTCCTTCAATGTCTGCCAATTGCGCCCGCAAAGCCGCGGCAGCGTCCGGATCGGCTCGGCGAACCCGCTCGAACCACCGCTGATCCAGGCGAACTATCTGACGGAGGAGATAGATCGGGTCACGCTGATCGCGGGCCTTCGCCTGGGCCGGCGCATCGCATCGGCACCAGCCCTCTCAGACTTTTGCGGCGAAGAAGTCAGGCCCAGTCGGGACGCCGACACGGATCAACGACTGCTCGATTACATCAGATCGACGGCCAGCAGCCTCTATCATCCCGCCGGGACCTGCCAGATGGGCAACGGGCCCGATGCTGTCGTCGACGGCGAACTCAGGGTGCATGGTGTCGGGGGATTGCGGGTCGCGGACGCATCGATCATGCCGACGCTGACATCCGGCAACACCAATGCGCCCACCGTGATGATCGCCGAAAAGGCCGCGGACCTGATCCTGGCGACCCATTGAAAGCGAGCAGGCATAGAGTTCGGCAGCGCCAATGACACAAGATAGATCCGACGCATGGCCGGTGCTTCGCACACAGGCCCAGCTGGGCGAGGGACCGGTCTGGTGCGGGCGGCGAAACCGGCTGTTCTGGACGGATATCCTGGGTCAGAGCTTCAGCCAGTTTGACCCGACAACCGGACAGAACACCACAATCACACTGGACGATCCGCTGTGCGCTTTCGCGCTGATGGCCGATGGCCGGTTTCTTTGCGCCTTTGCACACTGCATCGCGATCATGGACGCCACCGGGGGCCGCGAGCCGGCCTTGTACAGATTGACCGGCGAAGATCCCGCCAACCGTTTCAACGACGGGAAATGCGATGCGCGCGGACGGTTCTGGATCGGAACGATGAATACGCAGGGCAAGCGAGGCCTGGGCGCCCTCTATCGTTTCGATCCGGATGGAACGCTGCATCGCATGTGGGACGGCCTGAGCACATCGAACGGGCTGGGATGGAGCCCCGATGGGCACGTCTTCTATCTGACCGACAGTCCGACCGGACAGATTCACGCCTTCGATTTCGATCCCGACCAGGGGCGGATCTCGCGCCAGCGCTGCTTCGCCAGGATACCGGCCGATATCGGCCGCCCCGACGGGCTGTGCGTGGATACGCGGGGCTACGTCTGGAGCGCGATTTGGGACGGCGCCCGCGTTCTGCGTTTCGCACCTGACGGCACCATCGACCGGGAAATCCATCTCCCTGTCCCCCGCCCTACCAGCGTGGCGTTCGGTGGCCCCGGGCTGACGCGGCTCTACGTGACGTCGTGCCGTGGCGGACTGGACGCCGCGACGTTGGAACGCCATCCGCTGTCGGGGTCCCTCTTCGCCCTCGATCCCGGCGTGCAAGGCAGGCCGGAGCCGCTGGCCGCGTTCTGATCCGGCGGCCACATGTCCATCCATCGACCGGAAACCGGCACCGGCTCTTCGCCGCGCCTGGAAATCCTATCTGCGGGCGAGCGAATAGACCTGGCTGTTGGGGCCTTTGCCGGGATAGGCGGCCAGAAAGACGAGCATCTCCGTCACATCCTCCGGGTCCTTGACCCACTCGGCCGGGTTGTTGAACGGCGAGTTCGGGTCGGCGGGATCGTAATTGGCCTGTGTCTGCCTGGTTCTGACCGGTCCGGGAATGAACTCATTCACGGTGATGTTGTCGTCGACAAGTTCCAAAGCCGCGGTCTTCGCGACAATGCGTGCCGCCGCCTTTCCCGCACAGTACGAGGCGTTGTTTCTGGACGGATAGTGCGCCATCGCCGATCCGGTATAGATGATCCGCCCGCCGCCCCGTTTGCGCATCAACGGCACAACGGTCTGAATGCCCAGAAAGACCGGTAGCACGTTCAGATCCAGCGCCGCACGCCAGTCGCCGACGTCGCTGTCCACAAGGCTTGCCTGCTGCACGTTCCCGCCGGCGTTCAGAAAGGCGAGATCGAGCCCGCCGAACTCACGGTCGACCACCCGACCAAGCGCGGCCATCTGGTCGGCATCGGTGCCATCCGCGGGCACGGACAGAGCCGACCCACCGGCCCCGGTAATTCGCTCAACAACGGCGTCCAGATCGTGCCGGCCGCGTGCCGAGCAGATGACCCTGCACCCCAGTTGGCCAAGCCGCAGCGCCAACGCGGCGCCGATACCCGAACTCGCTCCGGTCACGAGGGCGATCTTGCCCCTCAAGGATTCAAACATGGTCTCTGTCATTTTGGGCTTCTGCCGTACTTGGGTGGCGATCCTGGGTGACGAGCGCTGTCGGGCTATCGGGCAGGCAGGGCCTCGAAACTGTGAAGCGGATCGTCGATGGTCCGACGATCGTGCTCGACACTCTCGAACCAGGTTTCCAGTTCACCTAGGAGGCGATGAACGATACCCGGCTGCTCGTCCGCCAGATTGAACTGCTCTGCGGGATCCTGCGAAAGATTGTACAACTCCGGTTTCTCACCGGCGGGATGCCTCAGGTTCGGCACCGGCAGGATGTCCCGAACGGATCCCGGCGCCTCGCGCTCGGCGATGTCTGCCTCGATGAAGGCCCGCGTACGCCGCTCGTCTTCGTCCGACACATAGAGGTCGGGGTTCTGGTAGTACCGGGTCCCGGAGATCATCGGCCGGACGAGCTTCCAGTCGCCGTCGCGGACGGCCGCGTTGGTCTCGATGTTCGGGTAATAGAAATTCCACTGCCAGAACCGGCGCGGCGGCGTTTGCAGGCTTTGCCCGCTCAACTGATCCGTCAGGTCATGCCCGTCCAGCGGACATCGTCCGACGTTGTCGATGCCGCACATGCGCAGCAGAGTCGGATACCAGTCGGTGAAATGCGCGAGTTCGTGGTTCATCCGATCGGCCGGCAGCTTCGCTGGATGCCGGATCACCATCGGCACGCGTATTCCGCCCTCGTATACCCAGCCCTTGGACCCTCTCAATCCGGCATTGAACCTCTCGTTGAACGTCGGCTCACCAGGTTTCATCATGAACGGCGGATTGAAGAAGGCCGGGCCGTTGTCGCTTGTGAACAGGACGATCGTATTCTCCGCGAGCCCCGTGGCATCCAGCTTGTCCAGGACGCGGCCGATCCCCCGGTCCATGACCTCGATCATCGCGTAGGTGGTCGCCGTGATCCGGCCGAAGCCACGCTCGAGATAGCGATCGATGATGTCCTGCGGCGCCTGAAACGGCGAATGCGGCGCGGTATAGGCCAGCATCAGGAAGAACGGGTCCGCCTGATGCCGGTCGACGAAATCGCAGGCCTCCCTCGTCAGAACGTCGGTCAGGTACTCTCCGGTACCCTTGAGGGTCCCGTCGTTCTGGCGCAGGTGCCAGTCATAGTAGTCCGACCAGCCGCCGCAGAAGCCGGTGAATTCCTGGAACCCGCGTGCGGTGGGTTCGAACCGGCGATCGAGCGATCCGTTATGCCATTTGCCGACCAGACCGGTGCGATAGCCCGCGGCCGTGAAGCAATCGGCGATGGTGGTTTCGCGCAGGGCGATCCGGTCGAGCCCGAACAGGTCATGCTGGGTGATGGCTCCTGACCGGTGCGGGTACCGCCCGGTCAGGAGCGCAGCACGAGACGGCGAGCAGATGGGCGAACCCGAGTAGTGCTGCTGCATGCAGACGCCGTCCTCAACCAGTCGGTCCAGATTCGGCGTCGACACACGACCCTCACTAAAGAGCCCGAAATCCCCGTACCCCATGTCATCCGCAACGATGAGGAGCACGTTAGGCTTCTGGGGTGCATTCATCTGCCCAAGCTCCTCAGTCTCTCGACAGCAGGCGGTCGATAGACTTGTCGGCGGCCGCCAGCGCCTCGGACACGTCGCCGCCGTCGACGACATTCTGCAGCTGTGGCGCGATCTGGCTCATGACCGCGTTGAACTTGGCGTTCTTCCACGGATTGTCGTGGGTGTAGCTCAGCGCATTCACGAAAAGCTGCGAATACGGATCGGCACCCACGGCCCCCTGCTTCAGCAAGGGCACGCTGCCCGTGGGCAGCTGGCCATTGATGTCGTAGTACATGGTGGTGATCTCATCGTTGAAGATCAGGAGCTGCAGCAGCTTGGCCGTGAGTTCCTTGTCCTTGGCCTGCGACGACATCGCAATTTCGTGAGGGTTGCCGATGGTCTTGCGGGTGCCGTCCGGCGCCTTGGGCATTTCCATCACCCAGACGTCGCCATCCGGTGCGACCTCGAGCGCGCCGCCCGAGATGTTCTTGATCAGTCCGCGACCCCACGGGCCCTCGAGGATGAAGCCCGCGTGGCCGGTGCCGAACGTGTTGCGCGACTCGCTGTAGCCGTGCCCCTTGGGGCTGCATCCGGCCTCGGTTATGTCCTGGATCCACTCGAAAGCGGCCTTCGCCTCGGGCGTATTGATGTCGATCTCGCCGTCTTTATGGATGTCGCCACCAAATCCGTAGATGACCGGAATGGCCCATTGCGCCGAGTTCGGGCTCTGGTTGGTCCGCAGGGCAATGCCATAGATCTTGGCGCCGTTCTTGTCCGGCAACGCGCAGATCTTCATGATCGCGTCCTTGAACTCGGGCCAGGTCTGCGGCGGATTCTCCGGGTCGAGCCCGGCCTCGATCATCAGGTTGCGATTGAAGTGCGGCTGGATCGGTCCCGGCACCCAAGGCAGGGCGTATAGCTTGCCGTCGACCGAAACGGCATCGCGCAGAGCCTCGGGGATGGTGGCGAGCTGCTCTTCGGTGAAGTAGTCGTTCAGCGGCTCGAGCCCGCCGATCTCCTGCATTGCGGGCACCCAACCGGCAACGAGATGCAGCGCGTCGGCGGGGTTGCCGGCCAGCGTCGTCACGGTCGCCTGGTTCAGCGCCTCGCTGTACTGCGTATCCACGACCTTGAGTTCGGCGCCGGTGCGGGCCTTGAATTCGTCCTGCAACCGCTGGACCAGGTCCGCGTTCTTGTCGTACGTGCCCAGCCAGCCCGAATAGGTGACGGAGTCTTCGGCAGACGCCGGGGCCGCCAGCCCTGCCGCCACGACGGCAGCCATCATCATCGTCCTATGCATCGTCATAGTTCCCCTCCTTCGAAGCTGAAGATCCTCACTTAAGGGCTCCGGTGGTCATGCCCTTCAGAACCGCTTTCTGCGTCACGGCAAACAGCAGGAACACAGGCAGCGTCACCAGCACGGCGAGCGCCATCATCTCCGACCAATCCCCTTCGAATTCGCCGAGGAAGGTAAGCGTGATGCCGGCCGGCAAGGTTCGCAGTTCGGGGGAAGACACGAAGGTCATCCCCATGATGAGCTCGTTCCAGGATGTGACGAAGACAAAGATGCCGGAGGCCGCCAGTCCAGGCCGGATGATCGGCAGGACCACGTGCATCAACACCTTGAACGGGCTCGCGCCATCCAACAGCGCGGCCTCTTCCATGTCCTCCGGGATCTGGTTGATGAAGTTGGTCAGCAACCACACCGAGATCGGCAAACCGGTGGCCGCGGTGCCCAGGATCAACGCCCAATAGGTGTCCAGCAGCCCGAGTTTGAGGAACGTGCCGTACATGGTGATCATGAGCAGGGGCACGGGGAACGCCATGGCCGCCAGAAAGAACAGCAGCAGGAGGTTCTTGTTTCGGAACGCGAACCGTGAGATCGCGTAGGCGCACAAGGCCCCGGCAAACGTCGACAGAACCGCCGAGCCCGCGCTGACGATGATGCTGTTGAGGAAGAACCGGAACAGCCTCGGGTCGGACTGGCTGTAATAGTTTTCCAGCGTGAAGCGCTCGGGCCAGAATTGCGGCGGGACGACGAAGATATCCTCGAGCGGCTTGAACGAGGTCACGACCAGCCAGTAGATCGGCAGCAGGAGAAGACCGAAGGCGGCGACGGCCAGCGTGTAGGTTGCCAGCGTGCTTATGACCTTGCCGCCGTCGAACCGCGCGGATATCGCAGGCGCGCTCATTTCCCGTACTCTTTCTTGATTCCGAATTTCAGGAACGCCCACGCGATCAGCATCAGGAACGCGAGCCAAAGCGTCCCGGCCGCAGAGGCGAGCGCGAAATCCCAGTTCTCGAAGGCCAGCTTGTAGGTGAAAAGGCTCAGCACCATCGTGGCGTTGGACGGCCCGCCCTGCGTCAGCACGAGGGGCATCGTCATCTCCTGGAAAAAGCGGACCGCATCCAGAAGCAGCGCCACCATCAGGACATTGCGCACCATCGGCACGACGACATGGCGCAGCCGGCTGAAGAACCCGGCGCCGTCCAGTTCGGCCGCATCAAGAACTTCCTTCGAGATCGACTGCAGCGCGGCAAGCGCGATGACCATGAGGAAGGGAATGGACCGCCACGTGAACCCGGCGATGATCACCCATTTCGCGCCGGTCGCATCGAACAGCAGGTCCGCGTTGCGCTCGGTCAGGCCCGACGCCGTGATCAGCGAATTGACCAGCCCGTAATCCTTGTTGAACATCCACCCCCACAGCAGGGTGATGCAGATCCACGGGACGACCCAAATCTGGAAGACCAGAGAGCGCAGGACCGTTGCGCCGCGCCTGATGCCGAAGTGCAGCAGCAGCGCCATCATGAATCCGAGCATTACCGCGAGCACGGATGAGACGAAGACGATATAGCTGGTGCTGAAGGCCGAGGCGAAAAACACATCGTCTTCAAGAAGATAGGTATAGTTCTCGAAGCCCACGAACTGCGGCACCGAGCGACGCAGGGGACTGGCATCGGTGAAGCTGAGATAAACGCCGTTGATCACAGGGTAGATGATCAGCAGGCCGACGATCGTCACGGCTGGAAGGACCAGTGCCAGGAAGAAGCCGAAATCGCGCTTGATCTGGTACATGCCTACTCGTCCCAGAGAGCCGTCATGGCCAATCGGCAGGACATCCCGCCGTCGACCAGGATCTCGGTACCCGTGATGAAACCGGCCTCGTCGCCGACCAGAAACATCACGGCACTGGCGACATCCTCGGGCGTGCCGATGCGGCCGCAGGGATGCAGGGCGCCTGCCTTTGCTTTCAGCGTCTCGGGATCGGCGTCGGGGGCTTTGACAGCCCATCCGCGCAACAGCATCGGCGTTTCGATTGCGCCTGGCGACACCAGGTTGATGCGAATCCGATCGGGAGCCAGATCGAGGGCGAGCGCCCGCGTCGCCCCGACCAGCGCCGACTTCGACGCGACATAGTCCGACCGTCCCGCCGTGGTGATGTGTCCATGGATGGACCCGATGGTGACGATCGAAGCGGACCGGGCCGCCCGCAGCAGCGGCAACACTTGCGAGATCACGAGGAAGACGGATGTCACGTTGACATCCATCACCTTTCCGAAGCGCTCGGGCGAGAACGCGTCGAGCCGCTGGAAGCTGTCGATGCCGGCATTGTTGACGAGGATATCGAGATGGCCGAACCGCTCCTGCAGGATTTCACCGGCCCGCGCGATATCCGTCTGCGAGGAGACATCCGCCTCCAGCGCCAACATGCCCGCAAGGCCGTTGTCGGATATACGTGCCCGCGCGCGCTCCAGCCCGTCGCCCGCCCGACCGCATATCGCGACCCGAGCGCCGGCATCGTGCAGGGCCAGGGCGGTCGACCAGCCGATGCCGCCGGTGCCGCCGGTCACAAACGCGGTCTTGCCCGCAAAACCCGATGACATCCGACGCGCCATCACAGTCGCTCACCGGTGGCTTCGTCGAACAAGAGGATGTCTTCGGGATCGGCCGATAGCCGGATGGTCTCATCAAGCGCGGGACGGATCGTTCGCGGCAACTGGCAGACCAGATCCTGCCCCCCGAAACTGGTGAACAGAATGGTTTCGACACCGGTCGGCTCGACCACTTTGACCGTCGCCGACACTGCACCTTCGGGATCGATGCGCAGATGATGCGGGCGGATGCCGAGTACGACGCCCCGACCATCCAGGTCATCGGACAGCGCCGGCAGTTCCAGCATGGCCCCGTCAGGCAACCGCACACACATGCCCTGTGCCTGACGCGTGGCCTGCCCCTCGATCAGATTGATGGCGGGCGAGCCGAGGAACCCCGCCACGAAGGCGTTTCTGGGGTTGTCGAATAGTTCAAGCGGCGGCCCGGCCTGTTCGATCTTGCCGCCGTTCAAGACGATGATCCGGTCCGCCATCGTCATCGCTTCGATCTGGTCATGCGTCACATAGACCGTCGTTGCCCCGATGCGCTGATGCAGATCACGGATTTCGGCGCGCATCTGCACGCGCAGCTTCGCGTCCAGGTTCGACAGGGGTTCGTCGAACAGGAACACGCTTGGGTCGCGGACCATCGCCCGCCCCATCGCAACCCGTTGGCGCTGGCCGCCGGATAGTTGGGCCGGATACCGGTTCAGCAGCTCCTGCAGCCCCAGGGTCCTGGCCACCTGTTCGATCAGGCTGACAGCATCGGCCTTCCTGACCCCGTGCATCTTCAGGCTGAAGCCCAGATTGTCGCGAACGGTCTTGTGCGGATAAAGCGCGTAGCTTTGGAAAACCATCGCCAGATCACGCTCGCCGGGACGCTTGTGCGTCACATCGTTGCCGCCGATGTGTATTGAGCCGCGATTGACGGTTTCCAGGCCCGCGAGCATGCGCAGCAAGGTTGACTTGCCGCAGCCGGACGGCCCGACGAGCACACAGAACTCGCCATTCTCGATCGTGAGATCGATGGAAGAAATGACCTCCAGGTTTCCAAAGCTCTTGGAAACCCCCCGTATTTCAATGCCCGCCAAACGTAGCCCCCCGGATACTCTTGAGTTCGTATACGAACTTTTGTTAATATATGAAGCAAGGCGTCAGGCGGGTCAATAGTCTTGGGAACCGAAAACTAGATGCAGGGGTGGATGGACGTTCGTCCCGCATCCCCGGCCCCGCATAACCACGGCGATGGCGGGCCAGACGCGGCTGGACAGAACCAAGGATCGCGGGCAGAAAGAGGAACGTTTCCGAGAGGCTTTTGCGACCAGACCGGCGTGGCAATCGACGCGCTCTTCGGAATGCTGCCCTGGGAAGAAGCGGATTACGGCATGACAGCAAAAAGCAGTTCGACCGCTCCGAAGTACACCGCACCGGCCCTTGAGAAGGGGCTTGATATCATCGAGTTCCTGGCCGGCTATTCGGAACCCAGGAACACAAAGGAAATCGCGCAGGGGCTGAACCGCTCGCGCAGCGAGATCTTCAGGATGATCTGTGTGCTGGAGCGGCGCGGGTATCTCGAGAAGGCACCGAACGGCGATACCTACGAGATCACCGATAAGCTTTTCTCACTCCGGCGCAAACGCTCGTTTGCCGAGCAGATCGCGGAGATCGCGTTGGCGAAAATGGAAAGTTTCTGCCAAGCGACCGGCCTTTCCTGTCACCTGTCCCTGCGAACCGGAAACGAGATCATCGTAATCCTCAGGGTCGAACATCCCGAAAACCTGAACGTATCCGTTCCGATCGGGCATCGTCGGCGGCTGATCGATTCACCATCGGGCTGCTGCATTCTCGCCTACTCGGACCCGTCCGTTCTGGAGGCGGCGATCGAAGGAAACCGCTCCAGCCTGGCCAAGAAGGATATCGCTGCGCTGGAGCAGAGATTGGCCCAGATCCGGAAGGTTGGATATGCGGTGGTCGAGGACAGCTTTGCTGTCGGTGTAAGCGGCATATCCGCGCCGATCGTCAACCAGGTGACGGGCCGATGCGACCTGGCTTTGACCACGACCATTCTGCAAAAAGTGTCGGACCCTTCCACCGACCTGAAGCATGTCGCGGGCGAGCTGGCGCGCACGGCCAGAGAAGTCTCACAAGAGCACTACGTCTGATCGGGGCATTCGAAGGACGGCCGGCGCGGGCTGCGGCCTGGCGGCAATTTCAGGCGGGCCAGACCAGACGGAACCCCTGGTGTGGCGTCGCCGTGTCCGGCGAGGTGCCCGAACGGGCCGCGATCCTGTACCGATAGCAGTAACTGCGGTGGCACAGAAAGGAGCCGCCTTTCAGGAGCTTGTATCCCTGCATCTCCGCCAGCCGCTTTTTCACGGAAGACTTGAGCGACCTGATCTGGAACGTGTCCTGCGTCCACTCCCAGACATTGCCGACCACGTTGTACAGCCCGTATCCGTTGGCTTCGAACGACCGCGCGGGCGCTGTGGCAAGATAGCCATCCGCCGCGGTGTTGGAATGCGGAAACGGCCCCTGCCAGATGTTGCAGGGAAAGTATCCCGTATCATCCGGCTGCCGCGTCCCCCAGGGAAAGGGAACATCGCCCTGCCCTCCGCGCGCCGCATGTTCCCATTCGGCTTCCGTCGGCAGCCGGCCTCCGGCCCAGGCCGCAAACGCCTGCGCGTCGTTCCAGGACACCTGAACAACCGGATGATCGGGGTGCCAGCATGACGTCCGGGACCCCGGCCCATTGATATCGCGCCAGTTCGCTCCCGCGACGATGCGCCACCACCCGAGACCGGGCACGGGTTCCGACTGCTCCTTCGGCGCGAGGGTGTGAAACACGAACGACCATCCAATCCGTTCGGCTTCCGTCCGGAAACCGGTCGCGGCCACAAAGGCCTCGAACTCGGCGTTGGTCACCGTCGTGGCACCAATCAGGTACGGCGCGACCGTCCGCCGGCGAACCGGCCCTTCGCCATCATTCGGGATCCCTTCGGAGGCGGTCCCGACGAGCGCGCGTCCACCCGGGATCGCAACGCGCTCCATCCGGTCCGGCGGGCCGACCTGACCGGACCGCTCTCCCGCCGGTTCCATTCGGGCCGCACCCGCCCGCGACGGGCTGCAACAGGGCCTGACGTCTTTCGGAGCATTTCTGATCATGCGTGAATCCGATCTCCGTTCCGCATCGCGGTGACGTTCATCAGACGCCGAGCCTGCGGAGCCAGCCGCTCCAGCCCCCTACCCGGGTCCCGCGTATGCGCCGCAACGGTTTGCGGCAGACTTGCCCGGGAACGTCAGCCCCCCATCCCTGCCGTCGAAAAGACAAGCGCCGGTTTCGTCGCCGCCAAGGCCGGCGGGGAGCCTGGTCCGGGGAGACCTCCTCTCGTCCTTGCCTACTCCGCACCGACGCGACGGGACGCGCCGCACTCTGTGACCACGGTCGGCTGGAACCGGAAATCACGCATCGTTTCGGGCTTCATCTCGATCGAGAAGCCGGGCGCGTCGGGCGCCCGGTATGCCCCGTTCGTCACCACGCAGGGCGTTACGAAGTGCTCGTGGAGGTGGTCGACATATTCGATGCGCCTGTCGTCCTTCTCGCCGGTGATCGCCACATAGTCGATCATCGATAAGTGCTGCACGTATTCGCACAGCCCCACCCCGCCGGCGTGCGGCCAGACCGGCAGGCCGAACTTGGCCGCCATCAGCTGCACCGCCAGGACCTCGTTCAGGCCGCCAAGCCGGCAACTGTCGATCTGAACGAAGTCGATCGCCTGGTTGGCGATGAATTGCTTGAACAGGATGCGATTCTGGCACATCTCGCCGGTGGCCACCTTGATCGGCGCGACCGACCGCCGGATCTTGGCATGGCCGATCACATCGTCGGGGCTGGTCGGCTCCTCGATGAACAGGGGCCGCGCGAAGGCGAGTGCCCTCACCCAGTCGATGGCCTGATCCACCTCCCAGACCTGGTTGGCGTCGATCATGATGTTCATGTCGTCGCCCAGTTCTTCGCGCGCGATGGTCAGGCGGCGTATGTCGTCCTGCAGATCGCGCCCCACCTTGAACTTGGTATGGGTGAAGCCAGCCGCCTTCGCCTCGCGGCATAGCCGGCGCAGCTTGTCGTCCGAGTAGCCCAGCCAGCCGGCCGACGTCGTGTAGCAGGGATAGCCTTCGGCCTCGAGCCGGGCGATACGCTCCGCCTTGCCGGGTTCCGCCGCGCGCAGGATCTCCAGCGCTTCTTCCGGGGGCAGTACGTCGGTCATGTAGCGGAAGTCGACCAGTTTCACGATCTCGCTCGGCGACATCTCCCCGACGAACCGCCAGACCGGTTTGCCGGCCTCTTTGGCCAGCAGATCCCACATCGCATTGACCACGGCGCCGGTGGCGAGGTGCATCGCGCCCTTGTCCGGTCCGATCCAGCGCAGTTGGCTATCGCCCGTGACATGGCGCCAGAAACGGCCCATGTCCTCCATTACCCAATCCAGATCCAGCCCGACCAGCAGGGGACGCAGTGCCTCGATAGCGGCAACGCAGACCTCGTTGCCGCGCCCGATGGTGAAGGTCAGGCCGTGCCCCTGATGCGCGCCGTCCGTTTCCAGCACGACATATGCGGCGGAGTAATCCGGATCGGGGTTCATCGCATCCGATCCGTCCAGCACATCCGAGGTCGGGAACCGCAGGTCGTGGGTCTTCAGTCCTGTAACGCTCACCATCGGCCCGCCCCCTCGTTCCGCTGCTGCACGCCAAGGCCCGCAACACCCGGTTCCAATGCATCACCGGTGTCGAAACGGGTCCCGGGGTCCCGCTCGACGCCCACGCACGGTCGCGCCCCGATCCTTCCGCACCCGAACGGCCGCATCACTGTCGTCTCATCCTTCGGATCTTCCGTGGCTCAAACCGTCCAGCCGCCATCGATTGCATAGGCTTGACCCGTGGAGTAGGCGCTGTCGTCGCTGGCCAGATACAGCGCCAGCGCCGCGATCTCCGCGGGTGTGCCAATGCGCCCCATGGGCTGACGGCCAATGAAATCCCCGAGCGCCTGTTCGTAGTCGCCGGTGGCGCGCAGGCGTTCGTGCAGCGAGGGGCTGTCGACCGTGCCGGGGCAGATCGCATTGCAGCGGATGCCCTGGGTCACGAAGTCGGCGGCCACCGACTTGGTTAGCCCGATCACCGCGGCCTTAGAGGCGCAATAGGCAAATCGGTTGGACACGCCCTTCAGCGAAGAGGCGACCGAGGACATGTTGATGATCGACCCGCCGCCCCGTTCGATCATCGCAGGCAGGGTCAGCCGGATCAGCCGAAACATCGATTTGGCGTTCAGTTCGAAACTGAAGTCCCAGTCGCCTTCGTCGCAATCCAGGATACTGCCATTGGCGACGTAGCCGGCGCAGTTGAACAGCACATCCAGCGGCGGAAAATCCGCCGCGGCCGCGTCCACCGCTTCGGCATCGGTCACGTCGAGTTTCAGCACGGTGATACCCGGAACGGCTCGCAGCTCCTTCAGAGCGGCATCGTTGATGTCGCTCGCGATCACATGCGCCCCTTCCTGGGCGAACAGCTCTGCCGTGCTCCGTCCTATCCCCTGCCCGGCGGCGGTTATCAGCACCTGCTTTCCGGCCAGACGGCCCGTTCGTTCAGTCATTGTCCACGTCCGTACGAATTTCCTGTTCCATCATCGAGCCACCTTGGTCGCTTGCGCGATACCAGCGGCTGTTCGATCGTGCGAATAGGGAGGCCCGAGCCGATCCACCGGGCGCCCGCGCGGGCATTCACCCGTTCCCCGGTGTTCCAGCCTCCACCATGTTGCTTCGCAACTCCGATCGCGATCAAGTTTATATATAAATTTATTTTTGCATATGATTCAATACCCCTTCCTCGGACTGATCGTGAGGCCGTCCCACGTGGCCGCCGAAGGTAGATACGGGATATGAAGCGGCGCGGAATGATGGCCCTGAAGCGGGTCGTCAAGAGCCGTCTTCAGGACTGACAAACCCGGCTCTCGTCGGCTTGGCGGAGGACAGGAGCCGAGCGTGTCGCCGGCTTTCGGCCCATTGCGGCGCCAGCGCGGCCATTGAGTGGACATGTCGCGAATGACGGCTTCGAGCGCAACGCCGGTGTCATCGCAAATCACCGGCCGCGGTTCGAAGGCCATCCATATAGCGGAACAGATCGTTCGGGTCAGCGTATGGAATGCGGGCCTGCTCCTGCAACAGGGTGAAGTCAGGTTTGCGCGCCAGCACCTCCTGGTATTCCCAGCCCGCATCGTCCAGGCGGCCGAGATGGGCGTAGGTCGAGGCCAGCAGCAGTCGAGCGGGAAGGAAGTCGGGATTCTTCTGGAGTGCCAGCAGCAGCGGCGCGACAGCCTCCTCGAACCGGTCGAGATGAAAGAGCGCCATCGCCTTGTCGTAGAGATAGTAGAAAGGATGGTTCGGATCGCGAACCATCGCGTTCTCGATCGCGGACAGGCCCTCCTCGGGATGCCCGGCGAAGACGTAGGTGATGCTGATCATCGCGTAGGCGTCGGCGTGGTTCGGCGCGATCTCCAACGCCTTTTTGAGAGCCGCGATAGCCTCTTCGTAGTGCCGCTGCGAGCGCAATGAGACGCCGCGCGCCAGATAAGCCTGATGGACGTCGGGATCGAGTTTGAGCGCACGGTCGATAAGCTGGTCGACCTCTACTAGGTCCTGTTCGGGTGTCGCCGACCAGCCGAACTGAACCGACAACGCCGTGGCGAACGCGAGGTTCGCGGGCGGCTTCGCATAGTCGGGATCGATCTGTGCCGCGTCCCGATAGTATTGCTTGGCTTCCTCGATGGCCGGAGGCGAAAACCGCGCAAAGCTCAGATTGCCTTTCAAATACAGGTCGTAGGCCAACGGCTTTGGAAAATGCGTATTGTCGGTAGCGGCCCTATGCTGATCCGTTTGCTTGACCGGCAGGCGCGGCACGATACCGTCCAGGATGTCGCCGGCAAGCGAGGCGAGCGCATCACGGCTGCGATTGTAGGTCTGCAGCCAAAGCGTTTCGCCGGTCGCCGTATCCACCAGCTCGACACTGATCCGCAGCATGTCGTCAATGCGGGCAAGCGTCCCTCCCACGACGAAGCGGGCGCCGCCGTTACCGCGGGCGAGCACGGCCGACGGGGAGTTCCCCTCGCCCCCGACGTCGCGGCTTGGGGCTATGACCATCAGATCGGACAGATGCGTCAGTGCCGCGGTTATGTCCTGACTGATCCCAGTCGCAAAATACTGATCTCGGGAGTCGTCGCCAATTATACTCAGTGGCAGGACGGTTACCGTCGGACGGCCCTCTGACTTGGCGAGCGCATCCTGCCGGACAGGGTCGCGGTTGGATGGAGCCAGATAGAGGTAGGCAACGAAGGCCCCACCAACGATTATCGCGGCACTTGCAGCCCTGATTGCAATTCGGCGCCTGTACCCCGGCACGGAAATTCCCGCTGCGGTCTTCCTTTGGGCGCCTCCCTCCCGCAGTCGATACACGCGGATCGGCTCACGGATGTTCTTAACTGCCTTTTTGCCGAGCGCGTCGAAAACGACCGGCAGTTTCGCGTGAAGTTGATCATAAACGGCGCCCGAGACGAAGATCGTGTTCGGTTCGGCAAGCGTCTCAAGCCGTGCGGCGACGTTCACGCCGTCGCCGTGGATGTCGTCACCATCGACAATAATATCGCCGAGATTGATGCCCATGCGCAGCAGGATCTTCTCGGCGTCGGGCACTTCCGCCTGGTCGGCGATAAGCCCGGCTCGGACGGCGAGCGCGCATTTGGCGGCACCGACCACACTTGAGAATTCCGCCAGCACGCCGTCGCCCATCAGCTTGACGATCCGCCCGCCATTGGCGTCGATCTCGGGCCGAACGATGCGATCCAGTACCGCCTTGAGGCGTTCGAGGGTTCTCGCCTCGTCCTGCCCCATCAGGCGCGAATAGCCGATGACATCGGCGGCTAGTATCGCGGCGAGCCGACGCTCCACCCGGTATTCTCCCCACTTCTGACCACTAGGGTCACCGCCGGACAATCTTAACCGACTGAGGAAATCGGCAGGAGTCCGAAATACACCGGTTGCGAGATTACGGCGGGTTGGCTTTGCATCGAGAGGCTCATGCGGACACATGGGCTGCGAGCGCGGACGCGCCGCCGTGGGCTGCCGAAGAACTGGAAGCCCTGGTCGGTGAGCTGCGCCACCGCGTCCGGTTTGAAATCGTCGCCGAGCCGGCTGTGCCCGTCATAGCCCCCTTGCCTCAATATCCGGGAAGAAGGCGGCTACCAATTCTTCGGCTATTCAATCGTGTCAATCGGTAGCCAAAGCCGTCCCCTCGGTCACGGATAGCCGGCCAAGGCGGGGTGGTTTCCACGGCGCGCAGCCGGATCACACCATGGGCCCAGAAAGCGACCGTCGAGCCGCATAACGCTCCGACCGGCTGTTGCCCGCGTCGAAGGGTCCGCTCATCCCTCGATCGGAGCGTCCTCGCGGCAAGCGGCAAGGAAGGCGTTCAACAACGGGTAGAGATCCTCGACCGACGCCGCCGGATCCTCGGGGTGCCACTGGACGCCGAGCAGCCAGGCCCCATCGGTATGCTCCACCGCCTCGATCACACCGTCGGCCGCCCGAGCACTGGCCCGCAGCCCCTTGCCGAGCCGCCCGATGGCTTGATGATGGCCGGACAGAACCTGTCGCGCGTCCGTCCCCATGATATCGGCCAGCCTGCTGCCCGGCAGGACCTCGACCTCATGCCGGACCATGATGGCATTGTCCGACGTCGCATTGTGCAAGGTCGGCTGCCCGAGATCCTGAATCAGTGTGCCGCCATGCACCACGTTGATCAGCTGCAACCCGCGGCAGATCCCGAAGACCGGCAGCTTGCGAACCAGCGCGGCGGCGATCAGTGACGCCTCGAGCTCGTCTGCGGCCCGATTGACGCCGTAGAGCGTGTCGGTGTTCGCCTCCTGGGCGTATAGCGTCGGGTCGATATCGGCGCCGCCCAGCACGACCAGGCCCGCGATATGCTCCGACAGCAGGCCGCTGGCAGGCGCCTGAGACACGGACGCCTCGATAAAACGCACCTCGGCCCCCAGCGCCCGTAAATGGCGCATGGCGTTTTCGGCCTCGGCGCTCAACGCATCGCAGACCATCGGACTGACCAAGGGAGAGGCCAGTGAAGCCGTGACCAAAACCACAGGGCGGGACAAATTCGGAGGGTTGAGCATGAGGATATCTTGCAGAGGCGTTGAGGGGTCAGAAGGAGCGCAGAATCAGAACACCGACCAGCACATTCGGCGCGACAGAATGTCCAGCGCCTCGATGCCGAGCAGCGAATTGCCCTGTGCGTTTAGGCCGGGCGACCAGACCGCGATCGAGGCCACCGCCGGCACGATGGCGAGGATTCCGCCGCCGACCCCGCTTTTCGACGGGAGGCCGGTACGGAACGCGAAATCGCCCGACCCGTCGTAGTGGCCACAGGTCATCATCAGCGCGTTAACCCGACGGGTCCGTTCTTCCGAGACCACGCTATGGCCGGTGGCGGGATTGCGCCCCCGCGCGGCGAGAAAACGCCCGGCCATGGCCAGCTGTCGGCAGGACATGGCGATGGCGCAATGATGCACATAGACCCCCAGGACATGCTCGGGGTGGTTGGTCAGATTCCCGAAGGAACTGAGGTAATTCGCGAGCGCCGCGTTGCGATAGCCGGTGGCCTTCTCCGCCTGCGCCACGACCGGGTCGATGGCGATCCCGTCGTCTTCGGCCACGAAACGCAGAAAGCGCAGGATTTCGCCGATGGTTTCTCGCGGCGCGCGCGCCGAGGACAGCAGCGCATCGGCCACGACCAACGAACCGGCATTGAGGAAAGGATTGCGCGGAATGCCGCGCTCATACTCCAGGAGAACGATGGAGTTGAACGCATCCCCCGAGGGTTCGCGCCCGACACGACGCCACAGGCTGTCGCCCAACATGCCCAGTGCGAGGGTCAGCGTGAACAGCTTCGAAATGCTCTGGATCGAGAAGGCCTGCTCGGCGTTTCCGGCCGTGAAGACACGGTTGTCCACCAGCGCCACGGCGATGCCGAAACAGGCGGGATCGACGCTTGCCAGGGGCGGGATGTAATCGGCTGGAAGACCACGTTCAGCTCGGCCGGACATGTCGCACACGATCTCATCCAGAACAGCCTGAAGCCGCGGGCCGACGATCTCCGCCGACCCGGCGGCTAGAACAGGGCCTTCCCGGTCGATCATGCCCAAGCGCCCGGCATCGGGGACCGTCAGAGCAGCCGCGCCAGTGCGGACCCGGCCTCGCGCAACGAGGCGTCGGCCTCGTCCAGAAGGCCACGCAGCGAGCTGAAACCGTGGATCATGTTGTCGTAATGCAGGTGCACCACCTCGCCCCCGGCCTCGCGGAGCTTCTCGGCATAGGCGACACCCTCGTCGCGCAACGGATCGTAGCCCGCTGTGATGACGATGGCGGACGGCAGCCCGGCGTGATCCTCCGCCAGAAGTGGCGAGGCCAGTGGATCGGCGGCATTACCGTCGGGCCCGAGGTAGCTCGCGGTATAGAAGGGCATCGAATTCAGAAGATAGCCCCGGGAAAACAGCCGCGCCGAGTCGGTCTCGTTCAGCAGGTCGGTCACTGGGTAGATCAGCAATTGCGCCTTGATCGCCGGGCCGCTGCCGTCCCGCGCCATCAGGGTCAGCGCGGCCGAGATGTTGCCTCCGGCACTATCCCCGCCCACCGCGATGCGGGCCGGATCAACCCCGAACTCCGCCGCCCGCGCGACAATCTGCGCGACGGCGGCGTGGGCGTCCTCCACGGGCGCGGGGCACCGCGCCTCCGGGGCCAGCCGGTAGTCGACCGAGATCACCGCGACGTTGGCGGCCTCAGCAAGAACGCGACAAACTGAATCATGGGTGTCGATGTCGCCCCGGATGAAACCGCCGCCGTGGAAATAGACCAGGCAGGGTCGGTTCTCGGCGGCAAGACCGGCCGGAACATAAAGCCGCGCCGACAGGTCGCCCGCCGGGCCCGCCAGGACGATATCTCGCGTCTCGGCCATCTCCGGCGCGGGGCCGTCCACCGCGCTCATGTCGCCCTTCCACTCGGCCCGGGCCTCGTCCGGCGTTTGCTCCTCGACCGCGGTGGCATCCGGGTTCTCCGGAACCGCCAGGATCTCCTTCAGTTTCGGATGCAGCTTGTCATTGATATCCGTCATGATTGCCTCCTCAATCGCCATACCGCGCGGCATACAGCTCCGCCGCCTGCCGGAAACAGTCCATCGGAGCCGAGACGACGCCGGCGCCGATCTGTCCCCCGCCCTTGCCCGCAATGCCGATATCCATCACCGGCAGGATCCCGGTTTTCAGTACCTTGAACAGGTCGATCCCGGTCGGGGTGCCGCGATAGCCGAACGCCGCGATCTTGTAGTCGGGGTTCTCGCCCTCGACGATGTCGTACAGCGTCTCGTTCCGGGCCATCATCGCGGCGTAGCTGCCGCCCTGATAGGCCTGCAGCGTGGGGGCCCCGCCCTGGGCGAACCCGCCCAGACCGATGGTCTCGGTAATCGGGCTTTCCCCGCCCATCCAAGTAATTTCAGAGGCGTCGTGCCCGTCGAAGAGCTTGGCCTCGACCGAGGCATGCGGGCCGCGGATCCAGCCGTCCAGACCGGACACCCGGATCGAGAACTCCCGGCACGAAAACGCCATGGCGGTGACAATGGACGCCCCTTCGACACCATGGGCGAGATCGGCCGACACCTTGGCCGCCGCCATCGACAGCCGCAGGAAGAAATAATGATCCTCCGTCAGCAGCTCCACCGTCTTTTCCACATGGCTGCCGAGTTTAGAAAACAGCCTCAGGAAACCCGGCGTAAGTTCGCGGGCGAACATCAGGGACGCCGCCGTATTCCGCGAATGCAGCTCGTCCCCCATGTTCAGCGCCCGGATCATCAGCGGCTTCAACGGAACGCCGCCAATGTCCCGCACCGTTTCGGCCAGAGTCGGAGCAAGGATCGTCTCGACCATCTTCAGCTGGCGATGGACGGTCTCATCGTAGGTGCCGTAGTTCAGCCGCTTGCGCGACTTGCCTTCGTACATGTTGCAATAGGCCCGGCGACCAGTGGCACGGTCCTCGACCACGAATACCGGCATGGACGGCGTGTAGATGCCCGCAAGCGAGCCGACACAGGCATGGTCCTGGCAGGCGCCGACGGCAATCCCGCCGCTGTCGAACAGCGCGATCGCCTCCTCGCGGGTGCCGGCCCAACCCTCGTAGAGAGCGCCGCCGATCAGCCCTTCCCGCTGGCCGCCTTCATAGTCTTCCCAAGGCAGCGGCGCGCCGGAGGTCAGGACGATCCGCCGGTCCATCCCCGGCACCACATCGCGAGCGGGGAGGATGTCGACGAGCACAGGCTCGGCTGCGGTCATCCGGCGAAACGCCTCGGCATTGGCGGCGGCGCGGTCGATCCCGGTCATCGCGCGGCCACCCCGCCGTCAACGAGCAGCGTGGTGCCCGTGATGTAGGACGCGCGCGGCGACAGCAGGAATTCGACAGAATCCGCAATCTCCTCGCACTTGCCGAAGCGGTTCATCGGGATCTCGGCCTTGAGCCGGGCAACCACCTGTTCTTCAGAGCCGCCCCAGCCGATCGCCTTCATCGACTCAGACAGAGGCAGGGCAAGGATGAAGCCGGGGGCGATGGCATTCACCCGTATTCCCCGTTCGGCCAGCTCACAGGCGAGATACCGGGTATAGGCCTGCAGGGCCGATTTCGACGCGCCGTACATCGAGGCGCCGGGCAGCCGGCCGAGCCATGCGGTGACGCTGGAAATATTGATGATCGCGCTGTCCGCGCTCATGTGCGGCACCGCCGCCTGACAGACCCGGGCCGAGCCCGCCACGTTGACGTTCCAGACCATGCCCATCTGATCGTCCGTCACGGTTTCGATCGGCGTATGGCGCACGATCCCATGACAGTTCACGACGCCGGCCAGTGACCCGCCGCCTATCTCGACCGCCGATTGCACGCAGGCCACGACACTGTCGCTGTCCTGCACCTCGACCTGGTGCAGATAGACTTCCGCCGTCCCGGTCCGCCCCAGCGCGCCGTTCTGTGACGGGTCGATATTCAGGTCGGCCGCGACCACCTGATAGCCCTCGGCGGTCAGGCGCTCGTTGATCGCCGTACCGATGCCGCCGGTGCCTCCGGTCACGAGGACGGTTTTCTTTGCTGTCATATCTGTCTCCTTGAAGGACGCATGGGGGGCGGGCCCCGGTGCCTAGATGCGTTCGAAGTATCGGGTGAGTTCCCAGTCGGTGACGGTCTCCTGCTCGAAAGCATCGAGCTCCTGACCGGCGAAGTTGACCAGGTGCTGGTGAACCTGGTCGCCCAGCGACGCGCGCACGGTCTCGGCGGCGGCGAATTTGCGAATGCTCTCGCCCATCGTCACCGGAACCCGCGGTAGCGCGGGGTTGAGATAGGCGTTGTCGTCATAAATCTCGGGCGTGGCCATGCCTGCCTCGATGCCGTCCAGGCCGCTGGCGATCACACCCGCGAGTGCGAGATAGGGATTGGCGTCCGCACCGGGGATGCGGTTCTCGACACGGAAGTTCGCTCCCTCGCCCACCAGCCGAAAGCCGCAGGTCCGGTTGTCCTTCCCGACCACCAGCTGCACCGGCGCGAAGCTGTCCTTGCGGTAGCGCTTATAGGAGTTGATCGTCGGCGCGCTGAGCCAGCAGTACTCCGCCCCGCCCGCGATCATGCCGGCGACGAACGCGCCGAAGCGCTCGGACATACCGCCCGGTCGTGCCGGATCGTGACCGGCGGGCGCACCGCTGTCCTTGTCCCACATCGAGATGTGGACGTGACACGAGGAGCCCACCTCATCGATGAACGGCTTGGCCATGAACGTGGCGGAATACCCCTGCTGACCGAGGATCTCCTTCACCCAGGTCTTGTAGAGGGCATGCCGGTCGGCCATCTCCAGCGGATCGCAGTATTTCAACGCGATTTCCTGCTGGCCCAACCCCCATTCGGTCTTGGCGTTCTCGACCTCGATGCCGACCGCTTCCATGTGATCGCGCAGACACTGGAGGAAGGGTTCATCCAGGCTGGATTGCAGCACGTGGTAATCCGCCCGATACCGCGACGTAGGCGTCAAATCGCGGTAGCGCCGGTCCCAAGCGTCTTCGAAACTGTTGCGGAAGGTGAAGAACTCCAACTCGGTGGCGCATTTGAAACCGATGCCGAGCTTCGCCGCCCTGTCGATCTGACGCTTGAGGATATTGCGCGGCGCGATGGGCAGATCCTCGCCCTGCGCCGTCACCGCGTCGCACAGGCAGAAGGCGGTGCGCTCATGCCAGGGAAGAATACGGAAGGTCGACGGATCCGGCCGCAGCGTGAAATCCTGAAAGCCCTTTTCCCAGCCGGTCAGCCGGTAGCCTGGTCGCGGGTCCATATCCATGTCGGTGACGAACAGGTACACCGACGACGCGAACCCTTTCCCGCCGCGCAGCGCGTCGAGGAAGTACTTTGCCGTTAGCCGCTTTCCGACGAGCCGCCCCCAGATGTCTGGCAGGGCGCAGACCACCGTATCGATCCCGCCCTCGCGGATCGCCTGCTCCAGTCTCATGATATCGGGGGCCTGGGTGGTTTGACCGCTGTTCATGGTGATGTCCTCCCCTGTATCGCTTCACACATCTGGCTACCTGTCCGGCGGCCGCGACACGGCCGCCTCCAGACAGGATGTCTGGAGTTTATTGGGTCCGGCCCGGACGTCGGGCCGGACCGGTCCTATTTGAGGAGAAATCCCGAATAGCCCGCCTTCGCCGACTGTTGGCAGGCCTTGAGGTATTCCGGATAATCCATGTGCGAAACGAACTTGCGCGGCTTGCCCGGTACATTGGCGCCGACGTACCAGGAGTTCGCCAGCGGGTAGATCGAGGCTTCGGCCATTTCGGTCAGACGTTCGGCCCACTCCGATTGCGCGGCCTTGTCCGCCTCGATGGTCTCGGCCCCTGCGCGCTCCATGTGCGCGATGCAATCGGCGATCCAGTTCACGTTGTCTTCGGCGAGTACAACCATGTTGGCCAGACCGGCCGGGCTGCCCGGACCGTTCACCAGGAAGAGGTTGGGGAAGCCGGCCGTGCCGATACCGAGCCAGGTTTCCGGCCCGTCCGCCCAAGCCTCGCGGAGCGATAGTCCGTCGCGCCCCCGGATATCGATCTTGAGCAGCGCCCCGGTGATAGCGTCGAACCCGGTCGCGAACACGATCACGTCAACCGGGATCTCCCCCCTTTCCATCAGGAGACCGCCTTCGGTGATCTCGATCAGGTTGTTCTCCCGCAGGTCGACAAGTTCGACATTGTTGCGGTTGAACATCTGGAAATAACCATTGTCGACACACAGACGCTTGGCGCCGATAAGGGTGTCGGGCATCAGGTGGTCGGCGAGACCCTGATCCATGACGATCTGGCGGATCTTCTTGCGGACAAATTCCGCCGCCGTTCCGTTGGCCTCGACCGAAGTATAGAGATCCCCGAACGCGGCCGTGAAGCCGAGGCCGCCCATCTCCCAGCGTTCCTCGTAAATGCGGTCGCGGGTCTCCGCATCGACGTCCAGCGCAGAGTCGTCGCAGACGTCGATCCCGAGGTTCGAGCGGTTCTTGCGCGCCCGGGCCCGGATCGCATCGTAGTTCTCGAGAACCTCTCTATGCTCATCGTCGCTCAGCGGACGGTTCTGCGAGGGGACCGAATAGGCCGGTGTGCGCTGGACAAGGTAGAGCTTCTCCGCCTCCTTCGCGAGTTCCGGCGAAACCTGCGCGCCGGTCGAACCGGTCCCGATCACGGCCACGCGCTTTCCCTTTACATCCGGACCACCCTGGGCCCATTGGCCGGTGTGGATGGACACGCCCTTGAAGCGGTCAATTCCCTCCACGCGCGGAAAGATAGGCTCAGACAGCGGACCTGTAGCCAGGATCAGGAAGCGGCAGTCGACCTTCTCGCCGCCGTCGGTTTCGACATGCCAGCGGTTCGTCGCCTCGTCGAAGCGGGTCGCGGTCACTCGGGTGTCGAAGGTGATGTATTCGCGCAAGTCATAACGATCGACAACATGGCGGAAATACTTCTGCAGCTCAGGCTGAGCCGAATATTTCTCCGGCCAGCGCCACTCCTGCTGCAACTCCGGATCGAAGCTGTAGGAATATTCATAGCTTGGAATGTCGACGCGGGCGCCGGGGTAGCTGTTCCAGTACCACGTTCCGCCGACGTCGCTGCCAGCCTCGAAAAGGCGGACGGACAGACCGCGCTGCCTCATCTGGTAAAGAGCGTAGATGCCGCCGACACCGCCGCCGACGATCACAACGTCGCAGCTTTGAGGGATATCCCGGCCGTGTTCGCCGACCAGCACGCTTTCGGTTTTTGGCATAAGTACTCCTTGCCGTGCGCCAAGCTCCTGGCGCCGGTTCTGTCTTTTTCGGCCCTGGTTCTAATGGTCTATTTTTTAGACCAATAATTTTAGCTATTCAATCCCGGCTGCGGTGCGCGGCGCCACCTCGCAGTTTTTCCTTTGGTTTTCAGGATTTCGGTTAACTGGTCTCGAAGTATCGTCGGAGCTCGAAGCTGGTGACCTCGCTGGCCAGCCAATCGTTCCAGTGCTGCAACTCGACTCGCCTCGAGGCGGCGTACTGGTCGACAAATTCGGCGCCGAAGTAGTCGCGACAGAACTCAGAGGCGGCAAAAACCTCCGTCGCATCGCCCAGGTTGTCCGCCAATCTCGGGAAATTCCCCGCCTTGACCGCATTGCCCTGAGCCGCGCGCTGCGGCACCAGCGTCCGGTCGATCCCCAGATGCCCACCTGCGAGCATCGCCGCGACCGCCAACCATGGGTTTACGTCCGCCCCTGGCACACGATGCTCGATCCGGCAGGCATTGGGCGTCGGATAGGTGATGACGCGCAGAGCGGCGCTGCGGTTGTCGTACCCCCAGGACACATTCTCCGGCGCCCAGGCCTGCACGCTGAAACGGCGGAAGGAATTGACCGTCGGTCGGAACAGAACACCGCAATCGGAAAGCCCGGCCAGAAGGCCGGCCAGATACTGTCTGCCCACCAGCGAGAGATCATCGCCCGCCTTGGGATCGTAAAAGGCGTTCTCGCCATCCTTCCAGACGCTCTGATGGACGTGGCCGCCGCAGCCGGACTCATCGGTCTTCCATTTCGCCATGAAGCTCGGGACCAGGCCGCGTTCGGCGCAAAGCTCGCGGAAATAGGTCTTGGCCCGGGCGGCGTTGTCGGCGGCCTGCATCGCCGGTGCCGGCGCCAGCGCGAACTCCACCGCGCCATAGCCCAGCTCGGTATGAAAGACCTCTACCGTGATGCCGATACTGCGCATCCGGCGGATGAATTCGGCCCCGAGTTCGCGCGCCTCTTCCGCCTGGGTCAACCGGTAGGCGTTGTGCATCCGTCCCAGAGACGTCAATTCGTGATGACGGTTCTCCGCGAGGACCCCGCGATCGGCATGAAAAATGAAGGCCTCAAACTCCATGCCGAACATCGGCGTGTAGCCGGTCTCCTCGAACCGCTCCGCGACGCGGCGCAGGACACTGCGCGGCGACAGCGGAAACTGCGTTCCGTTCGGATAAACCACGTCATAGAGCACCGCCGCCATTCCGTCGCGCCAGGGCAAACGGATCGCCGTGGACATATCAGGCACTCCCAACGCATCGGGAAAGCCGTTGTCGTAGGAGCTGTGTTCCGACTCCCAGACATCGTCCGCCGGCGTGAGCTGATAGAGCACAGTGCAGACAGCGCTCTTGCCCCCGGCCGCGACCTTCTTCGCTGAGACGAATTTGCCCCGAAGGGTCCCGTTGAGATCGGGGACCTCCATCTGCACCAGATCGATCTCACCGGAGACCATTCCGTCGAGCGCAATCTTGTTGAGCGGGATCGCCTGTTCCGTCATCTTCCCCCCTCCTGCTCCGCTTGTGCGCGGCCGCCGAGCCGCTGGGGGGGCGTCGCCCCAACCCTTGCATAGATCTCGTCCGGCACCAGCGCGGGGTCCTTGTAGACATACCAGGTGCACTTGCCGCCCTTGCGGGACGCAGGCCAGACCGGAGGTTCCACCACCCGGGTCGGGTAGCCGAAGCGCCGTATCGGCATGCGCTCATTCAGCTGGCAGCAATGCACGCAGTAGAGGCAGACGCCCTTCTTGTTCCACGACCAGTCGTATTCCTTCTGGGTGACCCCGAGGTTCCAGGGGGCCTCCATCCTCGGGCCACCGCCGGTGTCGGGATCGTCGCGCATGGTGCGTCCACCCGATCCGCAGGGATCGAACCGGATTGCCCAGCGGTCCTCTTCTTCCTCGATTTCCAGAGCGCCGGATCGGCCCGGGCCTGTCAGATGCCCGCGGATCCCCTCGAACGCATAGTGCATCAGAAGATCGAAACTGCGCGGCCAGGGATGGTTGTCGATGTCATAGCGGACGTAATAGTCGTACATCGGCTGCATCAGTACATCCCAGAGCTCGCCGGTGATCTCTTCCCCGAGAAGCCGCGCGGCGGCGTCAACCCAGAAATAGACCCCGTCGCACAGCCGATCATGTGTGTCTCGCCAGATCTCGCGGGCCTCGTCGAGCATACGGGGGTCGCCGCCACCCGCCGCCGCAGCGGTGGCGAACGTCTCGATCAAAGCCCTGTATCGGTCCCAGCCAGCGGCCGCGTCGAAGGCATCGCCACTCGCACCGTCCCAGAGCTCCCGCAAACGCTTCGTTTCTGCGGCAAGTGTCTCTGCCGGGATCCCGCGCCCGGCAATGAAATCCGGAATTTCGTCGCACCAGGCGGTGAAGAGTTCATAGGCCTCCAGCGCCTCCGTCACGGTATAGCGTGCCAGCTCCGCCGCGTCCGTGCCGCGCCCCTCACCGAGTGCGATCTCGGCCAGCGCATAACTCGAAGCGGCATGGTCGGCGTAATCACCGGCGCGAACCCTTGCGCCGATCGTGGGGTGATAGACGAGTGGTCCCGCGTCCGTCCGTTCGTTGGGATTCATCGTCATCACGCCACCTCCAGTGCGGTCTTGCGCACCTTCCGGCGGTACCAGACATCATCCACTTCGTTCGAGCCCATCAGCCCGGACGGGCGGAACGTCATGGACAGCACGATGATCAGGCCGAGGAAGAAACCGGTCAGACCGAACATGTCCGGCAGCTCCATCCCAGCGATGGTCGGGCCGCTTTCGAGATAGCGCATGAGCTCTACGCCGACGGTGACCATGACGCAGCCCAGCACCGAGCCGGTCACGCTGTGCATCCCGCCGAGGATGAGCATCGCCAGCGTCAGGAAGGTCAGGTCGAAATAGAAGCTCTTCGGACTTATCGTTCCCACGAAGAGCGCAAAGAGCGCTCCGGCGATAGCCATCAGAAAGGCGCTGAGCATCCAGGCGGCAAAGCGCAGTTTGCGGATACGCACGCCAACCGCGCTTGCCGCGGCCAGATCTTCGGATGCGGCACGCAGCTGCAAACCCCACTTTGAGTCCCGGAACACCCGAGCCGCCACGATGGCGAAGACGGCGGCGGCGACGGCCCAGCTCAGCGTGGCCGCAACCGGGATCCCGTAGAAGGCCCGCGGACCACGGGTTAGATCGACCCAGTTCACCAGCACCACATGAACCACGACGAGGAACGCCATCGTCGCGATGGTCGCGGGCACACCGTTCTGGCGCACCATCATCACCCCGACGAGGGAGGCAATCGCGAGCGTGACGAGAACCGCCACGATCACCGCCACCACCGGTGATATCTGGATCGTATTCAGCCCGAAAGGCGCGGTGGCCAGGGCGGTCCGCTTGATCGCGATGGGCGTTGCGAGGATCGCAACCACATAGGCCGAGATCCCCATGAAGCCGACATGGCCGAAATGGGTGATGTCGGAATTCCCCATGAAGACCTGCAGCCCCACCACAACGATCAGGTTGACGAGAAAGGTGAAGAATAGACGCTGATGATACGGTTCGGCGAAGGACGCGACGAGAATGCCGGCAAGGATGACGACAGCCGCCAGTACCAGCGTCCCGGACAGAGTGCGTTTATGAATCTTCATGATTTCTCTCCGAAATCCGGACGCTCACCAAGGATGCCTTGGGGACGGACCAACAGGAGCACGCCGACAGCGGTAAAGATGAAGGCATCCCGGAAACCCGCCATGTAATCGGGCAGGATGACCTGGAGCATGACCTCGGATATCCCCAAGGCGAAGCCGCCGAGCACGGCGCCGGGCAAGCTGCCGAAACCGCCGATCACGGCCGCGACAAAGGCTTTGAGTACCGGGGTGAAGCCCATGAAGGGATCGACGGCGCCGCGGCGGGCCAGAATAAAGACGGTGGCAAGTCCCGCCAGGAAGCCCGAGATGGCGAAGGCCGTGGTGACGACGCGGTCAGCGCGAATCCCCATCAGGCGCACCGTGCTCACATCCTTGGCGGCCGCTCGCATCGCCATGCCGATGGTGGTGCGGCGCAAAAAGACGACCAGAAGGGAAATCGCGACGACGGTCACGGCCGTTTCCAGGATCTGGACCATCGGAATGCGGACCGAGCCGATGGTGATGTTGGTCATCAGGAAATCGGCGGTTGGTACCGGCTTAGGACGGGTGCCGACGAAGATCAGCGCGATGTTCTGGATCAGGATCGAGATCCCGAAGGCCATCAGCATGCCGGTCGTGGGCGGCGCGCCCCGCACCGGCTTGAACGCAACCTTCTCCAGGAAGACGGCGAACAGAACGACGGAGAGCACGCCTACCGGCAGAAGCATCACCGGGTTGGAGAGCCCGAGATAGACGACCACCAGGAACATCGCATAGCCGCCCACGGTGATCAGATCGCCATGGGCGAAATTCACCAGCCCCATGACGGAAAAGACGATGGCCAATCCCAGGGCCAGAAGCGCGTATTCGCCGCCCAGGCTGAGCGCGTTCAGCAATTGCTGCAGAAGGTAATCCATGCTCAGTGCGCCTCTAGCCCCAGGTACATTTCCATCACGTCGCCGGTTTCGCGCAGCTCTTTGGCGGTGCCTGCGAACTGCAACGCGCCGCTCGCCAGGACAAAGGCCCGGTCGGCAAATTCGAGAACATCGCCGGCATTCTGCTCGACGACCAGAATGGTCAGCCCCCATTCCCGCAACTTCACGAGGAACTCGAAGATCTGATCGACGATGCGGGGGGCGAGCCCGAGCGAGGGCTCGTCGAGCATCAGCAGCTTCGGGCGCGACATCAGCGACCGAGAGATCGCCAGCATCTGCTGTTCGCCGCCCGACATGTATTTCGCCGCCGAATGGAAGCGCTCCCTCAGGATCGGGAACATCTCAAGGTATTTCTCGGTATCTTCGGCGATCCCGTCATGGTCTTTGCGTGTCGCCGCGCCGAGGCGCAAGTTCTCCGCCACGGTCAGGTCGGCAAAGACCTTCCGTCCCTCGGGCGTCACCGTCATCCCCCGCCGAACGAGGGCTTCGGTCGACAGGCCGGTGACATCTTCGCCGCGAAACGAGGTCTGCCCGCCGGCCTTCGGAACCAGCCCGATCAACGCCGAAATCAGGCTGGATTTCCCTGCGCCGTTCGGGCCCAGCAAGGTGACGATCTCCCCTTCGGAGACGTCGATACTGACGTCTCTTACGGCCCGGATAGGGCCGTAAGAAACCGATATGCCGTCTGCCGTGAACATTACGGCTGCGCCACCCAACTCGGGATGATGCTCTGCACCGGCGTGAAGGCGCCGTCCTTGACCTGAATGATCACCATCTTCTTCAGGGGCGTGCCGTTCTGGCCCTTGTAGGTGATGGAGTCGGCGACGATGCCCTTCATCCCGTCGATCTCGCGGATCGCCGCGTTGATCGCCGAAGGCTCGAACGAACCTGCGGCCTCGGTCGCCGTCTTGACCACTTCGACCGCCTCGCCGCCGAGACCGAAGAAGATGTTCTGGACGGTATATCCGCGCGCGGTGCAATCCTCGTAGAACGCCTTCAGGGCACTGCCCTCGGACGGGAACCCGTGGGTGGAGAATGTGGCGAGACCGGCCCCCTTCCCGGCCACCTCGATGAAGGACGG
Organism: Microbaculum marinisediminis; assembly: GCF_025397915.1. NCBI lineage: Bacteria > Pseudomonadati > Pseudomonadota > Alphaproteobacteria > Hyphomicrobiales > Tepidamorphaceae > Microbaculum > Microbaculum marinisediminis. The sequence continues at coordinate 578,307 of NZ_JALIDZ010000002.1, forward strand.
ATCGTCAAACCCATCGGTGCCATAGACCGGGATGTTCACGTCTGAACTGGCCAGCGTACGGACGAGAACGCCTGCATCGGGCACCAGGATAGCGGCGAAGATCATATCCGGCTGTTCGTCGAGATTGCGGATCTCCGTAACCTGCGGGGTATAGTCGGCCAGCCCGTGGTGATAGGCGACGCGCCCCACGATCTCGCCACCCAGCCGCTCGAAGGCCTGGGCGAAGTATTCCGGCGTCAGCAACGAGTAGGCACCGACGTCGTGGGCGATCATGAGAACCGCCTTGCGATGCCCGGCGGCATAGGCGGCCTCGGCTGCAGCGGCGGCCGAGGCATTGTCACCATAAGGCACGAGATAGCCGTTATCGGGCGCTGCCTGGGGGAAGGCCGGCTGGGTGGCACCGACCGCCAGGACCGGGATGCTCTGCGCCATCGCCATGCCCGCGATCGGGATCAAGCCGTCATCCGTCGGCGGGCCAAGCAGGACGTCGGCGCCCGCGTCGATCAATTCCTGCGCCACGTTGGCGGCGGTGACCGGATCGCTCTTGGTGTCGCGGATTTGCAGTTCGACAGGCTTGCCGTTGATCCCGCCCGCCTCGTTGATCTGGTCGACGCGGCAGGACACGCCGTCGGGGCTGTCATAGGGCGCATAGGGTCCGGTGACGGCGGCGGCATAGCCGATAACCAGACCGTCATCCTCGGCTACGGCCGGCACGGCCGCGGAGGCAACCAGCGCAGCGCTGGCCAGAAGGGCGGGAAGACATTTATTCCGAAGTTCAGACATTGACTTACTCCTCTCTTGATTTGGTCTTCTTGTTTTTCGAATGGCCGATATAGACCTCGATCACTTTGGGATCCTTCGTCACCTCGGCGGGCGTGCCCGATGCGATAATCCGCCCGGCGTCCAGCACGAAAATCCGGCTGCAGAGCGTCACGATGAAACGAAGGTCGTGGTCGATGACAATCACGCCACAGCGAAACTGGGACGAAGCCTGTCGTACCGCCGAGATAAGTGCCGTGGTCTCGGCAGCGTTCATCCCGGCCGCCGGCTCGTCCAGAAGCAGAAATTCTGGCGCTAACGCCAGTGCCCGGACAATCTCCAAACGGCGCTGGCTGCCGTAGGACAGAGCACCAGCCTTCCAATCGGCAAAGCGCGACAGGTCGAACTGGTCCAACAGGGCATCGATGTCGATCCCGGCACTCAGAGAACCGCGGTCTCGCAGCCCCGAGGTATGGGCCACCTCGACATTCTGGCGCACGGTCAGGCGCGTAAAGAGTTTGATATTCTGGAACGTACGACCCAGCCCCGAGGCCGCACAGAATTGCGGCGTGGTGTTCGACACCCGCACACCGCCTAGCGTCACCTCGCCAGAGGTGACCGACATCAATGAGGTTATCGCATTGATCAGGGTGGATTTGCCGGCGCCGTTCGGCCCGATCAGCCCGACAATCTCGCCAGCGGCGCAGTCGAGCGAGACGTCTTTCAGCACCTGGAGCCCGCCGAAGCTCTTGCAGACATTCGTCACGACAAGAGACTGTCCAGCGGCCGCCCCGACGGCCGTTTGGCCAAGCGCTACCTGCGACGGGGTTGCCCCCGCCTCCTTCATCTGAAGCATTTCTCTCCCCTTGCTCGGAAAGCGGCGCCGATTTTTCAGCTTGCCTTTGGTCTAATAATCGGACCTTTATTATCCGTGTCAACCGTATTTTTTGCCGAGGGCCGTCCGATCCTAAAGTTTCGCCATCAAACCGCCGTCTACCGGGAGGTCCACACCCGTAATGAAGGAGGCGCGGTCCGACAGCAGGAAAGCCACGGCAGCCGCTACGTCGTGAGGTCGTCCGATCCTGCCGATCGGCGTACGCCTCTCCATCGCGGAGACGCGGTCGTTCTGGGCATAAATCTCCTCGGTCATCGGCGTCACGATCGACCCCGGGCAGACCGTGTTGGAGCGGATATTCTCCGGCGCGAGCTGCATGGCGAGCGACCGCGACAGCGATACCACCGCGGCTTTGGAAAGCTGGTAGGCGTCGGCGGGTCCGCCGGCAACGATATTTTCCATGTTGCGCAGCCCCACGACGCTGGCGATGTGCACCATCGCCCCACCACCGCAGGCGCGCATATGGGGCACGACGGCGCGCACCATCCGGATGACCCCGTTGAGGTTCACGTCAAACGTCAGGTCGAAGGCCGCGGGCTCGGTGCTCAGAACCGAACCGTCGCGTTCGAAAAGGCAGACGCCGGCACAGTTCACCAGATAGTCGATCCGGCCATGGGTCGCGGCGATCCGCTCCACCGCCCGGCCAATCGAATCGCCGTCACGCAGATCCACCTGGGTGAACTGCGCCGCCTCCGGCAATGCGCCCTGCGGCGGCGTCTTCAGGTCCAGAGCCTCGACACGCGCGCCCAACCGGGCGAGTTCCTGCGCAACCGCCAGACCGATGCCGCCGCCGGCTCCCGTGACCACGGCGATCCGGTTTTCCAGAGTTGCATCCATTCCTATTCCCTTCCCTGTTGCGCGGCCGACGACGCCGCAGCCCATTCTTGCGGACGGCACTCCGCCGCTCCGGCCATCCCGAAGACCGAGGAGAAACCGACATGAAGCTGAAATCTAAATCCGCCGTGGTCACGGGAGCTGGCGGCGGCATCGGTGCCGCCATCGCCCTGAAACTTGCACGCGATGGCGCGCGGGTGGCGGTCGCGGATCTGAACCTGGCGAATGCCGAACAGACCGCGCAGAGTGTTCGCGACGCGGGCGGAGAAGCCATCGCCATCGGCGCCAATGTCGCGGTGGATGCCGAGGTCGCCGCAATGATCGCCAGCACCGTGGAGGCTTTCGGCGGCCTCGACGTCCTGGTGAACAATGCCGGCATCGTTCATCCGGCGGACAACGCGCTGGAGGACACCACGGAAGAGGCCTGGGACGCCACGATGGCCGTGAACCTGAAGAGCATCTTCCTCACGTCCCGCCACGCGCTCGCACCGTTGGAGAACGGCGGCGGCGCAATCGTCAACATCGCCTCTGTCGTTGGCCTGATGGGGTCCTATCCGTCGCAGATCGCCTATACCGCTTCGAAGGGCGGAGTGATTTCGCTGACCCGGGAACTCGGCGTGGCGCTGGCGCGCAGGGGCATCCGGGTGAACGCGATTGCCCCAGGCGTCACCGCAACGCAGATGGGGGCGCAAATCGTGAAGGAAGACGAGGCATGGCAGCTCCGGCGGCTGCACATCCCGATGGGCCGCCTCGGCCTGCCCGAGGAGATCGCGGCCGCGACCGCCTTTCTCGCGTCCGAAGAGGCCAGCTATCTCACCGCACAATGCATCGCGGTCGACGGCGGGATGACCGGCGCCTATCTCACGCCGTCCGATTGAGCCCGGCCGCGCCGTGCGTGCCCCCCGCCCGTGCGGCGCACTCGAAACACCGGAATTTCGCCTTATACGGGACACGGTCACGCCGATGCAGCCATACGTAATTACATTGGTCTTATCATTAGACCATTGGAATTTGGCCGACAAGCTTCTGCATCGGCCCCTCTCCGCTAGCATACGGACTTGGAGAAGAACCGAAACCAACATAAAGTAGACCAATAGCCCAAAGCACCCACCCTAGGAGGTTTTCGGAGCGCGCTTTGCATGGGGAACAATGTGAACGACAACGAAACACACGATCGCACACCGTCGGATCCGCCGGAGCCGGATCAAGGAGATGAGCATCTGATCCAGGGTGTCATCGGCAGCATCCGCCCCGCCGCCACCTATGAGCTCGTCGTGGAGCAGGTCAAACGCGCGATTTTTCTCGGCCGTTTCATGCCTGGCGACAAGCTGCCGGCCGAACGCGATCTCGCGGCTCAAATGATGGTCTCGCGCACCACCATTCGCGAGGCCATGCGCGTACTGGAGGGCGAGGGCCTCATCCAGGTCAAACGCGGCATGATGGGTGGGCTGATCGTCAAGGCGCAGAACGAACTGCAGCCGCATGAGATCCAAAGCTATATGGAGACCAGGCGGGCGCAGCTCGACCATATTTTCGAGTATCGTATCGCAAACGAATGCATGGCGACCCGGCTCGCGGCCACCCGACGCACCGAAGAGCAGCTCGACCGTCTGGAGTCCATGCTCAAGGCCATGGGCCGGCTATGCGAAACGCCGGAGATGCGCGCGATCACCCCCAACATCGCTCGTTTCCGCGCACTCGATTCCGAGTTCCATCTGTTGCTGGCCGAGGCCTCGGGCAATCCGTTTCTCTTCCGCGCAGTGGAGGACGCCCGCACCGAGATGTTCCTGCCAATCGGGAAGGTCTTCAAACGTCTCGAAGACACGGCAAACGAACACCACGAGGCAATCTTCTCTGCGGTCCAGAGCAAAGATCCCGACCGCGCCGCCGAGGCGATGCGCCAGCACATCCTGACCAGCCGCGAAAGCCTGGAAGCGCTGATGCCGCAGAATGAGGACCAAACCTAGGTTTGGTCTTGATCTGTTCAATTGGACAGGCTGAACCGGTGCGGGCACTGCCGGATCTGACGCAAAGCGGTATCCGGCGAGCGCCCAACCCGGGACAGACAGCATCCGCCGCTGGGGCCAAATCATCGGCGAGGCCGGACGACATCCGATCGACCGTGCAGAACTCGAACGCCTGCAACGCATCGTCATCGGCGATGCGCGCTTCGTGTATCTTGATCTGCGCCGGGACGGCAGCTTCATCGGGGAACATGAACGTGCGGCGGGAGCCCACTGCCCGATCACGTCAGCGCCCGGCATAAGGATCTGCCCGCGCTGATCGCCGCGCGCGGCTTCAACCCGCCCGGGCTCGTCTTCCCGGTTTCGGCCGTGATCCTCGAGCGGATCGAGGCCTACCGGCAGGTGCTGGAAAGCTATTAGCGCCGGCTGCGTCCTCATGTCGACTGGCGCCCGACGGACCGTGACAATGTCGAGGTGCTGAACGACACCGGCGATTTCTACCGCTTCTTCGACGCCACGCCCCATGCCGAATTCCTCTTTGCATGCGGCGCGCAGGTCTACGCCGACATCCTGCATGTCCTGCTGAAGGAGACGCGGCCGGCCTGAGGCGGCCGCCCTGCTCTGTCGGAAAGTCGGAGCCTGGGTTATCGCGGGCCCGCGCGCTCAGCTTGTGAGCCAGCTGCGGTCGAAATCCAGCGTCGCGCGCGTGAACGCCTCGACATTGTCGATCAGGCGATCGAGGCGCACGGCCGCTTCGGCCGCGTCCCCCTGCGAAATGGCCTGCGCGATTTCGGCATGAAGCCGTATCGTCTCGGACAGATTGTCGTAGTGGCGGTAGTAGGCGAACCAGAATCTGCGTGACAGGCCCTGGTTCAGGCGCATGGTTGCGGCGGCGAACTCGTTGCGCGCCGCCTCCACGATCATCTCGTCGAACTGGCGATCCAGATCGAGAAAGGCCTCGCCATCCTCGGCGATCGCGGCGCGGCGCATCTCGGTCGTCAGGTTCGCGAAGCGCCGCTTTTCGAGGTCGGTCGCCCGCTGCGCGGCGCATTCCACGACCAGGCGCTCAACCACCCGGCGCAGTTCCAACAGGCGAAGCTGCCGCGCGATATCGATCTCGGCGATCACCACACCCCGTTTGGGCATAATGGTCACCAGGCCTTCGCGGCTCAGCTCGCGCAGGGCTTCGCGGATCGGCGTTCGCCCCAGCGACAATTCCTGTGTCAGCGAGTTTTCCGATACGACCTGGCCCGGCCGAAACTGGAGCGAAACGATGCGTCGCTCCAGTTCGGCATAGGCTCTCGCCATATGGCTTTTCTTTGCGTCAGGTTGGGCTACGGTCATCGGGTCATCCGATAGTCATTCCTCGGCGCGAAGCACCGCGCCTTTCGACAAGGGCTGCACCAGCTTTCCATACATGGCTAGCCATCCGCGCTCCAGTGTCGTCGGGCGCTCGGGCAATGCGGCGATGCGCTCGGCCAGAGCCTGCTCGGAGACTTCCAGCGTAATCCGGCGCGCCTCCAGGTCGATCTCGATGATGTCACCGTCCTGCACGGCGGCAAGCGGCCCTCCTTCAGCCGCCTCGGGCATGACCTGACCGATGGTGATGCCACTGTTCAAACCGGACAGCTCGCCATCGGTGATCACGGCCACTTCCGATCCGAAACCGGCCCCGACCAGCGCGGCCATGAAGGATGCCGCGAAGACCGTGCCCGGCCCGCCCTTCGGGCCCAGCATGCGCAGGACCACCGCCTGCCCCGCCTTGATCTCTCCGCGCTCGATCGCGTCGATCGCGGCCGCCTCGTCCTCGAAGACAATAGCAGCCCCCTTGAACCGGCGCACGGCAGCGGGCACCGCAGAGAGCTTCACGACCGAGCCGTCCGGCGCGAGGTTGCCCCGCACGATCACCAACCCGGGCTCGGCGCGGAACGGGCGTTCCAGCGGCCTGATGACCTCGGGATCCGGCGCCGGCCGGGCGGCGAGATTTTCGGCAAGCGTCGCGCCGGTGACCGTCAGGACGCTTCCGTCCAGCTCCGACAGCAGCGCGATCATCGCGCCGGAGACGCCGCCTGCTTCGGCGAAGGCCTCGATGCGGGTCGGGCCGTTGGGGCGAATCTGGGTGATCTGCGGGAGCCGCGCGGCGGCGTCGAACTCAGCCAGCACGTCGACATCGCATTCGGCCTCGACGGCTGCCGCCGTCAGGTGGCGCACCACATTCACCGAGCACCCGATGGCTGTGGCGACCCGTACGGCGTTGCGGAAGGCCGTGGGCGTCAGGATGCTGCGCGGCCGGATGTCCTGATTGATGAGTTCCACGATCCTCGCCCCGGCGGCGCGCGCGTACTCGTCAAGCCGCTCCGAACCGGCGCGGATCGGCGCGTTGCCCGGCAAGGCCATCCCCAAGGCTTCGGCCATGCAGTGCATGCTGTTGGCCGTGGCCAGCCCGGCACAGACGCCCGGCCCCTTGATCGCGGTGCGTGTCATTTCCTTCAGGTCGCACAGCGTCATCCGCCGCGCCTTGACCGCGCCCACGGCCTTGTAGACCTCTTCGATATCATTCTCGCGGCCGCCACAATCGGCCCCGAGCTGAAAGCCGCACGTCAGCAAGATCGCGGGCACGTTCAGGCGCCCCGCGGCCATCAGGTGCGCCGGCGTCGTCTTGTCACACGAGGACAGCAGCACCATGCCGTCGAGCTCCGCGCCTTCGACCTGAACCTCGATATCGTTCACCAGCAGATCCCGGCTGGGCATCAGATAGCGCCCCTGCTTTCCCGCAGAGGTGACGAAATCCGACGGCGCGACGGTACGGATCTCGAAGGGCAAGCCGCCCGCGGCCCGGATCGCCTGCTTGACCGTCTCGGCGACACCGTCGAGATGCTGGAAACAGACCGAAAGGCCGGACGAGCTGTTGACCACCGCGATCTTCGGCTTGTCGAAATCTTCTTCGCGGATCCCCATGGCCAGCCATTGCGCGCGCCGAACGGCCCATCGGGTGGTTCCAGGGGTAAAATTGCTGCGATAGGTCATCTTGGGTCTCCTAGCCGTCCAGGCCTGCGCCGTCCTTATTGAGCAGCGCACGAATGTCGCGGCCCTCGATGGAATGAACCGAAAGCCCTTCGCGCACGGCCATTACCGCGGCATGGCCGATGGCATGCCCGTAGGAAAAGCACTGCGCGGTGACACGGGCGGAGGCGACCGCCTCGTGTTCGGCAGACAGGCAGCGCCCCGCCGTGAGCAACCCTTCGCCCGTTTCGGGAACGAAACACCCGAAGGGCACCTCGTAGACATCCTCGAGCAGCCATTCGACCCGTGGCCTGGCCCCGCTGTGCAGTTCGATCGGCCAGGGCGACCGCGCGATCCCGTCGGCGAACTTGGCACCGGTGAGCACATCCGTATTCATCAGCATGGACCGGCCCTTCACCTGGCGCGTCTGGCGAACGCCGACCTGCACCCCGGTGTCGTTGACCACCGCGGCCTCGCATCCCGCGAGTCGGTCGCGGAAGAACCGGGCATATTCGCGCGCCTGCCGCCGGCCCTCGATCTCGGCTTCCGAGAAATCCCGCCAGAACGTCGCGTTGAGCTCGCGCCCGTCGGCGCCGACGATCCGGGTGCAGTTGCACATCAACTCGCCCGGCCGCGTGGTGGTGAAGATCCAGATCTTGCGGCGGGGCAGCGTGTAGCCGTTGCCGTCGGCGTCGGCGATAATGTCGCTGACCTCGACCGGCATGATCGTGTCCGACCCGTAGGCGGCCGCGAACCGCGACACGTCGACGTTCAGCATACGGAAGATCATCGTCGGATTCTGCACGGCGCCGCCGTCGCCCATATAAGTCTGAAGGCCCGCCATGGCCGACAGGGCCCCGTCGCCGGTGGCGTCCACGCACAGCTTCGCGCGGATCTCGAGCCTGCCGGTGACCGTGGACAGGACCGCCCCTTCGACCCTCGACCCCTCGCACAGCGCGGCGAGGATTTCGGCATGGTAGATCACCCGCACGTTGGCCTCTGCGAGCAGGGCATCGGCGGCCTCGCGCCAGACGAGAGGATCGTGCACGCGGGTCCAGGTCTTGCCGTACCGCACCGGAGGCGTCAGCCCCTCCCGCGCCTCCATCTCGGCGATGAAGTCGTCGACGAAGCCGTGAACGACCTTGCGCAGCTCCCTGCCCTCATCGTCGCTGGCTTCGTAGAGGCCGCAAACGGTGCCCGAAAGCCCCGCCACGGCCCCGCCGCCACAAAAACCATAGCGCTCGACCAGGATCACGGAGCAGCCCGCCCGCGCGGCCGTGATCGCCGCCGCAATCCCTGCGGCCCCGCCGCCCGCAACAAGAACGTCCGCGTCGAGCCGCTCGACAGGTCTCAGGTCAATTTCGGCCATCGGCTCCTCCTCCTTAACGGCACCACAGTCACGCTCAATCTGATTCCGCATCTAATATGTTAGATGCACAGCCATCAATGCAAACTTTTTCAGTCGTTTATATACCTTTCACGATCTTTGTTGACTACTAATATCTTAGTGATATCCTAACCCTCCCCGGTTCCCGCGGCGGCCTGCCACGGCCGAAACGCGGAGCGGGGACAGTCTTCCGGCCCGTGCGTGGCCCGGTAATTTCTATTTTGGGAGGACGGAATGAACCGTAGAAAACTGCTGGGCGCAGCCCTGGCGACCCCGGCACTGACGTTTACCGCCGGCACGGCACGAGCCCAAGACGAACTGAATTTCCGCATGGCGACGAGCTGGAGCGGTGGTTTCACCATGGAGCTCATGGCCGACGCCTATGCCAAGACGGTCGCGCGGCTGAGCGATGGCCGCATCACCATCGAGACCTATCCCGGCGGAACCCTGGGCTCGGCCCTGGAAGTGTCCGATCTGGTGCGCAACGGCGTCGCGGACATGGGTCATACCTGGATGGGGTACGATTGGGGCGAGGACCGAACGACGATCCTGTTCGGCGGCTTCGCCGGCTCGTTCGACAGCGAGCGGATGCTGCACTGGCTGTATGGCGCGGACGGGGCCGAGCTCTGGCGGGAGTTTCGGCGCGATCGCTTCGATCTCGTCTCGATGCCGCTGGGGATACGGACCCCGGAAGTGTTCCTGCATTCGAACAAGCCCGTGCGCACCCTCGCGGATTTCCAGGGGCTCAAGCTGCGCACCGTCGGCGCTTGGCTCGAGATCTCGGCCGAACTCGGCGCCGCCCCGGTCACCGCGCCCATGGGCGAGGTCTATACCATGCTCGAGCGCGGTGTGGTGGACGCGGTGGAATCCGGCAGCCTCGGCGAAAACGTGTCGACCGGCTTTCACCAGGTGGCAAAATACGTGATCCTGCCGGGCGCGCATCAGCCCGTGGCCCCGTTCGAACTGATGATTGCGCCGCGCGTGTGGGACGGTCTTTCCGAAGCCGACCGCGCCCTGCTGCAGGATGCGGCCCGGCTGGTCACCATGGATAGCTGGATCGCCTTCGGACAAGCCGACGCCAAGGCCAAGACCTTCTTCGAGGACCAGGGCAACGAGGTGATCGACCTTGATCCCGAGGTTCAGAAGGCCGTGTTCGACGCAGGCGTCGCCTATGCCGACAAGATCGCGGCGGACAACGAATGGTTTGCCCGTGTCTGGGAAAGCCAGAAGGCGTTCGACGCGCTCTGGCAAGGTTCCGAGCGTTACCGCAGGGTCGTCCGCTGAACCCGCGCCGCAATAAGGGCCGGCCCGCACGGGCCGGCCACCTTATTCCAATCGCCGAGGTCCTAACATGTCCCCTCCTCACCAGCGGCCGGGCTGGCTGAGCAGTCTCGCGGCGCGGCTCGACGCGTTGACACTCTGGGTCGGTGTCGGCGCCGCTCTGCTCTTTGCCCCGCTCGTCCTCGTCACCGTCTGGGAAGTAATCGCCCGAAAAATTCTGGGCAGCCCCACCTCCTGGAGTTTCGAGCTCGGATACATGCTGACCGGCGCCTATTTCCTGCTCGGCGGCGCCGTGACACTGCTGCGCAACGAACACGTGCGCATCGACCTTGTCTACGGCGCCTTCGGCCCTCGGGGGCGGGCGGCAATCGATCTCGCCTTCCTGCTCGTCCTCTTTCTGCCCTTCTGCGCCCTCATGAGCCACGCGCTGTGGGATTACGCGGCAGACGCCTTCGCCTCCGGGCGGACCACGGGGAAAAGCGCTTGGAACCCACCTGCCTGGCCGTTCCGCGCCGTGATGTTCGCCGGGTTCGCGCTGCTGACGCTGCAGGTCACCGCGAAAATCCTGCACGCCCTCTCCGTGCTCACAGGAAGCGAGGAACGGTCATGATGGACCTGCTGCCCATCCTCATGTTCGTCTGCCTGTTCCTGCTGATCTTTTCCGGCGTTCAGGTGGCTTTCGCCCTGATGGTCTCGGGGTTCGTGGTCGGACTGATCCAGTTCGACTTCAATCTCCGCCCGATCCTGTTTCAGTTCACCCAGAAGATCGACGAAACGGCGTCGAATTTCGTGCTGGCGGCGGTGCCTCTGTTCGTGTTCATGGGCGCGATCCTTGAACGCTCCGGCATTGCGGAGCGGCTGTTTCACGCGGTCCAGCTCTGGACCGGACGCCTCCCCGGCGGCCTGGCCGTCGGCACCATCGTGATGTGCATCGTCTTCGCCGCCTCGACAGGCGTCGTCGGCGCGACCGAAGCGGTGATCGGCCTGCTCGCGATCCCCCCGATGCTGCGCCAGGGCTATGACAAGAGCCTGATCAGCGGCACGATCTGCGCCGGCGGCTCGCTGGGCACGATCATCCCGCCCTCCGTGGTGGTGGTCATTCTCGGCCCGATCGCGGACGTATCCATCGGCGACCTGATGGTGGGCATGATCGTTCCCGGCGTGATCCTCGCCGCGCTCTACCTGACCTATGTCGTTGGCGTCGCCATCGTTCAGCCCCACAAGGCGCCGCGCCCCGACGTCTCCGAGATCGACGCGATTCCGCTATCACGGAAGCTGCGGATCACGACGACGGCGCTGGTCCCGCCGCTTCTGATGATCACGGCCGTGCTCGGGACCATCATCGCCGGGATTGCGGCGCCGACCGAAGCGGCGGCGATCGGGGCCATGGCGGCCCTGGTGCTGGCGGCGAGCTACGGGGCGCTTGATTGGACGATGCTCCGTGCCGCCGGCTGGCGCACGCTGATCGTGACCGCAATGATCATGTTCGTCCTGCTGGGCGGCGCGATGTTCACCGTCGCGTTCGGCTCGGTGGGCGGGATCACGCAGCTGCGCGGCGTGCTCGGCGATCTCGACGTCTCGCCCGCGATGATGCTCGCGATCTTCCTTGCGATCGTCTTCGTGGCAGGCTTCTTCCTCGAGTGGATCTCGATCATCCTGATCTTCGTGCCGATCTTCATGCCGTTTGTCCGCGATGCCGGGTTCGATCCGGTCTGGTTCTGCATGCTGATCCTGCTGATCGTTCAGACCAGCTATCTCACGCCGCCGCTGGCGCCAGCGATCTTCTACCTCAAGGGCATCGCCCCACCGGAACTGCGTCTTCCGGACATGTATCGTGGCGTGGTGCCGTTTCTGGCGATGCAGGCAATCTGCCTGCTGATCCTCGTCGCCTTCCCCGGGCTTGCAACGTGGCTGCCGCGGGTCCTGCTGGGGTTCTAGGTCCAGCGAGGCACAGACGGCCACCCATCGCGATAAGAGGCGGATCGGCCGGCGTCTGCGGATCCGTTCCTTTCCGGCTCAGCAGACCGAGCTCGCGATCGGCTACGCCGCAAGCACGCCCTCGAAACTCAGCGTGGGAGTGGCTTGTAGGCGATTGCTTCGATTTCAACGAGGATGTCGATCATCAGTCGTGACTCCGCGGTTGATCGCGCTGGCGGGTCCTTAGGAAAGAAGGGCTCATAGGCCGCGTTGAACTCCGCGAAATCTTCCGCGTGCTTCAGCCAAACGGTCGTTTTGACGACGTCCGACAACTCGCAGCCCGCAAGCGAGAGGACGGTCGCTATATTCTCCAGAACTTGCTTCGTCTGGGCGCCCACCCCACCTTCGACGATCTTGCCGTCGGCCCCGGCCGGCACCTGTCCCGAGACAAAGACGAAATCGCCTGCGCGCACCGCCGGCGAAAGCGGGACGTGCGAGGTGCCAAAATGCTCTCTGGTCATCGTTCTTCCTTTCAATTCGACCTGCCACGCGCGTCGACCGGCAATGTGCCGAGGAGCTTGCCCCCGCGCACCACGAGCATGCGGTCGAATAGATTGGAAACGACGCAGGTATGGTTAGGCAGTATGCGCACGCGGTCGCCGACCTCGGGCCTGGTCTCGCATTTCGACACGTCAATCAGGCCGTGCTCCTCGTTGAGCTGATAAATGACGGCATCGGGAAGCCCAATCAACATTCCGTACCCCTGTAGACCGAGCAGGTCCGAAGTAAGCGCCTTCGAGCCAGCATCGATGATGGCGCGATCCGGCGTCGGCCGGCTGACCACGGTGGCGAGCACTGTCATCGCGCACTGATCGAGGCTGGCCGTGCCACGCGAAATCAGGGAGCGATCGTTGTAGATATAGGTGCCGGCGCGATATTCGGTGACGGGCTCCAGCCCCTCGTCGCTCCACATGTCGGGGCTGCCACCCGTAGATATGACGGCCGGCTCGAAACTCGCGGCGCGCAGCGCGGCAATGGTGGCCTCGAGCGCCTGAGCGGATTTCCGCCGCGTACCGGCTGCCGGGTAGGTCATCAGCCCGCCGAAGGTGAGGCCTTCCGCGGCCGCGACATAGCGGGCCAGATCGACTATGGCGTCCGGCTCGGAAAGTCCGCACCGTCCGCCGCCGGTGTCGCACTCAATCAGGATGCGTATCCGCGCGCCTGCCGCGCGCGCGCTGCCGGCAAGCGCGTCTACCACCGCGACGCTGTCGGACACGCTGGCAAGATCGCAGCGGGCGGCGAGCGCGCCGAGACGGGCCAGCTTGGCTGCCCCGAGCGTGTTGCTCGTCAACAGGATGTCACTTATCCCGGCACCGACCATCACTTCGCCTTCGCCGACCGTCTGCACCGTGATGCCGGCTGCGCCCAGTTCGATCTGGCGCAGGGCCCAAGCGATGCTGCGATGCGTCTTAATGTGCGGCCGGTTGGCGATCCCTGCCTCGTCGCAACGCCGTTGCCAGCGGGTGAGATTGGCATCGGCAATGTCCGCGTCGATCAACACGACGGGGGTTTCCACCGAATCCAACGTGCGATCAATCGGCCGAAGCAGGCTCCGCACAGCTTCCGGCAAGTCAGACTCGGAGGGCTTCAATTGTCGAACCAGCCTTCCTTCAGGTAGCGCATATATTCAAACACCATGCCATGCTTGCGCACGAATGCCACTTCCAGAAAATCGCCGACGACGAAGGGCGGTATCAGCACCTCGACGCCTTCGGCCGCAAGATGCGGTGCGATATCCTTGACCCGGTAGGCCACATGCGGGTTGTCGCGCACCGCGGCCGGCACAGTGCTGTCCTCGCGGTAGCGCAGAAACTCGATGTGTTCGGGATGATTGCGCGGGTTGGTGACCCAGATCTTGCTGGCCTCGACCCAGTCTTCCTGCGACTGCGGTTCAGTCGTCGTTATGCCAACGTGGTCGAAGACGTACTCCAGATCGGACATCAGCCTATCCTCACGATTTCGCCGGTACGCGCCGACTCTTCCGCCGCCAGAGTGGCTTCAAGCGCAGCCGTTGCATTCTCCGGGGTGCCGATCGTCACCGGCTTTCCACCCAGCGCGCACGAGGCGAAATAGCCGAATTCCTCGCGCAGTGCGCCGCCACGAACACCGTTGAACATCGGCCAATAGGTGGTGTCGGGCGAATGCAGCCTCGTGCCGTCGACAATGCCGATATTCGGGAAGGTGTCCTGAACGTGGATGATCCCTTCTGTACCAATGATCGACATGCGCTCATCGATGTCGAACGGGGTTTTTTCCGGCATGCACCAGACGGTTTCGAGCGTGGCGCTGGCGCCGCCCGCGAAACGGTACATGGTCTGGCCGATGTCGGGGAATTTCAGCCCTCGCACGTCGACCGTCTGCGCATAGGTCGACACAACGCGATCCCCGGTGAACCACAGCATAATGTCTGTGTCATGGATGGCGTCGCCGACGATCGGGCCGATCTTCTCGAGGATCGTCGGGGTCCATGCGGCCGGAATGTTGCGGCGTGAGCTTAATGCGACGATCCTGCCGATGCGGCCTTCATCGATCGCCTGCTTCGCCATGCGATAGCGTGGATTGAAGCGCACGATGTGGCCGATGAACAGGATGCCCTTTGACCCTTTCGACGCCTCGGTGATGGCGCGGGCGTCTTCGACGGTCGAGGCTATGGGCTTCTCGAGGAAGACATGCTTGCCGGCCTGCAGCGCGGCGATGGCCGGTTCGCGATGCTGGTCCCACATCGTGCAGATCGAGACGGCATCGATCTCCGGATCGGCCAGCATGTCGTTGTAATCGCGGAACAGCTTCTTCACCCCGAACTTCTCGCCCATGGCAGCGAGCCGCTCGGGCGTGCGCGTGCACAGGGCAGCAAGCTCGATCTCCGGAATGCCGGCAATGGTTTCGGCATGAATTTCGCCGAACCATCCAAGCCCGATGATTCCCATGCGCAAGCGGTTCATGGGGTTCTCCCTTCAGAAATCTTCCAGCGTCAGTTCGCGCGCCATGACGATGTTGCCGGCCGTCAGCCCGCAATCGACAGGGATAGCAGCACCGGTGATCGCGCTGGCGTCGCTGGAAGCAAGGAAAGCGATGACGCGCGCGACCTCCTCCGGCTCGACGATGCGGCCCAACGGATACCAGCGCTCCAGGGTCTTGAGGACGCCGGGATCCTTATTCTGCCGATCGACCCAGATCGGCGTGCGGACAGTTCCCGGCATGACGCAATTGGCGCGAATACCATAGCGGCCATATTCCATCGCCACCGCCTTGGTCAGCGCGATCATACCAGCCTTGGCAGCGCTGTAGGCGGGATCGCCCAGCGCCATCAGCCCGTTGATCGAGCCGACATTGACGATCGCGCCGGCGCGGCGGGCCGCCATCTGCGGCAGCACGGCGTGGGTGCAGGCATGGGCCCCATTAAGATTGGAGGCGACATCGTCGCTCCAGTCGTTTGGGCTGGTGACTGCCAGCGTCGGAGCACGCGACAGACCGGCATTGTTGATAAGCACGTGGACGTCGCCGAAGCCCTCGAAGGCAGCCGCCACTGCATCGGCCGTGCCGATGTCCACGACCGCGCCGGTTGCCTCCATTCCCTCGCTTCTCAGCGTGTCGGCGAACTCCATCACCGCCGCGCTGCGATCGAGAGCGGCGATGCGCGCGCCTGCGGAGCCGAAGAACCGGCACAGCCATTGGCCGATCCCGCCCGCCGCGCCGGTAATCGCGACCGTCTGGCCATGGTATTGGTTCGTCATCGCCCGCTCCGAAGCGCCTCCGCAATCCAGCCAAGATTGGCCGGCCGCAGATGGCCCCAATTGTAGAACGCCAGTTCGTCAACGCCGCCTTCGCGCAACGCGTCGACAGCGGCAAGGAATTCGCCCCTAGCTGCAATATCCGGATGTGACGGCCGCAGAATGCCGCGCAGCTTGCCCTTGCCGTTCATGCGGCGGCGGATGTCGAGCAGGTCGGCTTGCACCCGCGCAGCACTCGGTTCGTAGAAGCAGGCTTCGATGATGCCCGGGCTTTCTGCGAGTGCCGCGAGGTCCGTACCCTCATACCAGGCGGCGCCGGTCGGCCGCGCAACCGAAGGGATGACGGCCACCTCCGCGTCAGGCCGAGCCGCAGCGCGAATTTCCGCGACGAGCGATGTGACGACCTCCCGACGCATCGCCAGATAGGCGGCAAGATCGCCATTGGTGGCGACATCGGCGGTCCAGAACGCAGCGGCCATGTCGTCGGGATAGTCGACGTCGCTGGCAAGGTAGCCGTCGATATCGGCGACGACCTTCGCTTTGAGGCGGCGAGCATCGATGCCGCGCTTCTGTGCGGCCGCCTCGCAATGGCCGCAGAAGCAGAGGCCGAGCATGTTGTCCAGCCAGACATTCGTCTTCATCAGCGCGAACTCGTGGTGGTAGCCATGGGCGTAGGGGGCGAAGCCCGGCGATTCCACCGAAATGCCGCGTACCGGATAGTTCTGCGTCACGTCGCGCGCCAGGCCGACGGCGTAAGCCCGCGCCTCGGAAGAGGACGGGCACAGATTGTAGAAGTACGGGTCGCCGAATGCGTTGCGGACGACGGCGTCGGGATGCGACATGCCGAGCCGCGTATTGTGCAGCATCACGAGCCAGACATTCACCCCCAGCGTGTCGCGCTCGACCAGTTCGCGCAGCACGTCCCGTCCGCCGAGCGGCCCGTTCTGAACCGGCTTTATCGCACCGTAGAGTGACCGGTCGGCCTCAAAGTAGACCGTGCCGTCATCCGGGAAGTACACCTTTCCGGTCTTGCCGTGCGGCCGCAGGAACTTGCCCGCGTGGTAGCTTCCCGCAATGGTAACGGTATCGACGCCGAGTTCGAGGAACTCGCGTTCCGCCGTCTCGATGCCGGCTTCTGCAAGATCCCAAGCGTAAGCGTAGATTGCCTTGTAGCTCAAAGGTGACCTCCGCAACTGTGCGCCCCACCAATAATGAACGGCTCCTCGAACGGGCGTCGCGCGACTTCCATCCTTTTCCCGCCGAGATAGACCGCCATTGGCTGCAACAACGTCGTGCCCTGGCGTCTCACCCCTTCCACGTCGGCGAACACGTAGTTGCCGTCGACCTGCCTGAGGACAGTCACATCCGCCGGGGCGCCCACGCCGAGATGGCCGAGCTCCGGGCGGTTTATCGCCAGCGCCGGCCGGCTCGTCGCCATGCCGATCGCCTCGGAAAGCGAAAGCCCGCAATTGATGAGCTTGCTCATCGTGTGGAGCAGGTCATATCCCGGTCCCTCGACGGCGATCACATGCACGTCGGAGGAGATGAGGTCGGGCGGGAAGCCTGCCTTCAGCGCGCCCTCGGCGATGGTGTAGCTGAAGGCGCCCATGCCGTGGGCGATGTCGAACAGCACACCGCGTGCGCGAGCAGCGAGTACCGCGTCGATTATCTTCCCGTTCTCGTCGAGCGCAGCGTTGGGCGCTGGGCGGTAGCAATGGGTGAGGATGTCGCCCGGCCTCAGCATCGATACCACGTCCGCGTAGCTCGGCGGCGCGGTTCCGATATGGGTCATCAGCGGAAGGCCGACCTCCTCCGCCGCCTCGAGCGCCAGTTCCAGCGCGCCGAGGCCGAGCTTGTTGGTCACCGGACCGCCGATACGTACCTTGACCCCGACAATACGGTCGCGGTTGGCCTCGATCTTGGCGACGCAACGGTCCACCGGAAGCATCTCGCGCAGCCGCGCCTCGCCGAGAGACAGGCCCCAATCGAAGCCGAAGATGCCCGGAAACGAGATGTTGAGGAAAGCGAGAATGCGATAGGGGGACTGCGCCATCACATAGTCGCGAAAGCCGTCATAATTGCCGGCTCCGGCGCTGCCGGCATCTACCAGCGTCGTTGTTGCCGACCGACGCGCGATGAAATCGGGATCCACACTGAGAGAGGTCGCCTTGTTGTAGACGTGAGTGTGGATGTCGATGAGACCTGGAGCGACAATCGCCCCGCGGACATCCTCGACCCGCGCGGCTTTCGCCGCCAGGCCTTCGCCGACCGCGGCGATCCGACCTTGCCGGAAAGCCACGTCCAGTACAGCATCGACGCCGTTTCGTTCGTCGAGGACGCGTCCTCCTTCAAGCACGAGTTCGTAGCATTCGGCGGCTGCCGGCTCGCTCATAAGGGTGCTCCGTTGGGTCGGTCAGCCCGCTTTTTGGGCCGGCAAGGACGGATTAGTTCAGCTCGATGGCGCGCTTCTCGTGGATCGACTGCTCGGCGGCAAGCACAATGCGCAGGCTGTTCACTGCGGCATCGTTCGCCTCGCTCAGGTCGAGATCTTCCTGGATCGCCTTGAGGAAGAAGGCCTGCTCGCGGTCGCAAAGATCCTGATGGCCCGGCTCGCCTTCCATTTTGAAGAGCTCGTCCTTCTTGACGAAGTTCTTGTCGGGCCCGACCTCCGCATGGTGATAGCGGATGGCGTCGGTCTTGGTGTGCTGGTCGATGTCGGCAGAATCGGAGATGTCGGCCAGCTGGTCCTTGCCCTCGGAATGGTCCGGCACGATGGAAACGGCGCCACGCGGGCCGACCACGTCCTTCACGAAGAACGCTTCCTCGCTCATCATCGGCCCCCATCCAGCCTCATACCAGCCGACTGAACCGTCGTCGAAGGTGACATGAAGGTGGCCGTAATTCTGCTTGGACGCATCGTCCCAGAGCTTGGCGCCGATGCCGTGCACGCGCACCGGCTTTGCGTCGGTGAGCTGGCACATGACGTCGACATAGTGGACGCCGCAATCCACGATGGGGATCAGGCTGTCGATCAGGTTCTTGTGCCAAGCCCAGGCTGGACCGTTGCTCTGCTGGTTCAGATTGAGGCGCATGACTAGCGGCTTGCCGAGCGTCTTGCCGAGCTCGATAAACTTCACCCAGCTCGGATGGACGCGCAGGATGTAGCCGAGCATCAGCTTCCTGTCCTTCTCACGCGCCAGCTTCACGACGGCTTCCGCGTCATCAATATTGGTCGCCAGGGGCTTCTCCATGAAGACGTGGGCACCGGCGTTCAGCGCCTTGATGGCGTATTCGGCATGGGTGTTCGGCCAGGTGTTGATCGACACCGCGTCCGGTTTCGTCTCGGAGAGAGCCTGCTCGTAATCCTCGAACAGCGGATAGTCCTTCAGCTCGTCCGGAATCGTCTTAGACCTGATCGTGCGGCTCATCAGCCCGACGATCTCGAAGCCGGGGTTGCGGTGGTAGGCGCTGGCATGGGACGCGCCCATATTGCCCAGCCCGACGACCAGAACCTTTACTTTGTCGGCCATCAGGCCCTCCCCTTCATGGTGTGGTGCGGGCGGACGCGGCCGTCCGCCCTTACGTTTTCAGCGACGGATCAGCCCGGAACCGCCTGGTCGTAGAGACGGGCCTTCACGGCGTCGACGTCGATTGCCGCAAACTCGTCGGTGAGTTCGTAGCCGTCGGCATCTGCCTTGACCTTGTCGTGGTCGAAATCGTTGGCGGCCGCGACGCACTCGTTGGTACAGACATCTTCGGCTCTTACCGGAGAGCTGATCTGGCCGAGCTTGTGGATTTCGTCGAAGAAGGTCTGCCATGCGGCCATGTTGTGGTCGCCCCAGCCCGCCCGCTGATCCATGTCGCCGCGGAAGACGGCGATCTGCTGGAGAATCGAAGTCACGCCCAGCTCCGGACCGATATTGCTGGCAAGGGTCGGGAACTGCTCGAACACCGCTTCCACCGCCGCGCGTGGATTCAGGTAGCCGAATTCGAGGCTCATCGCCCAAGCCCGCAGATACTTGTCGAGGAAGGCCTTCCTGTCTGGGTCCTCGAGATCCGAGGCGCGGACCACGAAGGTGTTGGCGAACAGCGGCGAATGCTGGACGCCGAGCCAGTACTCGAATTCCAGCCCGGTGCCGATCCACTCCGCCCGCAGGCCCTCCCAGCTCAGCGCGGCGTCACCCTGGCCTGCCTTGAGCGCCGTCGCCCAGGTCGGCCAGCCGGCCTCGACATAGGTGACTTTACTGACATCGACACCCTGCACGGCGAGCATCGGGTCGACGATTGACTGCCATGCGGCCGAGCCGAGCAGGATCTTCTTTCCTTCGAGCGTCTTGAGATCGTTGGTGCCTTCGCCCTTGCGGAAGGCTAGGCTGAACGTGTCCTTGGCTCCCATGTGGAAGGCCGATTTCAGATTCATCCCGTTTTCGATCGCGAAGGAGAACACGCCGGGTGAGGGAAAGCCCATGTCCGCCTGGCCGACATCGACGAACTTGACGGTCGCGGTACCGTCGGAGGGGCCTGGCTCCATTGCGATCTCTACGTCGAGATCGTCGAAATAGCCCATCTTCTTGCCTATCCAGTAAGGATAGTCGTCCAGCACTTCCAGCGTGCCGCGCGGCGAGATCCATGTGAATTTCGGATAGGGATCGGCAAGGGCGCGACCTGCGGAGCCGAGCGAACTGGCGGTGACGACGCCCGCCGCCGATACCTGCAG
Source organism: Microbaculum marinisediminis (assembly GCF_025397915.1). NCBI lineage: Bacteria > Pseudomonadati > Pseudomonadota > Alphaproteobacteria > Hyphomicrobiales > Tepidamorphaceae > Microbaculum > Microbaculum marinisediminis. The sequence goes on from NZ_JALIDZ010000002.1 coordinate 598,855, forward strand.
GAAGGTTCTGCGGTTCATGTGACTGGGCATGGAGAACTTGTTCATCGCTTTTCCCCTTTTTCGGAACGTTCTGGACTGTTGGTCCCGATGCCTCTTCCTCCCGACATCGGATCTGTGCTCAGGCCTCCCAGCTGGCGAACTTCTTTCCAAGCAGGAAGAAGATGACGTAGATGAAGATGCCTAGAATCGAGAGGATCAGGACGACCGCGAAGAACTGTGGCATCTGGATCATCGAGGAATAGGATGTCAGCCGGTTGCCGAGGCCGAAGCCGCCGCCGACCATTTCCGCACCAACCGCCGTCAGCAGGCCGAATATCGAGCCGACCATCAGTCCGACGAAGATCATCGGCAGTGCCATCGGCGCACGGATCTTCCAGAATATCTGGAGGGTCGAGGCCCCGTAGGATCGCGCCAGCGCGATCTTGCCGTGGTCGACGCGGCGGAAGCCGGTTGTGGCGTTGATCATCACCATCGGCCCCGAGGCGAGCGCCACGGCGACGATGCGCGGTTCGTAGCCGAAACCCATGCGCAAGATGAGCAGCGGCACCAGCGCCAGCATCGGTGTCGTCACCAGCAACAGGATGTAGGGAGTAACGATCTTCTCGACGAATGGGAACTGGGTGATCACTGCCGCCAGAAGGAGCCCGACTGTCGCTCCGATCGCAAAGCCGACCCCGAGTTCAACCAGCGTATGGCCGAGGTGCGGCGCAATCCTGGGAAATTCAGTGACGAGCGCTACGGCGATCTCGCTGGGCTTCGGAAGCACGTATTGCGGGACTTCGAACGCCCCGAGCGCCAGCTCGGTCCCGCCGATCACGACGATGGCGACGAGCAGGATAGCCACCACCTCGCCGAAGGACTTGATGCCCGGTCCGGCCGTCAGGGCGGACATGTTGCTGATGCCTACGTCACCACCAACTCCGCTCTTGGTCCCGAATTCGGGGATGGCGTCCGTTTCACTCATCTCGTCCCCCCGTGTGCGATTCACAGCGACGCGTTTGAAGCCGCCGGTGAGACGGTGCCCCCACCCTGCAGATAGCGGCTCTTCCTCTCCCCGACGATTTCCCGCTTGATCGTATTGGTCAGGTCGAAGACTTCCTTCGTCGACATGATCTCGAGCGAGCGGGGACGCGGGAAAGGCACCTCATGGATGTTAGCCACGCGGCCGGGTCGCGCGCTCATCACCACAACACGGTCGCCGAGGAAGATCGCCTCTTCGATCGAATGCGTGATCAGCACGATCGTCATGGGCATATCGAGCCAGATCTCCTCGACGAGCCGGTTCATCTCCTCGCGAGTGAAGGCGTCGAGCGCCCCGAAAGGCTCGTCCATCAGCAGCACTGACGGCTTGTACGACAAGGCGCGCACCAACGCGGCGCGCTGCTGCATGCCCCCGGAAAGTTCGCGCGGATAGCGGTTGGCGAAGCCCTCAAGCCCGACGCGGTTCAGCAATTCGTCGACCCAGATCCGATCGGATCTGGTGCCCTTGATTTCGAACGGGAAGTTGATGTTGGCGGCCAGATTGCGCCACGGGAGCAGGTTCGCCTCCTGGAACACCATCCCGATCTGCGGGTTTGGCCCGTTCACCGGAATGCCGTCTAGTAGAACTCTGCCTGAGGAGAGGCTGTGGAGCCCCGACATCGACCACAAGAGCGTGGTCTTGCCGCAGCCGGAAGGCCCGACAATTGTGACGATCTCGCCGGACCTGATGTCGAGGGAGCAACGGTCAATCGCCAGAAGGTCGCCGGACCTGGTGTTGTACACCTTGGTCGCACCATCGACGCACAGCTTCGGCTGACTGGAACGGCCAGACATCTTGAGCTCCCCAACATATCTTGCAGCCTCTATCGGGCCATTGACTACAGTCTGTAACTATCCGCCATTTTAAGTCAAGTGGGTTGAGTGCGGTCAACCTTCACTCTTGTAATCCCTTAGATTCTCTGGAACTTAAGGATTGAAATGCATGTAAGTTTCCTACAAAATTGCGATCGTGCTAATACCGTCGCTCACCGAAAATGATGCGATACGACTGCAACGTCTCTGGCTAACGTTGAAGAGGTCTCTGCCTGATGGAGCTCAAAACAGGAAGACAAGAGGCGGAAGCGGGCCGGCGCGACGACCCGGCGGATATCCAGTCCAGGCCGATTCCGGACATCCTGTCGCAGATCAAGGATTCCTATAGCGAATTGCGGCCTGCCGAGCGGCGCGTAGCCGACGTAGTGCTATCGGCGGTATCGTTCTCGGTGGATGCGTCGAACGCCGAAATAGCCCGCCGGGCCGGCGTCAGCGAGCCGACGGTCACCCGATTCTGCCGCGCGATCGGCTGCAATGGCGTTCGGGATTTCAAGCTGAAGCTGGCCCAGAGCGTTGTCGTTGGCCGGCTCTATCTTTCACCTACCCCGCCGCCGGAACCCGGCGATGATGCCTCGCCGCTGTGGAGCGTGGTCTTCGGCGAGGCGCGCAACGCGCTTGCCGCCGTCGAGCGCAGCATCGGCCCGGCAGATGTGTTGCGCGCCGCCGACATGGTTGCCAGTGCCCGGCAGGTGGTGGTGTTCGGACTTGGGGGGAGCTCCGCAACGCTAGCGCTTGAGACGCAGAACAGATTGTTCCGCTATGGCGTTGTCGTCTCCGCCCATTCCGATCCGTATGTGATGAAAATGATGGCTTCGTCGCTGAAGCCGAACGATCTGGTCGTCGCCATATCGAGCACGGGGCGCACGCGCGAGGTAATCGAGGCCGTTGCGCTCGCCAAGCATTATCGCGCCGGGACAATGGCGATAACGGCCCCGGCAAGCGGACTTGCCGCCGAGGTGGATTTGGCGCTCACGGTCGAGATCCCCGAATTTCCAAGCGCGCTGAAGCCGACAGCGTCGCGCTACGCATTCCTCCTCATACTCGACCTCGTTTCCACGGCGGTCGGATACCGCCTCGGCTCGGATGCGCGCGAGACGCTCCGCAGGATCAAATACACCGTGATCAACCACCGCAAAGGCAATGCGATGGAGCCGCTGGGCGACTGAACACCTGCTCTGCGCCGCCACGGAGGAGCAGCGGAAAGCCATCGAACCACAGTCAATCAGGGATGAGATCGAATGCACGACACTGCACCCGCTTCCAAGGCGTCTGCCTGGCTTGCAGATTTTTCGGAAGCGCTGGCGCGCGGCGACATCGACGCGGTGCTAGACTGTTTCGTGGAGGATTGCTACTGGCGCGATATCGTCTCGTTCACATGGAACGTGAAGACGCTGGAAGGCAAGCCGGCTATCGCCGCGATGCTCACTTCTCAGCTTCCGGCAACGCGACCTTCAAACTGGCGTATTACCGAGGCGCCGGAATCCGTGCCGGTACAGGCATGGTTCGACTTTTCCACGGCAGCGGGTGCAGGCAGTGGGATATTTACCCTCGAGAATGGTCGATGCCGCACGATCCTGACCACACTGCAATCACTTGCCGGACACGAGGAGAAGGCCGGACAAAGGCGGCCGATGGGCGTGAGCCACGGTGCTGACCGGAACCGGATGAGCTGGAGCGAGCGCCGGGCCGCCGAGGAAGCCGCCTTCGCGCAGGGCGCGGACCCGTACTGTCTGATCATAGGCGGCGGCCAGGGCGGCATCATGCTCGGCGCACGGCTGAAGCAGCTTGGCGTCCCGACTGTGATCGTTGAAAAGAACGAGAAGGCAGGCGATTCCTGGCGCAACCGCTACCGCTCACTCGTCCTCCACGATCCCGTCTGGTACGACCACCTGCCCTATATTCCGTTTCCGCCGAACTGGCCGATCTTCACCCACAAGGACAAGATGGGCGACTGGCTGGAGATGTATGTGAAGGTTATGGAGCTCACCTATTGGGGTTCCACCGAATGCGTCTCGGCCAGCTTTGACGAAACGGAAAAGCGCTGGTCAGTGGAACTGGTGCGCGGGGGCCGTAAGTTGACGCTTCGGCCCACACAACTCGTCTTCGCCACCGGCGCCTACGGGCCGCCGAAACGGCTCGAAATTCCTGGCGCCGAGACGTTTGCCGGCGAGATCATCCATTCCATCGAGTATTCGAGCGGGACGAAATTTGCGGGCCGGAAGGTGGCCGTGATCGGCGCCGCCAGCTCCGGTCATGACGTCTCCGTTGATCTGTGGGAGGCCGGAGCCGACGTCACGATGATCCAGCGGTCGCCGACGACCGTGGTGCGATCCGAGACGCTGATGGAATTGGGTTTCGACCTCTATTCGGAAGAAGCGGTCGAAAGCGGCATCGACGTCGACCGCGCGGACATGATCGCGGCCGCGACGCCGTTCGCCATGCAGCCGCCGATCCAGAAGGCGCTGTATGATAGGATTCGCGCGCGCGACGCGGAATTCTACGAAAAGCTGGCCGCAACCGGCTTCCTGCTCGATTTCGGACCGGACGAAACCGGGCTGATGATGAAGGCCTATCGGACCGGCTCCGGATACTATGTCGACGTCGGCGCCTCACAGCTGATCATCGACGGAGAGATTAAGGTGAAGAGCGGGACGGAGATCGACCACCTGACATCGACTGGCATGCGCTTTGGCGACGGGTCCGAACTGGAGGTCGATGCTATCATCCAGTCGACCGGCTTTCAGTCGATGCACGAGGTCGTGGCGCAGATCGTCTCACGCGAGGTTGGCAATAGCATCGGAACCTGCTGGGGCCTGGGCTCCGGCACACGAAACGATCCCGGCCCCTGGCATGGCGAGCTGCGCAACATGTACAAACCCGTGGCGCAGGAGAATCTGTGGTTCCAGGGCGGAAACCTTGCGCTGTCCCGCTTCTTCTCGAAATTCGTCGCATTGCAGATCAAGGCCCGTATGGAAGGCATTCCCGTACCGGTTTACGCGCCACCGCTGACCTAGACGGTGTTTTGAAATTCAGGATTGCAGTGCCCCTATCCGCCGAAAAATAGAGACAAGGGAAGAGCGGCAACCAGTACGTATCAAGCATGATGGTTGGGGGGGGGGTGACGTCGCCTTAACGGGGCGCGGATTCTCTTAAGGCTCTGGGTCTTCTTTCAGGCCTCGATCGACAATGCGATCTCCCTTCAGGTCGCAGTGCCATGGGCGCGAAGTTGTTGACGGCCGGCAGCGATGAGATGTCTTCGATTAAGGTGGAATAGGCTGGTGATCTGGCCGTGTATCGAGACAAAACACTGGCATTGTCGCCCCGATTTGAACCGCATCATATGAGTAGTGGCCGGCCCCCAATGGGTGATCCGGTTTTAATGTTAGTGGAAGCCTATTGCGGGCGCCATCGTCGGCGTGGTCGGCGAAGCTGGTCCGGGATGCGAAGGCGGCCATGAGATGGCTTCCGGCGCTGGTGGTCTGTAGCCCAAGGACGAGTGCGGCCGGACCGTGTTGTAGTGGTGGCGCCAGCCTTCGATGACGACCTTGGCCTCCTCCAGCGTGTAGAAGATCTCGCCATTGAGCAGCTCATCACGAAGCTTCGCGTTGAAGCTCTCGCAGTAGCCGTTCTCCCAAGGACTGCCGGGCATGATGTAGGCCGTGGTTGCCCCGACAGCTGCAATCCACTAACGTACCGCCCTGGCGACAAACTCCGGACCGTTGTCGGAACGGATGTGGCCCGGCACGCCGCGCAGGATGAACAGGTCCGAGAGCGTGTCGATCACGTCGACGGCTTTCAGCTTTCGACCGATCCTGATCGTCAGGCATTCCCTTGTGAACTCGTCAATAGCGTTGAGCATGCGGAAGCTCCTTCCATTGTGGGTGCGATCCTGAACGAAGTCGTAAGACCAGACATGGTTGGGATGTTCCGGGCGAAGCCGGATGCAGGAGTTCTCATTGCACCAGAGCCGCCCGCGCCTGGGCTGCTTGTGCGGAACCTTCAGCCCCTCGCGTCGCCAGATCCGCTCGACCCGCTTGCGGTTCACAACCCAGCCGGCTCGATGCAGCATCGCCGTGATGCGACGATAGCCGTAGCGGCCATACCGAGTGGCGAGCGCGATGATGTCGGCGGTCAGCGCCGCTTCATCGTCAGGCCGCGTGGGGATCTTGCGCTGCGTCGATCGGTGCTGGCCCAGAACCAGGCACGCCTGTCGTTCGGACACGCCAAGCTCGCCAACCACACGATCCACACAGGCACGGCAGCGCGCGGGGCTTAGTAGTTTCCCCGCGCAGCTTCAGCCAGGATCATCTTGTCCAGCGTCAGGTCCGAGATCGCGCGACGAAGCCTTGTGTTCTCGGCCTCCAGTTCCTTCAGCCGCTTCACCTGGTCGCCCTTCAGCCCGCCATACTCCTGCCGCCACCGGTAGTACGTAACTTCCGTCACGCCTATCGACCGAACCGCATCTGCGACCGGTCGCCCTTGCGATGTCAGCACGTCAACCTGACGAAGCTTCGCAACGATTTCTTCTGCTGTGTGCCGTTTCCTGGCCATCTCGTCTCTCCTCACTCGGCTCAAAAGCCATACCTAATTGAGGACCACTTCTTTGGGGGCAGACCACGATCTCTTCGGGCATGTTGAATCCGATCTGCTTGATAAGGGCGCGAACTACTATTGGGCCGTCAAATTGGCAAACAAAGGCGATCTCCGTCCTCTGATGGAGATTGTACATAAGGCCGTGGCACTCTAGGCAACCAAGCGCTAAGAGAACAAACTCGGCGGTAGCGGTCCGGCGTTTCAATCGTGCGATCAGAAAAATTAGACTACAAAGCCAAAGAAGCAGCAATCTCGGACAGGGGACGGAACAGAACAAGCGGGTCGTCTTTTGAAGGCAGGAAGCCGCGACGCTGCCAGAAGTCCGCAGCCTCCGCATCGACAGCGTTGACCATCAGCGCGCGTCCACCGACCAGAGCAGCCGCCTGAACGCAGCGTTGCAGCGCGTGTTTCAGTAGTCCCGTCCCGATACCCTGATCAGCCCATGCTGTGTCGGTGGCCAGTTGGCCAAGAAGGAGACAGGGAACGGGATCTGGTGGCTGACCTGTCCGAACCGAGCGAGGCAGCAACGAAGGAACGACGGACGTCGGTGCAAGACCGTAGTAGCCGATGACACGGCCGCCGTCGTGGACGACCATGACGGCGGTAAAGCCCTTCTCTTGGTTGGACAGTGCCCGCGTCCTAAGCCAGTGATCGAGTGTCGGCTTACCGCAGGAGAATTCGGAGACATCATGCGCAGCGGTGAGCGGCTCAGGCGCCGATAGAGACACGACTACCGCTTGGCGTCGTAGCCGGGCTCCCACGGAGCGGCCCGCTGCGCCAGATCGACCATCTCGGGAACCGGAGCCGCCGGACGGGACAGGACATCCATGAACTCGGCGAATCCTTCGGGGCTCATGCGGATCAGCCGATTTTCCATCACAACCTCCTCGGCGGCGCGAACGGCGGCATCGCGCACAAAGTCGGTGCGCGAGCGGCCACGCAACGTAGCGGCCCGATCGATCATCGCGACATCCGACTCTGGCAGTCGCATCGAGATGGGATATTCTTTACGGTCAGCTGTGGTGGCCATGAGGCACCTCCTTCGGACCTGAAGATAACGCCTTGTAGCGCAAAATGCAATACGCTATGATCGACACCATCAGGCCTTTCGCTCGAGATCGGACGATCGCGGGAGCAAGAGGAGTTTCAGGGCGTCAATGATCTTGGTCTGCCCCATCGAGGTGGCCAGGCTCGTAAGTTAGAGTCCGGCGGTCAAGGTCGGCGGATGTGCCGACGCAGCGACA